>DATLVZ010000098.1:0-203749 GCA_035576885.1 Candidatus Acidiferrum sp. | reverse complement strand
AGTGGAAGTTCGCTCCCTGGCAGATCAGATAGGAATACATGCCGCCTATGCCGCGAAAAGTCCCGAGGAAAAAGTGGAGATGGTTCGCGCAGAAACACAACTTGCCCCGACCCTATTCGTCGGTGATGGCATCAACGATGCCCCAGCCATGCAAACAGCGACAGTTGGCGTCGCGTTTGGGCATGAAAGCGACATCACGACCGAAGCTGCCGATGCCGTGATTCTCGAACGTTCGCTGGAGAAGGTCGATGAGTTGATGCACATCGGAAGAAGGATGCGACGCATCGCGCTCCAAAGTGCTGTCGGAGGCATCGTTTTGAGTATTGCGGGTATGATGCTGGCGGCGTTCGGCATACTTCCGCCCATTGGCGGCGCCGTGGCACAGGAGTTCATTGACCTGGCCGCGGTGCTCAACGCCGTCCGCGTCGCCGCCCCTTTCGGCACGCTGCGTGATTTTTGATTCCGCATGCACTTCTGCGATACGCTCCACATGGACCAGACCAAACGCCGTAATTCCCAACGAGCTTCCGGCACAGTTTCAATGACCGCGCCCGCAAAGATCACTGGCCACTCCCCAATGACGAGCTTTTTCTCGCCCGTTTCCGTCGCCCTGATCGGAGCCACCGACCGCGAAGGCAGCGTCGGCTGCACAGTCCTTCGAAATCTTTTGCAAGTTGGGTACACGGGCCGAGTCTTCGCCGTAAATCCTCGGCGTGCCGAGATTCTCGGCTTGCCGTGCTTCCCGTCCATCGGCGTCCTCCCCGAGGTCGCTGAATTGGCTGTGGTCGTAACCCCGGCAGCCACCGTGCCAGGAATCGTCGCCGAGTGCGTGACAGCCGGCGTCAAAGCCGTTGTAGTGATCTCCGCGGGCTTCAAGGAGATGGGAGCCGATGGCGCTGCGCTCGAACGAGACATTCAAGCCGAACTTCGCAAAGGCGTGACCCGCCTGATCGGCCCCAACTGTCTAGGCTTGATGAATCCTCGGCTTGGCCTGAATGCCACCTTTGCTCATGACATCGCACGCCCCGGCAGCGTCGCCTTTCTTAGCCAGAGCGGCGCCTTGCTGACCGCGATTCTCGACTGGAGCCTTTCAGAGCAAGTCGGCTTCAGCGCCATCGTTTCCACTGGCTCGATGCTCGATGTAGGTTGGGGCGATCTCCTCTCGTTCTTCGGCCAGGACGAGAAAACGGAAAGCATACTTCTCTACATGGAATCCATCGGCGACGCACGCGCGTTTCTCTCCGCCGCCCGTGAAGTTTCCTTCAGCAAACCTATCATCGTCATCAAGGCCGGCCGTTCCGAAGCAGCCTCGAAAGCCGCCGCCTCTCACACCGGCGCCATGACCGGAAGCGACGAAGTCTACGACGCTGCCTTCCGCCGCTGCGGAGTTCTCCGCGTCGATCGCATCGACGAGTTATTTCACATGGCGGACGTTCTCGGCAAACAGCCCCGCCCTCGCGGGCCCAGGCTCACCATCCTCACCAATGCTGGAGGCCCCGGCGTTCTCGCCACGGATACCTTGATGGCCATTGGCGGGGAGCTCGCCCCCCTTTCCGAAGCCTCGCACCTGGCGCTCGACGCCTTTCTCCCACCGCCCTGGAGCCACGCCAATCCCATCGACATTCTCGGCGATGCGGATGCCGAGCGTTATGCGCGCGCGTCGGAAATTGCGCTGCGGGATCCCAACACCGACGGCCTGCTCACAATTCTTGCTCCCCAGGGCATGACCGACCCTGCGCAAGTCGCGGAAGGATTGAAGGTCCATGCCAATGTCCATGGAAAGCCGCTGCTGGCAAGTTGGATGGGTGGCCAATCCGTCGAGGCCGGCATCAATATTCTTAACGTTGCTGGCATCCCGGTGTTTTCTTATCCCGACTCTGCCGTGCGTGCTTTCAAGTCCATGTGGAACTACTCTTACAATCTCCGCGGATTGTATGAGACGCCTTTCTCGGCCGATGACCCCGCGGTCTTAAACGATCGAAGAGACAAGGCCAGACAACTGATAAACGGCGCAGCCTCCTCCGGCCGCGCGCTTCTCACCGAATTGGAATCCAAGGAAATTCTCAAACTCTATTGCATCCCCACGGTTCTCACATCGCTTGCGAAAACGGAAGACCAAGCCCTCGAAAAAGCCAAGGAGATCGGTTTCCCCGTTGTATTAAAACTCCACTCGGAAATCATCACCCACAAAACTGACGTCGGTGGCGTCCAACTCAATCTCGCCAACGAAACGGAAGTCCGCGATGCCTATCGCGCCATCGAATCTTCCGTCGTCGCCAAATCCGGCAGCAGCGCATTCTTCGGCGTAACCGTTCAGCCCATGATCCGCGCCCAAGGCTACGAGCTGATTCTTGGCAGCTCCATCGACGCCCAGTTCGGCCCCGTAATTCTCTTCGGTTCCGGCGGCCAGCTCGTCGAAGTCTGCCGCGATCGCGCACTGGCTCTTCCTCCGCTGAATTCCACTCTCGCCGCGCGCCTCATGGAGCGAACCAAAATCCTCAAAGCCCTTCGCGGCGTCCGCGGCCGCAAACCCGTGGACCTTCCCGCCCTCGAAACTCTTCTCGTCCGTTTCAGCGAGCTCGTCGTCGAGCAGCCCCGCCTCCGCGAAATCGATATCAATCCCGTCCTCGCCTCTGCCGAACACTTGCTCGCCCTCGACGCCCGCATGGTCCTTTTCCCCGCCGACGTCCCAGACGCGCTGCTCCCCCGCCCCGCCATCCGCCCATACCCATCGCAATATATTTCCCGTTGGAAACTGAAAGACTCCAGCGAAGTCACCCTCCGCCCCATCCGACCCGAAGACGAACCCCTCCTCGTCGCCTTCCACCACACGCTTTCCGACAGCTCCGTCTACCTCCGCTATTTCCAAATTCAAAAACTCGATTCCCGCGTCGCTCACGAGCGCCTCATCCGCAAATGCTGCGTGGACTACGACCGTGAAATCGCTCTCGTCGCCGACCGCATCAATCCCCAAACCGCCGCCCACGAAATCATCGCCGTCGCCCGCCTCTCTCGCCAGCTTGGCCGCGAAGAAGCTGAACTTGGCGTCCTCGTGGCCGACCGCTATCAAGGTTCCGGTCTCGGCCGGGAACTCGTCGCCCGCCTCATCCAAATCGCCCGCGCCGAAAAAATCCCCGCCATCGTCGCCCACATCCTCCCCGAAAACGGCCCCATGCTCGCCCTCGCCCGCCGCTTCCACTTCACCTCTGCCCCCAACTCCGACCCCGCCTCCCACACCGCCATCCTCCGCCTCGACTCTCTTTTTGATTAGTAGCGGCCCCACCGAATCTCCTGAAAAAACTGCGTCACTACGCGCTTACCGGCATGAAAGGCGGGTGGCTGACGGTTGAATTCGCAGGAAATCCTGGGTGGCCCATCCTTGCGGGCCGTCTCGCAGGCAGGCGCCTTTATCTCTATTGCTCACCTCCTGGTCCTTGGTCTCTTGGATTTGCAAGTTGACTCAGCTGAACAGCCTCAAGAGTGGTGTAGGATGCAGGCGACTGTCCGACGCTCGCAGCTCCAGAAGGATGTTGCCCGATTGCTCAAACGAACCTTACCGGCGATCGGCTCTCCCGCATCGTTACAAAACTGCGCGAACGGGATGGAAAACAAATGACCGCATCAACGCCCGGTTTGAACCTCGGCCGTCATCTGTTTGGAGTGGCGGCTGCAGCCTTTGGCCTCATCACGCTGGTCTGGCACGACTACAACGGCTGGCATCAACCGCGTTACCTTGTCTACGCCGCCGCTGTTGCCCTGATCTTCGGCGGCGCTGCCATTCAGTTCCGTCGCACCGCGAAACCGGGCGCACTCGTCCTTGTTGCGATTAATCTTGTCTTCGCCTTGCGGTGTGTGCCAGGAATCGTCGCCGCACCGCGGGTCTACAATAGCTGGGGCAACTTCTTCGAGCAATTCTCTCTCGTCGTTGGAGCGGCCATTGTTTCTGCCCTCTTGGCATCCGCCTGGTCAGCGCAAAGTCTGAATCTGCTCGCACGCATTCTTTTCGGCCTCTGTACCGCTTCCTTCACACTCGAACAGGCGTTTTATCTTCACCCTACCGCCAGTCTTGTTCCGAAGTGGCTTCCGCCAAATCAGATGTTCTGGGCAGTTGCCACGACTGTTTTCTTCGCACTCGCGGCTGTGGCTCTTCTCTCGAATCGAATGGCGCTTCTCGCCTCTCGCCTGCTGACATTGATGCTCGTGCTCTTTGGCCTGATCGTATGGGTACCGTTGGTCCTTTCGGTTCCCCACAGTCATTCGAATTGGAGCGAAATCACCGAGACCTTCGCGATTGCCGGAGCAGCCTGGATTCTCGCGGATCTCCTCGCCGCGCGGCCGGCTCTTTAATCCGAAGGAAGTTTTTGGGTCGCCCCGCCTTGCGAGTTTTGCACCTGGGGATTTGACTTTTCCACACTTATCCACAGCCTTGTCAAGTCACTCACTCTCCCGCCAACTCCTTCCAATCCCGCGACTTCCACCACTCCCATTCGAATCCGCGCCGGCCGTTCGAATGACCATGCAGTAATTAGATAAAATTAGTCGACAAGTCGCCAATACCTTGCTATATTTCCGCCATGCTTGCCCCGGGCCCAGAAGGGCTTCGTCCACGCCGCCCCCTACCTCCTCACGGTCATCACGAACGCAGAGAGGGGCTTGCTTTTCTGTTCCTTCCCGTCACTCTCCTTTCGCGACTAAGTCCTTCAGAATCCGCACTTCCGGAAATCACACTTATAACCCCTTTAGAATCAGCATTTCCAAAACGCAGGACTTAAAACCCTTTAGAATCCGCACTTACGAAAAAAACCGGGAGGGGAGGACGGCTAGCCAGCTTCCAAAATGGTCCTGAACAATGTTCACGGTATGAAAATGGCATTCAGAAAATCGAATGCGGGTCGATCGAAACTGTATCTACCCTGTTTTCATGGGATTCCTTGGTCACATGCTCGTGTGACAAGGGTCACAGACGTGGAATCAGCCTTGCTTTAGCTTCAGGATACGCAAGTGTCAAGATGTTGGTGATTCGAGTGGAGGGGTGATGATGGGTGTTCAACGTAAGAAGCCCAAGATTGCATTCCTTGTCATTCTCCCGTTCCTGCTTGCCGCTGCGGTTGCAGCGTTTGGAGGACCGCCGCAAGACAATCCTTCTTCCAGCAAGTCCGATCAAAAGCCCTATGTGAGGCAGACGGATCCGTCTCTCTATGTAGGTTCCGAGACCTGCAAAACCTGCCATGCCGACATGCCGACCAAGGATTTCTTCAAGAACTTTGAAGACACCCCGCACTATGTGACTACCATGGATACGAAGAAAGGCCCGGAGTGGCACGGTTGTGAAGCTTGCCACGGTCCAGGGAAAGCTCACGTCGAGGGCGGCGGAGATAAGACCAAGATTTTTACCTTCAAGGGCGCATCGGCGCAGGAGATCAGCGCTCGCTGCCTTGACTGCCATCAGTATGGAGAGGAGCACAGCAATTTCGCACGCTCCGTCCACATTCAGAACGGAGTGGGCTGCACGGATTGCCACGACCCGCACCATGCAAAAGAGAGCCAGTTTCTGCTCAAAGAGAAGCAGCCAACACTTTGCTACGGCTGCCACCTGGATAAGAAGCAGCAGTTCAACCGGCCTTTCCATCACCGCGTGAACGAAGGACTCGTAAAGTGCACCGATTGCCATAACCAGCATGGTGGTTTCCAGACCCGCCAATTGCGAGCGACCGGGACGCAGGACCTGGTTTGCTTCAAGTGCCACACGGACAAAGCCGGCCCGTTCGTGTACGAACATGAAGCCGTCAAGATCGAAGGCTGCACGGCTTGCCATCTGCCACATGGCTCTTCCAATCCGCGCCTGTTGAAGCGCGCACAGGTAAACCTGGTCTGCCTGGAATGCCACGCTTTCTCCGCGGATGCGGGAGGCCCCGCGGCCACTCCCACTTTCCACAACCAGGCGCAGAAGTATCAAGCCTGCACGATGTGCCACACGGCGATTCATGGTTCCAACAGCAGCCACGTTTTCTTCACTCCGTAAGGGAGAGCCGACATGCGCGGAGTCAATCAACCATCGAGAGTCCTTTGGAAGAACCGGGTGATAGGCATTGGCTTGCTATTGATCGGCCCCCTGCTCATAGGCGGAGTACCTCTGGCCGAAGCCCAGCAGGACGAGGAGCAGAAGGGCATCGGACAAGGAAATTACAACGTCAAGCAGTCGATCGAATTCGGCGGACGCTTTACCAGCATCTCGGGAGACACGCAAGCTTACGACACCTTTGTGAATTTACAGCAAGGGGCGCGCCTCCTGGGTTTCACCACCGAGATGAAGTCGCTCGATCACCATGCCACCCTTTTCGATCGCTTCTACTTCAGCAATTTCGGTTACGGCGGCGACCCCAACCAGGTGTCGCGCCTCCGCGTGGCCAAAAACACTTGGTATAAGTTGGACGCCCTCTTCCGCAAGGACGAGAACTTTTGGGATTATTCGCTTCTGGCTAATCCATTGAACCCCACGACTCCGTTTGCAAATGGACCGGCCGGTTATGGCGGCACGGTTTGCACAGCGTGCGTGCTTGACTTCTCACCGCACAACATGAACACACGGCGCAAAATGGGAGATTACAATCTGATCATTCGCCCGGAATCTCCCATACGCTTTCGCATGGGATATTCGAGAAATATCGTGGAGGGCCCCGCTTTCACCACGATTCATCAAGGCACCGAGCAGTTTCTCCTGCAAGACGTGAAAACCACGGTAAACGTGTATCGCTTGGGATTGGATCTCAAGCTCCTCCCTAGAACCAACATCAGCTACGACCAGGTGTGGACCTACTACAAAGGTGACACGGGAATTGGCGATTTTTCTCAGCCCTTCCCAGTAAATCCCACTCAGAACGTGGACATCGGTGTTTCGCTGAACGCTGGAGCGAGTCAGCCCTGCGCAGGCACGTTTCTTGCTTCGGGGTTTATAAATCCCACTTGCAGCGCCTATTTCAACGGCTATTTGGACCATGGGCGCACTCGCACGAATACACCGACGGAACAACTCAGCATTCAGTCCAATTACTGGCAGAACTGGGACCTCACGGCGCGGATCAGTTACTCGAGCGGGGACACCAACGTCTTCGGCTACAACCAGACACTCTTCGGCCGCGAATCACGAACCAATCTTCGTAACCAGTTCAACACCGGGCCAGTAGTTGGACGTCGCGTAGCAGCCGTTGGAGATTTCGGCGCGACCTGGCACATCACTGAAAAGTTGAGCTTCAATGAAACGTTCCACTACTCGAACTGGCACAATCCAGCCGAGTTCGGCCTCTCCAGCTGCTCTTTTTTTAGCGCCAACCTGAACACCACGGCAAATTTCTTCACGCCGACTGCGGCGGTTCCGCTAACCTGCGTCCCGCCTCTCGGTTCCGTGGCTGGAACGGTAGCTCACAGCACGAGCTCATCGGCAGACATCTCTCTAGTCACTGACAGCAACTTCCTGAAACAAGAACAGAAAACGAATCTAGCGGAGATCGACTACCGCTTTTCCCGCAAGTTTGGCGTGCGAGTCGGGTTCCGTTACCGGAATCGCTACATTTCCGACAATTTCTACGAAGCTCTCAACCAGGTCTTCTATCCCGGGCCCACCGCCGTCTCCGCCGCCCGTGGCGCTTGCGCTCGGGTGGATCCCACACAGCCAGTTTCGCAAGCCAACCTTCCCGCCGACTGCACGTTGAACGCAGATACCTCCATCTCTTTTGTCTCAAACACGGGATTCGCCCCGGCGGAAGCGGCTGTTCCGCCAATCAATGAATACTCCGGCTTGTTCGGCATCTGGGCCCGGCCCAACCAGAAGTGGAGGATCAGCTTTGATACCGAGCTCATGAGCGCAGACGGGACGTTTACTCGCATCAGCCCGAAGCAGTCGCAAGAATATCGCGTGCGCACAAAATATGAACTGACCAACTGGCTGAATCTTGACGGTAACATTTTGATTTGGGAAGGGCGTAACAACCAGTTCCAACAAGGAGACCTGCAGCACAATCGCAGCTACGGCGTGTCGGCAATTCTCCAGCCGAATGAAAAGTTCGGAATGGAAATTGGATACGACTACGAAGATGTTTTCTCGCAGGTCCTAATTTGTTATATCAGTGTCGCGGCCGGCCAGAACGGCCCGGGTATTCAAGCTTGCCCGAACGTTGCGGGCCTGGTCCAACAACTTTCAACATATACCAACAAATCGAGCTACGGCTTTTTTGACGTTTCCTATACTCCGGTTCATAAGTTCACCGCGCACTTGGGCGCCAATCTGACTGGCACCAGCGGTTCCCAACTGCGTCTTGACCCCCAAGAGCTGATCCCCAATCAGGTGACGGGCCCGCTCAATTCCAAATGGCTCCACCCGTACGGCGGGTTTGAGTACAAGTTCACGAAGGCTTGGACCGGAAAGATTTTCTGGGATTATTACGGTTACCACGAAGACCCGACCGTTGGAGCTGGCCCGATCGCCTCACAAGACATTTTCGCGCCGCGAAATTTCAGGGGAAACTTGGTCACACTTTCTGTACGATACGCATTTTAAAATATGGTAGCGTCATACGGAAAATCACGCGCCAGGAAGCGGGAAGCGAGCGCGCTGGAGGGCAGAGTGATCGTAAATAGAATCCATCGGCTGATCTTGGGCTCCGCGACAATCGGATTGGTTTTGTTTTTCTGTTTGCCGGCCGGCGCGCAAGAAACGGGCGAAGGTCTTTTCAAGGCCAAATGCGCAATGTGTCATGGAGCCGATGGCGCCGGCCAAACGGCCATGGGCAAGGCGCTTAAGATTCCAGACCTGCATTCCGAGGACGTTCAAAAGCGGAGCGACGCCGAGCTGACCGAGATCATCACCAAGGGCAAGAACAAAATGCCCCCGTACGACACTAAGTTGAACAAAGAAGAGATTACCAAGCTGGTCGGTTATATCCGGACTCTGGCAAAGAAGCACTAATTTTCCGCGGATTTCGCGGTTTCTTTTCGAAGACCGATTTTGTTTTTCTATGTCGAACGAAGACTCCCAACAGGTTCGGCCGGCAAGGCGCCGTCTCGTCGAAATCCTCCTTGGCGGAGGAGTCTTTGCTTCCGTTGTCTCCTTTCTCTACCCCGTTCTGAAATATCTAGTGCCGCCCGCCGTCCCTGACCTGGGGCAAGACGATGTTGTCGCCGCCGCGGTGGGAGATCTCAAACCGAATGGCTCAAAGGTCTTCCGCTTCGGCAGTCGTCCCGCGTTACTGCTCCTCACCGCTGAAGGCGAATACCACGCAGTCTCCGCGGTCTGCACTCATCTTGGGTGCACAGTTCAATACCGGAGCGATCTGCACGAAATCTGGTGCGCTTGCCACAACGGCACGTATGACCTGGATGGCCGAAACGTCTCCGGTCCTCCGCCGCGACCGCTTGAAAACTTTCAAGTAAATATTCGCGGCAAAGAAATCGTCGTGAGCCGTAAACGGGGAGTGTGAGGTGAAGATCGTCAAGCAGGTGCGCGAATGGATTGATGAGCGCTTCGGCTGGGCGAAATTAACCGAGCCCCTGCGGCATAAAACTGTCCCCATTCACAAGCTCTCTTACTGGTATTTCCTCGGTGGCATCACTCTTTTTCTTTTCGGGATCCAAGTCTGCACCGGGATCCTGCTGCTCATGTATTACCGGCCCAGTGCTAACGAAGCTTTCGAGAGTGTGCAGTACATCATGACACGCGTGCAGTTCGGATGGTTAATACGATCCATCCACTCCTGGGCGGCGAATCTGATGATTTTCACCGCTTTTCTGCATATGTTCAGCGTGCTTTTCCTGCGAGCCTATCGCAAGCCCCGGGAGCTAACCTGGGTGAGCGGCATGATCCTGCTCTTTCTGGTTCTGGGGTTCGGGTTCAGTGGCTACCTGCTACCGTGGAATACGCTGGCCTTTTTTGCAACCAAAGTCGGAACGGAAATCACGGGGCAGGTGCCGTTGGTCGGCCATACGATGATGGTGCTCCTCCGAGGCGGTGAGGAAGTGACGGGCGCTACACTTTCGCGCTTTTTTGGTATCCACGTTGCGGTCCTGCCTGGATTGACTGCATTTCTGATTTTGATTCACCTGGCTCTGGTGCAGCGGTTTGGTATGAGCCTCCCTCCCAGTGTGCAAGCCGCTAGTAAAGTCAATCCCTCGGTAGTCCGAGAGATGAAGTTTTTGCCGAACTTCTTGCTTCGGGAATTCATGGCGTGGTACATCGCGCTTGGCGTACTTGGTGCGCTCGCAGCGTTGTTGCCCTGGGAGCTGGGAACCAAAGCAGATCCCTTTGGCGCGGCACCTGCCGGGATTCGCCCGGAGTGGTATTTCATGTTCATGTTTCAGACCTTGAAGCTCATTCCGTCGAAGATCCTGCACATCGACGGAGAACTTCTAGGAATTGGAGCATTTGGCTTGGCCGGGGCCATTTGGGTGCTGTTGCCATTCCTCGGAGGACAGCGAGAGAAACGGGGGGGGAGGCTGATCAGAGGAGCCGGCGTGTTTGCACTGTGCTACATCGTGGCGATGACTATTTATGGCTACCTTGCAAAGTAGAGGTGCTTGGCGGGTTCTGGTGATGACTCTGGCAGTGTGCGCACTCGCATACGGAAGCCGCGCTCAAACAGCCAATACCTGTCTGGACTGCCACGGCGTGCTCGATCCGCCACTCCGGGTGACCGAGGCGCAATTCTCCCAGGACATTCACTTCCAAAAGGGACTGACTTGCGCGAGCTGCCACGGCGGCGATCCGACGAAAGCTGACATGGACGCCATGAGCAAAGCAGCGGGTTTCCGTGGAAAGATTGAGCGCAACCAAGTTCCGGCGCTATGCGGCCGGTGCCATTCGGATGGAAACTTCATGCGCCAGTACAATCCAGGCCTGCGCACAGATCAATTCAGCCAGTACCAAACCAGCGTACACGGCAAATTGTTTGCGAAAGGCGATACGAAAGTGGCCGTTTGCATCGATTGCCATGGAGTGCACGATTTGCGCCCAGCGAGAGACTCGCGTTCCAACGTCCATCCCCTCAACATCGCGCAGACGTGCGCGCGCTGCCACTCGGACGCCGCGTACATGAAGCCCTACGGCATTCCCACGGACCAGTTTGCAAATTACAGCAAGAGCGTGCACCACGAGGCCATGACGGCACGCGGAGATCTGAGCGCTCCGACTTGCACGACTTGTCACGGAAATCATGGGGCGGCTCCTCCGGGCGTGGACTCGGTGAAGAATGTTTGCGCGAATTGCCATGTATTTCAGGCGCAGATGTATGAGAAAAGCTCGCACAAGACAGTTTTTCAATCCGCCGGGCTACCGGGATGCGTCGTGTGCCACAGCAATCATGGAATCACCCATCCTACGGACGCAAAGCTTGGCACGGGCCCGGAGGGCGTTTGCATGCAATGCCATTCCCCGGGTGACGATTGTGATCGAGCCCGAGTCGGTCTGCTCGCGAGCTTGACTAAATTGGACCAGTCCATAAAATCCGCTGACAGCGTGCTTGGCGTCGCTGAATCTTCCGGGATGGAGGTCAGCGAAGCACGCCTGCAGCAGGATCAAGCACGCGATTCTCTGACTAAGGCGCGCGTGACCATTCACAGCTTCCAGCCCAAACTCATTGATCAAGACATTCAAGCCGGACTGAAAATCGCAGCGAAGGATTTGCAAGCGGGAAAGGCTGCGCTTTCCGAGCGGGATTTTCGTAGAAAGGGATTGGGAATTGCAGTAATCTTTATCCTCATTACATTGGTCGGATTGTTTCTATATATCCGGCAGCTTGAAGGCAAGCCGGCGAATGGCTGAGGCCAAGGCAGGGAGTCGGAGGCGAATCGAATGCCTGACAGTAAAGCTATTCTGGGATGGGGATAGAGTTTGGGGATTAGCGATATTGGCTCTGATTCTTAATCCACACCAAGTGCTCGTTAGGAGGAGTAAATGAAGAAGACTACGAACTGGGTCGCGGCCATCACAATCGGCATGGCAATGGCTGGATATGTGATATCGAGCGTGCCGGCCCGCGCGGATAATGCGGGAGCCGCGACGTACAAAGCGAAGTGTGCGGTGTGCCACGGAGCAGATGGCAAGGGCGAAACCGCTGTTGGTAAAACGAATAAAATTCGGGACCTTGGTTCCGCGGATGTGCAGAAGCAGAGCGATGAGGACCTTGCGGAACTCATTGGAAAGGGCAAAGGGAAAATGCCGCCTTACGGCAAGAGCCTGAAACCTGAGCAGATCAAGGATCTCGTTGCTTATATTCGTACATTAAAGAAGTAGGACGCTTTCTGATTATCTCGGCTCGATGCCTACAATCGCCACCGTAGTTCTCGTTCTGTTCAGCGCGATTCTCGCGTGCCTGATTGTCGTACGCCCCGAGATCACCGTAACCCGGGCCGGGAAAATCCTTGCGTTCGGAGTTCTCTTCTTTCTGCCGGTCTTCTCTCTTGCAGTGGGCGTGCAAAATGAAATGACTCGCTCCGAGAGCACCACGTTCTGTCTTTCGTGCCACATCATGGAGTCCTATGGAAGGAGCCTGCACATCGACGACCCTTCGTATCTTGCCGCTGCGCATTTTCAAAATCATCGAGTTCCCGCGGATGAAGCTTGCTACACCTGCCATTCGGACTATGCGATGTTCGGGACGATCAAAGCGAAGCTCGGCGGCTTGCGGCATCTGTACGTTTATTATCTGGGAACGCCGCCGTTGCCGCAGGATATCAAGCTCTACAAGCCGTTCAACAATCAGGTGTGTCTGCATTGCCATCTGGGCGCGCGATCCTTTGAAGAGGGAGTCGTTCACAATGCGGATCCGGCGACGCTTCCTGCGATCAAGGCGAACAAACTATCGTGTATTTCTAGCGGTTGCCACGAGATGGTTCACAATGTGGGCCATTGGGGCGACGTGAAGTTCTGGTACCAGAAAAACTAATCCGTCCGGAGGAGTCCATGAATCGGCGGCTCCGTATTTCGGGAGTTCTTGTGACTATCGGGTTGCTCGTTGAGGGACTCTGCCTCATGTGGTCGCGTCCCATCGCGTTTGTCGTGCTGGTGGTATTCGGGGGCATGCTGATCGGCATTGGAGTTTTGTTTTTTCTCCTCTCGCTTGCATCCGCGGCTCCCGATTCGGCACACGCATCAGGCCTTGCTCCCGATAAACGGCAGTAGCAAACAGAATTTGGCGTCAGGGAAAGCCAACGGCTGACAGGAAAAGTCTCACCTTTACAGAGTGACGGTTTTCGCGTGGCGTACAAAGGAAGCCAGAGTGCGCCAGAACGCCGTCTGCAAATTTACGTCAGCGTACTCTGGAGCACTTCGCGCAATAATTCTTGCTTTGGCTGGGCGAGCTTTTTTCCATGTTCCGTCAGATAGAAGACGTCGATGGCCTTTTGGCCTTCGGTGTCGATCAGCGCGACGTCGATGTTGCAACCAAGCCGGGCTAGCGCGGAGCCGATGTCGTACAACAATCCCGGGCGGTCCTGCGCCATGATTTCCAACAGAGTGCACTGCGCCGAAGACGCGTCGTCGTAGTTAACGCGCATCTCCACGGTCACTTTGGGTGGTCTTGCCTTGCTCGCGCGTTCTCGACCTCTTAGCAAAGGCTCAAGAGGCGTTTTCCCGTTCACGACGTCGGCGAGACATTTTTGCAACCGCTCGATCTCGCTGGGGTTCAGCTCAAGCGTGTGGTGCAAGTCTACAAATTGAAAGGTATCCAACACAACGCCAGCAGCATTCGCAAAGGCATCGGCTTTCACGATGTTCATGCCCCAGCCCGCGAGCACGCCGGAAATAGTTGCAAACAGCGCGGGCCTGTCGGCGGTCAACAAAGTCAGCGAGAAAGAGTGGTGTCGCGCTGTCAATTCAGATTGTACTGGCTCGGTATCCAGCTTTTGATAGAGCAAGAAGTGAGCAGCAATCTCAGCGGCAGTGTGCACTGAGCGGTAGCGCCGTGGAAAGCCCTCGAGGAACCGTTCGACCTCAGCCTTATTCGCACCGCCGGCCTGGCGGCCCACCTGCTCTAAGAGAGGAACTTCATCGGAGGCATGCAGGCGGTCGCGGTCCAGAGTGCGGCTGAAGTGATTTGAGGCCGCCACGAAAAGCTGCCACAACATTTCCGCTTTCCAAGGTGTCAAGGCTTCAGGATTCACCGCGTGAATGTCCGCGTAGGTCATCAAGCACAGTCGCTGCAGCCGCTCTTGTGTCGCCACGATATCTGCGAACACGGAAACCGTTTCCGGATCGAAAATGTCGCGACGCTGCACTGTCGCGGACATGTCCAGGTGATGTTCGATCAAAAAATGCACTTCGGCGATTTCGTACTCGGATAGCGCAAGCCGCGTCGCGGCGCTCTCCAACGCTTCCAGACTTCCCGTGACGTGGTTGTCAACGGCCATGCCCTTGCCGACGTCATGGAGAAGCAAGGCCAGAATCAGCAAATCGCGGCGTTCCACCGTCTTCCACAACTGCCGGAAATGCGCAGCACGCTCGTCGGGCGGTTCGGCGAGTTCTTGCAAATGCTCGATGGTGCGCAGCGAGTGTTCGTCAACGGTGTAGCGGTGGTAGAAGTCCCGCACCACCAACGAGTCGATGGCTTTGAACTCCGGCAGCACTTCGAGGAGAAGGGAAAGACGTTGCATGGGTCGGAGCGCCATGCTGGGATAATCCGAGCTCAGAATTTCCCGCAGAGTGGCCCAATTCACTTGTATGTTTTTCTGGGGAAGCTCGGGGTGTTTCAAGATGTAAAAGATCGCGCGTTCCGCTTCCCGGCTTAACGGCACGCCAGTGCGGGCGGCCTCGGTAAAGAGAGCAAAAGTCACTTGGCGGTCGGAAAGCGCGGGCTCGTCCACCGCTTCAAGTAAACCGTCCCGTACCGCAAAAGGTCTTCCTTTGCCAATCTCATTGCGCTGGCCACGCGCGGCGCTTAGTAATCGCTCCCTTAAGGAAGGCTGCGGCGCGGGTCTTTGTTCAATGTAGCGAAGCAGCAGGCGGTTGAGAACGCGAGCCTGGCGAAAATACAGCCGCATCCACTCTTCGGGGTTGCGTTTCGCACCAGGCGGCGAGCCATCGGTCACTCCCAGCGATCGCTCGGCGGCCGCGCTTTGTAGCTCATAGGTCAGCGTGTTGTCATTCCGCGCGTTGCTGTAGTGCAAAAAACACCGGATGGCACTCAGAAAATCGACAGCGCTGGCGGCCATTTCCTCTTCGCCCGCGGTGTTCTTTAACCCTTCTTTTTGTCCATTGACGATCTGCCGAAGCCACGTCGCCGCCTGGTAATCGCGCAGTCCACCCGGCGCATCTTTGACGTTCGGTTCCAGGTGATAGATCGTGTTTCCGTAGCGGGCATGGCGCTCTCGCGTGAGTTTAGTGAGTTCCGCGAGCATAAACGGCCGTGACTGCTTTTCGGGCCCCGGAAGGATTTTTTTGGTAAGGCGGTCGAAAAGTTCTTCATCTCCCGCCAGAAACCTGCGGTCCAAAAGCGCTAGATGAAATTCCGCATTGTCTTCTTCGATCCTTTTGCATTCCTCAATCGTCCTGCCGGCGGAACTCACGCGAAAACCCAGGTCCCACAGCGTTCGGGAAAAATCACCAATCAAGGGACGAAAGTCGGTCTCGGATTTTTCATTCCCAAAGAGAAAAAGAATGTCCAGATCCGAAAAGGGGAAAAGCAGGCGGCGGCCGTAACCGCCAAGGGCCACAAGGCTAAGTCCCTGGGCTTCCGCGTTGTGCACTCGCAGAACTTCGCCGAAAATCTGCTTGGCGATCCGGTCAGCCAGTTCGCAAAGCGAGCGCAGCGTGTCTTGCGCACTTCCGCCCGCTTCAAATTTTTGCCGGATGCGTTGTCGTTCGTCCTCGGCTTGTGGTCCGAGCACGGACAAGGGAGTCAAAGAGCCTTGCATGATTTTTTCGGGTCGGTTGGCCGGATTAAGACCTGGGCGAGCTGCGGTCGTCACTAGAGTTAGAGCGCGTTTTCGCCGCGCTCCTCGTTTCGGATCCGGATAGCTTCCTCAACCCGTGATAGGAATATCTTACCGTCGCCAATCTTTCCTGTCTTGGCGGTCTTGAGAATTGTGTCCACGGCGCGTTGCACCAGCGGATCCGGAAGCACCATTTCCAGTTTAAGCTTGGGGAGGAGGTCCACCGTGTATTCCCGGCCGCGGTAAACCTCGGTATGTCCCTTTTGGCGGCCGTGGCCGCGCACTTCGGTCACCGTCATTCCCTCGATGCCAATTTCGCGCAAAGCATCTTTCACGGATTCGAACCGCGAGGGCTGAATGATTGCCTCAATTTTCATCATGAATGTTTCCGCTCCGCCCCTGCTTTACGCTCCTGCGCCTTCAACCCTCAGGACTCGAGGTTGTACGCCTCTTCACCGTGTTGCGTGATGTCCAGACCTTCGATTTCGTCGGTCTCCGTCACGCGAATGCCAGTAATCATATCCGTAATTTTGAGAAGAACGATGGTGCCAACCAGTGCAAAGCCCCAGGCAATGAGAACGCCCACCAACTGATTGCCAAGCTGTCCCCAATGGCCATCCATTCCGCCTACAGGCTTGCCCGCGCCGAAAATCGGATTGATCACCTGTTGCGCGAACACGCCGGTCAGAAGAGCGCCGATGGTGCCACCAGCGCCATGCACGCCGAACGCGTCCAGAGCATCATCATAGCCGAAAATCGACTTTACTTTTGTCACCATCCAGTAGCAGACCAGGCCGGCGATAAAGCCAATCGCGAGAGCCGGCATGGGCCCTACGAAGCCCGCAGCCGGCGTAATCGCCACCAAGCCTGCGACGGCCCCGGAGATAGCGCCCAGAGCGCTCGCTCGGCCGTTCTTTATCCATTCCGCCACACTCCAGCTAATCGCTGCCGCAGCTGTGGCAAAGTGGGTGGCCACAAATGCGCTTGTCGCGAGCGAACTCGCGGCCAGCGCGCTGCCGGCGTTAAAGCCAAACCATCCTACCCAAAGCAGGCATGCGCCGATGAAACTTAACACCAGAGAGTGCGGTGGCATTGGCTGCCTCGGATAGCCGGTGCGCTTCCCGAGGTACAGCGCGCACACCAGTGCCGAGACTCCGGAGCTGATATGCACGACGGTCCCGCCCGCAAAATCCAACGTTGGAAATTTTCCGCCGAGGGTCGCGTTCAGCAACCCGCCTTTGCCCCACACCATGTGCGCTAGCGGGGCATAAACCACCAGAAACCAGAGTGTTAAAAAAAGGACTGTGCCGCTGAACTTCATCCGTTCTGCCGTCGCACCCGTAATCAGCGCCGGCGTAATGATTGCGAACATCAACTGATAGATCATGAAAGTCGATTGGGGAATTGTTCCGGCGTAATCGGGATTTGGATCGGCACCTACCCCGCGCAGGAACGCGTGTTCGAATCCGCCGATGACAGGGCCGTTTCCGCCAAAACACAGGCTGTAGCCAACGAGGGCCCACATCACACTGATCAGGGCCATCAAGAGGAAGCTCTGCATCATGATGGCCAGGGTGTTCTTTCGCCGGACCAGTCCGCCATAAAACAGCGCAAGGCCAGGTCCGGTCATCATGAGCACCAGCGCGGCGCTCACCAGCATCCAGGCATTGTCCCCGGAGGATTGCGCGGCGGTCACCCGTTGGTCGAGTTGCGCCAGTTTATCGTTCACCGCCTTTTGAGTTTCCGGAATAGTGCCCGCCGTCGCGCTGGAAGTTGCGGAAGGGGAACCGGTTGCAGAGGAAGTTGGGGTCTGTTGAGCGAAGGAGGGAGCTGCCGCGAGCACCATGGTCATGAGCAAACAACACTTCCATCCCAGGTGCTTCATAGATATGTCCACTCCGCTGCGTTTGGGTTGCTCCCGGCTAGGCCGGGGCTGAGTTGAAAAAGAAACTGCCGGGACCCCACCACTTTTTCGACTTGGATTATACGCGTGCCCGCGCCGAGTCAGGTTTAGAAATTTTAATGGGCTGAATTCAATTTTTGAATTCTCTGTTTTGCAACTCAAATTGTGCCATGTGGCCCTTCCACCTGTGTTCACAGTTCGCCCTGGCAATTCTTTGCCAGCCGAATCTTGCGTAGCGTCGGGGCCATCGTATAATGCATCTCGGTCGCGAAGGCGCCGTCCCTGCAGTTTTGGCCAGGCGGGCGATGCCGCAGCACCAGAACGAGGCTTTCGAAAGAAGTCCCATGAATGAGCATCTCCCCTTGGAAATCACCGTGCGGGAATCCGGGGCCATCCCGATTCTCGATGTTCGAGGACGCCTGACGATTGGGGAGCCCAGCGAGCAGCTTCATCAGGCTCTCGAGTCGGTCGTCAAGGGTGGCGCTCGAAAGGTGGTTGTCGATCTCAACAATGTTCCTCAGATTGACAGTTCCGGCATCTCGTCTCTGGTTCGCATTTCCATTAAGCTGACTCGGGAAGGTGGAGCGCTGCGTCTTGTATGCGGTCCTGGCCGCGTGCGCGATGCGCTAACCGTTACGCGCCTCGTAGAAGCCATACCGACTTTCGATACGGAATCCGCCGCACTGGCAAACTTCGCTTAGCCAAAGCAACAGTAACCGTCTGTGGCGTGCTTTCGATTGGGTGCACCGCGGATCCGTCAGAAAGAGGTCGATTTAACACGAAGCAGTAAGTATCGTTGTGCTACACTCTGCAGAATGTGGCGATGCGGCCGCATTCCTTGGTGGATCGCTCCGGTGACGGTCTACTTCTCTCTTGCGGTTGGCTTATCCTTTGCGCAAGATCCGCAGAACCTGCCCGAATCCAATCCACCGTATCGCACAGAGCTTAAGACCCTCGCCGGACGCATACTTAAAAGGGCGGATAAAGCCAAGTGTCATCCCGGCAGCTGCACCGTCCTCGTCGCAAATTTCACAACCCCATCCGGCTCAACTTCGCGTCTCGGCATTCAGTTGGCCGATTCCGTCGCGGCGGAATTTGTTGCATTAGGCGGAGGCATTAAGGTCGCTGACCGAAGCCGCCTTCAGGATTATCTGGTTCGCGAGCACATTCCTTCCGACGCATTGAAAGATCGCGAGGCGGCGCGGTGGCTTGCCACCGAGTTTCACGCCAACGTCGTACTTATCGGCACAATCGAGCAGCTGGGCGATCATTTCAACTTATTGACTGAACTGCTGAACATTTCCAACGAGGGGGTCGGCCCACAGGAAGCGATGAGGATTGCGATCCAAGAGCCGCGGGAGGCATTCGCCCCTTTCGAACGATACGATGCGGAGCGTTTCAGGGAGGCGACAACTCCCGAGCATACTTCCCCGCCGATGCGTGCGGGAGCAAATGGGGCTACCGTTCCGGAGTGCATCCATTGCCCTCCACCTGAGTATACAGACACGGCGCGAAAGGTGAAGTTTACTGGAACTGTGGTCTTGATGGTGACAGTCACAGAGGAGGGCCGCGCCAGTGACATAGCCATCATCAAGGGCGTTCCATTTGGTTTGAACGAAGCAGCGATCAAAGCAGCGAGTGCGTGGAGTTTTAGACCAGCGACTTACGGAGGTAGGCCTATCGCTGTGCGAGTTCCAATCGAATCAACATTCCGACTTTACTAGCGGGCTCATCCGCCTTTTTTCAATTCGGCGAGGACCAGCTTCGCGACTTCTTTTAGCGTTTCGAATACGCCGATTCCTTGAATGGCCACTCCCTCGAGCACGGGCTCGCCTTTTTTCTGGAGCTGCTTCGTGAGCTCTGCCACAGGCATAGCGTTGGGCAAGTCGCGTTTGTTCAACTGCAGCACATAGGGAATCGTATCGAAATTCAGGTTGTGTTCTTTTAAATGCTCCTGGAGGTTCTCCATAGTTTCGAAATTTGCGTCGAGGCGTTCTTCCTGGGAATCCGCCACGAAGACGACGCCGTCCGCGCCTTTCAGGATGAGCTTGCGGCTGGCTTCATAGAACACCTGCCCAGGCACAGTATATAAATGAAAGCGCGTTTTGAACCCGCGGACAGTTCCAAGGTCCAAGGGGAGAAAATCGAAGAACAAAGTGCGGTCCGTTTCCGTGGCCAAAGACACCATTTTCCCCTTCTGGTTTTGCCCGGTGTGGTCGTAGACCCACTGGAGGTTCGCGGTCTTTCCGCCCAGACCTGGACCGTAGTACACGAGCTTGCAGTTAATTTCGCGCGCAGGAAAATTGATGAAAGGCACTTGATCCTAACCAGAGTTCGGCCACAGATTTATAGCATACGCAGTGCTGGCAGGCCAGCCTTCCGGCTGTGCCTGTCCTCTGTCGGATAACTTACTTACAGTTTCCGCGAAAAAGCCCTCATTTCGATGTCTTTTTTCTCTTCGTGCTGCTCGGAGGTTACTCTTTTGAGCCCTCGCAATCCCACTTCCACTCGTTGACGCCATCATTCTCCTCTGATACGATTTGCGACATGGCAAAAGCGCGCAAAGCCGCTTCGGGCTCATCGGGGCATGACAAAGAGACGGCGCGCGGTCAATCTAACTTACAGAAAAAAAAGAACTTACTTCCTCCGCCACCGGCGCAGCGCGGCGGCGTCGAACTGGTCGATCCCCGCGTTCAGGCACAGCTCAAGATTTACGACGAGGCTCTCGCCCTCTTCCACCAGCAGAAATTTGCAAGAGCGAAGCAGGAGCTGGAAAAAGTTCTCGAAGGCCCCAGCAAGGAACTTGCAGACCGCGCCCGCATGCATGTGCGCATCGCCGAGCAGCGCATGAAGCCCAGCGCGGAGCAGAACCCACGGACCGCCGATGAGCATTACCAGCGGGGTGTGGCTATGATGAACATCGGCCGCTGGGACGACGCTCGCGAAAGTCTTCTGAAAGCCCGTAAAGCTTCGCCGAAATCGGATTACATTCATTACGCGCTTGCGGCTCTTGATTGCCTCACGGGCGAAGCGGACTCAGCTATGGCCAACCTCAAAGTCGCCATTGAGCTCCGCCCGGAAAACCGCTTCCACGCGCGCAACGATGAAGACTTCGCCTTCCTCCAGGAAGATCCTCGATTTACGGAACTTCTCTATCCGGAGAAAGACGGTACCGCCGGCTGAGCCTTCGTGAATTGATTTTCTTGTCCGTGAGCCCAAACGCGCCAAGGAAATTGTTCGATTTCGGATTCCGGCCTGATTGGTATCAGTTTCCCAAAATGTTGGAACCGAGCGCAGGAATTCAGCTCGGAGAATTACGCCTCGAACAAAACGATTTGTAGAAATGTTTCACTACGTCAACCCGTGAAGAAAAAAGCGCACAAACCGAAGCTTCTCACTCGAGGATTCCGAGTTGTGGCACTTGGTGGAGGCACCGGACTTTCCACCCTATTGCGCGGCCTCAAGGAATATGTGGTGCGGCGCAGCGATGAGCATCCCAATACGGATAGGCCCATCTCTGAACTTACGGCCATAGTTACCGTCACCGATGACGGAGGCAGCTCCGGGCGTCTTCGCCGCGAGAACCGTATTCTTCCCCCCGGTGACATCCGCAATTGTATGGTGGCCCTTTCGAAAGATGAGGCTCTTCTTGGCCGCCTTTTTCAATATCGCTTTCACGCTGGCCGGGGACTCATCGGCCACAATTTCGGCAATCTGTTCCTTGCCGCGCTCACACATGTGACGGGAGATTTTGCGGAAGCTGTCCGCGTCAGCAGCAAAGTTCTCGCTATTCGCGGCCGGATCTTTCCTTCGACACTTTCAAACGTTCATCTAGTCGCCAGGCTGACGAACGGCCGCATCGTCCGGGGAGAAACCCGCATCACCGCGAGCCGGACACCGATCGATAAAATATCGCTTGCGCCTCGCCGCGTTGCGCCCTTTCCTACCGTGATCGAGGCGATTCAAGAGGCCGACTTGGTTCTTCTCGGCCCCGGCTCGCTCTATACCAGCATCCTTCCGAATCTGCTCATCCCGGAGATCGCAGCGGCGATCGCCAAGTCCCCGGCTCCGCGCGTATACATCGCCAATTTGATGACCCAGCCGGGCGAGACCGCCGCATACTCTTTGGCCGATCATCTCCGGGCCATCCGCCGCCACACCCCTCGCTCTGTCGTGGATTGGGTTGTGGCGAATCGCCGTCCCATTTCGCCGGAAGTCGCCAGGCGCTATCGTCGCCAAGGAGCCGAGCAGGTCGCCGTCGACCTCCCCGAGCTTCAGAGGCTCGGGTACCGCGTCGTCCTCGATAATCTCTTTGAAGAGCACGGGGTCATTCGTCACAATCCCCGCCGGCTCGCGCGTCTCCTGCTTGAGGAGTTTCTTTCATCATCAAGTCCGTCAAGGCTTTGAGGCGGTCTGGCTATATCGCAGGCTCGTTTCTAATCTGCGCGAAGCGCGATGTTTGGATCGACGGACGCAGCGCGCCGCGCCGGCAAGTAGCTTGCGATCGCAGCAGCGGCCAGTAGCGTCAGGCCAACTCCGCTAAACGTAAGAATGTCTGTCGGCGGAACTTCAAAGAGAAGCGATTTAACAAGCCCCGTTAAAGTGACAGCGCCGACAATTCCAATTCCGATCCCCATCACTGCCAGCAGCAAGCCTTGCCCTAGAACCATCTGAAGAATGCTAGATGGCCGGGCTCCTAGTGCAATGCGAATCCCGATTTCGCGGATGCGCTGGCTGACCATCAGGGACATGATTCCGCCGATGCCTGCTGCGGCGATCACAAGCGCTAGTCCTGCAAAAATTCCCAAAAGGCTTGCGGTAACTCGGGGAGAGGCCATCGATTCATAGCGGGCCTGTTCCAAAGTCAGAATGCGCGTCACCGCCGTCTGCGGGTCCACATCATGCACGGCGCGAGTCAGAGCTCTCGCCATGCTTCGAGGTTCACCGATGGTGCGGACGATCAGAGTGCTTGGTTGTGCGTTTTGCCCTTGCGAAGCATAAAATTCCGGGGAGGGCGGATGGTCCAGCCCAAACTCCCTCACGTCTCCGACCACGCCTACGACAGTGACCCAGTGTTCTCCGGCATCCGTTGAAACTCGTTTTCCGAGGGGATCCTCGTTCGGCCAGAACTGGCGTTTAGCGGTCTCATTTATGATCACTACGTGAGGCGCTTCGCCCTTGTCTGTTTCCGCGAGGAGGCGACCTGCCTTCAAAGGAATCCCGAGGGTCTTGAAATAGTCGGGAGAAACGGAAGCAAATGTGCTGACGGGCGGGGCCTGGCCGGGTTCCAAGTCGCGGCCTTCAATTTGAAAGGTGTTGGAGAACCATTCCGGGATCATTTCCGGCTCGAATGGATACCTGCTCGAAATCGCCGCAGAGAGCACTCCGGGTTCCGATTGAACCCGATCGAGCAATTTCTGAATCACCACCGCGGTCTTGTCGGAGCCGGTATATTTCGACCAATTGAAAGTGGTTCGCATAGCCAGCACTCGTTGCGGCACGATTCCTGCATCCACTTGCTGTATTTTGATCAGGCTGCGAATCATGAGTCCCGCGCCAATCAGCAACACGAATGAAAAAGCTATCTGACAAACGATCAGCGCGTCGCGCATGCGATTCTGCCGCCGGCCCGAGCCCGCACCTGAGGTCCCATCTTTCAGGCTCGAGGCTACATTCGCGCGCGAGAAGAGCGCGGAGAGCGTGCCAAAAACGATACTTGTGCCCAGAGCTGCGGCCAGCGCGAACAGCAAGACTTGCGAATCAATGTGGATCTCGCGTGCACGAGGCGACAGGCGTCCGACAAAGTCGGTGAGAAGCTGGAGGCTTCCGTAAGCCAACAACAGTCCCAGCATGCCGCCGGCGAATGCCATCAAAAAGCTCTCCGTCAGAAGTTGCCGCAGAAGCCTGCTGCGTCCAGCACCGAGAGCGCTGCGGACGGCAAGCTCCCGCTCGCGCTTGGCCATTCGCGAGAGCGTCAGATTGGCGACATTTGCGCACGCGATCAGAAGCACGAACGCAGCGGCGGCGAGCAGCAGAAGCAGCGTAGGGCGCGCTTTACTCGTCAACTCCTCTTGCAAAGGGGACGCCGAAGCAGCGAAGCCGACGCTATTCGGATACGACTTTGGATATGCTGCTTTCAGCCTGGCGGCGATAGTGGAGACGTCCGCATTGGCCTGTGTTACCGTCACACCCGGCTTCAATCGCCCGAACACTTCCATCATGCGCATATCGCGGTTTTCAAGGTGAGCCTTTCCGGAACGGAAAGGACACGCGGAAGTGGGCATGTAAACGTCATTTTCATTGGGATATTGCGGCACGGCGGGCAGCACACCGACCACCGTGTGCACTTTGTCGTTCAACTCAAATGTCTTGCCGACGATTTCAGGGTCCGAGCCAAAATCGTTTTTCCAATATTCGTAGCTGAGCACTAACACTGGTGGCGCGTCCGGTTTGTCATCGTCGGACAAGAATGTTCGCCCGAGCAAGGGTTTGACTCCAAACAAATCGAAGTAGTTGGCGGAAACGACCCCCGTTCGCACGCGTTCCGGATCGCCGTGCCCGAACAGCGTGAAAGACATCCCGTGGTATTCGACCAGGCCTGAGAGAGTCCGGTTTTGCGCGCGATAGTCTTCTATTTCCTTTACGGAAAACGACAAATCCTCGATGCCCAATTTTTTCTCCTGTTGGCGTATGAAAATCAGCTGGTTCGCCTGGGGATAGGGGAGGGACTTAAGGAGTACGGAGTGTACGACGCTAAAGATGGATGTATTCGCTCCGATGCCCAAGGCGAGCGTGAGAATCGCAAGCGCGGTGAATCCCGGATTCTTCCGCATCATGCGGAATGCATAACCGCAGTCGCTGGTCAGGATTTGCCAGTGCTCGCGCGGGGCCGTGCTAAAGATTCCGACGATGGTCTCCTTCCAAAGTTTGAGCGCCTCCAAGAAGCCGCCCCGCTCTTCCAATTCGCGTTGCTGCTCGCGAAAAACACCTTCCATTTCGCCTTCATAGTTCGTCCGGAAATCGAACGGCAAAACGCGAACCAGGGCTCGAAACAGCTTTTGCGAAAAGGGCAGACTCTGTTTTTCCATGACCGACATTCCTCGCTAAGCAAGTTTTGGTTTTCGGAAGAGTTTCTTGGAGCGCGCCTGTCCCAGTGCTTCTTCCATGCGCTCGGCTTCGGCTACCGCCACCTCACGCCCGAACTCCGTAAGCAGATAGTAGCGGCGGCGCTCGTCGTCGAGCACTACTTCAGGCCGCCGGCTCGATTCCGCAATCAGCCCGGCACTCTCCAGCCGTGACAGGTTTCCGTAGAGAGTTCCCGCGCTCAGCCGCACCTTGTTCGCGGTGCGGCGCGCCACTTCTTTCAGAATGGCGTATCCGTGCTTCTCGCCATCGGCCAGCGCCAGCAGGATGTGAAACATCGCCGGGGTCAGCGGCAGGAATGACTGGGTTTCTCTTTTTTTCGGCACTCTTACACCTCCCGGTTTTGCTGCGATCTCTGGCAGCCCGCCTCTATCGTCTGTTGGAAGACTATATCGTGATACGTTATAGTCCATGTGCAAGTTCCCTGCCAAGTAAAAAAAATCGCTAACTCTCAGAATCAAGAAGGCCACCGTCATAAAAAGGTGGTTGTCCTACCCGCGCCAGTGTCCGCTTCTGGGACGTTAGGTCCCGCTACCGGCCAGTATTCCGTTCACGAGCTACTAAGTGTCAGGTTTGTGCGCTGTTTTTCTGGCAGAGTTTAGCGCTTCTTGTTAACGTTTCCAGGAAGACGTTTTGTCGGAAACCTGGAGAGAACATGTCGACATTCGGACTTATCGAATACAGTGATGCCACCCCTGAAGTTCGCGCCATCTATGACGACATCATGGCCACGCGAAAGACAGATTGGATCAACAATTTTTGGAAGGCCATCGCCCACGACCCGTCCACACTGAAGCGCACCTGGGATAGTATCAAGCAGACCATGGCGTCGGGCGCGCTTGATCCGCTGACGAAGGAACTCATCTATGTGGCCGTTAGCGTCACAAACAATTGCCACTACTGCATTGCCTCGCACACGGCCTCTGCCTTCAAAAAGGGTATGACCGACGCTATGTTTAAGGAGCTGCAGGCAGTCATCGGCATGGCCAACGAGACCAACAAGGTTGTCACTGGCTACCAAGTTGAAATTGACGAGCAATTCCGCCCACCTCTGAATCGTTAACGCATTTTGCTATCTCAACACGGCTGTCCTTCAGGACAGGTGTTTCCCTCTTGGTACGCACGTACTATGGCTGATGAGCAGGAGCAAAGCAGACCATATACATGTTCGGTGACTGCCTTGCTTTTCCGCGGGCTAGAGAAAAATATTGCATAGCAAGTGAGCATCCTATGGCACCAATCACCAAAGAAAACGAAGTTTTGACGGCTGCAACTGAATCAGCGGCGACGGCTACCTTGCGACCGAATGCGCGCGGAGAAGACACCCCCGCCCGGCCTCAGCCGGTTGCGCTGGAAGTGCCCGTCACGGTGAACGGAGCGCGCACCGTGGGAGGCAGCGACAAACGCGAACCATTCTCTGAAACCACCAAGACAGTTCTAATCTTCGGCAACGGCGCGGTGATCCGGCTTGGTTCCCCGGTATCGCCAGGTCAACTGCTATTCCTCACGAACGAAAAAACGAAAAAGGAAGTGGTCTGCCAGGTCGTCAAATCGAAGAATTACAGGAACGTAAGTGGCTATGTGGAGCTCGAATTCACGGAGTCGGTCCTGGGCTTTTGGGGAATGCGATTTCCCGCCGATCGGATCGCCGCGCAAGTTCCTGTTTCTTCTGTAACTGTCCCGCACGCAGCAAAGGGCATTCCCCTCGCCCCACTTGCGGCCGCTCCCAAGATAGCGAGTCCGGTAGTCAGCGTGTTCCCAAGAACTTCCGAGGTTTTGCCAGCCCAAATTCATGCCGAACTCAAGCCGGTTGCGCCGGCCGCTGCGAACCCGATCTCCCCATCAACTCCGATTGCGCCGCCCCTAGAAATACCGCCAGCGAAGCAGCTTGAGGTGCCGGGAATACACACGCCGGAGATTTCTTCCTCCGTGGCTTTTTCTGTAGCAAGCCTTCTGAGCCCTCCCGAAACCCATCCGGTCCTGATGCCGTCAAAACTGTCATCGACTCTGATTTCACCGGACGCTGAACAAACTCCGGCAGATGAAGCAGGTCCGATACCGAGCGACGAGTTGAAACAACAAACAGCCCAACTTCAAGAGCAGCTCTCTTCTCTGCTCTTCAGCGATCAGCCAGTCGCAAAGGCAGTTCCTCCCGTACCCGGTCTTGATCCCACTGGTGTTTCGGGTGTAGCAGCAAAGCTATTTGAAATGGCAAAGCCAGAGCGTTCGGCTCCCAAGGCGGGCCTTCCCGCCAAGGGTACTCCTACTCCCAGCGTGTCCTACTTGGACACGGAAGAAGTCAAAATTCCGTCGTGGCTAGAGCCGCTTGCCCGCAACGCTGCCGCTCCTGCATCGACACAAGACCTGATTGAGCGGGAAAAAGCTAAACATGCGGCCGAAATTGCCGCAGCTGCGGAACTTCCTGCGGATCCTCTGCCTATAGCCAATGTCGAAAATGCCCCCGAAATCGAGTTGCCCGGCATCGGTAACTTGCTCCCACTGGACGAAGAAGTGACTTCTACCGACCGCCCGTCCGGCGGCTCTAGGAGAGGAGTGTGGATCGGAGCTATTGCCGCGGCAGTCTTGGCCGTCGCGGGGGGCGCATGGTACTTCATGCAACCGACGAAGGCGGTGCAGGGTACTTCAGCGCCACTTTCTAGCGTACCAGGCACCCCATCGAACGCCGCGATCTCCGGTCCTCCCGCAACACAGCGCGTGTCACAAAATTCCGTGGAAGCTCCTGAGCCGACTTCCCCATCGAACGAGGCACCGCTTTCTAGCTCGCCGGCCTCCGGGGCTTCTCCCACTAAATTGCCGCTTGCGCCCCAACGAGTTCCGGTCACTCGCGACAACACGCGCGGCGGGGGCGCCGCGATCCCGGCCGCAGTCACTGAGCGCATTTCGCACACCTCTCCGGCACCTGAGCCCAACAAACCGGGTCTCGGCGAGGTTCACTTGGCAAGTCCAACCATGAAACGCCCAGCAGCTTCGCAAGATGAGGAAGAGTCGGCTCCGACTCTGGCCAATGGGGCAGTCGTACCAAGTGTAGGCGGGCTGGATTCAGGCCTCGCCGAAAGCGGACGTAAACAGCCTGCCGCTCCGGAAGCGCCGCTTCCCGTGGGTGGAGATGTCAAGTCCGCAAAATTGATAAGTAGAGTCGATCCCGTTTATCCGCCCCTGGCCAGAAGCCAGCATGTGTCGGGCGACGTGGTCCTCGACGCGTCAATCGATGCCAACGGTCATGTCATTACAATGAAAATCATTTCTGGTCCCGCGCTCCTGCATCAAGCCGCGAAAGACGCACTTCGTCAATGGCAGTATCAGCCGGCATCGCTCGACGGCAAACCCGTTCCGATGCGCCTGACCGTCACACTTCAATTTCGAATCAAGTAGTTTGTTCTCCAGTCTCACTTGTCGTCGCGGCCGCCAATATTGGCTTGGTTTATCTTTGTGCGCTGGGAATTGGAACCACGCGCGGCACGCGTATCTCCGCTTCGGGCAGAGTTGGGAAAGCGGCGTGAGGTTCTGACTGATACCAATACGCCACAGAATAAAAGTTATCTCCGCGATCGTTTGCATGGCCGTGTTCAATTGTCGCGCGCAGAGACTTCGTAAACGGAATTGGGGAATCCAAATGGAATCGATAAACCGACCATCGCCCACCTTGCAATTCCGCGCCAACGATCGGCGCTCCGAATAGCCCGTACGCAAAGGGCTTTCCACCAAAGTCCCATGCTCCCAAGAAATAATCTTCCGAGCCCGTTCCGTTGATGGACGGCAGCCTCTCGCCATCGACAAAAAACATGTCGTCTCCCTCGCCCCACCACCCGTCCTGATTCTCAACCACTGACATGGTGACTCCGGCGAAATGCCCGCGGCCCGTCGCTTCCATCCAAACGAAATTATCCTTGCCCTCCAAATTGGTCTTGTTACCAGGAATGGCCTGATTCGGAGTTGCTTGGCGGTACTGCGCGTGAAAGTAAAGCGTACCGGCCGGGAGAACCGACTTGTATGTGCGCACATCGATATTCCAATAAACGGCCTCGGCACGACTCTGGCCCTCGTTTGTGAGCGTGATGCGGGCGTGTTTCTGAAACGGCATAGGGAAGAAGCAATTCAAAGCCTTGTCGCCTCCTACCGAAAGCGGCACAGACTGATAAAGTGAATATTCGCCCAAACCCAGTCCGAAAAAATCGCCGACCGGCGCCTCGACGCTGGGCGTACTCTCGCCGTCCCAGTACACGCGCAGCACTATTTTCTTCAGGTGGAATCTCTCGTTGCTCGCGATGGTGATCCAAACATGTGAAATTTCACCAGGACCAGATTCATCCAGCAGCGTGAGAGTCTCTCCGGCGGCAAGCGGCCGGTAGTCGTCGTTGCCTCCAGTTCGGTCATAGCTCGAGACTCGCTTCAGAGTGTATTCATGAGGTTCTGTCAGTTTGGAGAGCAGATCGGAGCGCGCCTGACCTGTCGCCACTTCAGGAATAACGAAGGTGAAAAATCCAAGTAGTACGATCAAGATACGATTCATTTGTCGTCTCCGGTTATTCCTTGTCTCGCAAAATTTGTCCGGATTATAGCAGAGCTGATAGCACGACTTGTTGCGCGAGGAGACATCATCACTCCTAAATCTTGCTGTTCAGAAGGGCCGAATTCGTGGCCGGGCAAAACTTGTTCTGCTAGACTGGCTACGCTTTGTCGCACTCGACTCGGAGGCATTTTGTTGTCAACTCCGCGGCCACCGCGGCCGCGGCCATGTTGTGGCCTGGCTGGAAAACTGCCAGAGTAGCCAGATCCGGCCCGGCTCTGCACTTTCCTTCCGCGTCTCGCGAACGAATCGCCATCGCTTCGTATCCGTTCAGGGATTTTATCGCTGGCGCGCACGACGGAAACAGCAATTCCGCTGCTTCAAAGATGGATCTGAAAGCGTTCCTAACTCACGTCAAATCAAAATTCAATATCAATAAGATTGAACCCTGGAGCGAGCATTTTCGCGCACGCGACCCGAAATATCTGGAAGAACTCCGCTCGGCTGCCGATAGAGCAGGCGGGGCCATCGTGAACATTGCTGTCGACGGCCAGCATAGTCAGTATGCGGTGAATAAAGCGGAACGCGAAAATGCCATCGCCTTCAGTAAGCAATGGATCGATGTGGCAGCGTCCATCGGGTCGCCAAGCGTTCGCACCAATATACCGCCCGCCAAGGATTCGAAGCCTGATTTGGATCGCGCAGCCAGCAGTCTTCTTCGCGTTGCAGAATATGGCGAGTCGAAGAACATTCTAATCAACCTCGAGAATGACAATTCGCTCAGCGAAGACCCCTTCTTTATCGTCAACGTCATCGAGAAAGTGGGCAGCCCCTGGCTGCACGCGAATCCCGATTTCGCGAACACTTTGGCCGCCCGCGAAGCGGACTATGCCTACAAGAGCATCGCTGCGATGTTCAATCACGCGTTTAGCATCTGCCACGTAAAAGCCATGGAAGCCGATGAAAAGGGCCAGCTCGTACAAGTGGACATGGCGAAGACGTTCGGCATTCTCAAGTCAAGCAACTACAAGGGTTATTGCTCCATGGAATTCGACAGCCCTGGCGATCCGTACGAGGGCACCGCCGACCTGATCGCAGCAACCCTTAAATATCTTTCGTAACTCTTTCAAATCAAGCAGTCGCCTTGAAAGGGCGCTCCCTCTACCTGCGTGAAGACCCTCTTGCTTGCAGCCTGAGGAGCAGGTTCGTATACTGGCGGCCCGGCCAAAAGCGAGTCTGGCGAGTCGGTCGATTTGGAGTATCTTGCAACGGGGTAGCCCGCCAGCCCTCTCTTGGTCCAGCAAAGGCAAGTCGGTCTTGAGTCCCCTTCACAGGCCGAAGTGCGAATTGTTGGTTGACTGAAAGGCCGTTTCCTCAAAGGAGAGTTCCGCATGTCGCAAGCCCCAGTTCCAGAAGAAATGAATGTCTACCAGAATGCGGAAGCGCGCTTTGAAGTGGCCGCACAAAAACTGGGACTCGAGCAGGGCCTCTACCGCTATCTCAAATATCCCAAAAAAGAAATTACCCTATACATCCCTGTCGGCATGGACAGCGGTCAGCTCGATGTATTCGTTGGCTATCGGGTCCTTCATTCCACAGTGCGTGGCCCGGGCAAGGGTGGCATTCGCTTCGCTCCCGATGTTTCCCTCGATGAGGTCCGCGCTCTCGCCACCTGGATGACCTGGAAGTGCGGCGTGGTGAATATTCCGTTTGGCGGAGCCAAGGGTGGCATCATTTGTGATCCCCGCAAATTGTCGCGGGGAGAATTAGAACGTCTTACCCGCCGCTATACTGCGGAACTCGCCGATTGGCTCGGCCCGGAGCGAGACGTCCCCGCCCCGGATATCGGATCAAATGAGCAGACCATGGCTTGGGTCATGGACACTTACTCAATGCACGTCGGCGAAGCCACAACTGCAGTCGTCACGGGCAAGCCCATCGAACTCGGCGGTTCGCGCGGAAGGCGCGAGGCCACCGGCCGCGGCGTAATGATTTGCTGCGACAAAGCGCTCGCTAAGCTCGGCATCAAGAAGCAAGGCTGCCGCGTCGTGATTCAAGGTTTCGGAAACGTGGGCTCGCTGGCCGCGCAGCTGATGCAAGAAGCGGGCTACAAAATCATCGGTCTCGCCGATATCGGCGGGGGCCTTTACAACGAAAATGGCTTCGACGTTCCAAGAGTCATCGACTGGGTCTACACGAAGAAAAAACAATTGCAGGATTTCCCGGGCGGCGGTACAAAAATGTCCGCGCGAGACGTTCTCTTTCAGCCGTGTGATATTGCCGTCCCTGCCGCCATCGAAAATCAGATTACGGAGCAAAACGCTCACCAAGTCCAGGCGCGCATTCTGTGCGAAGGCGCAAACGGTCCCACCACTTGGCAAGCCGACGCGATTGTCGACGCCAAGGGCATCTTTACCGTTCCCGATATTCTCGGCAACGCAGGCGGCGTCACAGTCAGCTATTTCGAATGGGTTCAGGACCGCCAAGGATTCTTCTGGCGGGAAAGCGAAGTCAATGAACGGCTTCTCGACGTGATGGAAAGCGCCTTCGACGGCGTCGTGCGCTATGCGGAAGCGCACCAGGTGAATAACCGCATTGCCGCGTATATGCTCGCGATTGACCGCGTGGCCAGCGCTCTAAAGTTGCGCGGAATCTACGCCTAGTATGATAAAGTTCGCCGCAGGTCTCCCGTCTAACGGGGACCATAGTTTGCGTGGCTGGGGGGCAGGGAATTGGCCTGGGGACAACTCCCGGGCAAGGAAGGAGTGCTTTCTATGAACACGAACCCGCTCTCGCCCACCCACCAGAAAAGCGAAGAGCAACATCGTCGCGAAATTTGTACTGCGGGGAAGTGGATGTATGACCGCGGCTTCATCGTAGCCTGTGAAGGCAATATTTCCGTCCGTCTCGACGAAGACCGCATCCTCACCACACCGACTTGCATGAACAAAGGGATGCTTGAGCCGCGAGATTTGGTCATCACCAACCTGGAAGGCCGGCAACTATCCGGGGAACGCAAGTTTTCCTCGGAAATCGCGATGCACTTGTTGTTTTATCGCATGCGCGCCGACGTGAACGCCATCTGTCACGCTCATCCTCCTACTGCCACGGGCTTTGCAGCTGCCGGCCGTGCTTTGGATAAAGCTCTCTTGCCCGAAGTGATCATCGGCCTGGGACAGATTCCGCTCGTCCGCTACGCCACTCCCGGTACCCCAGAACTTAGTGACGCCATGGAACCTTTTGTCCCGCACTATGATGCGCTGCTCTTGGCGAATCACGGCGCCGTCACTTGTGGCCCGGATCTGTTAACCGCCTTCTTCCGCATGGAAACTATTGAACACTTTGCCAAGATCATTTTGGCAGCGGAATTGGCAGGCGACCCTGTCCTGCTCTCCAGCCGCGAAGTTGCGAAGCTGATGGCCGCGCGCACCAGATACTTCGTCACGCCGCCGCCGGGCGGAGGCGCCGAACTCCCCGAGACTAATGACAACGGGGAGTCGTCCAGCGCCCATGTCGCCCTTACCCGCAGTGAACTGGATGCCTTAATTGATGAGGCCGTTCGCAAAGATCGCGCCCGGCGATGAACCACGCCAAAGCGGCCGGTAATCGATAATTCTTGCTTCGCCAGCGTACCCGCACGCTCCTTCTGATCATCCATTAAGAAGAAAAACCAGCGAGGACGTAACTGCTCATCCGCCCTAGCATGGTCGCAGGCGAACTCGGCTGAAAGAAAGGAGCTCTCTTATGGAACCCAGAATTGATGCCCGCCGATACGCACCGGAGGCGCAGAAGGCGATGTCTGCGCTGGAACAATATCTTGCCGGATGCGGCCTTGAGCACACCCTCATTCACTTGATGAAGATGCGCGCTTCTCAAATCAACGGCTGCGCGTATTGCATCGACATGCACTCCAAGGACGCCCGTGCTCTGGGCGAGACTGAACAGCGACTTTATGAACTCGACGCATGGCGTGAAACGCCTTTCTTTACTGCTCGCGAACGCGCGGCCCTGTCCTGGACCGAATCCCTCACCTTGGTTTCCCAGACCCATGTCCCCGACTCCGTCTACGACGAGGTCCGCAAGCTCTTCAACGAAAAAGAAATTGTTGATCTCACCCTTGTGGTTACAACGATCAACGCTTGGAACCGCCTGGCCATCTCCCTGCGCGCGGTACCTGGTCACTATCGCCCTGCGAGCTCTGCCGCATCAGCGAGCTAATCGCACACTCGTTGACAGGCGAAGAAAAGGCGGCAATACTGACCTTCCATGATTGGCCAGCTTCGCGGTCGCCTCGCCGAAAAACGCCCGAACCAAATTCTCGTCGATATCGGCGGCGTAGGCTACCTCGTCCAAGTCCCGCTTTCCTCGTACGCCGCCCTCGGCGAACTCCATACCGAAGTGACCCTTCTCATTCATACACACGTCCGTGAGGACGCGCTCTCCCTCTACGGCTTTGTTTCCTCCCGCGAAAAGCATCTCTTCGAACTGCTTCTTTCTGCCTCGGGAGTTGGGCCCAGTCTCGCTCTCAAGATTCTTTCCGGCATGAGCGTCGAGGAACTCGTCCCCGCTATTCGCGGTGGCGATCTTGGGCGCTTGACCAAAATTCCCGGAGTCGGCCGTAAAACTGCCGAGCGTATGGTGGTCGAATTGAAGGACAAACTCGAAGCCGTGGTGCTGGAAGCCCAAAAACCCGCGGCTGCATCTCCCGCGGGCGTCGAAGCTGACGTGGTTTCCGCGCTTGTCAATCTCGGCTATGACGCACGAGCCGCGGAGGGTGCCGTCGAAGAGGCCAAGCGAGAAGTGGGCACAACGAATTTCGAGAAATTGCTGCGCTCGGCCTTGCAATCGTTGTCTGCGCCCATAGGTCGAACCACTCATGCGGGTGCCTGAGCGTCGGTGTTGCCGTGCATTTGTAGTGGCCGATCTTTAGATCGTTCAGCGCTCCAGGATCACATGGAAACTTGAACAATGCCCGACGCCAGCGCAAAACGAATGCCAGACCGAAGAGAACAACACAGAATCGTTTCCGGCGCGCCCTACGACGAGGATGCCCGCATCGAAGCCAGCGTCCGACCAAAGCGCCTCGACGAATACATCGGCCAAAAGCGCGTCAAGGAGAACATTTCGATCGCCATTGAAGCTGCCCGCAGCCGCGGCGAAGCTCTCGATCACGTCCTGCTCTACGGACCTCCCGGCCTCGGTAAAACCACACTCGCCCAAATCATCGCGAATGAACTAAACGTCCCCATCAAAACCAGCGCAGGCCCCCTCCTCGAACGCAAAGGCGACCTCACCGCGATCCTTACCTCGCTGGAAGGCAAGGAAGTTTTCTTTCTTGATGAGATTCACCGCCTCCAGCCCGCCGTCGAGGAAGTCCTCTATCCCGCGATGGAAGATTTTCGCGTCGATTTGATTATTGGCCAGGGTCCTGGCGCGCGCATTCATCCATTCCAATTGGGCCATTTCACGCTCATCGGCGCCACCACCCGCGCAGGTCTAATCACCGCTCCCTTGCGTTCGCGCTTCGGCATCGTCCATCGCCTCGATTTTTATGAGCCTGCTGATTTGCTCATCATCATTCATCGTTCGGCGAGAATTCTGAATATCTTGCTGGACGATGGCGGCGCCGAAGAAATCGCCCGCCGCTGCCGTGGCACACCGCGCATCGCCAACCGCCTTCTTCGCCGCTCGCGCGATTTTGCTGAAGTGCGCGCCGCCGGCCGCATCACTCGCGTTGTCGCACAGGAAGCACTCGCCATGCTCGGCGTCGATGAAAGCGGCCTCGACGAAGTCGACCGCAACCTCATGCTCGCTCTTCTTGATAAATACGCTGGCGGCCCCGTCGGCCTCGGCACGCTCGCCGCGGCTCTCTCCGAGGAGGAGGACGCCATCGAAGAAATCTACGAGCCCTACCTGATGCAGATTGGTTTGATCGACCGCACGCCGCGCGGCCGCGTCGCCACCGCCCGGGCCTACGAATATTTCGGCAAGGAATTGCCCAAGCGCCAGCCACGTCTATTCTGAACGAATTCGGTTATTACTCGGCAATCGTGTGCTGAATTCGAATCCGCTCTCCGCGATTTGCTAGACTGTTGTCGACATGAGCGTAATCGACGAAGTCCTCGCAGCGAACGAAGTATATTCCCGCACGCACGAATTGCGGCGGCTCACCCCGCGCCCCGAACGCCACCTCGCCGTGTTGACTTGCATGGATACGCGGCTCTCGACTCTTACTCTCGGGCTGAAGAACGGCGATGCCCACATCATTCGAAATGCCGGCGGGATTGTCACCGAAGACACTCTCCGCTCCCTGGTCGTTTCGCACTACTTGCTGGACACCAAGGAATTCATGATCATCAACCACACGGATTGCGGGCTGATGCACACTACAGAGCAGGATTTGCGCAACAGAATTCAGAATCGCACCGGCACGGCGGCTATCGCTCCAGCGTTTTTTTACGCGTTCCAGAACATCGATGAAAATGTCCGCCACCAATTGCAGAAACTGCGCACCCATCCCTGGGTTCCCAAACAAGTCGCGGTGCGCGGCTTTGTTTACGATGTGGCCAGCGGACGGCTACGCGAAATCTCGGACGCTTGAACCGCCAAGTGGCCAGCAAGATGATCTAAATAACTCTTACCGTTTCGCCCAGACTACTCGTATCTTAAAGCCACAATCGGGTCCACGCGCATCGCTCGTCGCGCGGGAATGTAGCACGCCAAGAGCGCCACTCCAGTCAACAGAATCGCCACTCCCGCGAAAGTGATCGGGTCGGTTGCTCCGACGCCGTAAATCAATTTCGTAATCAATCGCGTCAATCCCAGCGCAGCCACAATCCCGATGCCCACACCAACGAGCGTAATCCTCATCCCTTCGCCCAACACCATGCGAAGCACGTCGGCGCTGGACGCACCTAGCGCCATTCGCACGCCGATTTCATGCGTGCGCTGGCCCGCCAGGTAGGAAATCACGCCGTAAATCCCAATCGAAGAAAGCACCAGTGCGAGCGCGGAAAAAACGCTCAAGAGCAGCATCGTCATCCGTTGCTTTGCGATGGAGTGCGCCACAATTTCCTGCATCGGTCTGACCCCGTACACCACCGAAGTCCCGTCTACTCTTTCGGCGGCGTTGCGAATCGCCCCCAATACGCCAAGCGGCGTTCCCGCCGTGCGCGCCACGTACCCACAGCCGTTTGCCAGCAGCGGCCAGAATTTATCCGGCACCTGCCAAATCGAAAGGTAAACCTGCGCTTGCAGGCTCTGATGTTCTCTCGAACCCAGTCCCCAGTGTTCAACGTGGCCCACCACGCCGACGATTTCCGCCTGAAAATCGAGGAATGCCAGGTTCACCCGTTTTCCAATTGGGTCTTCGTTCGGAAAGTACGTGCGAGCGAATTCGGCGTCTATCAAGATGACCATTGGGGCACGCTCGTCGTCGCGCTCCGTGAAACTTCGGCCGCGCTGGACGGGAATTCGCATCGCTTGGTTGTATCCCTGCGTCACCAGATAGAACAGCGCAAACGGCATGTCCTGCGGACTCGCCGGCTTCGGTCGCCCTTCTACCCAAAACGGCACTTCCGAATCGCCTGCCATCGGAAGTGCTCCTCCTTGCATGGAAACTGCTTCCACACCAGGCACGCCCTCCAACTGGCGCAAAGTCGCGCGGTATTTATTTCGGAGCTGGCCCGCACTTATGTCCGGGGCGGACGTCGATGAAATGTCGAACGCCAGTACGTTCCGCGGGTCAAACCCTGGATTGATGCTCCAGAGGGCCGCAAGGCTGCGGATCATCAGTCCCGCGCCGATAAGCAGCACCACCGCCATCGCCATTTCCACCGCAACGAATACGCTCTGAGTTCGATGCCGTGCTCCGCTCGATCCACGGCCACCTTCCTTCAGCGTTTCGTGCATGTCCGGCCGCATCGTGCTCAGCGCTGGGACTAGTCCGAAAACGATCCCTGTTAGGACAGAAATTCCTAGCGTAAAGAACATCACGTGCCCATCCAGCCCAATCTCTTCGGATCGCGGCAAGGTCTGCGGCAGCGCCGCAAGAATTGCCCGCGTTCCCCACTTTGCGAGCAACAACCCGATCGCGCCCCCAGTGATCCCCAGCATCACGCTCTCTGTCAAAAGCTGCCGAATCACGCGCCCTGGGCTTGCTCCCAGTGCTGAACGTATCGCAAATTCACGCGAGCGCCCGGTTGACCGGGCCAGCAGCAAGTTCGCGACATTCGCGCACGCGATCAACAACACAAAGCTCACTGCTCCCAGCAGCACAAGCAGTATTCCTCGCACATTGCCGACAACGTCCGTCTTCAATGGCACCAGCGCAATCCCCGTGCCTTTGTCAGCGTCGGGATAGGCCGCGGCAAGATTCCGTGCAATCGAGTCCATGTCTGCGCGCGCTTGTTCCAGGGTGACTCCAGCTTTCAGTCTCCCGATCGAGTTCATCCCCATACTGATGTGACGATCGAGAAACGTTTGGTCGGTCCACTGCCCAATAGGCACATACACATCGGTCGGGCTGAAAACTGGCAGCCGCTCGGGCGCAACACCTATGACTGTGTACGCCTTCCCATTCATCGTGATGCTCTTCCCTAAAACATCAGGTGACAATCCAAACTTGCGCTTCCACAGACCATCCCCGATCATCACTACCGGCGCCGCACCAGCCCGGTCTTCTTCCGGCAGGATATATCGCCCCAGTATTGGATGAATGCCGAGCGCCGGGAAGAACTCCGCGGAAACCATGTGGCCGTGCAACCGCTCCGGCTCGCCTACTCCAGTCATGTTGTACTCTTCTGACCGGAACGCGCCTAAAAAGGCGAACGAGCGGTTTTCCTTCTTCCAATCTAGAAAATTCGGATAGCTGATCGAGCCTTGCTCGAACGCAGGGCTCATTGCGTATACCGCCAGTAGTTGATCGGGATTAGCAAACGGCAGCGGATTCAGCAGCACGCCATTTACCACTGAAAATAGCGCCGTGTTTGCGCCAATCCCCAGTGCCAGCGTCAACACCGCAATCGCCGTGAATCCCGAGCTTTTCAGCAACACACGCACACCGTACCGGACGTCTTGCCAGAAATTCGTCATCATCCACCTCCGTGCGGCGCTTATCCCAGAGCTCAGCCTTCTGCACAGAGGTACGCTGCCCAGACGTGATTTGTTCCCCCAAGTCCGGGCCAACTTGGGAGGACGCGTGTCACCGAACCGAAAGGTCCCATGCGCGCAAAATCCCGAATGAGGGGTTGAATGCCGGGATTGGAACCTCTAGAGTTCGCAAGTGCCCATGCATACATTCTACTTGTCGCTCGGTTCAAACCTTGGTGACCGAGAAGCCAATCTCCGCGCAGCGATTGCCGCGCTCGCACCAGCCGGCGTGCACGTCACGCAGGTATCCTCGATTTACGAAACCGAGCCTGTCGACTATCTCGATCAGCCGTGGTTTCTGAATTGTGTCGCGGAGGCAGAGACAGAAGTGGACCCGCACGCGCTCTTGCGGACGTTGCGCTCCATTGAATCACAACTCGGCAGCAAGAAAGCTTTCGCAAAAGGTCCCCGCAAAATCGATCTGGACATACTGCTTTACGATTCCGTAACGATCGACACTCCGTACCTGCAAATTCCTCATCCCGGCATGCTTGTCCGCCGCTTCGTCCTAACCCCTCTTGCCGAGCTGGCTCCAACCCTCAAACATCCCTCTTGGAATGGCACGGCCGCTGATCTGCTAGCTCTCACCTCCGACAATAGCGTGGTCAGGCCATTTTCCCCACGCTAACGCCCCGCGCATTTTCCTACGTGAGCCTCTTCTTGGCCTCGTAGGCGCATCGCATACCGTGCCCTTCTTTCTCTCTCGCTCGTCTTGCTCCGTCACACCGCGGCAAGCTCACGAAGTCCGGTGTAACAACAATCTGTGCAGTGTCATCGGCTTCGGCGCGATCGATTCCAACTCGATCAGCGAGAGCTTGCCTTCGGTAATTTCCCGCCACCGATAAACCCCTGGCTCACTCTCGACAATCTCTCGCCCATTCAGATTACGCAAAAATTCCCGCGCATCCGTAATCGCCGCCGTTTCGCGGTATGTTGGCCGAGCCAAAGCTTCCACTGCGTAACTCCGCAGCAGCTTGCTCCAGTAATGTTCGAACAGATCGCCCGACGCGAAGATGTCGCTCCACGCCACGTCTCCGCCGTAGGCAACCACCACTCCAACCACGCGCTCTCCTTTCAGCCCCGCCGTCGCATGGTTGAACCGTCGCTGCAATTCCTCAACAAAGCTATCAACCGAGGCCCCAACCCGGCTCTGTTCATAAATCTTGGCATAGGACTGAGTCGGTGCCGCGGTCGCGATCACGCTTTCCACCGCGCGCGGGCTGATACGCGCCTCGCTGTATCCGTCCGCAAGACCTGCGGAAGGAGGAGGCGGGGTCTTCGCCAGTGTGCCGGAGCGCACGGCATCCCACACTTCATTTTGGTTCTGCGCGACAGCCGCCTGCTCGCGCACGCTCGGGTGCACAATCGTCTTGGCCGCCCCAAATTGCGAACTCGCCCCTGTCCACCGTCCGTGTTCCACACAAAATACGTCCAGCGGCAGCGGCTCCGCCCCGACTGGCACAATTCGGTCCTTGCCAATAATCCGGTCCTGCTTCCCCCCGCTCACCAGCTCGCCCGCCAACAAAAGAAGCGGCCGTTTGCTCCGGTTAATCAGCACAAGCTGGTTGACGCTTGCCCCCGTGTTGTATTGCGGCACAATAACCGGGCGCCCATCCCTCGTCCGCGCCAAGCCCGCCGCACCTTGTTCGCTGACAATCACCTCGCCGCTCGAAAGTCCCTCATCCAGCGTCAAAAACGGCGAAGTGTCCTGGCTCGAAGAACTTACAACCGGAAAAATCGTGATGTTTTCATACGCGACTGGGTCCAGCAAACGCCAGTTGCCTTCCGGCTTCCCTGGCACAGAATTCGGCGATGCCCCAATCAGCGCCAGCCCCCCAAGCGCGCTAATTCCAAACAAACTGCCAAGAATGGCTCCTAAAATCGACCGTTCCATAACACCCTCCTTCGCGTGACCCTTCCAGGACACGACTCGGGCTTAGAACGAGGAAACGCAGATTTCTTGCAGCTTGTGGCGAGGGGAAGAGCAGGCGCCTTGGAAAGCTCTCTACGTGAAAAGAGCAAGCCTCCTTCAGCTATGAGCAGGCTTGACAGTTATGCCCGAGGGGTCCTTCGCGGTCCTACGGCGTCGGCGGCTTGAGTTCGTACTCATGCGGAGGCTCGACGCCAAGCAAATAGCGCACGAAGTAGTCCCACCTTCGCCGCGTCATGTACAGTGTCTCGCTCCCATAGCCATGGTGCTGGTTCGGCAGGAGCAAAAGATCGAAGTCCTTATTGGCCTTGATAAGCGCATCCACAACCAGCAGCGTATTGTACGGCGGCACGTTGTCATCCATTGTGCCGTGTGCCAGCAGGAGGTGGCCCTTCAGATTCTTGGCGATATTTTGGTTGGCCTGATCGTCGTAGTTGCTAGTTCCGTCCGGATTCTTTACGAGCAGACCCTGATACCGCTCTCCCCAGTCATCTTCGTACTCCCGATTGTCATGATTCCCAGACTCAGAAATGCCCACCTTGAAAAAATCGGGGTAACGGAACATAGCGTCCGCCGTGGCATATCCTCCGCCGGAGTGCCCATAGACCCCCACGCGATCAATGTCAATCCACGAATATTTCTGTGCCAGTTCGCGCATCCCGGCAATTTGGTCGGGAAGCGTGTTGTCGCCCATATTCCCATAATAAAAATCGTGAAATTTCTTCGATCGCAGCGGATTCCCCATCCCTTCAATCTGAACAACCACAAATCCCAGTTCGGCGAGAGCCTGCGTATCCCCACGCGAAGAGGCAAAGCCCCAAAAACCAACACTTCCACCCTGCGGCCCGGGGTAGATGTTATTGATGATCGGATATTTCTTTGTGGGATCAAGTTGGCTCGGTTTGTACAGCAGGCCGTAGATATCGGTGACTCCGTCGCGTGCCTTCACCTTTATTGGGACGGGCGGCTGCCAGCCTGCCCCGACTAGTTTCGAGATGTCGGTTTTTGCAACGGTCGAAAGCAGCTTTCCCGAATCGTCACGCACTACGGCTACAGCAGGAACGTCGGGTTTGGAATAACTATCGAAAAAGTAGTGACCAGAAGTTGAGAAGCTGACTTCGTGGTTCCCATCTTCGGGTGTGAGCAGAGCGAGATTTTTCCCGTCAAATCCGATTCGATAAAGGTGGGCGAAGTAAGGGTTCTCGCCCTTCTCGCGGCCATTGGCAAGGAAATACAGCATACGATTTTTTTCATCAACGTGGAGCAGTTGGGTGACTACCCATTCGCCGGAAGTGATTTGGTTTTTCAATCGTCCAGTCAAGAGGTCGTAAAGATAAAGGTGGCCCCAATTGTCCCGCTCAGAGAACCAGATGACTTCGTTGGAACCGGGCAGATAGTGCCAGTTCACGCGGCCCCATCCGGATTCGTACTGCGTGGCAGCAGTTTCTTCGAGGACCTCGCGCACCGCGCCAGTAGCGGCGTCCGCAACACGCAACTGCTCATGCTTGTGGTCGCGCGACGTCGAAACGAATGCAAGATGCGTGGCATCCGGACTCCACTCGACGTCGTCCCAGTCGCTGCCGCGACATTCCACATCGTCGCAAAGTGTAGTGCGATGCTGATCGGCAGGCATCCGTAGCCGAATCACTTTCGGCCCATCGAGATTTATGATCACGCGCTGAATCGTCGTAATGACCGCATCGCCGGGAAGCGGATACTTCCACGCCTGCAGAACAGGGTGCCCGACCTTCGTTTCGACCAGGTACATTTCGCCGACCCCGCGCTGATCCTGCTGGAACGTCGCGATTTTTTTGGAATTTGGCGACCACAAAAGAATGGGCCGGTCGCTGTGAATCCATCCTGCGTTATCCGTCGCATAGCCGAAGTCCTTCACGCCATCGGTCGTCAATTGTCTCTCTTTGCCGCTAGCCACATCCCGCATCCAAAGGTTGTAATCGCGGATAAAGGCGGCGGTCTTGCCGTCTGGGGATAGCTCTTCGGGTGCCGCCGCCTCGCCCTTTGAGGGTTTTGCTTTGGCGGTGCACCGATTGGCCTCCAAGTCGCACATCCAATGTTCAGACTTCACCTGGAACGAGATGGATTTTTCGTCTTTAGAAAACTCGAAGGTCATGAACGGCAGGTGCGCCGCGTTGTAGGTCGTTCCAGCAGCCGCGGAGAGCGCTGCAGCGAGTCTTGCGTGGTCAAAGGCAGGCTGTCGTGTGCCGTGCGCAGCGTCATAAATCACAAATTCAAATCCCTCCGGGGCTCCGTCGCGGTACCAAAAGCGATCGCCCGGCAGCCACTTGGCCCGTACGTCGTGGAACACCAGCGGCCGCGTGTTATATGCCATGAATCTCTCGGCGCGTTTGTAATCTGCCGTGGTCAGGGCGCGCGGCTCCGCAGAACCGGATTGTTGCGCAGCGCATGGCATCGCCGCGCTGGCGGCGACGGTCGCCAGCAACGCAAATCGAAAGAAAGTAAACGTGTTTGGCACTCGAATTCGCATTAAGTTCCTCTTTTGTATCGCGCAATAGTGCGGCCGTTTCGGAATGTGAATGAGATCGGAAGCTTTCGTTTTGCGGCCACGCGTCCGGAAGTCTTGTCAACTTGGACGCGGTAGCATCGCGCCTGCAAGGGATGGAAGTCAAGCCGCACGCCGCTCAAAATTGTTGCGAAAAATTCTTCTGCTGTAATGTTTGCCGTGTGTGGGAGACTGCGGACGCGGAGGGCAATGATGCGGATGCGAAGAAGTGGACTTATCGTGATCGGGGCGTGGCTAAGCTTGTTTTTCCTGCTGGCTGGAAGCGGATGGGCAGGCAAACGTAAACAAGGGACCGGTGCCGCTAGCAGGCACGTGAATCAGGATCGATTGTGGACGACTCTCCAAAAGCTCGGCGAATTTGGGAAAAATCCGGAGGGCGGGGTGAGCCGCGTCGGGTTCACGGAGGCCGACCTCACCGGACGCGCCTATGTCATTGGGCTCATGCGTGAGGCTGGGTTAGCAGTACGCATAGATCCCGCCGGGAATATTTTCGGGCACCGCTCTGGAACCGAGAAACTCCCTCTGCTGCTCTTTGGTTCTCACATTGACTCCGTGCCCCATGGGGGAAACTATGACGGCGACGTCGGGAGCCTCGGTGCACTGGAGGTGATCCGAGCGCTTGACGAAGAACATCTGACTACACGGCATCCGCTTGAAGTGGTTATCTGGACAAACGAAGAAGGTGGCCGGTTTTATTCCGGGCTGTTTGGGTCCTCTGCAGCCGCGGGAATTCTGCCGGCGGATATTGCCGCTCGCCAGGACGAAAACGGAGAAAAGCTCTGCGACTGGCTTTCTCGCATGGGCGGCGACGCGTCCCGCATCGCGGATGCAAAAGTAGTGCCGGGAAGGGTGTCAGGTTATCTCGAGTTGCACATCGAGCAAGGCGCCCTCCTAGACGAAGCCAATGTGCCGATTGGCGTGGTTACGGGAATCGTCGGAATCAGTCTGCGAATTTGCACAGCCAGTGGCTTCGCCAATCATGCAGGCACGACTCCGATGACTCGTCGCAAAGATGCGCTTGCCGCCGCGTCCCGCGCGGTGCTCGCCGTCCGCGATGAAGTGCGGAGCGAACCCGGCAGGCAAGTTGGCACTGTCGGATCAATGAAAATCGAGCCCGGCGCCAGCAACGTCATACCCGGCCGCGTCACGTTTCCCGTCGAGCTGCGCGACTTGGATAAGGAAAAGATTGACCGTATCGGCGCGAAAGTTATTCAGCGCTTCCAGGAGATTGGCCGCCAGGAAAATGTTCAAATCACTTGCGCGGCACCGGATTTCCATGCTCCTGCCCTCACGGCCAAATCTTTTCAGGACGCTATTCGTACCTCGGCGCGGGAGGCCGGCTTGGGAACTCTCGACCTGCCGAGCGGCGCAGGCCACGACGCGCAAAATGCGGCGCATTTTGCTCCGGTAGGGATGATCTTTGTGCCGAGCCGTGGAGGCATAAGCCATTCGCCACTGGAATACACTTCGCCCGATCAAGCCGCCAATGGCGCGGAAGTTCTTTACCGTGCATTACTGAAATTGGATGCCCAACTTGATGGAGCCATCGCGCCACATTAGGAGTTATCAGTTCTGGAGCGCGAGAGAGCTCAGCGGTCGGAGCCGCCAAGGTTTGTACGCGGCTTGTTACGTCTCGTCTTGGATGCTTCGCTTTCCTGTTTCTCGTACTCGGCCAGCTCTTCGTCTGTATACGAATAGGAATCGCGCGAAGCAAACATGGCGTTGGAACGCCCTGCCATTTTTTTCTTTTTTCGCAGCGCGCCAAACTCCCGGCGTACCTGGCGAATCGGTCCTTCGATCGCTTTGACTTCCACGAGTAGATCGCTGACTTTCTCGAGAAAGTCGTGAAGATGGAAAGGACGTACCACATACGGTGCGCGTGCAAGCTCCAGAGGGGCCAGGTACTGGGTGCTGCCCATCTCCGGGAGAATATAGAGAACGCGGATGCGGCCGCCCTCCTCGAAGGGGACGCTGGCAAGCTCTCGAAGCGTTATGAAAACAGGTGTATCGACGCCGGAAAGCGCGATATTGGCGATTACCAATGACCATTCGCCGGATCTTAGCTCGGTGAGGAGCGACTTCGGCTCCTGGACCAGGCGGACTCGCCATCCTTCCGAATCAAGGATTTGGCGCAAAGCGCCCAGGTGCTGATCGTCGTCATCCAGGATGAGGATGCCGACCTGCCTCGGCTGCGCGGGAGGAAGGGTCGCCATTAAGCAAGTATAGCGTCGCGCCTGCCGGGCTAGGGCAGGCAATTAAGCTGCTGCGACCTATTGGCCAATGCCGGACCAATCGGGCCGGGGGCAAATGCAGGGTTTAGCTGGTGCTTCCGTAAGCCGAGTGGCCGCAAGTTCCGAGGATGAGCGGAAGTCAAGGAAACACAAACAAGCAGAATTCCCTGGCGTAAAACTGTTTGGCCGAACTCTTATTGGCCAATCGCGTAGTCATATCCATCGTGAATTTTGATTTTGCTGGTGCCATCCCAGAACACTCGGTAGATCGTCGCCGTGTGGCTGTTGGCGTCGCGGCCGGTGAAGAAAATCTGGAGCCCGTCGCCGGACCACTCGGCGCCGTTGGACAACATATTTGGCGGACTTAGCAGGACGCGCCGCTTGGAGCGGATCTCATAGAGGAAGAATGCTGGTCCTGGCAACACTGTAGTAGCTTCCGCCTTCGGGGCCTCTTTGCCCCCAGCAGCTTTGCCGGCCGCCTCTTTGCTTGCAGCTTCTTTGGAAAAGGCGGCAGCCGCCGCAGGCAGCAACTCGGCAGAAACGAGCAGTAGGTCAGCAGTGAGCGGGTGAATGCGCACGGTATTGCCGCTCGTCACGCCGAACTGGTCTTTGCCGTAGAGGTCCGCGCTGGCAAGTGTCTGCTTCACGATTCCGTCATCGCCTATCCACGAGAGTGTCTGTAAGTCGCTGGCGAGTATCGTGTGCGCATCCGCCCAGCCATCCAGACTGACCTCCTCCCCGGGATAGAAAGGCGCGGCCTTTTCCGGGGCTGCTGCTGGCATGCTCCAGACTTGCCACTTTCCCTCTACGTTTTCGAGAAAGGCGATCCGGGAGTCATCTGGCGACCAAAATGGAGCATTGGCGTTCGCCCGGATCAATTCCTTCGTCCGCCGGGTCTCGAAATCGTATTCATTGATGGTGTGAAGCGGCGAAGGTTCCTCATCGCGGACAAACAGCAGCTTCTTGCCGTCATGCGACAAACAGAGCGAATAACCCGCTTTCCCGGGCACAGCCCGCGCCACGCTCCCACGTTTGACGATCATCTTGTCGGTGTCCGTGATGTAAGCGGCTGCCACCGGGGGCTTGAAGTGTGTCACCGTCGGAGGTGTAGGCTTTTCCTTGGCCTCGTCATCGTCGTCGGTCGGCTGATTATTGATTCTCGGGAAGAGTTCCGTCGCAACTCGCGCGCACCCCTGTGCAGAGCCGATTTGGGCGTGCTCGATGGATGCGGTGAATACCAACTTGGCTGTTGAGGCTGGATCGGTACACGGCTCGCGTGTGATATGAACAGCGACTGCGGCGCCTGTCTGGGAGTCTTTGGCGTTATACGTCCAAGTATCGGTGGTTCCTTCTCGGACGACGTCCGTTGTCTCAAGAGGGAGGGGAGGGTACCCGTTTCTATCCAGCCGTTCCGGGCCCTTTTGGCCAATCCGCAGACTCCAGGACTGATCATTGCCCTGCACGAGGAGCAGTATGGGGAAATGCGTGGACTGGGGAGCAGCTGGCCCCACAGGCGCCTTCTTGGCTTGAGCTGCCTCGCGCTGCTGGGGGGGAGGCTGTTGAGGTTGAGGCGGCTGTTGGGCGAAGGAAGCGCTCAGGGCGATCCCAAAGAGGACCACGCACACACCAGGTAGCAACCGCGCCGATGCGGACTCTCGCACGCCGATCCTCCCGAACAAGCAGAATACCTTGTGGGTGGACGCCCGGCAAAGCGGTCGGAAGCCGGTGTGAGTGGCAAGAGATACTGCTACGCAGGCAGCCCTGGTTAACGAATAAAAAGCGAAAAGTTCTTGACATAGCGAACAAAAAGCGAAATACTTCCCCCGTGCTTCGAGGTGGGCTATGTCTCCAGTTCTTTCCTCCACGGCGCGGACCTTTGGTGTTCCGCGCCGCCGCGCTAGACAATCCACGGCATCACTCTTTCCTGTTAGCCCCTATGAGACAAGCCCAGCACCAAAGGCCGGTGATTCGACGGGCGACCTCCACCTAAAAGTGGAAGCATCGACGGTTGCCGGCTTAAGCGGCAGCATTTCGGGTTGCCCCGCGGCGGATTGCCCTCCGCCGACCTCGCGAGAGGCGGTCCCGCACGGCATTCAAAGCTGTGCGGAAAACCGGACCCGACAGGCAGCCGCACCGCTGGTGGGCATCGCCCGCCTCGCTGCATGCTCTCCTCCAGCGGAGAGCCACCGGAAGTCCGCCGAACGGCCGGAATATTTCTTGCTTCCAGTCAAGTCGATCCTTAACCGTTGCGATTCGTCGCGTGTTCCATTCGATTGGACCATCAATCCGTATCGCGGGTGCGAATTCGGCTGCCACTATTGCTACGCACGGTATACCCACGAGTACATGGAGCTCGACGGCGGCGACTTTGAACGAAAGATTTTCGTGAAAAAAAATGCCGGTCCGCTGCTGGCCTACGACGTGGCCCACAAGTACTCGTATGCTTCGGAAAGTTCAGGCGGCGAAAAGCCGGAGCACATCGCCATCGGCACGGCGACAGATCCCTACCAGCCGGCCGAGCGCGAATACGGCGTGACGCGCGCTTGTCTCGAGGAATTGTCCAAGCGCGAGGGCTTGAGAATTTCCGTAATCACGAAATCGAATCAGATCGTCCGCGACATCGACCTGTTTAAGAAGATTGCCGAGCGATCGGAGCTGGCACTGAACATAACGGTGACCACGCTAAGGCCGAGACTGGCGCGTTTGCTGGAGCCGCGCGCCCCGCGCCCCGATTTGCGAATCGCCGCGGTCCGCCAGTTGAGCGAAGCGGGTTTGCGAGTGGGCGTCTCGGCCTCACCGCTGATCCCCGGCATTACCGACCGCCAAGGGGAACTCGAAGCGGTAGCGGAAGCCGCGCATAATGCCGGTGCGCAGTGGTTCTGGTCCGGCGTGCTTTTTCTTATGCCCTCATCCGCAAAACAGTTCTTGCCATTCATAAGGGAAAAGTTTCCCCGCCTCACGAAACAATACGAAGAGTGGTACGCAAAAGAAGCCTACGCCCCGGAGAAGTACCGAAAGCAGATCGCGGAACGCATGGCACGTCTAAAACAAAAGTACGGCTTCGATGCACGCCCCCAGCGCGACACCCAGCGCATAATCCCCGGCACCCAAATGAAGCTAGGCTGGGACGCCGCTGCAATCAGCACGCAACTGCAGAGCATGCGCTCCTGCGCCGCCGGGTAGGGACTGGGAAGCTGAGTTAAAGTCTGAAATTTAGGCCACGAGCTGGTACACCACGCCTCAGTGGGACGCGGTAGCCTGCGGTCCCAGCGGCAGGTGGGCTTCGAAGTAGCCGAGAATATTTGTATACACGTCGAGGTTGGTGCCTTTGCCCTCAAAGATGCCGTGCGTGCGGCCGGGATATACGCGCATGTCGAATTGCAGTCCCAGCGAGATCAATTTGTTCACCAGCAACTCGAAGCCCTGAAAGTGCACGTTGTCATCACCTGAGCCGTGCATAACCATCAAGTCTCCGCGCAAGCCTGAAGCGAAATTGATTGCCGAGCTTTGTTCGTAAGCCTTAGGACTCTCCTGCGGCAATCCCATATACCGCTCTTGATAGATGCTGTCGTAGAGCCGCTGGTCCGGCACTGACGCGACGGATACTCCAACGCTGTAAACCTCGGGATAGCGGAACATCAGATTGAGCGTCTCCGTTCCACCGCCGCTCCAACCCCAGACTCCGACTCGCTTCCGATCGATAAACGAATAAGTTTTTTCGAGCGATTGAAGCGCAGTTGCTTGCTGCTGAGACGATAGCGGACCTACATTTCCATAGACGACCTTGCGCCATTCGCGGCCGCGAGGTGCAGGCGTTCCTTCGTTGTCAAAGCTCGCTACCAGATACCCGGCGCTGGTCAATGCGCGGTCGAACATGGACGGCCAGCGGTCTGCGGTTGTTTGTCCGGCAGGTTCGGAATAGACGTTCACAATCAGCGCATATTTCTTAGCGGGATCGAAATCCGGCGGCTTCATCAGCCAGGCGTCCACCATTAAACCGTTGCCCGCGTCCACTTTCACGAATTCCGCCGGCCCGCTCGATAACGGCTTCACGCGTTCAGCCAGCGCGGAATTGTCCGCCGTAATTCGCATCACGCGGTGATCCGGCAAGTGCACCACTTCAAATGTAGGTGGCACATCAAAAGTGGAGTAGTTGTGGAAAGCCCATTCGCCATTTGGCGAAATCGTATAGGAGTGCGTGCCAGGCTGATTCGGCGTCAAGCGTTCCGGCGCAGCGGAGCCGTCCATCCGCACTCGATAGAGATAGCGCTGCGTCGGATTGTCAGGCGACGCAATGAAGTAAATCCACTTCTCATCGGGAGTGACCCGGTCGATGCTCACCACGTCGAAGTCGCCGCTCGTCACGAGTTCCACTTTCCCGGAATCTCGCGCCACGCGATACAAATGCCGCCACCCGTCGCGTTCGCTCAGCACGAGGAATTCTCGCCCTTTATTGATCCACAAGACGGACGCATTCACGTCCACCCACGCGGGGTCTTCGTCAACGAAAACAGTTCGCGAGACTCCAGTCGTGGCCTCGGCCAGTAGAAATTCATTCTTGTTCTGCAACCGGTTCATGTGTTGCAGCAGCACGTGGCCGGCGTCTGCCCACCCCATCCGGGGAATGTAGAAATTGTGCGGATCGCCCGCGGTCTGCATCCAGACGACTTTTCCACCAGACGCAGGCGTAACACCTACGCGAACTGCGGAGTTTGGCGTCCCAGCCAGCGGATAGGGATACTGAAGTGTCAGCGGATATGGACCCGTGTTGGGATACGGAATTCCCGTGACGATTTCGCCGCGCGGCGCCCCAAGATCGTAAATCAGTGTGTAGTTCTGCACGCCGCTGGTATTGAATTGCCAAAAAGCGATCGCACTGCTTTCGGGGCTCCATTCGAAGCCATCGCGAATGTCAAACTCTTCTTCGTTCACCCAGTCGGAAGTCCCGTTAATGACGGTGTCCGAGCCGTCGCGAGTCAGTTGTGTGATTTTTCCGCTGGCAAGATCCTCGACATAGACATTGTTTCCGCGGACATACCCGACCTTGCTGTTGTCCGGAGAAAATTTGGCAAACATCAAGCTCGATGCGGGAGCATCGCCGCCGAGTTTGTGCAACGCGCCGCTTTTCAGGTTAAGAACCCAATAGTCTCCGCGCGTGTTCTGCCGCCACACAGTCTTCGAATTTGTGAACACCAGTACAAGGTTTGTGTCTGGCGACATCGCGTAGCTTTCGACAGGCAGCGGCGTTTTCTCGCCAGCGGGAATCAGGCGGCTGGCTGCAACTAGAATGTCCCGCGCGCCCGTCGATGTCTGGTAACGAACGATGTCGCTGCCCGCACCCGCACCGGAAGGCTCCAACGCTAGATAGTAATCTCCGCTTCCCAGCCATTCGCCCCCGCGAAAAGTCTTCACGCGAAATTCCGCATTGGCCATGGTGCGCGCCACAAGTTTCGCCGCGGACTCGCGCTCTTGTGCCTGAGCTACATGAGGGACGGTCACAGCGCCGGCAAAGCTGAACACGATTAGCGCGGCGGCTGGCAAAGGCCCCTTCGCTCTTGCCGATCGGTTCAGCGCACCGGATTCCTGTTTCGTGTGAAACATCTCAGCCCTCCGCGAGCAAGTTACGGAAGAACACACTACCAGATTCCGTTCTCCACGCATCTGTTCTCAAAGCGACGTCACGGAACGATGATGCGGGATTCTTCGCGCTTCAATTCTGGTGTAGCGGGGAATTGGCCGCGTAGAAATTCGAGGTAGCGGCGCGCGCGGGGACGGCCGTTCGTGCGCAGCAGCCCCATCCGATAGAGAAAGACCAGCAACGCAAAAATATCAGAGTCTCTGATCCGCGTAGTTCCGGCAAAGGCTGAAGAATCCGTACGCCCGGCGCTTTGCTGCTTCGATTCGTTCAGGAATGCGGCGAACGTTGCGTAAAGCTCGCGGGGCAGTGGAGCGTCCGGAGGTTTTTCGTAATAGATGCCTGAACCCAGCGTTTTGTACGTTTCGGCTAGCGCCTGCAGCGCCGCCAGAACATCGGTATCGGTCGTGGCCGGATGCGCAGCGGAAAATTTCGCCGCTGTAAACGCCAATCCAGAAAGCACATTCTGGTGGGCGTAGATGACGTCCTGCGAAACTTTGACGTCGAGAAGCGGCGTCTCATCGGGCAGCGAGCGCTGGTGCTGATCCTCATAGCGATGCGCCGTGATTAAATAGCAGCAATCCGAAGGACAATCAATCGAAACTTCGCGCTCCCTGCCGCAGCAAACGGGGCAGATTTTCTCGTCCTTGGCCGGACAATATCTCGCAGCTTTGCGCTTTTCACAGATCGGACAAGACACAGCGGCTCCCACAGTCACTCAGACAAGCCAGCAGAGTACCCCGAGGCCACCCGAAAGGCCAAATCACTAAAACGCAAAACTGCGGCGAACCATCGTCTGGTCGCCGGAATGAATCTGCATGGAGTCAGCCGGACGCGGAGCAAAATTCGCTCCCGGAATCGCTGGAAGGCCGCTGGAGCGGTCGACCAACACGAGACTTACGGGCGCCATGCCCTGGACGCGCAACACAACGTCGATTCCCTCGGCGGGCGGATTAGCATAGTCGAAACTCCACCGCCCCGCTTGATGCCAGCGCGCTTCAGACGGGTTGCCAAGATCATGGCCATTCACTGAAGCGCTGAGGACTTCCGCATTCGGAAGCCCGACATGAATGGTGCGCGCGTGACGCGGCGTAGTGATGCGGAAATGAAGAGTGCGCGTGCCGCCATCCGAAGATTTATCCAGAAGCTCGGCTTGCGGCGGTGTAAGCGAGAGCGTAGGAGCATCGCGCTGGAAAAAATCCATGGGATACCAGACTGGATAGAAATCGGGCAGCTTGCCGCGTCTCGGAGAGTCGCCCAGGTATTGCGCGGTCCAGGAATCAACGCGCGTCACGGAGCTGCTCCAAACCGCTCTACCTGTGTCTGCGTCGAGCGCATAAGCCAGCAGGCTCGGCTTCGGATGCTCAGGGGAGTAGCGAGTTGTTTTCGCTGCGACGACACACAGGAAAATCGCGACAGCCAACGCGAGCAGCGGGAGAAGTTTGCCAGCAGATTCGAGCACTGGCTCAAGAAACGGAAAGAGCAGAAGGAACAACAAGCCGAACGTAATGCTCAAGAGCGGAGCGCCGATGTTCGTAAAACCCAGCGCTGTGTAGAATCCTTTCAGAAGTGGAACGAATAGAAGAACGGCCGGCAGGCTGAGCACACAAAGAATCAGGATGGAAACGAAAGAAAGATGGTTGGGGCGAAACGCCGCGATGGCCGTCGCCAGTAAGGCTGCGAGCAAAGGCCAAACGAAAATGTAGCTGCCGCCCGGCAGCCATCTTGAGGATACAAGTGCGAGGATGAAAAGGAGGATCGCGCCGCCTAGAAAAAAAGCAGGCGGAGCGATTTTCTTGAGAAGAAGTATATATAGCATCGTCAGAACCGCGGTCAGCAGAGCGACTAGGCCCAGAACATAAAATGCGTTCTGATAGATGCCGCCTTCGGGAAGAGCGTGCAGGTGAAGCCACCGCACGCCGAGAACAAAGCCAAGCCCGATGAGCGGCAATAAGATAAGCGCGCCGATATGCAAGAAGAAGCTGACGAGGATCGGCAACAAACGCGTCTGCCACGCGCCGTTCGTATAAAAGATCACCGCGAGCAGGAAAACGCTTGTGCCAGCAGCGAGCGGCCAAATGAAGCGGCTGGAATAGTGCATGAAAATATTTCCGGGAATCGAAAAGTAGACGGCGTCCCGATCTTGAAGCTGCGCGAGGTCTGCATTGCCGAGGCTGCGAGCAAGCGAAAGCGCGTTTTCCCCTTGCTGCTGCAGGCTTCCGCGGTCAAGCGATTGGGGATTGTCGAGCCGAGTGTGGTAGGCCTCCCAGTGACCGATGAAACCAAAGTTGAGACCACCGATGCCGGACTTCTTAAATACTGTCATGTCCGTATCGTTCGGCAGGCGCTTGTAAATTTCGTAGCTGAGCGAAGATCCGGCGGGATGCGGCGCCGATTGCGCGAAGAGTTGCACCAGGCGCTCGTTGCCTGCGCTGGTTTCAAACAATTGCGATTCGCCCGCATTCCCGCGCGCCTCGAAATTGACGGCCACGAGCACATCCCTGGCGGACGGATTTTCCGCGACGAATGCGGACGCTCCGAGTAGTCCGTCTTCTTCGCCGTCAGTCAGCAGAATCAACACGTCATTGGCCAACGGAGGCCCGGCGCGCAGGGCGCGAAGTGTTTCTAGCAAAGCGGCCACGCCGGCGCCGTCGTCGCCCGCGCCAGGCCCCGCCGGAACGGAATCGTAGTGCGCGACCAGAGCGACAGCTTGTGGCGTACCGCTAGTGCCTTTCACACGCGCGAAAATATTTTCGACAGTGCCCGCAACTTCGTAGCGCGGCGTGACGCCGGTCGCTCGTTGAATCTCAGGAGTAACGCCAAGCGCGGTAAGTTGAGATACCAGATAGTCGCGCACGCCGTCATGCTCGGCGGATCCGATCGGATGAGGCGCCTTGGCGAAGGCGTTTAGATAAACTAGGGCACGATCGGCTGCGAATAGATCCTGCGACGCCGCTTCCGGCAGAGGTGCCGGTGTTCCTTCCCGCACGGCGCACACGCCTGCGACAACCAGTACAAACAAAAGGACGAACCAGCCCGCTGGACGATTTTCCACTTGAGATAACCTCAACCCCGTCACGGAATGGCGATAGTAGTGCCTGCCGGTGAAGAAGGGCAAGCCAGTATTCTCATTGTAAAAGTATCCAACCCATGATGACTTTATTGCAGAATCGGCGCCTCACGCTCGCCGATGGCTTCCGGTTGTCGCCCTTCGCGAATTATGAAATGCTCGATCCAAGTTTGCAGCGAACTGCTTTTAACCAATGAGGTGATAAATGCCTTGCGATCCCCAAGAGCTGAAACATGTGCCGCTTTTTGCCCTGCTGGACGAAGAGGAGATGGCCGTCTTGGCCGGACAAGTCGAGATCAAAACATTTGCGCCACGCCAGCGCATCTACAAAATCGGCGACCAGGGCGGACAAGCCTACATCATGATGTCCGGCGCGGTCCGCGTGACGATCATCGACGCTGACCATCAGGAAGTGACTGTCGATCAGCCGTCCCACGGAGAATTTTTTGGCTTCGCTTCCATGCTCGAGCAAACGCCCCACGAAACCAACGCAATTGCCCTCGAAGAAACGGTGTGCGTCGAAGTGGATCGGCGAGACATCGCCGTGCTCCTTCAGCGCAAGCCGCTCGCCGGCATGGACATGCTGACCGTGCTTGGCCGTCAGTTCCATGCCTCGCAGCAACTCGTGCGGATCCGCGCTAGCCGCAATCCCAACGAAATAATCGAGACGGAATCGACCTTTGGCGAGCGCATCGCCGATTCTGTTGCGCGCTTTGGAGGTTCCTGGACGTTCATTATTTCTTTCCTGGCGGTCCTCGTCGTCTACGCCGGCATCAACACTAGCCTGCGTGCTTCCGCCTGGGATCCTTATCCCTTCATCCTGTTGAACTTGTTTCTTTCCATGTTGGCTGCCATTCAGGCCCCGGTAATCATGATGAGCCAGAACCGCCAGGACACGAAAGACCGGTTGCGTGGCGAGCTGGACTACGATGTCAACCGGCGCGCCGAGTCCGAAATTCAGGGTTTGGCAAACAAGCTAAACCTGTTGGGCGAAAAAATTGTGGATGTCGAGGAATTGATCCGGCAAAAGCTTTAGTACGCGATTATCGGCTTGCAAATGCATCCCTTCAGGCCATGATGACTTTATTGCGGAAGCGCCGCGCGGCAATGAAGAGCAAAAGAGTGCCAATGATGAAAAGAGCGAGGCCGTCGGTCCACAGGTGGCGAATGCCGGCACCGCGAAGAATGATTCCGCGCGTAATGTTGATGAAGTATGTTGCGGGAATAATATAGCTGATGGGATACAGGATGGCGGGAATGGTTTCGCGCGGGAAAATGTATCCGGAAAAGAAGACGCTGGGCAGGATGGGAAGAAACGCAAGCTGCATGGCTTCCGCTTGCGAAGCAGCTTTGCTGGAAATGAGAATCCCCAGGGAGAGAGCGGCGAAGAGATACGGCAGCGACAGAAAAGCGAGAAGCAGAACGCTGCCATGAATCGGAACAAGAAAAATGAAATGCATGGAAAAAAGAATGAGGCAGAGCTCAAAAAAACCGATACCCAGATAAGGAAGTAATTTGCCGAGTAGTAGGCCGAATGGGCGTACCGGCGTGACAAAAAGCTGTTCGAGAGTTCCGCGTTCTTTCTCGCGGACGATGGAGAACGCCGTGAGAAACGTGGTGACATTGAGAAGCATGATGGCGGTGAGTCCAGGCAAGAAAAAATTCGGAGAACGAGAGTCGGGATTGAACAGAAGCTTGGGGCGCATGTCCACCGCAAACTCCGCGCGATCCTTCAAAACGCGGCGCAACGATTCATCCAGGCCGATGGCGTTCGTGACGTTGATCGCTTGTCCAGCAACGGAAGAATCGGAGCCGTCGATAAGCACCAGCACCTGCGCGCTCATGTTGTGGAGGAGACGGTCGGAGTAATCCACGGGGATCTTGATGCCCACCCGGGCTTTGCCGGCGATGATCAGATCATTTAGGTCGTGATCATTTTGAACGTACCGGAAAATGTGAAATGTATCGGAATTTTTCAGCCGGTCGATGAGTTCGCGGCTCTCCCGGCGGTCATCGGCATTATAAACGACGGTATTGATCTGTCGGATGTTCGTGTCGATTCCGTAACCGAGGAGAAACATTTGCAGCAAAGGCATGGTAAGAGAGAAAAAAAGGGTGCCCGCGTCGCGGCGCACATGCAACGCTTCCTTATAAAACACCGCGCCGAAACCGCGAAAAATATTACTCACGCCCAGCCTCCTGCAAGGCTTGATGCTTGTAGGTCAGCTGTACGAATACATCTTCCAGACTGGCGGACAGCGGGCGAATTTCACTGACGGTGATTCCGTTCTTCAATAATTGAGTGCGAAGCTCTTCGGGACTCAGGTGCTCCTCTATCAGGGCGTGGACGGATTGCCCGTATATAGTGGCGCTGCGGACACCGGGAATTTCGCGAACGATACGCAGCGCACGCGTGACTTCGTGCGTGGTGATTTCCACGCGCTGTGTGCCTGCCGGCTGGACGTCAGGAAGCTCCCGGAGCGCGTCGGGCGTTCCGTCCGCAATTATTTTGCCGAAGTAAATGTAGGCCACATGGCTGCAGCGTTCGGCTTCGTCCATGTAGTGAGTCGTCACAAAAAACGTGATGCCATGACCGGATAGTTCGAAAAGAAGATCCCAAAGCTGGCGTCGGGCCACTGGATCGATGCCTGCTGTGGGCTCGTCGAGAAAGAGCAATTGTGGTTCATGCAGCATCGCGCAGCCCAGTGCGAGCCGCTGCTTCCAGCCGCCAGAAAGCTGCGCTGACAAACGATTCATGTAAGGGCCGAGTCCGTTAAGTTCGACGAGCTCATCGATGCGGCGCTTCAGCCGTCCAGGCTCCAGGCCATATATCCGTCCGTAAAACTGTAAGTTCTCCGCAACCGTGAGATCGTAATATAGGCTGAAATTTTGCGACATGTAGCCGATGCGTTCGCGAACTGCTTCGGAATTCGTCCGGACGTCCAGGCCTTCCACGGTTGCGGAGCCTCCGCTCAGCGGCAGCAGTCCAGTGAGCATTTTGATGACAGTCGTTTTTCCACTGCCATTGGGTCCAAGAAAACCGAAAATCTCACCCTTCCCGACGCGGAAGCTCACATCATTGACGGCCGTAACCACTCCGAACCTTCTCACCAGATGTTCGGCGGAGATCGCAGCGCCGGCGGAAGAATTGAAATCTTTGGTCACGCCTTCAGTTACCGGCTTTCAGCTTTACATCGGCGGCCATGCCCGCGAGAACCCGCCCGGCGGGATCGTTGATGCGGATTTTGACGCCGAACACCTGATGAACCCGCTCCTCGCGCGTTTGCACGTTGCGTGGCAGAAACTCCGCCTGTTGATTGATCTGCTCGACGACGCCGTCGAATATCGTCTTCGGGAAAGAGTCGACTCGAACTTCCGCCTTTTCTCCGAGCTTCACACGCCCAATTTCCGTCTCCGGAATGTAGATGCGAACGTAGATTTGATCTTTTTCAAGGAGCGTGGCCACCGGAGTGTTCGGCGCGATGAGATCGCCAGGGCGGACATCCAGAACCTCGACCGTGGCCGTGGAGGGCGCAATCACCTGCCGCTCTCGGAATCGCGCTTCATCGTATGCATAAGCCGCTTTTGCTGACTCGACGTCTTCCCGCCGGTTGCCGCGTTTGTATTTCTCAAGTGTAGCCAGTGTCTCTTGATAATGTGCTTCCGCCGATGCAATTTCTTCAGGACGGTAACCGCGTTTTAGCACGTCAAGTTTTTGCTGCAGATTTTGCTGCTGCGCGAGGGCCATCTTCCAATTGGCCTCGGCTGTGTCGCGTTGCTGCCTCGAGACGAGATCCTTCTGGGACAGGGCTTCGTAACGCTGGAAGTCCAGACGCGTGCGAACTTCGTCAGCAGCCGCGCGTTCGACCTCCGCTTGCGCTCCCGCGATATCTTCCTTACGATAACCGTTCTTCCGCAGTTCGTACTCCGCTCTGGCTTGCGCCGCAGCCGCGCGGGCTTGGGCAATGTCTTCCGGTCGATATCCGCGCGCTGATTTTTCGGCGGCGGCGCGAGTCTGATCGAGCGAGGCCAGCAATTCCTTATCATCGAAACTGATCAAGACCTGTCCGGGCTGCACGGTATCGCCTTCACGTACGAGAACTTTGTCGATGCGGCCTCCGACTTTCGAGCCAACTCGAATGTTTCGAGCTTCGACCGTGCCCGAGCCTTGAAGCGTGTTGTCTCGCCGAAACCACGTGGCATAGGCCGCCGTGCCGCCCAAGATTATGGCGACCAGGATCACGATGAGTAGGCGCTTGCGAGTCATACAATCATTCTCTGTTCGTCATAAACGGAACTGTATCCGGCGAAGTTACACCTTGCTCGCACGAACCATTTCGTGGAGCCAGTCCGCTCCAAAGGACGTTGAACGCGGACTCAATGCGAGCGTGCAGAGTCGCGTCTCCCTGCACCGACCACATCAGCAGTGTTCCAAAGATCGTTTGGCGAAATACATGCGCGATCTCCGCCGCGGGGAGGTCCCTGCGGATTTCGCCGCGCTCCTGACCCAGCCGAACGATCTCCGTGTGCAGCGCGTGGACACGCTTCTGCAAGTTAACCATCGCTTCCCGCACGGGAGTGGTGGAGAGATACGCTTGCAGAAGTGTCCTGATAATTGCGGGGTTACGAATGGGTTCTTGCGTCATCCGGATTCCCAGCCAGCGCAGGAACTGGGGCATCGTTTCACCGGTCCGCCGTGCTTCCTCTACCGCGGCCTGCAGCTTCGCAAGTTGCATTTCGCCAAAGGCGAGTAGTATGTGATCCTTGCTGGGAAAGTAGTTGAAAAACGTGCCCTTGCCAACGTCTGCAGCCTCCGTGATGTCTCCGACGGTCGTCTCGTTAAATCCTTTTCTGGCAAAGAGATCGAGCGCGGCACGGAACAAGCGCTCCCGCGTTTCCACGGTTCGACGCTCGCGACGACCGTGCAACTCGCGCGCGGGAGGTCGGGCAGGAATGGATGACTTCAAATTGATTTTCTTGACCATGGTTCATAAATGACTATGGGTCAGTATTCCCCGCAAGTCAAGTCCTATTTCCTTGCTTACTGCCGCCACAAATCAAAAGGACCCCGCGCTCGCGGGGTCCTTCGAACTGGCTAATCCCTAGTGCTCTATTCCTTTAGGGAATTCGGATCGGAAGTGTTCTTGGGTGACTTGCGGTTGAGATAGGCAATCATTTGTTGAGCGGGCGGAGGCACAGCTACGGCTCCCTTCATTATGATCGCTTCTGCGTCCACATTCTGCTTGTACACGCGCTCATTCGCATCATTGTCTGGACGGACTGTCGAGCCTTCCAGGGAAATGCCAGCGAACAAACCGCGGGCCCGCGAATAGCTCAGTACCTCGGCTCGCATCGTCGCGTCCGTCGATGCGCTGGCCGTGCGGCCCTTGGGGCCAGCCGCAGCAGAGGCGTCCGCACCCAGCTTTACTTTGCTCTTGAGAATGGAGTGAGCTCCGCGCGGATTCATCACCAGAAGGACGAAATCAGTCGCCTGCCCGCCAATCTGGAAGCCGATACTGCCGCCTTCGAGAGCCATCATGGAGGGTGCGCTCCATGGGCCAGTGAAATGTTCACCGCTTCGGCACGTCATGGCGCCGCGTCCATAGCTGCCTCCGATGACAAAGGCGGCTTTTAAGACCGACGGATAGACGATGATGCATTCGGCTTTGTCGATGAGATCCGAGGGGATGTCATCGGGGATATCCATAATTTCCTTGAGTACGCTGCCGCAATTTTGCAGACGTTCGGCTTCTTTTCTGTCTTCTGCCAAAAGCGGCGGCGCAATCATCAAAAACGCCATCAGGCAGGAACCGATTTGCTTGATCAAATTTCACCTCGCTGAATTTGGCCGGGCTAACCAATCATAGGTCGCCAAGGGTCCGTGCGCAACTTGCAGTTTGTGAGTGGCTGGCTTCAATTCCAGATAACACATGAGTAGATGCATCGTAAGCAGGAAATGTTGTGCGGCGTTTCGACTATACTTTCTCCTGCGGCGATTTCTGGCCTGAGGAAACATGGGCTTTCGAACTCTGAAGCGATTGTCAGCTAGGACATTGGCGGGTGCCATGGCCTTCTCTGCTTTGGCCTCAAGCGACGGGCTCGCGCAGACCAAGCAAGCGAAGGAACATGCCTGCTGCGCTGAGAAGTCCGCAGCGAAACGAGAGGAGCGTTCGCTCAAGCGAGCCGCGCCGTCGGCGCTCTTTGGCGCCCGGGCGAACACTTTGTTGGATGCGGCGCCGGAGGGCAAAGGCGATTGGGGACTCTTGATCGTGGATGCGCGGACGGGGGAAACGCTCTACGAAAAAAACGCCGACAACTATTTCGTGCCGGCTTCAAACATGAAGCTTTTCACCACTGCCCTGGCCTTGGCCAGGCTGGGGCCGGACTATAGGTTTCACACCACACTCGAAACGCACGGCGCCGTTTCGCCGGACGGCACGCTTTCTGGCGACCTGATATTGGTCGGGCGCGGCGATCCGAATCTTTCGAACCGCAAATTCCCCTTCGAGCTGAAAGAAGAATTTGACGGTCCCCCGGGGGAAGTGCTGGCCGAATTGGCCGATCAGCTTGTGGCGCGCGGCGTCAAAGAGATTGCGGGCGATGTGGTTGGCGATGATAGCTACTTCCCGCGCGAACGTTATCCCAACGGCTGGGAAATCGACGACATGGTCTGGGAATACGGCGCGGCGATTTCCGCGATTGTGGTGGACGACAACACCGTGTCGGTGACGCTCACGCCCGGCGAAAAAATGGGAGATCCGGTGAACGCAACCGTTGCCCCGCTCACTCCCGACTTTTCGCTGCAAAACGACGTGACAACAGCGGAGCCGGGATTGAAATCCGATTTGACGCTGACTCGCGAGCCAGGAGCGAGCCTCGTGATTGTGCGCGGCACATTGCCGGCAAAGGGCGCGCCGCGAAAACTCGTGCTCGCGATTGAAGAACCCGCACAACACGCGTCTTCGCTGCTGTCGGCGCTCCTGGCCGAACGCGGCGTAAAAGTGGATGGAAAGGTCCGCGCGGTTCATACTCCAGAATCGGATATTTCGCCGCGGACAATTCTCGCCGAGCATGTGTCCGTGCCGCTCGGCGATTCCGTGACACTCATCAACAAAATTAGCCAGAACCTGCATGCCGAGATGCTGCTGCGAACCGTGGCTCGCCAAAACGGATTGTGGAGCGCTCCTGGGGACTTGATCAAAGTCCCCCAGGATTTTTATGCCGCGGCGGGAATCGCGCCGGACGATGTGATTCAGACGGATGGGTCGGGACTTTCGCGGCACGACTTGGTCACGCCACGGGCCGTCGTGACTTTACTGAAGTATGCCGAGGGGCAGCCGTGGTTTGCACCGTACTATGCGTCGCTGCCCGTAGCGGGCATCGACGGCTCCCTCCAGGATCGTATGAAAGGTACGATTGCTGTGGGCCGAATTCACGCCAAGACCGGATCGGTCGAACACGTGAGGACGCTTTCTGGTTTCGCGGAAACGCCGAGCGGACGACGGCTGATCTTCTCGTTCCTGAGCAACAATCAGGGAGGGAAGAATCACGAGGCGGCGGATGCGTTGAATGGATTATGCCTTGCGATGATTGAGGAATTTGACGAGGGCGCTGCCATGATCGCGCCTGCTCACAAGCGCGCAAAACAGAAATGAAGCATCAGGAAAGTGGCGCAGCCCATTCGATGGAAACATCTCAGTAGCAAAAAATAAGATGTCACGGACGGCACAAGACGTACTCGAATTCGACAAGCTGCGCGAGCTGTTGCGGCTGAGAACGACGTGTTCGCCGGGGCGCCGAGCTGTGGACGCGCTGGAGTTTGCAACGGATCGCTCCACACTCGAAGCGGCGTTTGCGTTGATTCGCGAAGCGCGGGAATGGCTGCGTGGAGGCGGCGAGCTGGGATTCGGCGGACTCTCCGATCCGCAACTGTGGCTCGAAAAAATCGAAGGGCCGGGGATCGTTCTGGAGGCGAAGGAGTTTCTGGATGCCGCGTCGCTCCTCGACACTGCCGCGTGGCTGCGCGGGCAATTCCGGGAAGACGCAGCGAAATTTCCGTTGCTAGCCGCTCGCGCTGGCTCGCTCGGTGATTTTCGGGAAACGCTGACAGCGATTCGGCGATGTGTGCTGCCAAATGGAGAAATCAGCGACGATGCGTCGCCCGCGCTGCGGCGCATTCGCGCAAGCATCATGCAGGCGCGGGAGTCGATTCAGAAAACTCTGAAGCAAATTCTTCGCTCGCGCAACGCGGAGGCCGGAGAAGATTACGTCACGCTGCGCAACGAACGCTTTGTAATTCCCGTTCGTGCCGAGAACCGGCGAAGCGTTCCTGGAATCATGCATGGCGCAAGCGGAACAGGGCAGACAGTTTTCCTTGAGCCATTCGAGACCGTGGAAGCAAACAACGAACTCACCCAGCTCGCGGAAGATGAAGCTGCGGAGATTTTGAGAATTTTGCGCGAGCTGACCGAGCGGCTTCAGTTGGTTCGCGGGCCATTGCTCGCTGCGGCGGAAACTATCGCGGAGCTTGATGGTGTTTTCGCGCGCGGAAGATTTGCGCGAGATTTCGATGCGGCTATGCCGGAGTTTTCCGAAGTTGCGGAGTTGCGCCTGGTCGATGCGCGGCATCCTGTGCTCGAAGACAAGCTGCGGCGCGAAGACCGCGCGGTTGTCCCAATGACACTCTCCCTGGGCGGCGCGGAAAAAGTTTTGGTCATCAGCGGGCCGAACACGGGGGGTAAAACGGTTGCCCTGAAAACGACAGGATTGGCAGCGTTGTCCGCGCAATCCGGTATTCCAGTGGCGGCACAGCGCGCCGTGCTTCCGATTTTCGACCGCGTGCTGGTGGACATCGGCGACGAGCAATCCATCGCCGCGGACCTCTCGACGTTTTCTGCGCACATGTTAAATTTGAAGACCATGCTGGAATTGACGACGTCGCGCTCGCTTGCGTTGGTCGACGAAATGGGCACCGGGACCGCGCCGGAAGAAGGCGCGGCGCTGGCCGTGGCGCTGCTCGATGAATTTCGCGCCAAAAATTGCATCGTGCTGGCCACTACGCATCACGACAGACTGAAGGCCTACGCCTCGACGACGCCGGGAGTTGTGAACGCCGCAGTGGAATTTGACGACGTGAATTTGCGGCCGACGTACCGGCTGATGGTCGGCGTGCCGGGCGGATCGAGCGGAATCGCGATTGCGCAGCGATTGGGCATTGCCACCTCCATTATCGAGAGAGCGCGATCATTACTGACACCGGAGTCGCGCGAAGCTTCCGACTTGATCGCCTATTTACACCGCAGTCGAGACGAACTCGACCGCATGCAGCAACAAATGACGGCGGAGCGTCACTCGCTTGCAGAGGAGCGCAAAAAGCTGCGCACCGAATGGGTCGGGCGCCAGCAAAACCGCATCAAGGAACTGGAAGCGCAGTTCGCCGAGATGCAGAAACGCTTCGACGAAAATGTCGCACGCGTAATCGAAGCCGTGAAGGAACGCGAACTGCGCGCTTCGCTCGAGAAAACCGCGCGTCGCAAAGGGCAGGACATTCGCAGCGAAGCGCGCGAAGAGTTGAACGCCGCGGTCGTGCAAACAATTTCCGAGTCGCAAGCGGATTTTGGCACTAGCTCTTCGAGCCAGGAACCAATTCGCGCTGAGACACTGCAATCCGGCACCAGAATCCGCGTGCGCGGGTTCAGCAAGCCGGTCATCTTTCGCCGCTTGGATGGTTCGTCAGCCGAAATCGAAGCCGGCCCGTTGCGGATGAAGGTTGCCGCCGATGAAATTATGGGAGTAGAAGGAGCGGCGGCTCCGCAATCGATTCCAACGGCCTCACGAAACATCACCGTCACATCGCAGCCGGGCGAAAGCGCCGCTTCCGGCGAGATCAACGTGATCGGCATGCGCGTGGAAGAGGCGACCGAGCGAGTCGACAAATATCTCGATGAGGCCGCGTTAGCAAATCAAACGCGCGTGCGAATCATTCATGGCCACGGAACAGGCGCGCTGCGTAAAGGTCTCGGCGAATTCCTAAAATCGCATCCATTGGTTCAACGTACTTCGTTTGAGACCGAGGAGCACGGCGGAAAGGCGATCACCGTTGTAGAATTGCGCTCATAGGAGCTCATGGCGGAAGCGGGATCATTCGCGGAACGGGTGAAGCAGCAGGCGGACATCGTACGCGTGGTGGGCGAATACGTGCGCCTGAAGAAGACCGGGAAAGATTTCAGCGGGCTTTGTCCGTTTCATCAGGAAAAAACTCCTTCGTTTACTGTGTCCCCGCTCAAACAGATTTTTTACTGTTTTGGGTGCGGCAAAGGCGGCGACGTTTTCAATTTTGTGATGGACATGGACAAGTCCGCGTTTCCGGAGGCGGTACGGACCGTCGCGGAGAAGTGCGGCATCGCAATTCCACGTCCCAAAGAACGCTCTCCCGAAGAGCGCAAAGAAAATCAGCAGCGTGGGGCGCTGGTGGAGATGCACCGCGAGGCGCAGACTTTTTTCACGAAACAGATTTCCGGAACGCTCGAGGGCAAAGCGGCGCGCGCTTATCTCGAGGACCGCGGGCTCGATAACAAAGCGATTGACCGCTTCGGAATCGGCTATGCGCCGAGCGACGGTGACGCCCTGCTGCGATTCCTGAAACAGAAATATCCAGAGAAATTGCTCGTCGAGTCCGGACTCATTTCGCGAGGCGAACAAGGCGGCCGGTTATTTGATCGGTTTCGCCGGCGGATCACGTTTCCGATTGCGAATGATTCAGGAAAAATCGTGGCGTTTGGCGCTCGCGCACTGGGCGATGACCAGCCGAAATATTTGAATTCCCCGGAAACGCCGATCTACTCGAAGAGCAACGTGCTGTATCACCTGGATCGCGCCAAGGAAGCGCTGCGGCGCTCGGATTTTGCCGTGCTGGTCGAAGGCTACATGGATGCGATTGCCGTGGCGCGCGCGGGAATCAGCAATGTGGTGGCAAGCTGCGGAACAAGCCTTGCGGAGCCGCAGATCAAGTTGCTAAGCCGCTTTACGAAGCGCGTGATCGTTAACTACGACCCCGATAACGCGGGCCAGGCGGCAACGGAACGTTCCGTGTCTCTCTTGCTGGAGCAAGATTTTGAAGTGCGCGTGCTGGCGTTGCCGCCTGTCGGCGACAAGAAAGCTGATCCGGATTTGTTCATCCGCGAGAAAGGCGTCGAGGAGTACACGAAGCTGCTGAAAGAATCGCCGCCGTACGTGGACTACCTAATCGCGCGGGCGCGGAAGATGGATTTGACGACTGGGGAGGGGAAGCGCCGAGCTGTGAATTTTCTTCTGCCCTACGTTCAAAAAATTCCAAATACCATCCTTCGCTCGGAATGGGCGACGCGGATTGCGCAGCAGCTTCACCTGGACGAACCGGTGTTGCGCGCCGCGTTAAGCAAAGCAGCCACGCAGCGACACAGCGAATTGAAGATCCAGCCGGAGCTGGTGGGCCGCTCCGCGAAACCGGTGGAGCGGCGGTTGATTCGTATGCTGGCGGAGGCCGAGGAATTTCGCCGTGAACTGGCGCAGCGGCTCCAGGCCGCGCAGCTCTATCATGGGCTCGAGACCGAGAAAATTTTCGCGGCGCTGATCGTCGCGAGCCTGGCCGACGAGCCGATGCAGGCTACGGAGGTCGCCACGCGACTTGAAGAGCGAGACCGGCGCATACTTTTCGAGATTCTGTTTGAGGAAGCTAGCGAGCCGACTTGGGAAGAGGCGGTCAGCTGCGTCGAGGCTTTGCAGCACCGGCAAGCCGAGCGGGAGTTGGCGGACGTGCAGCGCAGCATTGAGGCCAACCCGCCCGTGACGGAAATGCGCGGGCTGCTGGAGAAGAAGCAGGACCTGATGCGGCGGCTTGCGGCCGCGAGATGAATTCTGAGTGGCTGCCCGGATCAGCTTGAAAGCAATCTCAAGAGGGCGGAGCCCCGCTCCCCAGCCAGGGTCAGCAAGGCTAGTTAACAAATAACAGGCCCTCCCCCTGGGTTTTGCATAAGTGTTCATTCTAAAGAAGGATAAAGTCCTGTGTTTTGTTACACTTTTGCAAGTGTTGATTCTGCAGGACTTATTTGCCCAAAATTTGTGCAAAAGGGAATCCGTTCCCTGAGGGCGGAGAACAAAGTACTTAGGCGGCCGCAACCCCCGAAAAGCAAAAAACGCCAGCTAAGGATGCTGGCGCTATTCCGGGTAAGATACAATCGTACCCAGTCTTTCTTATACGCTTAAAGTAATCCTTTGTCAACGCAAAAGTGCGTCATGCTTTTGTAATTTTGGATGGCCCGTCCTCCCTCCACGCGGAAGGCTGCGTGGCTTACTCGCCGACTGAGTGACTCATTTGGCGGCGAGCTCTTGGCGGGCGAGTTCGGCGCGGAAGTCTTGTTCCTTTTGGGCGATGAACATTTTGTAGCCGTCCGGATCGACGAACGGGTTTGCGCCGCCCTCTTTCATCAAGGGGTACTTTTCTTCGAGGCCGAAATAGCCGCCATGGGCGCCAAGAAAAATATCGCAGGGCAATGATTTCAGAACGCGCCACATGCGCTGGTAGCCTTCGGCGATCTGTGGATAGGCAGCGTTGTGGACGAGTTTGTAACCGGGATTCACATTGGGGCTGCCAACGATTACCACGTTGTAGGTTTTGCCGAGTTCGGTGACCTTCATGGTCCAGGTGGTGCAACCTTTGGTGTGGCCGGGAGTAAGGTGAGCGACCAGCACCGTGCCGCCAAGCTCCACCTGGTCGCCATCGTGAAGTATGCGATCCACTTTGGCGGGCGGGTAAAGAGAACTGGGAGTGTTGCCGTACTGAAAATCCGTTTTGCCGCCCGATTCGACCACGGAAACGTCCGCATCCATCACCATGTACTGCGCGCCGGTCATCTGCTTGATCATGGCGCTGCCGGCATCATGATCCCAATGCGCGTGACTGATGAGGAGAATCCTTGTTTCCTTGAATTTGAATCCGAGTTTTTCGATGCTCGCGGAGATCATCGGCACATTGGCTTCGAGATCGCTGTTGAGCAGGATGTTGCCTTGCGGCGTGGTGATCAGAAAGCTCGCCAGCCCCTTGCTTCCTACGTAATACATGTTGCCTGCGATGCGAAAAGGCGGGAAGGGTTGGGTCCAGTCTGGGCTAGCTTGGGCGAGAAGAGTACCCGTCGAGGCAAGAACAAGAATCAGGAGTCGAGAAAGGATCGAGATAGTTCGGCGCATGGACGGAGTATAGGCCAAAGCATTGGGATGAGGCGAATCTCGCAATGAGGGACGGATAGTCAATCGCTCATCCGCGATTCTAAGGTGAAGCTAGCGTGATAACGCAACCCGGCGGCGAATGAGCCAGGCCGAGGCCATCAGGAGCGCTGCCGGAAGCCAAATCCAGAGCAGTTCGGTCTGGATCACAACAAGACCGCCATGCGTGAAGAAACGACTGATGCCAATCGGGGAAACTCGGATTGGTCTCCACGGAAGGAAATAGCGCGCGTTGTTGAAGGGAGAGAAGAAGGCGACGCCGAGGCCGCCGTCGGTCATGGCGTCGAGGAAGCCGTGGCTGGCTGTCGCCAGGAAGAAATACATCCATAAGGCGAATCGGCTCAAGCCTGGAACAGCTTGACGAAATGCGAGGAGCAGGGCAAGACTCGCCAGAAGTGCTGCGAACAGCAGAGAATGCGTAAATCCCCGATGGCCCCAGAAGTCGCCGTAGCGAATGCCCAACGGAAAGCCGATGACATCCACATCAGGAATGACCGAACAGAGAACTCCGAGCACCCAGGCTCGCTTTGGGGTGCGAGGTTGATAGAAACAGGCTCCGATTCCGAGGGCTGCCACCGCGTGAGAGAAGATAGATGCCATTTGGAAGTTACCTGTAATTGCCCGCCCGACATCATACACAGGCCGCTCCGCGAACCAGGGAACCTCCGAAGACAACTTCTTCCACAGAGTTACACTGATTAAATTGTTGACGAGGATAGAGTTAAGCGTGTAGCGTAATAGGGTTTTGCGGGTAACGGATTGGCGTCTAAATGCATCTATATAGATGTACTTAGGGCCGAGGGACCGTATTCTGAGTGCGGGAAACGGGCGAAGCACAGGGCGAACGGCAAGCTGACGGCGCGGCGCATCATAGAAGAATTCACAAAAAGACGAGTGACCTGGTGGGGGATTCCCCACAGTTCTTTACGGTGACCGCAGAGAAGTTGACTGCGCCAGCGCGGCATACTGCCTGCGCCTTTGCAAAAAGTATCCGGCGTCCCTGACCGGCTTTTCCAGGAATTGCGCGTGGAAGTTGGGAGGAATTCGTGGCAGCAGTGGGACTTGAAGAAAAATATGATGCGGTAAAGCAGCTCATTGCCATCGGCAAGGAGAGGGGATACCTGCTTTACGACGAAGTGAACGATTCGCTTCCTGCGGAGGTGCATTCCTCGGAAGAGATCGACGACCTGCTCACTACATTTGAGCGGAACGGGATCGAGATTTACGAGGATCAGGCGTCGGCGAAGGCCGCGCGGGCAGTGGAAGTGTCCGCGGAGGCTGGCGATCGAGATGTCGTGGTGAAAGACGAAGCGCACTCGGACGAGGGCGGCAGCGATCTGGATCTGACGCCGGGGTCGCTCGAAAAGACAAACGATCCTGTGCGCATGTACCTGCGAGAGATGGGCACGGTGCCGCTGCTGACACGCGAAGGCGAAGTGACCATCGCGAAACGCATCGAGCGCGGGCAATTGGTGGTGATGAAGTCGATCACGCGTTCGCCAATCGTGATCAAGGAACTGATTGCGGTGGGCGAAGATCTGCGGAAGGGCGCGCGGTCGATCAAGGAAATCGTTCAGTTTGACGACGAGGAGCTGACCGAAGAAAAAATCGCCAACAAGACGAAGCAGACGCTGAAGTACATCGACAAGATTGCGAAGCTGTACGATTTGGCGTTGAAGCAAGCCGTCAAGCTGGATAAGTCGCCGAAGGCCAAGAAGAGGTCGTACATCAAGGCGAAATGGGCGGTGGCGCGGACGCGCGTCGAGATTTCGGTGGAGATTCGCGGGATTGATTTCAATCCGTTCGAGAAAAAGCGGCTGATCGACAAGATGCGCGGAACAGTCGAGCGCTTGCAGTCGCTGGAACGCGAAGCGGGACGGCTGGAGCGCCGTGTGGACGCCGCGAAAGGCGACGTGGCAGCGGAAGCGCGCAAGGAATTGCGCACGCGCCGGACGGAGCTGAAGGATATTGAGGAGGCGAGCGAGGTCGGGCTCACTGAGTTGAAGCGCACGTTGACTTTTATTCACCGGGGCGAAGCGGAGGCCGAACAGGCGAAAAAAGAATTGATTGAAGCCAACCTGCGGTTGGTCGTATCGATTGCGAAAAAATATACGAACCGTGGATTGCAGTTCCTCGACTTGATTCAGGAAGGCAACATCGGGTTGATGAAGGCGGTGGACAAGTTCGAGTGGCGGCGCGGATACAAATTTTCGACGTATGCAACATGGTGGATCCGGCAGGCGATTACGCGCGCGATTGCGGACCAGGCGCGGACGATTCGTATTCCGGTGCACATGATCGAGACGATCAACAAGCTGGTGCGCACAAGCCGGCAGCTGGTGCAGGAACTTGGGCGTGAGCCGACGTCGGAAGAAATTGCGAAGCGCATGGACATTCCGGTGTCCAAGGTGCGCAAGATTTTGAAGATCGCACAGGAGCCGATTTCGCTCGAGACGCCGATTGGCGAAGAAGAAGATTCGCATCTCGGGGACTTCATCGAGGACAAGGCCGTGGTTTCGCCGTCCGACGCGGTGATCAATTTGAATTTAAAGGAGCAGACGTCGTCGGTTTTGAAGACGCTGACGCCGCGCGAGGAAAAAGTCATCAAGATGCGGTTTGGCCTGGATGATGGCAGCGAGCATACGCTCGAGGAAGTGGGACAGTCGTTTGCGGTAACGCGCGAGCGCATCCGGCAGATTGAGGCGAAGGCGCTGCGGAAACTGCGGCACCCATCACGTTCGCGGAAGTTGCGGGCGTTTTTGGAAGGGCCTTCGCGCGATTACTTGTAGGAATATCTGAAATTCGAGACTCGAAATTTGCACAACAAAACGCCCCGACCGAGTCGGGGCGTTTTTATTTTGGCGGGAAGTTGTCGGGTGGGATCCGGGCGAAGTGAGTGAGCATTCGGATCGACCACAGGACCGCGAACACCACGAAACCGCCGAGGACATAGACAAGCACGGGAGCATCGAGCTGTGCGTCCGGATGCAGATTGCGTCCGATGGCGTAGTTGACGGCGGTAGCGACGACCACGAGGACGGCGCAGCCGAACCAAGCAAAAGACCGGTTCAGAAGTGAGAGAGACTCCGCCATCCGCTCGGGTGCGAGCCAATACTCTTTATGGGGAAGATTGATCAAGTTCAACGGCATCTTGGAGAAGATCCACGGAACTCCGAAAGTCAACAGCGCGGCAATGGCGACAGAACCTACGAAAAATGCTAAGAAAACAGACTTCGGCTGCCAGCCGTTGGCGACGCCGCGCGCGTTGAAGTGGGAGGCAACGACGTCCGGCAACTGCGCATATGTCGACCAAAAGTAGATGGCCGCCAATACCGCTACGACCACGAAAATGGTCTTGGGCAGCCGCGAATTCTGCATGGAGTCACCAGCATCCAGATTAGGGGCAGGAGCCGCGCCCGACAAGCAGCGCAAAACGCCGTTTGTCATATCGAGAACCGTGCCAGCATCACGGCAATTCGGGATGGGCCACTGTTCCGAATTGGCATGCAATGGCAAGGTTAACGGTCGAATAACGAAGGTGCGCCCGGGACGCGGAAGGAGTTGTTTGTGGCGGAGGAGAAGCATATTAAAATTGGAGACCCAGCCAAAAGGCTAGTATGAAAAGAAGACAGAAAGCCGTCGCGACAGTCCTTGTGATTCTCATAGCGGTGAGCGTGTACGGATTTTTGCGCACCGGCCAGCCCGCTGGAGCGCCGCTGGCCCGCAAATCCTCTAACGGCGCGGTTTCCGCGCCGGCTCCGCTGGTGGACCAATCGCCCCTATGGACGGCACAGGCGCTCGCGAAGCTGCCGACGAGCGCCGAAGAACAAACGTTCGCGCAGGAGGCGCTGCGGCTGGCGGATCATCATATGGATCTGGCCTATGCCGCGGCCGAGCGGGAAGTGGAAGAGCATCCCCCGGCATTAAGCGCGCAGGCAAAAGAAATTCAGTCACGATTGAAAAGGGCCGAAGTTGCGTTGGATGCCGACAACGCGCTGGTGGCGCGGCTGACAGCCGAGGATGCGAAGGCCACCGGAGCCCGGAAAGACACATTGGACGATCAGCTCGTGCTCGCGTCGGCTCATCAAGAGGAGCATCAGGATGAAGTGGATGACGCCAAAGCGGACCTGGAACGAGCTGGCGGTGATCCGAAGAGCCGCATCGAAGCAATGATCCAAGAGCACAAAGTCTCCTCGGAGGCCACGGATGCCATGCGCGTTACCGTGACCAACGCCGTGGAACAACGCGGATTGATTAACAGGTTTGCGCAATGGCTGGCGCTGCATCAGAAACAACTTCTCTTGTGGCAGGCCAAGGAAGCTGCGGAAACGAGAGCGGCATCGCTTTCTGCGCAGCACAATGCACTCGAGGAGGAGCTCGACGCGGGAAAGATCAAGACCGCGAAAGTCGACGGACCAGTTAACGCTTCTCCGAAATCCACGAACGCTCCGGCGCAGGCGACGCTGAGCCACGAGGAGTCCGCGGCGCTGGTGAAAGCAACTTGGAAGCGCGCAGCCCAACAGAAGAAGCTGGAGTCGCTCGACAAGAGAATCGAAGATCAGAAACAACTCGCCAACAATTACGGAAAGTGGATCGGAGTCATCGCCGGAAATCAGAAAACCTCCATCCACCGGGCGTTGATCGGTTTCATCATTATTCTGGGCATTCTTCTCGTCGGATTATTTTTCGACAACTGGCTGGAAATGGTTCTCGGGCGGACGGCCCTGGATCGCCGGCAGTTGGAGACCATGCGATCGCTGATACGCGTTTCCATCCAGGTGGTCGCGGTGCTGTTCGTCCTGCTTGTGATTTTCGGGCCACCCAGCCAGCTGGGGACAATTCTTGGATTGGCAGGCGCGGGCCTGACGGTAGCGCTCAAGGATTTCATTGTCGGCTTCCTGGGCTGGTTTGTGCTGATGGGCAAGAACGGGATCAGGCTGGGAGATTGGGTGGAGATCAACGGAGTGACTGGCGAAGTGGTCGAGCTCGGAATGTTTCACACCGTATTGCTCGAAACCGGAAATTGGACGGACTCCGGGCATCCCACCGGACGGCGCGTGACGTTTACAAACAGCTTCGCGATTGAAGGCCATTACTTCAATTTCTCGACTTCTGGCCAGTGGCTGTGGGACGAGTTGCAAGTCGTCTTGCCCGCCGGACGCGATCCTTACCCGCTTGTCGATGCCATCCAGAAAAAAGTTCTCGAAGCGACGGCGGAGACGGCCAAGCAGGCCGAAAAAGAATGGCAGAGCGTCACGCGCTCGCGCGACACGAATCGGACACTGACGGCGGCGCCGGCCATCAATGTGAAACCAGTGGCCGGAGGCATCGAGATTGGCGTGAGATACATCACGCGTGCCAACGAGCGCTACCAGATGCGCGCGAAGCTCAACCAAGCCGCGGTCGATCTGCTCGGCCAGGATGGTATTTCTCAGGCGGCCGCTCGAACGCCGCTCGTTTCAAAGCCCGCGTAAAGATATACCCTTTGGCCTGCGAGGCGATGTGCGCGACGTCAGTAGTCGATAGCCAAATGCCAGCGGACGCCGGCCTGATTTGCAGCTTCCAACACTCGCTCGAACTCTTTCAGGTTACTTATTGTCAGCTCTGATTCCGACGGCTCGAGCTTTTCGAGATGGCTAACAAGCTCTCTCACAGTATTTAATCCCTCCTCAGCGCTAAACCATCTTTCTGTGGGAACCGTAATGCCCATGCACTCGACGCTTTCTCCGTGGGCGTCCAGAAACGAGTTGACCTCTGACCGGCTCACACTAAAAAAACTGAACAAAGGCGCTACACCGATCTTTCTTGCCACGCTCTCAAGAAAGCCACTCTTCTTGGCGAGAAGCTTGCCGTTGACATGAATATCGAGGTTGGGAATATTTTTCTCGAGGACGATGTAAAAGGACGGCATGGAACCTCCGAACGAGGAGGACTTCAGATACTACCGCATGAGCTGGCGAGCGCGGGACGCGGAGAGCGTCGCCCCAGTATAAAGAAGCGCCAGCAAAGCATAGCCCGCTACGATGCCGGCGCTTTGCGCGATGACGCCCAGGGCAAAACTCATCGCGAGCTGAACGCACGTCGTGAAGATAGCCATTGCGGATTGCGTGCGGCCCATGAAGTGGCGGGGGAGGATGGACATGAGTCCGGACTGTGCTGTGACGCCGCCGACGGCGCGGCAAAGGCCGAAGAGAACCTGCAGCGTAACCGCGCCGGTGAGAAACGCAACGAAAGGCGTCGCCATGTGGCCGATGGCAAGTACCGCGCAAGCCGCGACATAGAACGGCATACGCACTGAGCTGCGAAGCTGACTTGCGATCAGGCCACCAGTGATCGCGCCTGTGGCCCAGCCGGCTTCGAGAAAGCCGAGGCCGCGCGCGCCGGCATGCAGGATGTCATTGGCGAGGGCCACGAGAACGACGTTTGCGCTCACCACACCGGCCATCATGATGGAGTGCGTGACTCCCAGGGAGCGTACGAGCGGCTGTTTTTTGAGGTAGGCAAAGCCTTCTTTCAGGTCGGCGTAGACGGCCAGGGAGAGGCCGGCTTCGGCGACTTCTGGATTTTCGCCAGTCTCGAGGGCTTCCGCGGTGGCTTCGGTGGCTTCGGAATATTCGCGGGGATATTTCAGATGATCGCGCGGCGAGACGTAGCCGCTGCGGATGCTGTAGAGACAAAACGCGGAGACGAAGTAAGTCAGGCCGTCGATGCAAAGAATGCCCGCGATGCCGGCGCGGTCGTAGAGGAATCCGACGAATGCGCCGGCGATGAGCATGCCGCTTTGGACGCCGATGAGAACGGCGGCGTTTGCGCCAGTGAACTGGCTGGCCGGGATCACTTCCTGGACGAGGGCGTTGACCGTGGCCCAGTACATCGCCGAGCCGGTGCCGGTGATCAGCGTCATGGCATAGAGATGCCAGAGGTGGAGATCTCCGCGCCACGCAATGTAAGCCGTGGCCAGGACGAAAAGGCCGCGAACCAGGTCGAGAGAAAGGCCGAGATAGCGGCGGTCAAAGCGGTCGATGAGCACACCGCCGAGAAACGGAATAAAGAGACCGGGGAGTGTGACGACGATAACCTGCAGGCTGACTTTGACCGTGGAATGCGTATCCGCCATGATGTACCAGCTCACGCCGACGAAATTCATGCCGCTGCCGAAGAGCGACACAAACATGGCTACGAAGAAATAGCGGAAGCCGCGCTGCGCCCAGATGAGCTTCCAGTCCACACGGTGTGTTATCGCGGTTGCCATAAAGATCTTTAGCTTACTATTGTCGGCGAGCCGAATTGAGGCGGAGAAGCGGGCGGGTTTACATCTGTTCACGTCTGCCGATGTTCCGGCAATCGAAAGCGGTGCTTCATGGGAAGCGAACTGAAATGCAGGGTGCGATTTGAGAAGGAAGTATCTGATGGAAAGGCGCTGCTGGAGACGAACGAAATTCTTTTTCGTGGCGGTTTCCGCTTGAAGATTCCATTTGCTTCGATCAAGTCGGCCAAGTCGGCCGACGGCGAATTGCGTTTGCAGACCGCTGACGGATTGGCTGTTTTTGTATTGGGATCTGCCGCGGAGAAGTGGCGCGAAAAGATACTCCATCCAAAATCACGGATTGAAAAACTCGGAGTGAAAGCTGGCGCGAGAGTTTCGATGGTAGGCAATTTTGAGGCTGAACTTTTCGAGGAACTCAAGGATCTTGAGACCATCGTGACGAAGGGCAAGGTGGCGGCCGGCTCCGATGCGATTTTCTATGCGGCCGATTCGTGGAAGGAGCTTTCGCAAGTTGCGAAGATGGCGAGGTCCGTGAAAGGCGCCGCAGCGTTATGGATCGTCTATCCCAAAGGGAAGAAGAGCATCACCGAAAACGATGTGATCACGGCCGGACGGAAGACGGGTTTGAAAGATGTGAAGGTGGTCGGCTTTTCCTCGACACGCACGGCATTGAAGTTCGTCATTCCGCACGACAAGCGCTAGACTCACGTTAGATCGAAGATCCTCTTACCACAGGACACAAGCGCGGAGTTTCGCGTTTCGTGTTCCGAGATTCAGCACTAAGATGGCTGCGTGACCCATTTCTACGATCCGGACATTCTTAAACTCAAACTGTCGGCCTCGGCCTTATTAGGTTAGAATCCGCCGATTGAAATTTTTGGAAGGCTCCCTGCGTAGTGCTCTAACAGAGAGTTTTTCCAACTTCGTGGCGGAGGATTTCCCGATGGCAACAACAACTGCCGTTCCCCCGGCTGCGCCTGAGCAGCCACAAGCACACATGAGCGCGTTCAGTCGGCTCCTTGGTGTTTTGTATGCGCCGCAAAAGACCTATGAGGACATCGTGAGGAAGCCTTCATGGGTGCTTCCTATCGTAGTTATTACGTTGCTTAGCATAGCGGTCAGCGTTGGAATTAATCAACGGATGAACTGGCGCGAGTTCATAAGCCAGCAAATCGAGAAGAGCCCGCAAGCCGCTCAACTGTCGGCCGAGCAAAAAGAGCAGCGCATTGAAGGCGGCGCAAAAATCACGCCGATTGTCACGTATTGCATTGGCGTGATCGGGCCGATCCTCGGAGCGCTTATTTTCGCGCTGGTCTTTTGGGGCGCATATTCACTGCTAGGCGGAGCTTCCACAAATTTCGGCACGTCCATGGCAATCGCCTCTCACGCATTTATGCCGGGGCTAATTAGCAGCCCGCTGCTCTTGCTGGTTATCTTCCTGAAACCGCCAGGAACGCTGGACCTGGAGAATCCGCTGGCTTCGAATCTCGCGGCGGTGCTGCCCGATGATTCCGCGAAATGGCTAGTGGCGCTCTGCAAATCATTCGATGTGTTTACAATCTGGACGCTAATCCTCCTGGCCATCGGATTTGCTGTCACTAGCCCGAAAAAGCTCAAGGGCGGGAAGCCTTACGTGATTGCATTCAGCGTGTGGGCCGCCTACGTAGTCTGCCGCGTGGGATGGGCGTTCATCTTCTCCTGATACAATCGGGGCGTGAGTTTTTCGTTTGAGGTAACAAGAACCGATCCGACGGGTGCGCGTCGCGGCGTATTGAACACGCCGCACGGCGCGGTGCAGACGCCGTTCTTTATGCCCGTGGGCACGCAGGCGAGCGTGAAGGGCTTGCGCAACGAGGCGCTCGAAGAACTGGGCGCCGAAATCATTCTCGCCAATACCTATCATTTGTATCTGCGCCCGGGGCACGAAGCGGTGCGCAAACTCGGCGGTTTACACAAGTTCATGTCCTGGCCCCATTCGATTCTCACGGACTCGGGTGGCTTCCAGGTGTTCAGTCTTTCCGAATTGCGCAAGGTGACGGACGAAGGCGCGCGGTTTCGTTCGCATCTGGACGGTTCGGAGCATTTGCTCACGCCGGAAAAAGCGGCAGAGATTCAACTCGCGCTGGGTTCGGACATCGCCATGGTTCTCGATGAGTGCATCGAGACGCCGGCGGCACGCGACAAGGCAGAAGCCGCTGTCGCGCGCACAACGGAATGGGCTGCGCGCGCGCGGAAATATTTTCTGGCGCAGGCCAGCCGGAACGGCGAATTCGCGCAATGGCAATTTGGCATCGTACAAGGAGCGACTTTCGCTGATCTTCGGCGCGAAAGTGCAATGCAACTCCTTGAGTTGGATTTTCCCGGATACGCCGTCGGAGGACTTGCGGTGGGCGAACCGCATGCATTGACTCGCGAGATGACCGGCGAGGTGACCGCGCTCTTGCCCCGCGAGCGCCCGCGCTATTTGATGGGCGTCGGCAAGCCCGAGCAGCTCGCCGACTACGTCGCGCTCGGGATCGACATGATGGACTGCGTACTTCCTACACGCGCCGCGCGTCACGCTTGCCTTTACACCAGCGAAGGACGCGTCCTCATTAAGAACGCGCAATATGCACAGGACCAGCGTCCGCCCGATCCGAACTGTTCCTGCTCGGTCTGCCGGCGCTACACGCGCGCGTATCTTCGTCATCTTTTCGCTGCCGGAGAACTCAACGCGGCAATCCTGGCCACCCACCACAATGTCCACTTTTACCTTGACTTAATGAGGCAAATCCGCGAGGCTATCGAGTTTGGGAACCTAGCGAATTTCTCATCAGAGATGCATGCACGCTATGCTGTAAGCCGGGCCTGAAGATTAGACCGGAATAGCGTCCGAGATTCTTCCTGTGCAGCCCCAGCCCGGCTGGGGTTGACCTGCGCGGCAACACGAGCAGAGAATCCGGCGGGCTGTGAGAGCGGGGAAGCCAATCCGCCGGGCTAATGCCATCTTCTGCGAAGCCGGGCAGGCTGGAACTTGGCGAAAGGAACGGAGCACTACTTGACGATGTTTGCGGCGATTTTTTTCCAGTCTTCTGGTCCGGCGAGTTTCCTCGGCAATCCGCTGGTCATGATGGTCGTGGTGATGGCCATCTTCTACGTGATGCTCATTCTGCCGCAGCAGAGGCAGCGCAAAAAGATGCAGGCGATGATCGCCGCGCTCAAAACGGGCGACAAGATTGTGACCAACAGCGGCATCTACGGAACCATCAACGGCATAGACGGTGAGACGGTTATCCTCAAAATCGCCGACCAAGTAAAAATACGCATCGCGCGTTCGGCAATTGCGCAGGTGGAGGCATCGGAAGATGCGAAATAACTTCGCCCGCGGCCAGACTGCGCGCTCGACTTTCTGACCATGAACCCTAATCTGAAATGGAAAGCGGTATTCATCCTTCTCGTCATTCTCGGCTGCATCTACGGGCTTGTGGGACTCCCTTCGTTTCCCACGTCCGTAGCGCAGTTGAAAGATAATTTTTCTCATCAGATCAAGCTCGGACTAGATCTCCAGGGTGGCACGCACCTCGTTCTCCAAGTGCAAGTGCAGGAAGCGGTTTCCCAAGAGACCGACCAAATGGTCGATCGCGTGACCACCTGGCTGCGCGGAAAAAACATTCGCTATGATGAAGTGCGCCGCGTCGATGACACGCACATCGCGGTGCGCAATGCGGATACCGCGCGGCTATCGGAATTCCGCGATTACGTCAGCCAGCAATTCGGAAACGTTTGGGATATGGCGCCGACGGCAGGCGACCCGACCGGTTACACGCTGACTCTTCGGCCTGGGGCCATCGCGCAGATTCAAGAAACGACCATGACGCAGTCGCTCGAGACCATCGAGCGGCGCATCAATGCTCTCGGTTTGACCGAGCCCACAATTCAGCTCCGCGGCGGCCAGAGCAACAACGAAATTCTTGTACAGCTTCCGGGCGAAGGAGATCCTTCGCGCGCGAAAGAAGTCATCCAAGCCGGCGGTCAGCTTGAATTGCGGAAAGTCGAGGATCCCACAGTCTACACTTCGCAGACCGACGCCTTGAGCAAGCACGGCGGAGTTTTGCCCGCCGGTACCGAGCTTGTTCCAGGGCGAGCGGAAGCTCGGACAGCTTCCGGGGCCCCGCCCGAAGGCGAGGGGTGGTATATCTTGTCCCGCTCAGCCGTCGTCACCGGCCGGGATCTTCGCAGCGCCACAGAAAATCGCAACACGAATAATCCCGGTCAGTGGGTTGTGGACTTTACGCTTTCCGCTGAAGCGGCGCGGCGTTTTGGTCCGTTCACGCAGCAAAACATTGGCAATCAGATGGCCATCGTGCTTGATCATCGCGTCTATTCCGCGCCAGTTATTAATGGGCGCATCGACGATTCCGGCATGATCGAGGGCAACTTCAGTCAGCAGTCCGCGCACGATCTTGCGATCGTCCTTAAGGCGGGAGCGCTTCCTGCATCCATAAAATATCTCGAAGAGCGCACGGTTGGACCGTCTCTCGGAGCCGACTCGATCCGCCACGGCGTACAGGCTTCTGTTTTGAGTTTGGTAGTGGTGATGCTATTCATGCTGGTCTATTACCGGGTTTCCGGCGCGAACGCGGTTCTTGCGCTCATTCTGAACCTGGTGATTCTGCTCGCGGCCCTGGCGTTTTTTGGCGCAGTGCTCACGCTGCCAGGCATCGCGGGGGTCATATTGACGATCGGCATGGGTGTGGATTCCAACGTCCTCGTGTTCGAGCGCATTCGCGAAGAATTACGCAACGGCAAGTCTCCAGCTTCTGCTGTCGAAGCGGGTTTCGACAAGGCCTTCCTCACCATTATCGATACCCACGTCACGACCGTCGTCTCCGCCTTCTTCTTGTTTCTGTTCGGCACCGGGCCGATTCGCGGTTTTGCCATCACGTTGACGATCGGTTTGATCGCTAACGTGTTCACCGCCATTTATGTTTCCAAGACGATTTTTCACTATCATCTGGCCAAGATGGACCGCCAGAGCGAGCTGAGCATTTAGGGCGTACTAGGACGCATAGGGCCAAAGATTTTCCAGGACGTAACGATAGAGTGGTTGCCATCTCCAGCGGGCACCCCCAAGCTGAGCAGGGAGGCTGTGGGAACAAACCCACAGACGCTGGAGTCTAAGAAAGGGAAGCAAAAGGCGCATGATCGAGCTATTTAAAGAGCCCAACATCGATTGGATGGGCAAAGCCAAGTATTTCTATGCTCTTAGCGCTATTTTGCTGATTGCCGGGTGGACTTCCATCTTCCTCAAAGGCGGTCCTGGCGGTGGCGGGTTGCCCTACAGTATTGATTTCAAGGGCGGAACCAACGTGGACGTCCGCTTCGCTCAGCCTCCAAACATCGATAAGATTCGCAGCGGCCTAAACGCCCAAGGGCTAGGCAATAGTGAAATCCAGACCATCAGTGACATCGCCAGCTCCAACGCCAACGAAGTTCTGATCTTCGTCGAACAGAAGGGGCAAGGAGAGGAAGCCGGAGAAGCCAGCAAGACTAGAGTCCTTACTGCACTGAACGCGATCTACGGCGTGGCCAACACTTCAAAACCCGACTTCAATGCCGCCACTCCTTCCACTTTGGCCGCTTTCCTGACGCAACGCGACCCGCTTCTTCTCTCTACCAATGCCGGCGATCGCTATCAGCAACTTGCAAAAAAGATACTGGACTATCGCGACTCGAGCAATCGCGGAGTCCAGACTAATTTCGATGACCTCTCGAAAGTTGATGGCGTCACACCGGCGGTGCTTGCTGCCTTGAAAGCTAACTACGCTTTGGGCTCCTTCGCCATTCGCGGCGTGGAGATCGTCGGCCCCAAAGTGGGAGGCGAGCTTCGCCGCCAGGCAATCTACGTTACCCTCTATGCTTTGGGAGGTATGCTGGTATATATTGCCTTTCGATTCGAGCTCGTGTACGGAGCAGCCGCGGTCCTGGCGGTGTTTCACGACGTTTTGATCACTTTGGGATTTTTCTCGCTGCTGCATTTCGAGATTTCGCTGACGGTTATCGCGGCCCTTCTTACGCTGGTTGGATATTCGATGAACGATACGATCGTCATCTTCGACCGCATCCGGGAGAACAATCGTTTGCTGCGGCGTCAGCCTTTCGCAGACGTCGTCAACAAGTCCATCAACCAGACGCTTTCCCGGACGATACTAACCAGTGGATTGACTTTCCTCACCGTGCTCGTCCTGTTCCTGATGGGCGGCCAGGTTCTTCGTGCTTTCTCCTTTGCTCTGGTGGTGGGGATTGTGGTAGGAACGTACTCCAGTTTTGGTATTGCTGCACCGCTTGTGGTCGCCTGGAATCGCTGGCGTGGCCAGGGCGTGGCAGTTGGCACCGGACCCGCAGCCGGCAACAAGCCCCGCGGAAGTGAAGGCGTCCCCGGACGTCTAGCTCCCACCGGGAGGAGGTAGGATCCATGTTTGAAGATATGGTGCTTTCAGGGAAAACGAAACGGACAAACAAGCCTTGGACCGTCGTGCTCTCGATGGTTGTGCAAGCCGTTCTGGTCGGTATTCTGATCCTTATTCCGCTGATTTACACGGAAGCGCTGCCGAAGACGATGATGGCGACTATGCTCACTGCTCCGCCGCCACCTCCTCCGCCGCCTCCGCCACCGCCTCCGGCGACGATCGTGCACGTCAAGCCGCAAGTCCACTTGATGGACGCGGGCAAACTGATGCAACCGAAAGCTATTCCGAAAGATATCAAGATTATTAAAGAAGATGCCCCCGCGATGGATGCTGGCGTACAAGGCGGCGTCCCAGGCGGCGTGCCTGGTGGTTCGATGGGCGGCGTTATCGGCGGCGTGATCGGAGGCATGGGAGCTCCGCCACCGCCGAAGCCAACGGTTTCCCGCATCCGGCAGGGCGGAAACGTAACCCAGGCCATGCTGGTCAACAGAGTCCAGCCCGTGTACCCGCCTCTCGCCCGGCAGACGCGCATCTCAGGAACTGTGCGCCTGCACGCCATTATCGGCAAGGATGGCTCGGTGCAGCAACTCGAAGTTCTCACTGGGCATCCACTGCTGGTACAAGCCGCGCTCGATGCGGTGCGGCAGTGGCGCTATCGGCCGACGCTTCTCAATGGCGAACCGGTCGAAGTTGACACCACCATTGACGTAATTTTCTCTCTTAATCAGTAAGCGGTCCGGCGTGCCGGTCGTGGGACAGGCGCGCTGGTCCGGGCGGCAAGTTTGGCAAACTCTCGCGTTGATTCCGGGAAACCCGGAGTCATCAGAACTAAGGAGCAAAACGAATGGTAGCGACCTTGTTTGTAAATGCGGCCCTGTTCCTGCAATCTCAGGCGACTTCCTGGGATCTCCGGAGCATGTGGTCATCCATGAGCACCCTTCCCCGGATCGTTGTCGCGATCCTTTTCATTCTCTCGATTTATTCTTTCGGCGTAATGATTGACCGCGCCCTGATGTATAGCGCGGCCCGCAAGCAGTCGCGCGTTTTCGTGCAGCAGGTTGCCGGAGCCTTGAAGGAAGGCAAGCTGGACGAAGCGATTGCTATCGCCGAGCGGAACAAGAAGAGCCATATCGCCAAAGTGGTGGCAACCGGCCTTTCGGAATTCCAATCCGCTTCCCAGCAAGTCACCGACTCCGACGTAATTGAAGCGGCCAAGCGCGGTCTTGAGCGCTCCGTCGCCATCGTTCACGCGGAAATGAAGCGTGGCCTTTCGGCGCTGGCCACCATCGGCTCAACGGCACCCTTCGTCGGTCTATTTGGAACCGTCGTCGGCATCTTGAACGCTTTCAAGGGCATTGAGACCAGCAAAGCGACCGGTCTTTCGGCCGTCGCTGGCGGTATCGCCGAAGCCTTGGTCACCACGGCTCTCGGACTTCTCGTCGCCGTACCGGCGGTGTGGGCGTACAACTACTTCACCAATAAAGTCGAAGCTTTCGACGTCGAGATGGACAACTCCTCGATGGAATTGATCAACTACTTCATTTTGCGTCGCGGCGCGAAGAAATAAGGTAAGCCAATGGGGTACAAGCCAAAAGTCGGTGCGCAGATGGCGGCGCCAAACGTCATCCCGATGGCCGATATCATGCTCGTGCTGCTCATCATCTTCATGGTGGTCACTCCCATGTTGCAGAAGACTTTGCCTGTGGATATGGCCAGGGTCAACAATGCGCATGAGATGAAGGACGCCGATAAGGATGACGCGATTATCGTAGCGGTTACTCGAGACGGAACGATCTACCTTAAGAATACAAAGATCACCAAGGACGACATCACAGGGCAGATCAAGGACATGATCTCGGCGCGTCTTGATAAAACTGTATACGTGAAAAGTGACGCTCGTGCCAAGTATGGTGACGTTGTCGCGGTGGTGGACGAAATCCGCTCCGCCGGCGTCGACCAGCTTGGTCTTTTGACCGAGCAAAATCTAGAACGCAGGACGTCACCTCCGCCTCCTCCTACTTCTCCATCGGCAGATTGATGCCCTGAAGAGTAGTTCGGCGGAGATGATGGCTACCGGCACTATTCGTTTGCTGAGTCAGAATGGCCGTGCCGGATCCCACCTGGCGCGGCTTAATGGCCTGCAAAGCCCGCAAGGCGCAGGCTAACAGGAGATTCACCATGGGAATGTCTGTTGGAGAAAATAAGGGCGGTTCAATGGCGGAAATGAACGTCGTTCCGCTTATCGACATCTTGCTTGTGCTGCTGATCATTTTCATGGTCATCACTCCGCTCACTCCTCACGGTTTGGACGCTCTTGTTCCTCAGCCCAATCCGAACAAACAGGAAAATCAAGAGCTGGAGAACAAGACCGTGGTCGTCCAGGTGCTTGCCAACAACAAGCTGAAGATCAACAACGAAGACACGAACTGGGATGGCCTCGGTCCGCGTCTCGAAACGATCTTCAAGGAGCGCGCCGAGAAAATTGCGTTCGTCAAGGGAGACAACGACGTCTTGTTCATGGAAGTGGCTCGCGCCATCGACATTATGCGCGGAGCAGGGATAGACAGAGTCGGCTTGATTACGGCCAAGCTCGAGGCCGGGCAGTAAGGTTTCCCTAAAGGGGTTCGCAACGGCCGCTTCCCGGCCGGCGTGCAGGGTGTGAGAGTCCTCCTCGCGGGGCATTTTCCTTGAGGCGAGGTGGCTTATGGGAATTTCTCCCGGCAGTGCAAAGGGCGGAACGATTTCGGAAATGAACGTGGTTCCGCTGATCGATATTCTGCTGGTGCTCTTGGTCATATTCATGGCAATTCGACCTCAGGCTCAGTTCGGCCTCCCGGTGGACTTGCCCCAGCAATCGGTCGGTAATCCGCCAGGGCGTTCGGAAGCGATAGTTGTGCAAGTCTTCGGCGATGGGACGCTGCGCATTAATCAGGCCCCGGTGCAATGGCAGGATCTTCAGGCTCGGCTCGAGGAAATTTTCAAGAGGCGCGCGAGTCACATCGCTTTTGTTCGTGCCGACGCTGCCCTCGAGTTTGGAGTCATCGCTCGGGCTATCGATGTAATGCGGGCCTCGGGAATTACGACGGTGGGCTTGATGACGCCGGAACTCGCAATCGCGCATTAAATAGTGTAGATTTGCCCCTCGCAGGGCGGACCTGAATTCTAGCTGGGATGGATGCTCCGATGACTTATGCGTCAGTTCGTATTGCTCGCCGGACCGTTTCGCTGGCAGCGTTGTTAATCCTTAGCGTTGGAGTTTCGGGCTGCAATAAGCTTAAGGCCCGCGATCTCCTGAACAAGGGCGTGAACGCCTTTAAGGCTGGCCAGTCGGACTCGGCCATCGAGAATTTCAAGCGCGCCAAGGAACTCGACCCCAATTTGATGATGGCCCGAGTTTATCTGGCTACTGCGTACGCCAGCTTGTATATCCCCGGCGCGCCTTCGGCGGAGAACAAGGCACGGGGGGACCAGGCGATCAACGAATTTCAGGATATCTTGCAATCCGATCCGAACAATCTGACGGCCATCGACGGCATCGGTTCGCTCCTTTTTCAGATGGCGGGTACGCCGCCGGTCAACGAAAAGGGCTTCGAGGAATCGAAGACTTATCATCAGAAGCATATTCAGATCAAACCCGATGATCCGGAACCGTATTACTGGATCGGGGTCATTGATTGGACCATGGCATGGCGTGGCAACGGTGAAATGAGGCTGGACTACAACAAGAACAACGTCAAGAAGCAGGTAAAAGATGACCAGCCGCTACCCGCTACTCTCCGTACGGATTATGCCACCAAGTATGGCCCGCTGGTGGATGAAGGAATCGCCGATCTGCAAAAAGCAATCTCGCTCAAACCGGACTATGATGATGCCATGGCCTACCTTGGTCTTCTGTATCGACGCAAAGCCGACATGGTGGAAAGCGCGGATGAGCGTGCGTCGCTCCAGAAGCAGGCGGATGATCTACTGGACAAGATCAAGGAGATCAAGCAGAAGCGCCTGGAGCAGACGCAACAAGCCCCTTAAGCAGTGATCCATCAAATCGTCTTTAATAAATCGATTTTCTATCGAAGGTGCGCCTGGAAGGGCGTTCCTTCCATTTTCGGACCGCACAACGTTCTCTCTCCGCCTCGACTCGCGCACCGCCCCCTATCGGGCGTACACTAGGATATGCCGTCTCCCAGCAATGTTCCGCTGAGCTTCCAGCGCGACCGCGCCGTTCGCCAGCTTGAACTCCGCTTCGAGGAGCTCCTCGAAAAACTCCGCAGAAATCGTCCTTCCGAGGATCCCTGGGTGGTACGCCGCGCGTATGAGATTGCCTCGGAACGACATCGCGACCAGTTCCGCAGTTCCGGAGATCTGTACATTTCGCATCTTCTCGAAGTTGCACACATCCTCGCGGACATGCGTATGGACGCTACGACGTTAACCGCCGCCCTGCTTCACGATGCTATCGAGGACACGGAATACCCCGTCGCTCGCATTGAAGAGCGTTTCGGACCCGAGGTAGCCCATCTCGTCGAAGGCGTCACCAAAATCAGCCGTTTGAATATGACCGCCCCGGAAACGCGGCAGGCGGAAAATGTCCGCAAAATGCTCCTGGCGATGGTCAACGACGTTCGCGTCGTTCTCGTTAAACTGGCAGACCGGCTCCACAATATGCGCACGCTGGAGTACCTCTCGCAGGAAAAGCAACAACGCATTTCCCGCGAAACACTGGACATCTACGCGCCCATTGCGCATCGCCTGGGGATGGGAGTCGTTCGCGGCGAGCTCGAGGACTTGGCGTTTCGCTTCCTAGAACCGGAAGCCTTTCTCGCGCTGCAAAAAGAGGTTACGGAAAAAAGCCCCGTGCACCAGCGGTTTTTGGAGGAGGTTCAGGGAACAATTCGCACGAAGCTCGTCGAGAGCAGCATCCCGGCGGAATTGGAAGCGCGCGTCAAGGGGCTCTATTCCCTGCATGGCAAGATTCTGCGGCAGCAGACCAGTCTCGAGCAGGTCTATGACTTGCTCGCCGTCCGCGTAATTACGGACACGGAGCGAAATTGCTACGCCGCCCTTGGCGTCATGCATCACATCTGGCGTCCTGTCCCGGGCCGCTTTAAAGACTACATCGCCATGCCGCGCCCGAACCTTTATCAGTCTCTGCACACTACCGTTTTGCATGGCGGCCAGCCTTTTGAAGTGCAGATCCGCACGCAGGAGATGCATCGCATCGCCGAAGAAGGCGTCGCCGCGCACTGGAAATACAAAGGCGGCAAACCTGCCTCCGGAGATGATGACCAGCGTATCGCCTGGATGCGGCAGCTTATCGAGTGGTCGCAGGAGCTGCAGGAGCCCGGAGAGTTTCTTTCGACTTTGAAAGTGGATTTGGCGCCGGTTGAGGTTTATGCCTTCACGCCCAAAGGTCGCGTGCTGGAGATGCCCCGTGGAGCGACTCCCGTTGACTTCGCCTACTCCGTGCACACGGAGGTAGGACATCAGTGTGTAGGCGCAAAGGTGAACGGCCAAATGGTGTCGCTGCGCCATGAGATCGTCAGCGGCGATGTGGTCGAGATTCTAACGCAGAAGAACCACACTCCGAGCCGGGACTGGCTCAGCTTCGTGAAGTCCCCGCATGCCCGCAGCAAGATTCGCCAATGGATAAACCTGCACGAGAGGGAAGAAGCCACCGAGATGGGCAAGAAGCTGCTCGAAAAGGAGTCCAGGCATTTCCCCCGCGGCTTGAAGAAAATACCGGAAGCGGAATGGAACAAATTGATCGCCGATTATGGACTCTCAAAGTTGGAGGACCTGTACGCGGCGGTCGGTTTTGGCAAGTACTCGGCTCGGCAAGTTCTCGCTCGCTTGCTCGGAGAACCGGAAAAACCTGCGGAGTCGGAAGCAGAAGATTCCAAACCTACGCTGGTCAGAACCGTCAAGCGCATGCTGGGGTTCGGCGAAGCTCCGCTCATCGTCAAAGGCCACGATGACCTGCTTGTGTACCGCGCAAAATGCTGTAATCCGATTCCAGGCGACGACATAGTCGGGTACATCACGCGCGGCCGAGGAGTGGCCGTGCATACGCGAGCATGCCCCAACGTTCAAAACCTCATGTACCAGACCGAACGCCGCATTGCCGTCGAGTGGGGAAGCGGAAATGCCGCCACTTTTCCGGTTCAACTCTCGATCCGTGGAAAGGACCGTGCTGGCCTTCTGGCGGAAATCACGGCGGTTATCAGCGGCGCGGGGTCCAATATTCGCAGTCTTGAGAGCCGCCCAGATAAGCAAAATGCCCGCATTGAAGCCAGCCTGGAAATTGTGGACCGCCGCCAGCTTGAAACCATCCTCGTCAATATCCGAAAAGTTTCCGGCGTCTTCGGAGTCGAGCGCGTTTACCAGATTTAACAACCTACTAGCGGGCTCCCGCCGCAAAATTCTGCCGTTTCCACCAATCGAAAAGCTTATTCATTTGTTGAAGCCACACGCGACCTGCCAAGAGTCGCTTAGGAGCGCCTCCCTCCTGTACTTTCGGCCGGGTATCACCCGAACACACTCCGCCCCTTTCTGCTGTGCTTCCCCTAGAATGGAACTATGCGGTACCAACGAATGCTTCTCGGTGTGTGTGTCTTTCTGGCCGTAGGTTGTCACCAGCACCCCCTCACGGACTACCGTCCGTTGGACCACGCGGGAATGTGGTCCAGCGATATCGAACAGCTTAAAGGGCTCGGCATTTCGGACCAGGAAGTCGCCCAAGTGGTCAAGCTGAAGCACGCCGGAATCAGCGATGACACTTGCGTCGAGTTAGTCACCGCCGCGCATGAGCACAAGCACATTTTCACTAGCGGCGATTCCGCTGCGAACTTGGCCGGCGCCGGATTCGTCGAGCCTCAAATTTTGGAGATCGCGCGCGCAGACCAGCTGGACACAATAAGCCTGGATGCCGTCACGCTGAAGCTGATTGGCCTATCCGATTCGACCGTGCAACTCGTGCTTCATCGCCATCTGAACGGCCAGCCGGTAATGGCCAGCGCCGAAATTTCGGAACTCAAGAACACCGGCTTGACGGAAAACCAGATTCTCGAGCGCATTAAGGCAGGAATGACCGACGAACAGGCTAAAAGAGAAATTCGCGTCCGCGAAGCCGCCCGCAATCATGCGAACACTTCCTTCGTTCGCGTCCGTGGCCGCAAGCCCCGCTGATGCTTCCGCTTCGCAAGCGCCACTAACCTCCGCTCTTCACTTTTGCTTCTTCCGAGTTCCCCCGCTACAATCTAGTCGCTTTGGAGCTACGGTCTCATCTCCGTTTGCTTTTTTGTCTCTTACTTGTCGCCGCGGGCACTTGGCTTTGCTCCTGCGCAGCCGCTTCCGGACCCGGATACACCATCGAGAAACAGGAAATCCGCGTCGAGTTTGCATCGGGGCCTGACCCACGGATTCGCGTCGACTCGGACTACCAGCTTCGCAACACCGGCAATCAACCGCTTTCCTCCCTTGAATTACGCTTGCCAGGACGCCGGCGGTTTTGCATCGCTGGAGCGCAATCCACCTGGGACGGCGTCCCTATCGTCGAGCGGAACAATCCGGCGAATCCCCGAAATACCTTCCTTCAGCTTCCACATCGGTGGAATGTCACGGAGCATCATGCTCTGCATCTATCCGATGAATTCCAGAACCCCGCTGCGGGGGAGACCGGCCTCGGTTTTACTCCCGATGCATTCTTTCTGCCTTCTGCTGGCTGGGCGCCGGAGTTGCTTCCTGCGAATGGCTTGTTCCCCACGGGAGGAACCCCTCCCAGGCAGTGGCCTTTGGTGGTGCGTGTGCCCGATGGATTTCTGGTGCATACCAGCGGGCGCTTCTCAAAGTCGTCCCGGAAGGGCCGCGAAATCACCTTGCTCGCCTTGCAGCATCCCGAGGATCGGTATCCTTTCGTCGTAGCGGGACGCTACAAAGAAACGCGTCTCGACGTTGGCGCGGAGAAGGTTTTTCTCTGGACGCGCGCGCAAGAGGATGCTGCACTCTTTCACCAAGCCGCGGCAGGGCTGGTTCGGACTATCCATGCTTACGACGCCGCCTTTGGCAGCCGCACTGCCCAGCCGTTCTGGCTCGTGGAATGTCCCGTGCTCTCCGGCTGCTTTACCGCGACAGCATCTACTTACTCCAATCTCTTAAGCTCGCAGCCTGAGGCCGTTTCCTCCGAGCTGGCCTCAGTTGATACCCTGATGATCGACTCTAGCGGAGGAGCGCCAAAGCTCGCCGCCGTTGCGCCCTCCCTGGCCGCAAGTTGGCTGGGTTACGGCCAGAATCCCGGCTTCTACGAGCAGCAGCCTCCACTTTCGGCGTTGCCGGCTTTTGCCTCCACACTCGGACGAGAAGCCGTCGAAGGGCCTGCCACTCGCGTCGAGACAATTCGCCGCGCCTTGCGTATGATTCCCAAGGTGGCGCCCGCTAATAAGATGGAAGAAACAAGTGTCTTGCGCGCAAAAAGTTTCCTTTTCTTCTTTGCGCTTCAGGATCGCTTTGGGCGGGATTCCTTTCAACGTGCGATCGATCATATGCTCTCTGCTCGTCAGGGACGCGGCTTCAACCTCAGCGATCTCATCGCCGCGCTTGAACAGGAAACCCATCAGAACGCCGCGGAGTTTGAGCGTCATTGGATGAAACGCCCGGGTGTTCCCGATGACTTTCGGGCTCGTTATGCGGATGCCTCCGCTTCCGACGCCGACATTTCTAAGGAGACTACGCCATGAGGGAAATTGTTTTGTCGGATCGCGGTCCGAAACCGATCGGGCCCTATTCCCAAGCCATCAAGGTCAACGGACTTCTTTTCGTTTCCGGACAAGTTTCCATCGATCCGAAGACGAATGAATTTGTACCAGGGGATATCCGCCAGCAAACAGAACGCACGCTTGAGAACGTGAAAGGAATTGTCGAAGCGGCAGGAAGCAAGCTGAGCCACGTCGTCAAGTCGACGGTATTTCTGAAGAATATGAGCGACTTTGCCGCGATGAACGAGGTTTACGCGCGCTATTTTACCGCAGCTCCGCCGGCACGTTCGACCGTCGAGGTCGCGCGCTTGCCCAAAGACGCCCTGGTTGAAATGGAAGTTATCGCAACGATTTGATCTTAGCAGACTGTAAAGTTATGGCCGGTCGGGACTTTCCAGTGCCTCGTCAACCGCGATGAGCGTCAACAGTACCACGGCCCCGGTCGCGAACCACACAAACCTGCTGTGCCCGGCGCTGATCGGTGGGCGGCGAGATCCTTTCCCGCCCGCGCCTTGCGTCGGAGGTTGCCTCTGGGCCTCCTCACTCGCCGCGGGATCCAGAACGATGCGATACGCACTGCCTTCTGGTATTACGCGCGAATCGTCACCGACCGTGATCGTCAGTGCGCCTCGGGCGCATTTCACCAGCAGTTGTTTATCGCCGAGCACGGTCACTTGCCCAATTGTCGGTTCGTCGGACTTTGGTTTGATGACGGCAGTTGAAACACTTAGGGCGAACGCTTTGGCATTGGCCGTAGAGAACGTAACTGTTCCCCGCAGAAGTGTCGCCTGTGGCATCCCGCCGGCTTCACCCACAGTGGCCATGGAAGACGCGGAAAGTTGAAACCGCGCGGCTCCCGTGCGCAACTGCATGCTTCCTTTGTCCGCCGTGACTAAGTTATCGCCCGCAAAAATTGTCGTTCCAACGATCGCGCCCGAGCCGCCGATGCTCGCACCATCCGACGCCACTACGGTACCTAGAACGCCCGCGGAACTGCCCCAGACTGGAGTCATCAGTAGACAAGTAGCTACAAGCGCAGCAACCATTTCGCGCAAACGCGCCATTAACGCCTCCAAGAGGGCTCTTCGAAGAATACTCACAGCCTTAGTTTGCGTCAATGAAGAATCTCCAGGTGTGCAAAAAGACACATAGCTAACATCGCCCGTATGCTCTGGCCGTAGCATCCTTCCGCTGCTACAATGCAAGCCAACACATGGCTGACTGGAAACAGATCACCGCCCGGATTCGTCGGGCCCGCACTGGCAAGGATCCCGTCGGGCAACTCACCAATCTGTATGAGAAAACTCGCGACGCAATGGTTGCCTTTGAGCTGGCCCGTTATTTCGAAACCTCGGGACAAAATCCGGATGCCGCCAAATGGTATCTCGCCGCCGCAGAGCGTTTTCGCAGAGCCGATTGGAAAACAAAAGCACAGGAGGCGGCTGTCAGACTCGGTGCTGAAGTGGCGCAAGCGGATCCCTCTCAAACTTCCAGTAATTTTGAGTTGACGCTTCCCCATGTTGCTTCTCCCGAGCTCTCGTCCTCTCGTGCGGAGAACGCCGAGTCGATCGCAGCGTCCACGGCTTCTGCCGCCCTCGAACATGAGATCGCCGCCTCGAACTCTGCGGTAGAATCCGCCGAAACACCAGACAAGAAGCGCCGCCGACGTGGACGGAGAGGTGGCCGCAACCGCCGGAAGAGTGAAACTCCCAAGGGCTCGGAATCAATTTCCTCAGCCCGTGCTTCGGAGCCGGCAGCTCTTGTAAAAGGTTTGCCCACGACAGAGCTAGACGGTCCAGCCGAACCCCGGCCTTCTCGAAAGGTGGACAGCCGGGCCATCCCAACACTCCCTAAGGAACCGATCGGCGAACCAGGGGGACCAAGTGTTCGCGGCCGTTCCGGCGATCCTGGCCTCTCCTCCAGATTGTCTCTTCTGGAAATGCAGCTTCGCCGCTTGCTGACATGTCCCGCAGTGAAGCTAAGTGAAGCAGATCACGCCCCTGTAGGTCCCGGTGTGTTTGTCCTCACTGATTCCGATCTCACCAGCTATTACTACGTTGAAGCTTGCCAGACTCTGCGCATCGCTATTGGAAATCTTTTGCGCGGCGGCTCAAGTCGCCGCGGCGCCGATTCTCTCAAACCGCAACTCGCGGATCATCTCGGCATCCCCGAATCGCGTGTAACCAAGTATCTTGCCGATCACTGCGTCGTTCGTTGGCTTCAGCTCGACGAAGGCGCGTCACACTTCGCCCATTTTGTGATTGCCGTCATTCACCCCACCCTGAACGACTGATTTCACGGCGGCGGCTTATCCCATTCCAAGCACCGAATCTCCCAAAACCGGCAAACTTGTAGCCCATTCGCCCTAGAAGTAACCCCCTCTCCCACCCTTCCCAGACTACCGTTCGCTGCTCCCAGGAACCGTTCAACCCCCATTTTCGACCGTTCACCGCTTCCCGCTGGCATCCCTTTCCCTTTACCCTCAAACTATACAAGTACAAAGACTTATTGGACGTACCGATGGAAAATGGTACGGTTTGTAGAGCCCGGGGGGCTGTAAAGGGCTCAGTTTTCATCCAAATTGGGTAGCAGTTGGGCTTCATCTTTTGAAAGCGAGGGTAGAGTTTTATGCCGAATCGTGTGGGGACGCAGATCCTGCGAACGTTCGACTGGGCGCTGTGCAAGACAGCCGCCGCCACTTTTAACAGCATTCAGTATTTCAACAAACGGAATCCGAATCCTTCCGTCACGCCGCAGTGGTCAGACAAGCCGCTGCTCAAGTCCTGGGAGAAGACCAAGCCCACGCTTGGCTTCCCGCGGCAGACCGATTCCTTGTGCCCTGCATGCGTCAAAGAGGCGCGTGAAGCGATCATCGCCGGCAAAAAAGACTGGCGCGATCTGATGCACGAGAAAGTCGGCGAAATCAAGGCGCAGATCATCGAGCGGGACAATCAGATTTGGATGATCAAGGATTGCCCCATCCACGGCCACTACGAAGACATGATGGCCATCGATGCCAAGTTCCTCGACTGGATCGAAAAGCAATTCCCTGGCCGCGATATTCCCGCGCACAACGACGAAGACCTCCACAAGCACGGCTCCTCGACTGTCCGTTACGGTCGCGGCTCCGTTCTCACCGTGGACCTCACCAACCGCTGCAACATGATGTGCGATCCCTGCTTCATGGACGCCAATCAGGTCGGCTACGTTCACGAACTCGGCTGGGAAGAAGTTAAAGAAATCCTGGACAACGCGCTCAAGATCAAACCGCGCCGTCAGATGTCCGTGCAGTTCTCCGGCGGTGAGCCCACCATGAGCCCGCTCTTCCTCGACGCCGTCGCCTACGCCCGCAAGATCGGCTACAACAGCGTTCAGGCGGCCACCAACGGCATCGAATTCGCCAAGAGCAAGGAATTCTGCAAGAAAGCCTTCGAAGCCGGTATGCGCTACGCCTACTTGCAATTCGACGGCATTGGTAATGACGCGAACAGCCACCGCCAGATTGGCAACCTCTTTGACGTGAAGCTCCGCGCCATCGAGAACATGCACGAAGCGGGCATCGAAATCGTTCTCGTCGTCACCATTGTCAACAATGTGAACAACGACCAAGTCGGCTCCGTCGTAAAGTTCGCGATGGAAAATCCCAAGAAAATCGCATTCGTTAGCTTCCAGCCGGTTTCTTTCACCGGCCGCGACGAAGACATCACTCCGGAGCGCCGACTCCGCCAGCGCTACACGTTGTCGCACCTCGCCAAGGACGTCAGCGCTCAGGTTGGCAAGGTTGAGCCTACTCGCGACTGGTTCCCCATCTCGTTCGTCAGCACCTTCGCTGGCTTTGCGGACATGGTCAAGGGCAACGAATCCCAGTGGGGTTCGCTCTCCTGCGGCTGCCACCCCAATTGCGGCGTCGGCACCGCTCTGATGATCAACAAAGAGACCAAGGAATGGGCGCCCGTTCCGCGCTTCCTCGATGCCGTCCAGCTCACCAAGGACGTCACCGCCATCACCGACGCGGCTCGCGGAAAGAAATTCTCCAACTTTATGATGGCCATGGCCCTCCTGAAGAACTATCACCCGTTCCAAGGACCCAAGGGCTTGACGCTCTCCGATCTCTTCAAGAAGTTCGACAAGACCTGGGCGCTCACGAAGAAAGCCACCGTGAAATACGGCAAGACTTCGCCGGACCGCACCTACGAAGACGCCATGAAGCGCCGCAAGACCGATCCGTGGAACTTCCTCTTCATCGCCGGCATGTGGTTCCAGGATCTTTTCAATTACGACTTCCGCCGCACCGAAATGTGCATCATCCCCTACGCCACGCAGCAGGGCGAAATCTCCTTCTGCGCTTACAACACGGGCGTGGGCTGGCGCCAGATCATCGAGAACATGCACAAGAACGCGACTGTCGCCGAATGGTACAAGAACCACGGCAAACACGAAATCTACGCCAAGGGCAAGAGCGTCAATCTTCAGAGCTTTGAACACTCCCTGAAGATCGACGCCGATGACGCCGCTCGCGTCCGCCACCTCGAACACGACATTCCGCAGACCGCCGCGGAAGAAGATCGCGCGCGCCGCAAGAAGGCTTTCGAAGAACAAGCCAAAGTCCGCGCCATTTACGAAGAACTCGTTCTCAAGAAGCCTCAGCCGACGGTAGTTCAAATCGGCACGGTTTCAGACATCGCCAAAGCCACCCCAGCCAATTTCGCCAACGCCGGCAAGCCGGTAACAATTGCTCCCGTCACCGGCAACGGTCATTCCAATGGCAACGGCGCCACCGCGCCCAGCGCAGCCGAGAAGGCCACCGAAGCTGTCGCCGGCGATTAATTAACAGAAAATTTATGAACTCGCAAATGGCTCCGGTTTCCGGAGCCATTTGTCTTAGAATCCAGGTTCTCTGTCGGCGCTTAGTGCTATGGCACACTTGATTGAAAATATCGTCGGGATCCTCTCGTTTTTCTCTCCTCCATTTCTCGCCTTTTTCGTTTGGAGGAATTTCCTAAAGCCTGCGGGCAATCAGCAGCCTATTTGGAAGATCTGGCTCGATTGGACCGCAGTGATTTGCACGTCGGGATTCTTTCTGGTTTGTTTGGTGGCTGCTGTTGTTATTCCTCGAGACGTGCAAAAGGACAATTGGGCGTCTGTCGCAATATGGCGCTCTTTCACGGGCGATGTAGTGGTGATTGCTCCTTTATTCGTGCTTCTGGCGATCCTTGGCCGAAAAAGGACACGAATTCTTTCCGTTCTCCTAATCATCGCCGTTGTATTAGATTGCATCGCAGTTGATATGATGGCGTGATTGCCAGCTCGATAAGCCACTCTGCGCAATCTCTGCGTTGTCTGCGCACTCTGTGCTAGAAAGCATTTATGGCAATCTTCTGAATTCGAAATCGGAGTCACATTTATGTCCTCTCTTTCCGGCAAGATCGCCCTCGTCACCGGCGCAAGCCGCGGCCTCGGCAAAGCCATCGCACTGGCATTGGCCGACGCCGGAGCCGATGTCGCCGTCAATTACCGCGTCCAGGCCGAGGCCGCCGAGGCCGTCTGCAAAACAATTCGCGCCTCCGGCCGCAAATGCATTGCCATCCAAGCCGATGTCTCCATCACCGCGGACGTCGAGCGGCTGGTGAAAACGGTAGACAACGAGCTAGGCCCCGTCGGCATTCTGGTGAACAACGCCGGCATCGGCAAAGTGATTGCCCCCGATCAGGTCACCGAAGAAATCTGGAACGAGTACCTCCGCGTCAACCTAACCTCCGTCTTTCTCGTCACCCAGCGCGTCCTCCCCGCCATGCGCGCCGCCCGCTGGGGCCGCATTATCAATCTCTCCTCTGTCGCCGCCCAATATGGCGGCGTCATTGGCCCGCACTACGCCGCCACCAAAGCCGGCATTCTCGGCCTAACCCGCTCCTACGCCTCCCAATTCGCCAAAGAAGGCATCACCGCCAACGCTATCGCCCCCGCCCTGATCGAAACCGACATGGTTGCCGCCCTCCCCAAAGACATCGCCGCACGCATTCCCGTCGGCAAAATCGGCGCCCCCGACGAGGTCGGCCGCATCGCCGTGCTCCTCGCCCAAAGCTCCTTTATCACCGGCCAAACTATCAACCCCAACGGCGGCCTCTACATAACCTGATCACGCCGCCAACGAACGCTCTTCCACTTGTAGGGGCGCAGCTTGCTGCGCCCAATCCAGCCGCCATACCCAGCAGCACAGCCCTACTGCTATAATCAAGGGGAATCCACCGGAGTAATTAAATGCCCATCTACGAATATGTTTGCGACGACTGCGAAACGCACTTCGAAAAAATCGTCATCAACAAGCAGCAAGAAATCGCCTGTCCCAAGTGCGCCAGCAAAAAGGCCACCATCCAGCTTTCCGTCTTCGCCACAGCCGGTTCCGGCGGCTCCTCTGCTCCGACTGGCGGCTCCTCAAGCGGCGGAAGCTGCTGCGGCGGCGGTTGCGGCTGCCACTAGTTGTAGTGGCGGGTCTTTAGACCCGTTCTGTCTTTTCTCTTCTCATTGTCCCCACCATGCCATATCACCGAAAGAACACTCGCCTAGCCTCCGAAAACTACTTTGGCCGACAATCCTATTTCGTCACCGTCTGCTGTGACTGCCGCGCGCCGCATCTTTCCGACGCAAATCACGCTCAACACGTCCTCGAGCTCCTTCTCGATTCCGCCGTCACGCACTCTTTCCGTCTCCACGCGTTTTGCCTCGTACCGGATCCCATTCACATCCTTGCGGAGGGCATCCACGACCGTTCCGATCTCCGCGAATTTATCCGTCTTTTCAAGCAGCGCACCGCTTTCGAATTCCAAAAATCGCACGGTCGCCGTCTCTGGGAGGCGAGCTACTATGATCACATCCTTCGTCCGTCCGATCCAATCGAAGATGTCGCTGCCTATATCTGGTGGAATCCCGTTCGCAAGGATCTCTGCACTCACCCCTTTGAGTTCCCATTTTCAGGATCGCAGACGATCGACTGGATGAAACGGTCACTGTTCGGCACCGCTTGGTGCGCCCCCTGGAAACGAAAAGCACCAGCCTAAAGGCTGGCCACTACAGCTGAAATGTCTCGCGCCATTGTAGTGGCGGGTCTTTAGACCCGTTCTTCTTCTATCCTTTTTTTTCTTCTTTTTGCTGCACACTAGATGTTCTGGTAGATTGACGTTTTGCATTTATGTCCATCACTACCACCGACCAACTCGAAAGACTCCGCGCCTGCGGCCTGATCGTCGCCAAGGCTCTCCGCACGATGTCTGCTGCCGTCCGCCCCGGCGTCACTACCGCCGAACTCTCCGCCATCTCCACAAAAATCCTCGCTGAAAACGGCGCAAAATCCTCTCCGCCGCTCGTCTACAATTTCCCCGGCGACGTCTGCATCAGTGTCAACGACGAAGTCGTCCACGGCATCCCCGGCCCGCGCACCATCCAACCAGGCGATCTCGTCAAACTCGACCTCACCGCCGTAAAAGACGGCTACCACACCGATTCCGCCGTCACTATCCAAGTCCCGCCCGCGCAAGAGAAAGCCCGCGAACTCGCCCATTGCGCCGAACGCGCCTTCCGCCAGGCTCTCGCCGTCGCCCGCCCCGGCAATCGCACCAAAGACATCGGCCGCGCCGTCGAGCGCGAAGTCCGCCGCCGCGGCTTCCACGTCATTCGTGAGCTAGGCGGCCACGGCGTCGGCCGTACCATTCACGAAGAGCCCAGCGTCCCCAATTTCCCCGATCCGCTCGCCCGCCATCTCCTCACCGAAGGCCTCGTCATCACCATCGAGCCCATCATCGCCGCGGGCACCGGCGGCGTCTCGCTCGACCGCGACGGCTGGACGGTCCGTACCGCCGACGGCAGTCTCTCCGCCCATTACGAGCACACCATCGTCATCACCAAGCGCGAGCCTATCCTGCTCACCGCAATTGCGGCATAACCAAATCCCGCCCACGACCATCAATCCCTAATGCTTCCTTCCCATTCCCAACTTCTCTTTTTCATCAGCGCCGCTCTGATTCTTCTCGCCATTCCCGGCCCTGCCGTTTTATACATCGTCGGCCGCAGCATCGGCCAGGGCCGCAACGCCGGCTATGTCTCCGCTCTCGGCATCGGCGTCGGCACTCTCGTTCACACCGCTGCAGCCGCAGTCGGCCTCTCCGCGCTGCTCGTTTCTTCAGCCGCGGCCTTCAGCGTCGTCAAGTATCTCGGCGCCGCCTATCTCGTCTTTCTTGGCATTCAACGTCTTCGCAGCAAGGAATCTCTCCTCACCTCATCCGATCCTGGCGTTCCGCGCACCAGCCTCGCCCGTATCTTTGGCCAAGGAATCGTCGTCAACGTCCTCAATCCGAAAACTGCTCTTTTCTTCTTTGCTTTCATCCCTCAATTTATCGACCCCGCACGCGGCCATGTCGCCGCCCAAATCCTCTCCCTTGGTATCCTCTTTGCTTGCATGGGCACCGCCAGCGACAGCATCTGGGCATTTTTCTCAAGCCGCTTGGCCGCATGGCTCCGCGGCAATTCCCGTTGGACGCGCAACGAGCGTTTCGTCTCCGGCGGCATTCTCATCTCGCTCGGCCTCGCCACCGCCTTCGCTGGCTCGAACACGAAAAGATAGATGGCTCTCCGGCTGAGGGAGCACGCAAACATCAAGGTTCGAATGTAGTGGATTATTCTCGCAACGCCCGCGCCGGATCGGTTCTCGTCGCGCGCAACGCTGGAAAGAAGCACGCCGCCAATGCCGCGATCATCATCACCGCGATCGCCGCGCCGAACGCGAGTGGATCGCGCGGACTCACCTTGTAGAGAAGGTTTCCCATCAACCGCGTCAATTCCAGAGCTACAACTGCGCCTAGCATCACGCCGCCCGCCACTAAAGTCATGCCGCGTGAAATCACCAGCCTCCACACGTTGGAAACATCCGCGCCAAGCGCCATGCGCAATCCTAGTTCGCGCGCGCTCTGCGACACGGCGTAGGACATCACGCCGTACAATCCAATGCCCGCCAGCAGCAGTGCCAACCCGCCCAACACGCCAACCAAAGTCACGGCCACCTTCTGCGGCGACGTCGAGCGATCCACCTGCTCCTGCATCGTAATCAGTTCGTACGGAGCAAGATTCCCGTCCAGCGCGTGCACCTCGCGGGCCAGAGCCGTCGCCATCGTTCCCGGGCTTAGCGGAGTTCGCACATACAACCCACCCCCAACAGAGAAATTCTGCCGCCACGGCACATAGAAAAATGGTTTCGGTGTTTCCCGGACGCTCTGGTACTTCGAGTCTTTCGCCACGCCGACCACTCGCATCCACCGGCCTTTCACTTGTAAGCGCTCGCCAATCGGATCTTTGCCGCTCCAATATCTCCCGGCCATCGTCTCATTCACTACGGCAACCAGCGCTGCTTTCTCATCGTCCGCGCGCGTGAACTCCCGCCCCGATACCAACGGAATCCCCATCGTCACGAAATAGTCCGGCCCCACTTCATTGTATTCAACGGTTGGCTGCTCTTCCGGCGGCGGTTGATAGCCATCCACGGCAATCCGGCTCTCAGAATAACTTCCATAGCCCAGCGGCGTGGCTCGCGCGAACACCGCCGATTCGACTCCTGGCAGCGCCTTCACGCGCTCCAGCAATTCGTCCTGGAAATTCTTCGCGCGCTGCACATCATAGCCCGCCGACACCAAATCCACGGCAGTGGAGAGAACGCCATGCGTCGAAAAGCCCGGGCTGGAATTACGGATTTTCTGGAGGCTTTGCAGCAACAGCCCGGCGCCCACCAGCAGAACGAAACTCAGCGACACCTGCACCACAACTAACCCCGAACGAACCCACGCTTTTCCATGGCTTCCAACCACACCTGCTGAATCGGATTTCAGCGCTCCGGCAAGATCGATCTTTCCGCTCTGCAGCGCGGGAACCAGCCCGACCACCAAGGTCGCGATCAGGCAAACGCCCGCGCTCACCGCCAGCACGCGCCAATCGATTTCCCCTGGCAGGTGCATCGACACCCCTCCACGTGCCGGGAACAAAAGCACCAGGGCATGACGGCACCAATACGCGACGAGCAGCCCTCCGACCGCCCCAAACGCCGAAAGGATCACGCCTTCCGTCAGAAGTTGCTTCAGCAAACGCCCGCGGCTCGCCCCGATCGCCAGCCGCACCGTCATTTCGTGTCGCCGCGCGAACGACCTCACCAGCAGCAGGTTGCCGACGTTCGCGCACGCGATGAGCAACACAAAAAACACGACCGCCACCATGATTTCGAGGGTCGGCAACAATGTACGTGCGTTATTGAATGGTGTCTGCCACAAAGGCCAGAGTTGCATGCTGCGCCCGCGATTCGTGTCCGGATAGTCAGCCTCCAGCCGTTTCGCCACAGCTGAAATTTCTTCTTGCGCCTGCTGGCGAGTGACCCCCGGCTTCAGTCGTCCATACGATTCAATCCACCGAGCGCCGCGATCCTCCAGCTTGTATCCTCCAGCTTCAAATATTTCTTCCATCGAGGCCGGCACCCAGAACTGCATGGCCCAGCCCACGAACGTCCCGTAAAACCCCTCTGGCGCCACGCCCACGATTGTGTGCACCACGCCGTTGAGCCTTTGCGTTTTTCCGATGATCGCCGGATCGCCCTTGAACCGCCCTTGCCAGAGTTGGTAGCTGATCACCGTCACAGGATGAGCCTTGCTTCCATTGTCTTCACCCGGTTCGAATCCGCGCCCAAGAATCGGATGAACCCCAATAGCATCAAAATAATTCGCAGATACGATGCTTCCCGTGGTTCGCTCGGCGCGGTCGCCGATGCTGAGCGTCGTCCCCGTGATTTTGCTCACAAAAAGACTGTCAAAAAGCGTGCAACTCCTCTGCAAGTCCAGAAAATCAGGCCAGGAAATCGGGCCAGCTTCGCCCCCTTGCGTCGTTCCCCCCAGAGCCACCAATTGCTCCTGGTGCGTCACCGCCGGGTAGGGACGAAACAAAATCCCTTCTACCCAGCTGAACACCGCCGCATTCGCCCCAATCCCCAAGGTCAGACACAGAATCGCCAGACCGGAAAAGCCCGGACTCCGCCGCAATATCCGCAAGCCAAACCGCAAGTCTTGAAGTGTGGTCTCAAGCATGGGTAGTCCTCTTTGTTCGCGGTAGATTTCTTTCGTCTGCTCGATCCCGCCGAAACTCCGAAGCGCGTCGCGCCGCGCGTCCTCCGCGTTCATGCCCATGCGCAAGTTCATTTCAACGGCCATCTCTAGGTGCGACCGCAGTTCCGCCTCCAGATCGTGTTCCAATCGCTCGCCGCGGAAAACTCCAGTGAGGCGGCGCAAGAACATGCGCCAAAATTCCCGCATAACCTAATGCGCTCCCGCCACTAACGTATCCAGTGGTTCTTCCAGGAATTTGCTTTCGAAAAATGCCATGCTCTCCTTTAGACGATCAACAGGAGCAAACGCGAGCCTATCACACCCCTGTTGCCGGTCAACAGGAGTTTCCTATCCGCCGTCCAGCTCCGACTCCGGTTCCTCCATCCCTCAAAATGGACCTTGCTTTTTTCCTGTTGTGTGGTATTCTTATTTATAGGCAGTTTTGTACTCTTAATGCGCGGCAGATCTTCTGCCGTTTTTTCATTTTTGGGCTCCTACCCATACGTTCCCTAAGCCCTTTAGAATGAGTAAGCGGCAATCACCGCGCTTTATCGGATTTCTGACTTCACAACTCTTTTAAAATCAACACCTACAAGATGTCTCGCAAGTGTTGATTCTAAAAAACTTAGAATTTAGGTAAGCTTTTTAGAATCAACACTTACAAGAAGCATGGGGGGCGGGGTCACTACCGTTCTTGGCGCGGACCGGGCACATCCCTGACAAAGAGTCTTTCGGGTCCCCGCCTATTGCGGTCGAGAATAGCGTTGAATTCTGTCAGGCACTGGAATCGTGGCATTGCCGCGTGGATCACGCACTGGCTCGCCCGGCGTCCACTTGAATGGCAGCACACCGGTCCAAGCTCCGCTGGCGTATTCCCCGTCGTTGTCGACGGCAAACCCAGTCCGGATCTTCGCCGACGCTTCCACCAGCGGCACTGCCAGAACCATAGTGCCTTTCAACTCTTGCTCGCTTGGCGATCGGACCGTGGCCCAACGCCCGCGCAGCACGTACTCGACGAAATCGCGCATCGCCGCCAGCTTGGCCACTGGATCTTCGATCGGCTCGCCCTTGCCCATCACCACTACCGACCGATAGTTCACCGAGTGTCCCGTTGCTGTCGGCGAAAAAACAATTCCATCCAGCAGCGTCACGCTCAGGCAGAACGGCGCGCCGCTACCCAGCGTTTTCATCAGCCGGCTCGCCGTCGATCCGTGCAAAAAAAGCTTGTCGCCCACGCGCACGTAATTGGTCGGCACCACAACCGGCATTCCTTCCGCGATGAAACCGACATGGCAAACAAACGCCTGATCCAAAATGTTGTAAATCGTTTCGCGGTCGTAATGCGCGCGGTCCGGCTTTCGCGTCACTCTCGTTCTCTTGGTAGGTGTGAAATCGCTCATCCCCGCAGGCTAGCGCCAGCCGCGCCCCGCCGCAAGCGCCAATGTGGAATCTATCAGCAGCACTTCGGCTGTGTGAGTTACGCGCACTGTTCCAATCAGCGAACGGGGCACCTATGCCTGCTACCTGCAGAAAAAACTTCGCCACATGCGAAATGCATTCCTTTATGTCGTCTCCGCTCTGCGTGAAACTCAAGTAAGAAACGATCGTCACTCATCACGCCAACCCTTTCATCCATAGTTTAATTGACGCCGATTGGGAATCGTGTAGTCTTGTCCCCACCAAATTGCAGCGAGGGTCGTGTATGGCCAAACCGGAGCCGATTTTCACGCCGGATACATTTCGTTTTTTTCGGGAACTGGCGCGCAACAACCGCAAAGTGTGGATGGACGCGAACCGCGAACGCTACCAGGAATTTGTGGTAAAGCCTTTTCGGCGCTTTCTCGAAGAACTCAGCCCGGCTGTCCTGCGACTCGATTCACGCTTTGACACCACTGGCCGCACCGGCGCGAACTTCTCGCGCATCAACCGCGATATTCGTTTCGCGACGGACAAAACGCCGTATCGCGCGCAAATGTATTTGAAAATCTCCGCGCCGTTTTCCGGCGAGGGCGAGACTGGCCAGCTCTACGCCGGAATCTCCGCCGACGCCGTGACGGCAGGCTTCCGTATTTATTCCGGCTCGAAACGAAGAGAGTCCGCGCTCGGCCAGGTCACCGAGCCGCGTCTCCTCGCGCAGCCGAACTGGCCCGCCCAGCAGCAGAAGAAACTGGGGCGGCGTTATGAAAGTTACTGGTACTCCGTGGAAAAGAAAGAGTGGACCCAGCAAAACGGCTGGCCGAGACATGCCGAGGATTGGAAAAAACTTCAGGGATGGATCGTGCGGAAGAAGATGAAGCCTTCCGAGGCGACGCGCGCACTTTTTCCGAAAGAAATTGCAAAGATATTTTGTGAACTCTATCCGCTATTGAAATTCACTTCACTGGTTGATTGAAATTACAAAGAGAATGGACAAACGATGAAAATTTGCGCAGTGCATGGCACGAGCAGGAGCGAGCTTACGGGGAAAAGCGCTGCGGCAGCCGCGCTCTTGATCTGTCTTGTCTCTAGTCCCGCGATTGCGCAAGATCGCGCAGCCCCCACGGATTGGCCGGTGGGCGCCCCGAAAGAATTTGGGATCGATCCGGAAAAACTCGCTGCCTTCGATGTCGATCTTGCCAGCGGGAAATACGGACTTGTGGACAGCATGCTCGTTCTGCGCTGTGGCACGGCCGTCTACGATAAGTCCTACAAACACGACTACGGTCAGATTTATGGCGAGCGGGCAAAAAAAGAAGGCCCGCTGAATCACGACCCGCACGGCCCTTACAACTATTTCAGCACGGAATTCCATCCCTTCTATCGCGGCAGCGACATGCACACCATGCAGTCGGTGTCAAAAACAGTTACATCCATAACCATTGGAATCGCGCGAACACGGAACGATTTCACGGCGGGGCTCGACACGCCGATTGTGAAGTATTTCGAGGCTAAGAGGATCGCGAATCTGGACGACCGCAAAAAGCGAATTACGATTCGTGATCTGCTAACGATGACAGCCGGTTTCGAGTGGCATGAAGATCTTCCATACGACGATCCTAAGAACTCCGCCGACCTCATGGAAGCAAGCCGCGACTGGGTGCAATACGTGATCGATCGGCCGATGGCGAACGAACCGGGCAAGGTGTTCGTATACAACAGCGGCGCGACGATGCTTCTGGCGCACATCTTCAAAAAAATCACCGGCAAGAATGTTGATGACTATGCGGCTGAACATCTCTTTAAGCCGCTGGGCATGCGCTATTACTGGAAACAATCTCCCACCGGTCTGCCGGACACGGAAGGGGGACTTTATTTGTCCTCGGGCGATCTTGCCAAAATCGGCCAACTGTTTCTCAAAGGCGGCATGTGGGGCGGGAAGGAGATTGTTTCAGACAGGTGGATCAAGGAATCCGTATCGACGCATGTCGCTGTCGCCGAAGGCGATTGGAAATATGGCTACCAATGGTGGCTGCAATCCTTCGGAAGTACGCCCTTGGATATAGCGTGGACGGCACGCGGATTCGGCGGCCAGCAACTCTTAGTCGTGCCGCCCTACGACATGGTCGTGGTCTTCACGGGGTGGGATATTTTGCCCTCGGCTGAAAAACGCCCGCATGACCAGCTGTCGCGCATTCTAGACGCCGCAAACAGATTTTACGGCTGCACGGAATAGTTGGGCGGCGAGCTTTGTGGGATCACGGGGCCCAGAGGCGGAGGCCGATGAGGTGCCAGGACGCGATAAAAATCGTGACGACACAGCAGGCCAAGGAGACGAGCAAGGAGTGAAGACGCGTGCCTGCGTGAATTTCGTTTGTCGGTGTGCGAACGGCCAGGAGGAGACCGTAAAGCGAGAGAAGTGGGAAGAGGATACTCAAGGCGAAAATTCCAAACGTCCAAACCGTGAGCTTTCCGCTATCTGCGCCGCCAAGCCTTGTGAAGCAAAAGACCAGAACGACAAAGCTAAGTGTTGCAACAAGCGGAATCGCGCGCACCGCCAGGTGTTGAACGCCTTTCAATCCTCCGAAGAGATTGCGCAAGATCCAAACGGCCGCGAAGAGAAGGGATGTCACCATCAGGACGAGGCAGAGAAGAAGCAACGCAATCCGTGCATAAGTCCATGCAATGTTGGTGCGCTCGCCGTAGGAAAAACCTTCCATCCCCTGACTGGAGAGCCCCATGTTGCCCGTGCCATTAGAGAAGAAAATCGTCGTGGCTTCGGGCTCTTTCTCGCCACGAAAAAGGTTCTTGCCAACCGGCACCAGATTTTCCTGTTTGCCGAAAAGGCTGGACCGAGTAAGCGCTCCATTGATCACGCGGATGCGGAGGCCGCCGGATAAATCGTCGATGAACGACAGGAGTTGCGACCGCGGCGCGCGCGGCGCGTAATAACCCGCAAATCGCTCTAGCTCAACAGGGGTGATCGAGACTGCGGGCTGCTGCAGCTTGGGAAAACCTTTCGACAGAAGATCGATGGCCAGCTTGTTCAGATCGTTCAACGCCTGGCCCGATTGCGTGCTGTTCAAGAGCACGACGTAGCCCCAATTCTGTTCCGGCATGTAGCGATACGAGGAGATGAATCCGTCGATCCCGCCGTCGTGGCCATGGGTGACGATGCCGCCGGTGACTTCGGTATAGTTCGCGAGACCGTAGCCGAGGCGCAGGCCGTTTTTCGCAGCGAGTGTCGTCTCAACCGATTCCATGCGAATAATGGACTCCGGTTTCACGATTTGCACATCGCCAGCTTTTCCGCGCCGGAGGAGAAATTGCACCAGCTTGGCCAGTTCGCCGGGCGAGGCTTTCAGATCGCCCGCAGGCCGCAGATAAATAAATGGGAAACCTGGGAGGGCGTGAGGTGGATCGCCATGGTAAGGGGTTGCGAGAAGAGCTCTGTTCGCTTCGGTGAACGGGAAGTCGGCGTTGCTCATGCCTATAGGCCGGAGAATGGTCTCGCGAATGTAGCGGTCGAAAGGTTCTCCGGAGATTTTTTCGATGAGGTAACCGGCTATCCCGAAGCCCGGGTTGGAATAAGACATACGGGTGCTAGGAGGCCAGCGGACGTCTTGCGGTTCCTGGAAGCGCTTAAAGACTTCGAGAAGCGAAAAATCGTAACGGTCGTTGAAATTGTAGACCTCGGCTGCTTCCATGTCGTCGAATCCCGCGGTATGTTCGAGTAGATTTACGATGCGCACGGGATTGGAGGATTGCCAGGGATTTTTGACGGGGACTTCCGGCGCCACATCTTGCAATCGCGCTTCGAGATTAATTTTTCCTTCCTCCTGCAGCTTCAAGAGTGCGAGCGCGACGAAGGATTTGCTGATAGAGCCGACACGAAATTCCGTGTCGCAACTAACGTCGCGACCGGAGGCAATGTCCGCTTTGCCGAGTCCACCACACCAGAGCAAGTTGCCATTCGAGACGAGCGCGACGCCTGCGCCTGGCAAGTGATACTTGTCGAGGACCTTCTTCATGGCTTTTTGCAGCTCGGAAAGCGTGCTGGGATGAGGCAACTCTTCTTTTTGCTGGGCGCTGGCGAGAGGCAGAAAAAGCAGAACTGCGGCAAGGCTCAGGCACACGGTAAGCCGTGGACGGACTGGGCGCATGAATGCTCCTAGAAGCAATGTGGCTGTGTCGTGCCAGCATTCTATAGCGAGCCAGCCCTGGCACAAGTGAATTCGGCAGCGCCGCAGGCGGATTGGGGCTCTTTCTATCGATTGACGACGATGCTGCACTCGAATACGATGCCGCCGGCTGTTCTGCCATTTCCACTGGTCTGACCATAGGAGAGTACCGCGGATGAAATATCGCTATGTCGATTTGAGCTGCACTGCATTGATTCTGCTGGGCACTACGTTTTGCTTCGCGCAGCAGACGGCGCAAACTCCGCCGGAAAAGCCGGGCGAGAAGGCAGCCGAAAAGCCCAAAGAGGAAAAGAAGACGCCCGCGCCCCCCGAAGACAAAGTGGTGCAAACGAAACATTCTGCGAAAATCGGCGGCCAGGAGATTAAGTACACGGCGACGGCAGGGATGATCGTAATGAAAACGGAGGAAGGCACTCCGAAAGCGAGCGTTTTTTATATGGCCTACACGAGGGATGACGTAAGCGATGTCGCGAAACGGCCGATTATGTTTACGTTTAATGGCGGCCCCGGTTCGTCCTCCGTATGGTTGCACCTCGGGGCGTTTGGTCCGCGGCGCGTGGAGATGGGAGACGCAGGCGCGCTCCTGCCGCCGCCCTATAAGCTGGTGGACAACGAATCCTCGCTCTTGGATGTCACCGACCTCGTCTTCATCGATCCGGTTTCGACCGGATATAGCCGGCCCGCCCCGGGAGAATCGCCAAACCAGTTCCACGGCGTTCAGGAGGACGTGCAGTCGGTGGGTGATTTCATCCGGCTTTACGCAACGCGCAACAAGCGCTGGTCTTCTCCGAAATTTCTTGCCGGTGAAAGCTACGGGACGACGCGCGCAGCCGGACTTTCCGGCTATCTGCAGCAGCGCTATGGGATGTATTTGAACGGAATCATCCTGGTTTCCACGATTCTGAATTTCGAGACGGCGGATTTCAATACGGGCAATGATTTGCCATACATACTTTATTTGCCCACATATACGGCGATTGCGTGGTACCACAAGAAATTGCCCGCCGACTTGCAGGGAGATTTACACAAAGCCGTTGAAGAGTCGGAAAATTTTGCGAAAGGCGAGTACACGTCCGCGCTAATGGAGGGAGACGCACTGCCGGCTACGGAACATGCCGAAGTAGTGCGCAAGCTTGCGCGGCTGACGGGCCTCTCCGCGGATTACATCGAGCGGACAAATATGCGCGTGGAAATCGAGCGCTTCACGAAAGAGCTGCTGCGTAGCGAAAGGCGCACCGTCGGCCGCATCGACGGGCGCTTTACTGGCATTGACCGCGATGCCGCCGGCGATTCGCCGGAATATGACCCGAGCATCGCGGCGATTATCGGGCCGTACACAGCGACACTCAACGATTACGTGCGCGGCGATTTGAAATTCGACAGCGACCTGCCCTACGAAGTTCTGACGGGGCGCGTTTATCCATGGAGTTACAAGCCCTACGAAAATCGCTACGTCGATGTGGGAGAAACGCTCCGCAGTGCGATGACGCAGAATCCTTTTCTTCACGTTTTTGTGGCCAAGGGCTACTACGATTTGGCCACGCCTTTCTTTGCGGCGGACTATACGTTCGAGCATCTTGGCCTCGATCCATCTTTGAGGGACCATTTGAGCGGGGCCTACTACGAATCGGGACACATGGTCTATGCGCACATGCCGTCGCTGGCGAAGCTAAAACAGGACACTGCGCAATTCATTCGCGCCAGCTCGGGGAAATGAAGCGCGTCCTAAAATTTATTGTTTGGCTTGCCGTGGCGTTCGCGGGCGCGGGCGCTTTAGGCGCGATTGCGTTACACCGCGGCGAGCCGCTCAATGCCACGTGGTTCGTCGTAGCGGCGGCTTGTTGCTACCTGGTGGCCTACCGCTTGTACTCGTCGTTCATCGCGGCGCGTTTGCTTGCGCTGGATGACAAGCGCGCCACGCCTGCTGAAATTCACGATGACGGTCGTGATTTTGTCCCCACCAACAAATGGGTTCTCTTCGGGCATCATTTCGCGGCGATTGCCGGGCCGGGACCTCTTGTCGGACCAACGCTTGCAGCGCAATTCGGTTACTTGCCGGGTACGCTCTGGCTAATCGCCGGGGCGGCGTTGGCGGGGTGCGTGCAGGACTTCATTATTCTGTTCTGTTCGATCCGGCGCGGCGGGAAAACGCTCGGACAGATGGCCCGCGAGGAAGTAAGCGCCCGCGGCGGTTTCATTGCGCAACTTGCCGTGCTGGCGATTATGGTGATCCTTCTGGCGGTTGTCGCTCTCGTTGTTGTCAACGCGCTGAAATCTTCGCCCTGGGCGACGTTCACGCTGGCGATGACAATTCCCATCGCGCTTTTATTGGGCGTGTATTTGCGCTTTATTCGGCCAGGGCGCGTATTGGAAGCATCTTTGTTTGGCGTGGCGCTCGTGCTGTTCGCCGTGGTAGCCGGGCAGTGGGTGGCAGCGTCCCCATCGTGGGCGCAAGCGTTCACGTTCGGGGGCGTTTCTCTGGCGTTCCTGATCATCGCGTACGGTTTTGCAGCTGCCGTTCTTCCCGTGTGGCTGCTGCTCGCGCCCCGCGATTATCTGAGCGCGTTCATCAAGACGGGCGCGATTTTTTCGCTTGCGGCGGGGATTCTGTTTGTCCGGCCGCAAATCATGATGCCGCCGCTCACGAGATTCATTGATGGATCAGGACCAGTCTTTGCGGGGAAGATTTTTCCGTTTTGTTTCATCACCATCGCCTGCGGAGCGATCAGCGGATTTCATTCGCTGATTTCTTCGGGTACCACGCCAAAGATGATTCTCCGCGAAAGCCACTCCCGGATGATCGGCTATGGCGCGATGCTGTTGGAGTCGTTTGTCGGCGTGATGGCCATGGTTGCGGCGTGCGCGATGCCGCCCGGCGTCTATTTCGCCATTAACAGTCCATCGAGCATTGTTGGCGGAACGGCGGATGCCGCTGCCGCAACGATCAGCGCGTGGGGCTACCATCTCGACCCGCAGACCATGACTAATCTCGCGCACGCCGTGGGCGAGCAGACTTTGCTCAATCGCGCGGGGGGCGCGCCATCGCTGGCCGTTGGAATGGCGCAAATTTTTTCGCGCACCATCGGAGGCGAACGGCTGCTGAGCATCTGGTATCACTTCGCAATTATGTTTGAAGCGCTGTTTATCCTCACCGTGCTGGACGCTGGGACGCGCGTGGGGCGCTTCATGGTGCAAGAGTTGGGGGGGAAAATCTGGGAACCTTTCGGACGCTTGGGATGGATGCCGGGGATATTGCTGGCGAGCGCGATTATCGTGGGAATGTGGGGCTACTTCTTATACCAAGGCGTCGTCGACCCGCTTGGAGGAATCAATTCGCTATGGCCGCTCTTTGGGATTGCGAACCAGTTGCTGGCGGCGGTGGCGCTCGTTGTTGCTACGACGATTCTGCTGAAGATGAAGAGGCTGCGATGGATTTGGGTAACCCTTGTGCCGATGGCTTGGCTGATTGCGGTGACCATGACGGCGAGCTATCAGAAAATCTTCGATGCAAATCCCAATCTCGGATTTCTCGCGAAAGCCAGTTCACTTGCTGCACAGATTGCTGCAGGACAAGTTCCGGCGTCAATGATTACCGAGACGCAGCGCCTGATTTTCAACCAGCGCCTGGATGCCGTCGTTACGGGAGTGCTCGCACTCATGATCCTCGTGCTTCTGATAGAAGCGCTGATCCAGTGGTATGCGATTTTGAGCGGGCGCCGTGAGGCCGTGCTGCACGAGGCGCCGTATGTTACGACGCAATGGGCTGCGGGATTTACCGGTGCGGCTCACGGAGATGATTGATGCGCCGATCTTCAAAAATCGCTTTACGCTCTGTTCGCCGGTTTTGGCGCGGCTTGCGTGAATGGTGCGGCGACGCCGCATACGACCGCTATCTGCGCTCAAAAGGCCGGCAAGATGCGGAGTGCCGCGCCCTCAGCGCAGAGGAGTTTTACGTCGAGCAAATCAATCGCCGCTATTCGCGCCCAAACCGTTGCTGCTGAGCGCACCAATGAATGCACCTTGCCGTTGCCTCGCCCCGAGTCTAGAATCCCTGATAATTGCTAAGGCGACTCGTCTTCAATTTATGGAGGAATCGATGGCCATTAATCAGGACAAGCTGCATGAATTTCTTGTCAAGGCTGTGGTGGATTTCGGGGCTACGTTTAACGCCGCCTTGATACGCATAGGGGACAAGCTTGGCCTGTTTAAAGGCCTCGCGGCCGGCGGGCCACAAACGGCCGCTGAACTTGCGAAACGTACGGGTACCGTTGAACGCTACGTTCGCGAATGGCTAAGCGCTCAAGCTGCCGGCGGCTACGTAACGTACGATGCCGCAACCGGCAGATTTCACCTTAGCGAAGAACAAGCGTTTGCGATGGCGGACGAAAGCAGCCCCGTATTCCTGCCGGGTGCGTTTCAAGTTGCGCTCGCGGCCGTCAAGGCGGAGGAATCGCTAACGGAAAAGTTCAAGACGGGTGAGGGAATGGGCTGGCACGAGCACCACTCCGAACTTTTTGTCGGCACCGAGCGATTTTTTCGGCCCGGTTACGCCGCGAGCCTCGTTGCGGCATGGATTCCGTCGCTCGAGGGCGTCGACGAAAAACTGAAAAACGGCGCGCGAGTCGCTGATGTCGGCTGCGGCCTGGGGGCATCGACCATTCTGATGGCGAAATCCTATCCCAAGTCCGAATTTTCCGGTTTCGATTACCATGACAAATCGATCGAGACGGCCAAACAACGCGCGCGCGATGCCGGAGTTGGTGACCGCATCAAGTTTGAAGTCTCCAGCGCAAAATCCTTTCCGGGAAAGGATTATGACTTCGTGACATTTTTCGACTGCCTGCACGACATGGGCGATCCCGCGGGCGCGTCCGCGCATGTGCACAGCAGGCTCAAGAAGGACGGGACGTGGATGATCGTTGAGCCGTTCGCGGGCGACAAACTGGAGGATAATCTCAATCCCATTGGCCGGGCGTTTTACGGAGCGTCCACGCTACTTTGCACGCCGGCCTCTCTATCCCAGGAGGTGGGGCTGGCTCTTGGAGCGCAAGCGGGAGAGAAACGATTGAAGGAAGTCGTTACGAGCGGAGGGTTCACTAGATTCCGCCGGGCCACGCAAACGCCATTCAATTTGGTGTTTGAAGCTCGCCCATAGCCGCCAAAGATTCAGCTGCCTGAACAACCGAAGTTCCGAGGGGAGCGAATCAAGACTCTTCTTCGTCTTCCCCGTCGTGTTTGATGGCTGTGACTTTGTGTGTAATTTTCACGCCGTGAGCGCGCATTCCCAAGATGATCGCGCGCCGCGTTTCTACAGACAACATTTCGGGAGCGAACACTCCGGCTTCCTCACGGCGAAAATATTTGATGAAAAGCGCCGCGGCGTGAGCGGTGGCGTAGGCAACGGGCGTGGAGTAGCGGCCCTGCTGGCGAATCTGGTAAAGCGTTGGGAACATCGCGTCTGTACGGATCAACAGATGCTGATCTTCTTTTGCACCGTGTTTTACTCCGCGCACGAGCACTGCCGCCGAAAACCGCGCATTTTGCAGCACGCCTTGGCGAATAAGTTTTGCGATCATGCGCGGCGACGAAGTGTGAGGGAAACGGTGGCGGACGATGCCGCGCGACTTTGAAAGTTTCCCCTGCTTGTACCAGCGACGCAGGCGATCGAACTCATTTCCGCCGATTTTCACGTCCATATTCCGCATGGGAATAGAGTAAGGAAGCGTGGCGACTTCGTCCTGCGCGGCGAGAACGACGCTGGCGGTGCCAATCGGATCCGGGAACCGAAACTTTTCGAGCTCCGCGAATCGCTTTTCCATGCGGAATTTGCCGTGGCGATAAACGCGCGGACTGGAGATTGCTTCGTCAAACGAGACTTCCGGCGACCACTGCGAAATCGGATCGTCGCTTTCGGCGCTTTCATAAAGGCGGATGTGCACGGAGTCAACTTCGTCCAGCATCTCCGCCGCGCGCTTGACCAGCAGGTTTGTCAAACCCGGGGCTGCGCCGGCATTAATGAGCGCCGTCCTGTTTTTTTCTTCGAAGCGCTTCGCGTAGGACAGTTGCTCTGCTTTGAAGGGATTGCGCGTAAGGTGCGAGCTCAGGTCTACGTAATGCGCGCGCAGGCGCAGCGCGGCTCGCATCACAATCTGATTAAACACGCTCGCCGACGCGTTGACGACGAGCTGGCAGCCGCGGGCGGCGCGCACGATGCCGCGCAGGTTTCTGGCGTTCACCTCGGTAACGGCAATCGTGCTTCTTTTGCCTAGAAAGCGGCGCGCGCGAACGGGGTCACGATCACCGCACCAGACGGTGTGTCCTTGTCGTTGGAGGAGTTCTGCCAGAAGGGAGCCGGTCGCTCCGGCCCCGAGAACGAAGATCCGCATGGCGTGGCAAAAACTCTATCACACACTGTGGGCCGGGAATCCCGGATGTCTTAAGGAGTTGCCGGATTTTGCGGTGCGGGCGCCCCGCGGAGCAGCCCTTCGGTGCTGAGATCCTCATCGAGATCCGGCCAGTGAATACCGTAACCACCGCCTGCAATCTTCCAGTGGATACGTTGAGCTGGAGTTGCGTGGCGGAGTCTCGGGTACCATGTGAGAGGCACACTGATAACTCTGCCATCCTTCAGTGTGACGCTGAGCGAGTCGGCAGAAAAACTCACGCCAGCCACGCGTTCATCAGCTTTCAAAGCCGAAGTGCCCATTCCATGCCTCTAGGAGCGCGTCTCGATTGGCTTCTACTAAAGATTCTACTCTACCAAGCTCTTTTGAGCTAAACCCAAAGTTTCGGGCGAGCACCACCGGAATCAGCCAGAACTTTGCCTACAGATCGTCCCTATCCACGTGCACGTGAGGTGGTTCATTTGGCTCGTGGCTGTAAATGTAGAACCGGTAGGGGCCCGTTCTGAGAGCAGTTGGCACGGGCCGAGTCTACTGAATTGCAGACTTTTTCGTACAGGCATACACTAGGGGGGAACTCCGATCCCTGTTGTCTACCGGAGAGAAAGCCTACGGCGCAGGGACGATGCTTTGGCGGTAGATTTCGGGAACCGCGAGGCTGAGGGTTCGGGTGGAAACACCCGGGCCTCCCGAACTTGGAAAGGAGCGATTCAACGGGAATGTGTGTATTTCCGTTGCGCGCCCGATTCCAAGCTGTTGGATCGGGCGATTTTGTTTTTGCGGATAAAGGAAGAAGGAATTCGGGCAGTCGCGTCCAATCAGAAAATCGTGCCATGACCCTTCAAGACAAATTCGGCCGCCAAATCACCGACCTCCGCATTTCAATAACGGACCGCTGTAACTTCCGCTGCGTGTACTGCCGCTCCGCCGACCCCGAGAATTACCGCGGCCATGACGAAATTCTATCCTGGCCCGAACTGGACCGGCTTGCGCACATTTTTCTGGGTCTCGGCATTTGCAAAATACGCATTACCGGTGGAGAGCCGCTGGTGCGCGCCGGCGTGGAGGATTACATCGCGCGACTCCATGCGCTTGGCGTCCAAGATCTTTCGATGACCACTAACGGCCATCTGCTACCGGAGCGCTGTGAACGGCTGATTGAGGCGGGACTGCGCCGCATCAATATCAGCCTCGATTCCCTCGATCGCGGAAAATTTGAACGCATCACCCGTACCAAATCGTTCGACACCGTGATGCACGGCATCGAGGTGGCGCAGAAATCACGGCTGGCCCCCGCGAAAGTCAATGCCGTGCTGGTCCGCGGCCTGAATGATGACGAAGTGGAATCGTTCGCCGAATTCGCGCGCGAGCGAAGCGTGATTATGCGTTTCATAGAGTTCATGCCACTCGATGCCGACCGGACCTGGACGCGCAATCTGGTCGTCCCGGCAGCGGAAGTTCACCAGCGCATCCATGCGCGGTGGCCGCTCGTTCAAATTCCTCACGAGCGCAGCGAAACGGCGCGCAAATACCGCTTCGCCGACGGCGCACCCGGCGAAATCGGCCTTATCGCGCCGGTGACGCAGCCTTTCTGCGGCCATTGCTCCCGGATCCGCCTTACAGCCGATGGAAAGCTGCGGACGTGCCTCTTCAGCAAGGATGATCACGACCTGCGAGGACTTCTCCGCGAGGGAGCGACGGACGACGACGTGACAACGTACATTCGTTCCGTGGTTGACGAAAAAGAAGAAGGACATCGCATCAACGCCCCTGATTTCGTGCCCCCCTCGCGTACCATGGTTTTTATCGGCGGATAGTGAAATGCTTCCATCGAGGTTCCTTTCCCGGAGCGCACGCGCTCGACCCTGCGATGAGTTTGCGTTAGCATCGAATTAAGCCGGACAGAAGAGGCGCATAAAGAACGGACATCCAATGGCGGACGAAGAAGACGACGAAGAAGAGGGGCAGGACGACTCGCCTGAGCCGGAGCCACGGCTCTTTACCCTCACCGAAGCGGAACGAGCGCGGCGGGAACTAGAACCTTTTCTCATGGAAGCCATGGACTGCCGCAAGAAGATGTCCGGGCTGGAAACTGATCTTTCCGCGGTATCCGCGCGAATCATGATGATGGGCGGCGTGATCGTCCCGTACGAAAAGCTCGCGGCATTGCGAGTCGAACACCAGCACCTCGCCGCATCTCTGAAGAGTGCGCTGAGCCGTATCCTCGAGACCGGTTGCCTCATCAAGGACCTCGACGTGGGTTTGCTGGATTTTCCCGCTGTAATCGATAACGAAGCCGTCTATCTATGCTGGAAGCTCGGCGAGGACCGCATCCGCTTTTACCACCGGCAGGACGAAGGCTTTGCCGGGCGCAAGCCAATCGACCCGCGCGACACCGGCCCGGGAGACATCCTGCAGTAGACGGTCCGGCGGCTCGTGCCATCGTTCCGCCAGCATTTGCACTTTCAAGAACTTCGCTTGCCTTCAGCGCTTCGCGAACCGAAAGGATTTTTCGTGCCGTCTCACTCTGAAAATCGTCTGAAGGATTCCGCCAGTCCGTATCTCCGTTCCGCGGCGCACCAACCCATCGACTGGCACGAATGGGGCGACTCGGCTTTTGCGCGCGCGGCATCCGAAGACAAGCCCATCCTTCTGGATATCGGCGCGGTGTGGTGCCATTGGTGCCACGTCATCGATCGCGAGAGTTACGAGAACTCCGAAATCGCCAAAATTATCAATGAACATTTTGTTGCCGTGAAAGTGGACCGCGACGAGCGCCCGGACGTTGATGCACGTTACCAATCCGCTGTTAGCGCCATCTCCGGCCAGGGCGGCTGGCCGCTCACGGGATTTTTGTTGCCGAATGGAAAGCCGTTTTTTGGCGGCACGTATTTTCCTCCGGAAGATCAAATGGGCCGGCCCGGCTTCCGGCGCATTCTCTTGGCGGTGGCGGATTCTTATCGGAATAAGAGAGCCGAGCTTGTCCGCGCCGCGGATCATTTGGCCGATGCCGTCGCTCAGGCGGAAGTGTTTACAGGTGCGCGCGCGGAGTTCGACCCCGGCGTCGTCGATGCGCAAATCACCTCGGTCACGCAGCAATTTGACATCAAGAATGGCGGCTTTGGTCACGCTCCGAAATTCCCGCACTCCTCGGCAGTCGATTTGGTGCTGGAGCGCTATCAGCAAACGAAAGAAAAACATCTGCTGGCTATGATCGAAACCACCCTAGAAAAAATGGCTCGCGGCGGCGTTTATGACCAGCTTGCCGGAGGTTTCCATCGCTATTCTGTGGATGAACGCTGGCTCGTGCCCCATTTCGAGAAGATGTCGTACGACAATTCCGAGCTTTTGAAGAACTATCTGCATGTGTCTCGAACGAGTGGAAAACATGATTGGGAAGCGTCATTTTCCGAGACGGCCGAGCGCATCGTGATATGGGTGATGGAGGTTTTATCTGACCGGGAAAACGGCGGCTTTTATGCCAGTCAGGATGCCGATTATTCGCTGGACGATGATGGGGACTACTTTACTTGGACGCTTGATGAAGTTCGCTCTGTTCTGACACCCGAAGAAGCTCGCGTGATCGAACTCTATTACGACGTGGAAGCCCACGGCGAGATGCACCACAATCCAGCCAAAAACGTGCTCTGGATCGCGCGAGGGTTCCAAGAAATAGCAGAGACTCTAAAGCGCGACGCCGACGATGTCGTCAAAACAAAGTTGCGAGCCGAGAAAAAGATGATGCAAGCGCGGCTTCAGCGCCCAACGCCCTTTGTGGACAAGACCATGTACGTTTTCTGGAACGCGATGTTTGTTTCCGCTTTCCTGGAAGCCTCCCATGGAATTGTGAATGACTGGCTCGCGAAAGACTGCCGCGAGTTTGCTCTTAAGACTCTCGACCGCATGCTGAAGGAAGTCTGGAGCGAGACGCGTGGTTTCGGCCATCGCATCGGAGGGCCTGCGCTCGACGGTTCACTCGACGACCAAGTTTTCGGCGTGCTGGCTTTGCTGGATGCTTACGAAGCGACCCTCGATCCGCGCTATTTTGCCGCCGCGCAAAAAACGATGGACCTTGCCATCGCCCGTTATGGCGACGCCGAAGGCGGCGGTTTTTTCGATCGGCCTTCGGACGCCGCGCCGATGGGCGGCCTTGATGTTCGCCGCAAGCCCTTCCAGGATTCGCCCACGCCCGGAGCCAATTCCGTAGCGGCCATCGCGCTGATTCGCATGCACGCCTTCACCGGCGACCAGCGTTATTACGATCTAGCGCAGAAAACGCTTGAAGCATTTGCTGGAATCGTGCCGCAATACGGAATGTTTGCCGCAACGTATGGCCTTGCGGCCACGCTGTTTGCGCGCCATCCGATGCAAGTCGTCATCACCGGCCGTGCGGATGATCCCGACGCGCAAGCCCTCGAAGAAGCAGCCCACAGCGTTTACCGCTTCGGCAAATCAGTCCTCCGTGTAACGCCCGAAACGCAGCAACTCCATCTCGCCGGCGCGCTGAAGGAAACGTTGCCGCATCTCCCCGCTGACAAACCGCTGGCTGTCGTCTGCGCGGGACAAACTTGTCTGCCGCCGACGAGCGATCCTGCACAACTGACTGCGCTTCTGGAGAACGGCGCTGCTGGTGCGGCAACCTCATAGCACTATCCAGCGCACAAAAGAAAACGGGCACGAGGACGGATCCTCGTGCCCGATCCTAGTTTTCGATGTGAACCTTCTTACTTCTTAGGCCGTGATTCGGGTGGCACCATCCCGTTGATGCGGTAATAGACGACGAGCTGGCCATAGTGCTCGCCGGAATGCTCGATCAATCCATACGCTAGATCCGAGAGCCGGTAGGTTTGTTTTCCAAGTACCACCGTTCCTGCCATGCCTGAATCGCCCTTGGACTTGATGAGGTCTGCCCCGTCTTCCACCGACTTTTTTACGAAGGCTACAACCTGCTCCTTGGTCTTCAGTTCGTCGCGTTTTGGATCGTCGCCGTACCGCGCTTTCTTCCCTACGGCTTCATCGGTGAAGAAATACATCGATGCGGAAACGTGCAGAAGTTGCGCCACAAAAGTTCGCGACTCCGGATTAGGTTTGTAGTCGTACTTGTCTTCCGGCAAATCCTCGGCGATGGCGATCAGCTTTTTCCCGATCTCATTCCAGGACTCCAACACGGCCTGTGACGGACTCGACACCGGTTTTGGCGTGGCGGCCGGCTTGGCTTCTTGCGCCAATGCCGGCATCGCCGCGAGAATTGCTGCAACCAGCAGGGCCCCCCATCTGCTAAGACTCTTCATCGTTTCTCTCCTCAAATTTGCTTGCTTTTGAACATGCCTTCTGGCCTGGCTTGAGTGGGCCTGGGCAGGCTCACACTCTCTGACGGTCCACGCGGCCAGGCGTTTCTTACCCGGGCAGCCAAAGACCTGGCCACTTGGCCGGGTTCATCTTACGCGAGACCTTCGCCCCCGTCATGGGATACACCGGGGACAGGCATGCTAAACTTATAGCTTGCTCCGAGGGGGACGCTCTCATTGAATTGGACTTGGCTCTTAGTGCTCAGCGCAATCGGCCTCGGGGTCATGGGACTACTTTTTCTCTCCCAGCGGTTCTGGTATCGCGCCATTTGGCGGATTACCTCAAATTGGGGCAGCCAGAGACTTCGCGTAGTGGCACGCCTGATTTACGTTACGGCGCTTCTGCTGATTATCGCCGCAACGGCGGACAGCTTCCGCATGGGCCGCCACGGCTACCTGATTCCGACCGGCAACATGCTCACGGTTTTCGCCGGCTTATGGTTTTTCAGTGCCCTCTTCGCGTACTTGGCGGTAAAGATTGTGCACGGAATCGACCGCATCTGGGCCTGGCTGCGTGCCGCCTACCAGCTTAAGTCCATTCCGAAGCCTTCCAAGGATTATGCCGCTCCCACGGTCGCGGCTCCGCACGACCAGCCGCCAGCCGCCGTGGAACTCCTTCCCAACCCATCGCGCCGCTATTTTTTCAAAACGGCCACCGCGCTCGCCGGAGCCGGGCCGTTTTTAACCGCGGTCTACGGCTTTGCCGCCGAGCGCCTGGACTATCAAGTGAGGCGGGTCGAAATCCCCTTGCCCAATCTACCTGCCGGGCTCGAGGGTATGAAGATCGTGCAGATCAGCGACATTCATCTGAGCAGCTATATGCCTCGCCTGCAAGTTCGCCGTGCCGTCGACATGGCCAACGATCTGGGCGCCGACCTCGCGCTCGTGACGGGCGACTTCATCACCGGTGCAAGCGATCCCATCGCCGATTGCATCGACGAAGTGAAAAGGTTGCGCGCTCCGCTTGGCGTTTGGGGTTGTAACGGCAATCACGAAATTTATGCTCGGGCGGAAGACACGGCGCAGTTCCTTTTCGCGCAGGCCGGAATGAAGTTGTTGCGGCACCAAAATGCACAAATCGACTTCAAGGGAGCATCCTTTAATCTGATCGGCGTCGATTATCAGCGCGAGCGCACGCCAAGAGGCCGCAGACTTCAGGTTCTCCAGCATGTGGAACCGCTAGTGCGCCGCGACATGCCCAATATTTTGCTATCGCATAACCCCAACGCGTTCAATCGCGCCGCGGAGATGGGCATCGAGTTAACCCTCGCCGGCCACACTCATGGCGGACAGATCCAAGTCGAAATTCTCGACCACCGGCTCAGCCCTGCGCGCTTCATCACGGATTATGTGGCCGGGCTCTATCACCGCCCGATGTTCGCTCCTGCGCCGAACGACCGCGCCGCCTCGAACGGTTCGGTGTTTGAAAAGAACCACGGGTCTTTGTTTCCGAACCGCTCATCGGCCCTGGCTTCGATTTACGTGAATCGCGGCCTCGGCACTGTCGGCGCGCCACTGCGCCTTGGAGTGCCTCCTGAAATCACGCTCCTGACTCTCCGCAAGGCCTAGTCGTTCGGGTCCGGCGGCTTACCACCCGTCGAGGTTCCGCACACTTACCGGGAATAAATACCTTCCAACTTCGGTATCCCCACCAGCGTTTGTCTACGGGAAATAGGAGCGCTGTGGTTTGTTTCCCTGGCCCGGCACTCCTAAGCTCCTTGTTCTCAACTGCTAATTCATCTCGTGGGCAGTCGTTCGTGCTGGAACTCAAGTTGCTCCCAATGAACTCTTACCCAGCCAAACTAAGCCTCTGGCGATCACATGGGATGTGTATCGCATCCGAAAATTCGTTTTGGAGGAAAAGATGATTATGAGTTTTACAATAAAGTGCCGGAGGCTCATCGCGGCTTCCGCCCTGTCGATGTTTGTCCTTCCCGCTTTAACATCCGCGCAATACAAACGGACCGACCTGATAACCGACGCAACGGACCCAGACTTGGTGAACGGCTGGGGCCTGACTCGCTCCAGCGGTAGTCCCTTCTGGGTCAGTGACAATGTGACCGGCAAGTCCACCCTGTACAACGGTGCCGGCCAGAAACTAGGGCTAGTGGTTACGATCCCGCCTGCGCCGGGAACTACTGTCACGGGGTCGCCAACCGGCGACGTTTTTAACATCACCGTGGGTAATCCAACGCCTTCGTTTTCTGTTTCCAAAACTGTTTCGAATGTCGTCAAATCCGGCACCGCCATTTTCCTGTTTGATACTTTGGACGGCACCATCAGCGGCTGGAGCCCCGGAGTGGATGGCACTCACGCAATAATTGCGGCAGACAGGTCCAGTTTCGGAGCCGTGTATACGGGCTTGGCTATCACTAGCGACAGTTCCGGAGATTTCCTCTACGCCGCGGACAACGGCCCCAACAGCCGCATCGACGTTTTCGACAAGAACTTCAACCTGGTGCGTTCGTTTACCGACCCGGCGATCCATGGGGGCTTTGCCCCTTACGGCATCCAGAACATCGGTGGCAAGCTCTGGGTGACCTTCGGTGGCAACAAATCGTCAGCGGGCTTCGTGGACGAATTTGACACCGCCGGAAACGTTCTTCTGCGAATCAACGGTCCTCTGCATTCGCCTTGGGGTCTCGCGATGGCGCCGGCCGACTTCGGCCCCTTCAGCGGCACATTGCTTGTCGCTAACAATGTTCCCGACGGGCGGATCAACGCTTTCGATCCCGCATCCGGCGCTTTCCTCGGCACGCTACGAGACACCAACGGGCAAGCTATCGTCATCAACCAGATTTGGGCCATACAATTCGGCAACGGCGGAAATGGTGGCCAACCTAATCAGCTATTCTTCACCGCCGGTCCGAATAATTATGCCAACGGATTGTTTGGCATGATCACGGTCGCGCATTAAACCGCCTCTATCATTTATTACTCTCGGCTGCCAGGGAGGACGCGACCAGCAGTTTGTCGAAAGCGTCTCCCAGACAAGTTGAAATCAAGCAGACGGCAGAGACACCTCGTCTCCGCCGTAGATGTTTGAAGCGAAGTTTCGTCCGCGCTTAAGCTTTGTGCGCGCTGCTCTGGACGAAAAGACTGCTCTGCGTCAGAATTCTCCTTTGTGTTCCGCCTGGACCGGGGATTCGCGTGGATGAAGCGCCGGAAATCGACCGCATCGTCAACCAGTTGAACGAGCTTCGCGAGAGAGATGGATCGGAGCCCGCTGCAGCGGTCCAACTGGACGGCTGGCTCAGGACGCTGATAGCTCGCGCGGGAAGCGATTTGCTTCTTGTTGCGGGTGCGCCCGCGTGCATTCGCACAAAGGGCGCCGTGCAAAAAATCGAAGACGCTCCGCTCAACGGCCCTGAAATCGAAGCCGCCGTACTCCCGGCACTCTCGTCCCATGCACTCGCGCGCTACCGCCAGCTTCAGATTGCGGATTCTTCGTATCGAGTCGCCGGGTTGGGCCGCTTCCGTATCAATCTGCATCGCGAACGCGGACGCGCCGCCGCCGCGATTCGTGCCTTGCCGCAGAAAGTCCCTACGCTGCGTGAGCTCAATCTTCCGCCTTCGGTGGAATACCTCGCGCATCTCCCGCGTGGCCTGGTTTTGATCGGGGGGCCAGCGGGCTCGGGGAAATCGACCACGCTCGCCGCCTTAATCGACGACATCAACCGCCGCGAAGCAAGGCATATCGTAACCATCGAAGACCCCATCGAGTACGAACACACGCACATCCGCAGCGTGATCGAACAAGTCGAAATCGGCACCGACGCACCCGATTTTCCCACGGCACTTCGGGCGGCTCTGCGCCAGGCGCCGGATGTACTCGTCGTCGGCGAAATGCGCGATCCGGAAACGATGCGCATCGCCGTCTCCGCCGCAGAAACCGGCCATCTCGTTCTTTCCACGCTGCACACCATCGACGTCGCCACGACCATTTCGCGCATTTCCGATTCCTTTTCCGATGAGCGCCAAAACACCATCCGGCAGGAATTGGCGATGGCCATCGCCGCCGTGCTGACGCAAATCCTTCTGCCCAGCAAGAGCGGAGAGCGTTTTCCCGCAGCGGAGCTTCTGATGATCGGCTACGGCGCGCGGCAGCACATCCGCCGCAACGCTCTGCAGCACTTGCATCAGGAAATCACAATGACCAAGAAAAAGGGTTCGTTCGCGCTGGAGGAATCGCTTGTGCAGTTGATCAGCAAGGGCCACATCGACCGCGAAGACGCGCTTCTCTGCGCCATCCATCCCGATGATCTGGACATCCTGTTGAAAACGGGAAGCCGCGGCTAAATAAATCAGCAACAAACGTTTCCAATCGCTGCCAGGTTCAGGCAAAATACGTTCGCAAAACCGAGGGGGACTCATGAAGCGCAGAGGCTTAGTGGCATCCATTGTTTTCGCAAGTATTTCTTTTGCTCCAGTGGGAAAGCACGTTGTCGCCGACGAGCAGCCGCTCGCCGGCTATTCCGTCGAATCTTCGCACGCCGAAAAGCAATGGGAAGAGAAGATGCGCGCGATACCCGATCCCGATCATATTCGCGAGTATATGAAACGGCTTTCCGCGAAACCGCATCATGTGGGATCGCCGTACGACAAGGACAACGCCGAATGGCTTCTGTCGAAATACAAAGAGTTTGGACTCGACGCTCACATTGAAACGTTCGACGTGCTTTTTCCGACGCCGAAGGAACGGCTCGTCGAGCTCGTCGCGGGCGGGCCGAAGTTTACCGCCAAGCTGCAAGAGCCGCCTGTTCCCGGTGACCCCGACACAGGGACGCAGAAGTCCGAGCAGCTTCCCACTTACAACGCGTATTCGATTGACGGCGACAAGACCGCGCCGCTCGTCTACGTGAACTTCGGCGTTCCCGCCGATTACGAGGAGCTCGAGCGCCTGGGCGTGTCCGTGAAGGGGGCCATCGTCATCGCGCGCTACTACGGTTCCTGGCGTGGCATTAAGCCCAAAGTCGCTGCGGAGCACGGGGCCATCGGCTGCCTTATCTTTTCCGATCCGCACGAAGACGGGTATTTCCAGGGCGACGTTTTCCCCGAAGGGCCGTACCGCCCGAAGGAAGGCGTCCAGCGCGGTAGCGTTGCGGACATGCCGCTCTATTCGGGAGATCCTTTGACTCCCGGCGTAGGCGCGACCAAGGACGCAAAGCGCGTGCCTCTGAAGGATGCCGAGACCATCACCAGAATTCCCGTTCTCCCAATTTCTTACGCCGATGCGGAACCGCTTCTTGCTTCGCTGAAAGGTCCGATGTCGCCGGCGGCCTGGCGCGGCGCGCTGGGCATCAGCTACCACGTCGGCCCCGGCCCCGGAAAAGTTCATCTGGTGGTGAAATCAAATTGGACGCCACTCCAGCCCATCTACGACGTCATTGCGAAGATTCCCGGTTCCACTTATCCCGATGAGTGGGTGATTCGCGGCAACCATCACGACGGCTGGGTAAACGGCGCCGAGGATCCGCTCTCCGGCCAATCCGCGATGCTGGAAGAAGCGCGCGCGCTGGGCGATTTGGTAAAGGCTGGGTGGAAGCCCAAGCGAACCATTATTTATTGTTCCTGGGATGGCGAAGAGCCCGGTTTGCTTGGCTCGACCGAGTGGGTCGAGGAGCACGCGGATGAGCTCAGCAAACATGCCGTGGCCTACATCAATTCCGACGGCAATGGCCGTGGCTATCTTGCCCTTGAGGGATCGCACACTCTCGAAAAATTCATGAACGATGTCGCGCGCGACATTCAGGATCCCGAAACAAAACTGACCGCCTGGAAGCGCGACGACTTGCGCGCCATTGAACGGGCGCCAGCAGACAAGAAACAAGAAATCAGGCACCGCGTCGACCTGCCCCTGGGCGCGCTTGGCTCCGGTTCCGATTTCACGCCATTTCTTCAGCACGTTGGCATTGCGTCGCTGGATATTGGTTTCGGCGGCGAGGATGGCGGCGGAATCTACCACTCCATTTACGACGATTTTTACTGGTACACGCATTTCAGTGACACCAACTTCGTTTATGGACGAGCGCTTTCCCAGACTGGCGGCACCGTCGTGATGCGCTTGGCCGATGCCGAGCTCCTGCCCTTTGATTTTGGCGATTTCGCGGAAACCATGCAGACCTACGTCCACGAACTGAAAGACTTGTCGAAGAAAATGCAGGACGAAATTCACGAGCGTAACCGCGAAATCGATGAAGGCGTTTTCACGGCTACCGCGGACCCGAAGAAAACCTACGTTCCGCCGAAAAAGGAAGAAGTTCCGCCATACCAGAACTTCGCGCCGCTCGAAAACGCCGCCGATGCGGTGACGCGCAGCGCCGAGCAGTACCACAAGGCTCTGGAACACGCCAACGCCAACGGCGGCGCGGCGCTGGCTGCGGCCTCGCTCGACGAGGTGAACCGGCTGCTTATGGAGAGCGAACGCAAGTTTATCACCCAGGACGGCTTGCCGAACCGGAAGTGGTACCGGCACCAACTCTACGCGCCCGGTTTTTATACGGGTTACGCGGCCAAAACGATGCCTTATGTTCGGGAAGCCATCGAACAAAAGGAGTGGAAGCAGGCCGATCAAGGAGTTGAGGTCGTGGCGCATTGCCTCGAGGACGAAGCCAAGCTAATCGCCGACGCTGCCGCGAAGCTAGCCGCAGCGCATTAATTTAGTTCATCGTTGGGGGCGCCGCTCGTAACGACCGCACGGTGGGACGGGCATTTTTGTTTGTCTCGCCAGCTTCATCGCGGAGGACCCGCTCATGCCATCTTATAACCTCGCCATCGTCGGCATGGGCAACGTCGCCCGCGCGCTTCTGCGCTTGCTCATTTCAAAAGAAAGCGAATTGCGCCGGCGCTACGATATTCGCTGGCGGCTCACGGGAGTGGCGACGCGCCGCACCGGCTGGATCGCCGATCCCGACGGTCTTAACCCACTTGCCGCTCTTCACGGTCACTCTCTGATTCAGCATGGAAACACGGCGCAGCCGAGTAACCTCCGCGAGTGGCTGGAAAAAACGCGCGCCGATGTTCTTTTTGAGGCGACCTCGCTCAATATTAAAACCGGCCAGCCAGCCACGGAGCATCTGAGGATGGCGCTCGAGTTGGGCATGCACGCCATCACGGCGAACAAAGGTCCTATCGTGCACGCTTATCACGAGCTCACCGCGTTCGCGAAAGAAATGAACAGGCAATTTCTTTTCGAGTCCACGGTCATGGATGGCGTGCCGGTTTTTTCGATGTTTCCGGATGGCTTGCCCGCTACGGACATTCGCGGCTTTTCAGGAGTGTTAAATTCCACGACGAACGTCGTGCTTACAGAGGTCGAAAAGGGCCGCTCCATGGAAGAGGCCGTGAAGCGCGCGCAAGCTATGGGCATTGCGGAAACGGATCCAACAGCCGACTTGGATGGCTGGGACGCGGCCGTGAAAGTTGCCGCGCTGGCTGTAGTATTGATGGGTGCCAACGTGCGGCTCGAACACGTGCAGCGCATCGGCATCCGCGAGCTGAGCGAAGAGAAAATCCGTTCCGTACGCGCCGCGGGGATGCGCTACAAACTGGTTTGCCGCGCGGAACGCCGGGGCGACGGCGTGGAGTGTAGCGTGCGCCCGGAACTGCTGCTGGCTTCCGATCCTCTCGCCAATCTCGAAGGCAGCAGCTCCGCGATCCGCTTTGACCTGGACGTTTTCGGTTTCTCGTTCGTCGAGCACAATCCCGGAATCGAAGCTACCGGTTACGGCCTGCTTGCCGATTTCCTGCGGGCCGTCCGCCAGTGACACGCTAGCCTGCGCGAGTTCCGTTGGGAACAGGCCGCTCCGGGACCGCGAGCGCCGGAATCACGCCGTCAGCGTAGCCGAGATCAAACAGCATCCCTTCTGAAATTTCGCCGGCCATTTTCCGTGGCTCCAGATTTACGACAAAAAGAGCCTGACGGCCCTCCACTTCACGCGGATTGGCGCGCTCTTTTTTGATTCCTGCCAGAATCGTGCGCGTGTGATCTCCGAAATTCACGATGAGCTTCATCAGTTTTTCGGAGCGGGGCACCTCTTCCACGCGTTCGATGGTGCCCACGCGAATGTCCAGTGCTTCCAGGGCTGCGATTGTCGCAGGCGGCTTCACGGATGCGGGAGTAAATTCATTCACAGCTCACCGCCTGTAGCCGGCCGCATAAGCCGGGACGGGAATTCCAAGATCACACCGTTCATCGCGAATCGGCGCGCCAGCGGCCAAATGCAGCGGAATGACACCGGCCCAGACGCGAAGCGCGTAGTCGGGAGCATCGTCCTCTGGCGGCCCGACGCGAACTTTCGCGGATGTTTCTGTAAGCGGCAGTCGCAAAATACTGGTGGCCTTGAGCTCCTTGTCGTTCGGCTGGCGCGCGTCATCCCAGCGGTGCGGCAAAATCTTTTCTGTGAATCCGCGCAGTGCTTCGAGTTTTTCTTGCGGCGCATCAACGATTGTCGCTTTGCCCAGCGCCACGACGGAGCGGTAATTCATCGAGTGATTGAAGACCGATCGCGCGAGCACGATCCCATCCGTGAGCGTGACCGTCAAACAAACATTCGTGCCCTCACTGACTCCACGGAGCATGCGGCTCGCGGCGGAGCCGTGAAAATAAACGGCATCTCCGATGCGCGCGTACAGCGTGGGAATTACAAACGGCTGGCCGTCCGCCGAAAAACCGACGTGGCATACCAGGCCTTCATCGAGAATCTTGTAAATCGTTTCGCGGTCATAGACGCCGCGCTGCGGCTCGCGCACTACACGAGTTCGCTCCGTCGGCGTGGAGAGTTCGGACACTGTGCACCTCATGGAGAAACGTGGCGCGGAGCCGGCCGGTCCCTGGCCGCTCATTTGATTTCTAGCCGGCGCCAAAGCGGCATGAGTGAGGAACAACCTCTTAAATGCTAACACGGCTGCGCGTGGCTTCATCCTCGGCCCGCCCTGTGAGAAACTAGCGGGCGGAGAAAACGATGAGCACACCCGTGATGCATGGAACAGATAGCAAGCCCCTGGAAGTCGCCTGGGTGAGGGCGCAATTCCCCTCGCTGCAATTGCAGGTGAACGGTCACGCCGCCGCATTTCTAGATGGACCCGCAGGCACGCAGGTACCCAGGCAGGTGATGGACGCGGTTCAAAATTATTTTCTCAACTCGAATGCGAATACGTGCGGCGCGTTTGCCACCAGCCGCAGCACCGATGCCATTATCGCCTCCGCGCGCGCGGCCATGGCCGATTTTTTTAATTGCGACAAGGATGAAGTGGTCTTCGGTCAGAACATGACCACCATCACATTCGCGCTCGCAAGAGCCATAGGACGGGTGCTGGAGCCAGGCGACGAAATTGTCGTGACTACACTGGACCATGACGCGAATGTCGCCCCTTGGCGGGCGCTGGAGGACGTGGGCGTAGTGATTCGCCAGGTGGACATTCACGAGGCGGATTGCACCCTCGACCTCGAAGACCTAAAGCGAAAAATCAATGCGAACACGAAACTTGTGGCCGTCGGCTACGCTTCGAACGCCGTTGGCACTATCAATCCCGTCGCCGAGATCACCAGGTTGGCCCATGCCGCTGGCGCGCTGATGTTCATCGACGCCGTGCATTACGCGCCCCACGGCCCGATTGACGTCCGCGCTCTCGATTGCGATTTCCTAGTTTGTTCGCCCTATAAATTTTTTGGCCCGCACATGGGCACGCTTTACGGCAAGCGCGAGCATCTGCTGCGCTTCCGTCCTTACAAAGTGCGCCCCGCGCCGGATTCCCTCCCCGATCGCTGGGAAACTGGAACGCAAGTGCAAGAATTAATCGCGGGCATCGGCGCGGCCGTCGATTACCTCGCCGAGCTGGGCCGGCGTTGCGATCGCGCTGTAACGGACCGTCGCGGCGCATTGCTTGCGGCCTATCGCGCGACGCGCCAGCACGAGATGGCCTTGCTCTCGCGTCTGGTCCCAGGCCTGCTCTCCATTCCAGGCTTGCAACTTTTCGGCATCAGCGATCCAAAACAGTTTGATAAGCGTTGCTCGACTGTTTCCGTTCGGCTTGCCAATCACACGCCCACCGAAGTGGCGACGTTCCTCGCCGAGCGCGGCATCTTCACCTGGGATGGCAATTATTACGCGCTGAATTTGACCGAACGTCTCGGCGTCGAAGCCAGCGGCGGCCTCCTGCGCATTGGGCTGGTTCACTACAACACCGTAGAAGAAGTGGATCGTCTCCTTGCCGCACTACAGGACATTGCAGCGCGATAGTTTTCACGCAAACACTATGACCAAGCGACCAAAACCAATTGTATTGACCGTTCTCGACGGATGGGGCTACCGCGCCGAGTCCAAAGGCAACGCTATTGCTCTGGCGCGTAAGCCCGCTTACGACGAGCTGATGAAGAAATTTCCGAACACGCTGATTCACACTTCCGGCCCCTACGTCGGCCTGCCCGAAGGCCAGATGGGCAACAGCGAAGTCGGCCACATGAATATGGGCGCGGGCCGAATTGTCCACATGGATATCACTCGCATCGACCTTCTTATCGCCAACAAGCAACTACAGAACGTGCCGCTCTTTCAGCAGGCCATGGAGCGCGGCCGCCAGCGTCAGTTGCATCTGCTCGGACTTCTCAGCGACGGCGGTGTGCACTCGCATATCCAGCATCTCTTCGCGCTGCTGGAAATGGCCAAGCAACAAAAGGTCGAGCGCGTACTCGTCCACTGCTTCATGGATGGGCGCGATACGCCGCCAAACAGCGGCCGTGACTACGTCCGCCAGTTGCAACAGAAAATGCGCGAGCGCGGCGTGGGCGAAATTGCCACGCTCACCGGCCGCTATTTTGCGATGGACCGCGACAACCGCTGGGAACGCGTCGAGCTGGCCTATCGCGCGGTGGTTCACGGCAAAGCCGAAACGCATTCGAACGACCCCCTCGCCGCGCTCCAAAAAAGCTACGAACAAGGCGTCACCGACGAGTTCGTGAAGCCCATCGTCCTCACCAAGGGAAACGGAGCCGCGGCCGCGCCGGTTGCCACCATTCACGATGACGATGCGGTGATATTTTTCAACTTCCGCGCCGACCGCGCTCGCCAGATGACCCGCGCCCTCGTCGAACCCGGCTTCGACAAAATCACCGACGCGAAGCGCCCCAAGAATCTCTTCTACGTCGCCATGACCCAGTACGACAAAAACTGGCCCTGGTTGAAGTTCGTCATCGCGCCGGAAAAACTCGAGCACATCCTCGCCCAAGTGTTCGAAGAGCTGCAGTACAAAAATCTGCGCTGCGCCGAAACCGAAAAGTACGCCCACGTCACCTATTTTTTCAACGGGGGCGTGGAAAAGCCCTTCGGCGGCGAAGAGCGCATCCTCGTTCCCTCACCCAAAGTTGCCACCTACGACCTCAAGCCGGAAATGTCCGCTCAGGGAATCACGGACACGGTAGTCAACGCTATCGAGAAGGGCGACTTCGACGCCATCATCATGAATTACGCGAACGCGGACATGGTCGGCCATTCCGGCAACCTCGAAGCCACGATCAAGGCCGTCGAAGCCGTTGACGCAGGACTCGCCCAAATTTATCAAACGCTCAAGCATCGCGGCGGCGTTTGGCTCATTACCGCCGATCACGGCAACGCGGAGACCATGATCGATCCCATCACCGGCGGCCCGCACACCTATCACACCACCAATCCCGTGCCGCTCATCCTCGTCAGCGACAACGATTCGCTTCAATTGAAACCGGGCGGCTCTCTCCGCGACCTCGCGCCGACCATGCTCGCTGCCCTCAGCCAGCCTGAGCCCAGGGACATGACCGGCCACGATTTGCGCATCAACACAAGGCGGTAAAATGAGCCTAAGCTACGAACCCGTTTCGCAAAACCCTCCGGAGCCAGGCCGGTCTCGTCCGCGTTCCTTCGGCACCATCACCATTCCCGGCACGCCAGTCGGCGCCATCGTCTCCGTGGGCCTCGTCGTGATTTGCTGGTTTGCTCTTCCGCTCTCACGCCCTTTCATTCTCGGTACCGGCGGGCTGGGCCTCATCCTCGGCCTGCTTCTTTATTGGAAACACCGCGACCCACACGAATGAACCGCACCAAACCAACTGAAACAAAGCTGGTCATCTGTGTCTGGCATCCTTTCACATTCTGGCGCCCGCAGCCGGTGATGCCGCAGACCATCCGCGCGCGATGGCCGGGGATGCGCGTCGTCCATCTGCCTGACTACGACAAACTGCCCGCCGAGTTGCCGGACACGGATATTTTCGTCGGCTACTCTCTCCGCGCCGATCAGCTTACACACGCCAAGAAACTCAAGTGGATTCACTCCACCGCCGCTGGCGTGGCGCAATTGATGTATCCCGAGCTTCGCGATTCCGGAATCGTGGTCACAAATCCCAGCGGTGTCTTCTCTCCGCCAATGGCTGAGCACACCATGGGGCTCCTCTTGGCGCTCGCACGCAATTTTCCGGATTCCACGCGCCATCAAGACCGCTCGCACTGGGGCCAGCAGGACATCTGGGACAAGCCGCAACACCTCACCGAACTCAGCGGCCAAATCCTTCTCATCGTGGGATTCGGTTCGATCGGGCGTGAACTCGCCAAGCGCGCTCGCGCTTTCGGCATGCGCGTTTGGGGTCTAACCCGCTCCGGCAAAGGCGATTCCACGCACGCGGAGAAAATCGTCCCTGCTCGTCAACTCGAAGAAACTCTCCCGCACGCGGATTACGTGGTCATCGCCGCGCCGGAAACAATCGAAACACGCCACCTGATTGGCACCGCACAAATCGCGCGCATGAAGCCCGGCGCCCGCCTCATCAATATCGGTCGTGGCTCTCTGTTGGATGAAGCGGCGCTCATCCTCGCCTTGGAAAGAGGCACTCTCGCTGGCGCCGCACTCGACGTAACCTCGGTCGAGCCTCTTCCTCCGGAAAGCCCGCTCTGGAAAGCCCCCAATCTTTTCATCACGCCGCACACCAGCGCCGTAAGCGACCGCCTCTGGCATCGCGAAACGGCTCTCCTCATGGATCTGCTGGAACGCTGGTTTGACGGGCGCGAGATGTTCAACCAGGTTGATTTCGCGCGTGGCTACTAGCTTGACGGCTAATCAGTCGCTGGCCCCCGCTTTTTGTGGCTCGTAACCCTCGCGCGCATACACCACCCACTTCTCCTTCTTGCCCTTCTGATTGTGGATTTCCAGCGGGCCACCATTGGCATCCACCAGCTCAATCTTCACTTTGTGGAACTTGTTATCCTTTCCTCCGCTCGTCGGCGTGTACGACAGGCTGTACTGGTGCCGCAGAAACGCCGCAACATCATGGAAGATGCCGGGAAGTTCGCCGTCAAATTGCGGGAACCAGGCATAGCCGCCCGTCAAATTTGCAATCGTCCTCATCTGGTTTTCGCCCTGCAAATAATTCATGTGCGAGCCGATGGAACCGTGCGATTCCAAAAAATTAAGATACGGCTTGTCCAGCCCGACGCAGAAAATCGTGACGTCGCTTTGCCGTAGTTGCTTCATGGTTTGGTCCAAAGTGTGTTTCGAAAATGTGTCTACCCCGGTGGCCATCAGCAGGATTGATTTCTTGCCCTTCACGTCCTTCATGTCGTCGATCGTTTTCAAGACCGCGTCAAAGACGTTCGATTCGCTGAAGCCGGGGAAATAGAGATGATAAATCGCGTTGCGCACTTCGTCCTTGTTCTGCGTAAAGTCCACTTCGTCGTGGATTTGCATGTCGAAAGTACGCAGCGCGACCCAATCTTTTTGCTGGAGATTCGGAAGAAACGCGTCGGCCCAATACTTCGCCTGATAGGCGAACCATTCGTACAAACCGCGGCTGCTGAACTCCATCAGCATGACGATCGTGATCGGGGCTTCGGTGGGCCCAAAGTTGGTGATCGTCTGCGTCACTCCGTCGTCGGTAACACGGAAGTTCTCTTTCTTAAGGCCCGTCAGGATGTCGCCATGCTGCGTGGTGGCGATTACATCGAGCGTCACCACAGGTACCTCAACGGCGATGCTCACCCCTCCCTGGGGCGCTTGTTGCTGAGGCGTAGTGGGCGTTTGCGGAGCCGCGCCTTTCGGTGGTGGGGCACCCCCTTGCGGACCCGTGGGTGCCTGGGCCGCCACATGTTCCTCTCCCATCGGCAAAAGGATTGCAGCCGCAAGAAATGTGAGTAAAACTGCGCAAACAATGGTTTTCATTTAACCCCTCGATTCGCCGTAGAAATCGTCACAGTCCGTGGTCCTGCGTTTCCTTCTTTGCTGCAAATCCGTGTCCGGCGTTTGAGTTTACGCAACGCCCTGCCAAGCCGGCGGACCGGCCCCCACAACTGCATGTTAGTATGAAGCGCGTTAACTGCAAAACGTTTGCTCGGCTGGCCGCCTTTGGCCGCATCTAACTAAGATGTATGACGGAGGATGTCTTCGTGAATTGGAACTGCAGAATGCCTATGATTATTCCCGCCGTGGCTCTGTCGCTGTCCCTCTTGTCCCTGGCTGCCGCCTTACCCCTCGCGGCGCAGGCCCCATCCACTGCTATGCCGGCTGTCCAGTCAGCGCAATCTCCCGTCGGGGATACTACCGCGCTCGCAAAAGAGGCGGAAGTCTGGCTCGCCGATCTCATCCGCATTAACACCACCAATCCCCCCGGCAATGAGCAAGCCGCCGCCAAATACATTGCCGGTATTCTGACCAAGGAAGGAATCGCTTCGGATTTTTTGGATTTGGCTCCAGGCCGCAGCGCGTTGGTGGCGCGTCTGCGCAGCGCAGCCATGCCCGATCCGTCTCGCGCTTTGCTCCTGGTCGCGCACATGGATGTCGTGGGCGTGGACAAGTCCAAATGGACCGTTGATCCCTTCGGGGCGGTGATTAAAGACGGCTACATGTACGGCCGTGGCTCTATCGACGACAAAGGTATGTTGACGGCCACCCTGGCGGCGTTCATTGCTCTGAAGCGTTCGAACGCCCGCTTGAATCGCGACATCATTTTTCTGGCCACTGCCGATGAAGAGCAGGGTGGCGATGCCAGTATCAAGATGCTTATCGCGAAATACTGGGACAAATTTGCCGCCGGCTTTGCCATCAACGAAGGCGGCAGGGTCGTCCTGAAGAACGGCAAAGTGCAGTATGTCGCCGTGCAAGCTAGTGAAAAAGTTCCTGTGAACGTTGCGGTGATCGCGCGCGGTCCCTCGGGTCACGGTTCGGTTCCAACTAAGGACAATGCCGTCCTCCATCTCGCCTCGGCCGTCGCCAAAATCGGTGCGTACATCGCGCCCGTGCATTACACGGCCATCGTCCGCCGCTATTTCGAACAACTCGCACCGCTCGAAGACGACGAACTCGCCAAGTGGATTCGCTCTCTGGATACTCCCGACCGCGGCGAGCACGCCCAGCGCTTCATTTCCGAGGCCAATCCGCTCTGGAACTCCATGTTGCGAGATACCATCGCGCCCACGATGCTTACGGCCGGTGTGCGTGCTAACGTTATCCCTTCCGAAGCCCGTGCCATGCTCAACGTGCGGCTCTTGCCGGGCGACACCATCGACGTGTTGCTTGCCGAACTGACAAAATTGGTGAACGACCCGCAAATTCGCTTCGAAGTCCAGCCCGACGCTGGACTTGCCGCTCCGCCCTCTTCGCTTGAGTCCGATTTCTATGCCACAATCACCAAGGCCGCTTCCCAGGAATTCTCCGCCGCTCCAGTCCTGCCGTTCTTATCGGCTGGCGCGACGGATTCGGCTCAATTGCGGCTGCACAACGTGCAAGCCTACGGTGTCTCGCCGTTCCCTATGACCGACGAGGATTCCCGTCGCATGCACGCCGACGACGAGCGCATTCCTCTCGCGTCATTCGACAAGGGTGTCGATTTCCTCGCGCGCATCGTCTCGGAATTCGCCGCCACAAGATAACCAATCCGGCGGCCGGCAAGGCTGCTGCTCTTTGGGACGCGGAAGGTTGTAAACTCCCTCTCACTAACGTATATGGCGTTTCGTCATTCCAAAATCGTCTGCACCATCGGACCGGCCAGCTGCTCTCCCCGCATGATCCGCCGCCTAATGCAAGCGGGAATGGACGTTGCACGGCTGAATTTTTCTCATGGCACTCACGCGGAGCACGCGCAGAATATCGCCACGTTGCGCGGCGCGGCCGTTGAACACGAAAAGCCAATCGCCATTCTCGCCGATTTGCAAGGGCCGAAGATTCGAACAGGACAGCTCGCAGGAAGCCGGCCCGTACAGTTGCGCGCCGGACAGCGCTTCATCATTACTACTGCAAAAGTCTTGGGGGATACCACGCGCGTCAGCACCACCTTCCGCCCGCTGCCGAGGGAAGTCCATCGCGGAGACCGCATCCTGCTTTCCGATGGTTTGATCGAATTGCGCGTGTTGCGCGTGCGCAGCCCCGAGGTTATTTGCGAGGTCGTGAATGGCGGAGCCCTCGGAGAGCACAAAGGCATCAACCTGCCGGGGATCAAATTGCGCGTTCCCGCTCTCACCCCGAAAGACCGGGAAGATCTGGCGTTCGCTTTAAAGCACGGCGCGAACTACATCGCCGTGAGTTTTGTGAGGCGGCCCGAAGATGTGCTGCTTGCCAAGTCCTTGGTGCGGCGCGCAGGCAAGACCACTCCGGTCATCGCCAAACTGGAAAAACCGGAAGCCATCGAAAATCTAGACGCCATCCTCCACGCCGCGGATGGCGTGATGGTCGCGCGTGGCGATCTCGGCGTGGAGATGAGCCCGGAGCGCGTTCCGGTCGTACAAAAAACAATTATCGCACGCGCGCGCCACTTCCGCCGGCCCGTGATCACAGCCACGCAGATGCTGGAATCCATGACCGAAAATCCCAGGCCCACCCGCGCGGAAGCCTCGGACGTGGCCAATGCGATTTTTGACGGTTCGGATGCTGTCATGCTCTCCGCGGAAACGGCTTCGGGAAAATATCCATTCGAAGCCGTCAGTATGATGGCGAGAATTATCGAAGCGGCGGAAGCCAGCGATTGGCAGTCGCCTCGGCGCGTGCCCTTGGAAAAATTGAAGGTGGCGGAGACCGTGGCGGAACTAGTCTGCCACGCTTCACGCGAACTGCGGATGAAGCTGATCGCCGTGTTCACGCACAGCGGATTCACCGCGCGGCTGGTTTCCTGCTACCGGCCGGAGGTGCCCATCATCGCCTTCTCGCCGGAAGCGGACACCCGCCGGCGCATGGCGCTCATTTGGGGCGTGATGCCGCGGCACATTCCCGACGTTCGCAAAATAGACGGCCTGGCAGCCATCTCGGAAAAGCGTCTGCTGGAAGAGCGGTTGGTGCGTAAAGGAGATGTCATCGGCATCGTGGCAGGCACGCCCATGGGCATTCGCGGCACAACCAACTTCATGAAGTTTCACGTCATCGGCGGCCCCGCGTAGCGCCCTCGGCCTGCATTGCGCGAGCCACCAGTCACGAGCCACTTTACCACTTCACCCGCTCAGCTTTGGAATCGAGATTAATTGACCCAGCGATCCGGGCGCGAAGGCGGCTCGTCTTTGCGCTTGTTAATGTAGACGTCAAATCGTTTGCGATTGCGTTTGTTCTGCCAGTCGGACACGCTGTTCCGAACGCTGTACAGAAACGATCCCCGCCGCAAGTAAATGTACCCCACCAGCATCCCGCCGAGATGACAGATGTGCGCCACGGCGTCGCCGCCTGCTCCCAGCGTGGAGAAAAATTCGATTGCGCCCATAACCGCAACGTACGGCCGCATCGGAATCGTGACCGGCAATGGAAAAAGCCAGATGCGCCGGTCAGGGAACAGAATTGCGTTCGCCATCAGAATTCCGAAAATAGCGCCCGAAGCGCCGATCGTGGGGACGTCAGACGGCGTGTGGCCCCACGACATGGGAATGACCTTTACTAGAATTTCGATCAGACCGGCGCCGATGCCGCAAAGAAAAAAGAAATTCAGAAAACGCCGCTTCCCCCAGATAAGTTCCAGTTCGCGGCCAAACATCCACAAAAAAAGCATGTTGATCAGCAAATGGAACAAGCCGCCATGGAGAAAAATGTAAGTGAACGGCTGCCACACACGGAGGCCGGGGATGGGACCGAGCGCGACGAGGCCGAAGTAGTGGTTGATCCAGGATGTGGCCTTCAGGCCCAGGAACATGTCGACGAGCGTCTGAACGAGAAAGACGCCGACGCAGATAAGCACCAGGAGTTTGACGCCGGGCGTGATAAAGCCACGCCAGTCGAAGTTATAACGGCGGGCGCGAAACGAAGTCCCCATATTCAAAGTTTACGGTGTTGGAACGCGCCCGTCAAAGTCCGGGCATTGCTGATTTCGTGCGGGATTTTTGCTTAGTAATGTCCTCCTTAATTCAATTTCTTTCTCGCGAAATGGAAGAGGGAACCGGCCAAGAGGAGGAACATGAACACGCCGAAGAGAGATTGGGCGGGGGTCGGCACCGGCAATTGATCGTTGGGTGCAAGCGAGGCCCAAAGCTTCGGACCAATCGCGAACAGGTCGGGACGCCAGGGCAAATTCAGCAGGCGGCCGAACCAGCCGGGGACGTGCGTGGCAATTTCTGGATCCTGAAAAAGATTAATGACGATTCCGAGCAAACCGAAGACACCTCCGGCGGCAATCAGTCCACTGGAATAAAGAGCGCCGGGGCTGGCTTCTCCTTCGTCTTTTTTTTCTTTGGAGCTGGTTTCGACGAGCCAGCGGACGAGGCCGCCCGCAAACATCGTCGCAGTAGTCGCGATGGAAAGATAAGAACCGACAGCAAAGGCGAGCGAGCGCACGCCGAGGACTTCGACGGCGAGGACCAGAGCGACGCCCATCAGGACGAGGCGCCAGGGGAGTTTCTGGTTGAGGATGCCGTTGATGACCGTGGCCATGAGGCGCGCTTGCGGAGCGGGAGCTTTGTCGCTGCCGATGCCTGGCGCCCACTGGATTTCGATCTGCTTTGAGTTGCTGTCGTAGAGATATTCTCCGTCGGGAATGACGCCGGAGCCAAGGGAGTTGATCAGAGTGTAGGGCTTGCCGCGATACTCGAAGCCGTCGCGTTCAATTTTCACGCCGGAGGGAAGCGCGGCGATATTCACGGGGATTTGCGTGGGAACGTATTTCTCGAGGCCAACGTTCATCAAGTTGAGCGTGGCGCCGATGGCGAAGGTGGAAACAGTGACGCCGATGAGCAGGCCCAATTGCTGGCGGTAGGGAGTCGCGCCGACGAGATAGCCTGTTTTCAAGTCTTGGGAAGTGGCGCCTGCAATAGCGGCGGCGATGCAGACCACGCCGCCGATCATGAGCGCGAGGGCGGCGTAGTTTGGAGCGGTCCAACCGGCGAGAAAGAAGATAGCGCAAGTGGCCATGAGCGTGGCGATACTCATTCCGCTGACGGGGTTGGAGGAATTGCCAAGAAGGCCGCTGATGCGAGAAGCAACGGTGACAAACAGGAATCCGAAAACGACAACAAAGATCGCGGCAAAAAGATTCTGATACCAGAACGTGCTTGCGCCTTTCATGGGATGGAAGGTCAGCAAAACCCAGAGCATCACGATGACGACAGCCGAGCCCAGGATGACCGTGCGCATGGGGATGTCCTCATCGATACGGCTGGAGGCTGAGGATTGGCCGCCGCCCTGGGCGCGCACGTCTTTGAGTCCAGAACGGAGAGCGGAAACGATTGTGGGCATGGTGCGGATCAGAGTGATGACGCCGGCGGCGGCGACGGCGCCAGCGCCCATCGGGCGAATGTAAGTTCGCCAGAGCTGGTCCGGAGACATCTCCGGGATAGGAATCGTGCCGGGATAAATGGCGACGTGGCCGGAGAGCTGGCCGAAAAATCTGATCGCGGGCATTACCACAAGCCAGGAGACGATGCCTCCGGCGAAAAGAATTCCAGCAACGCGGGGACCGATGATGTAGCCGACGCCGAGATATTCGGAAGTGACGTTGGCGCGGAAGGATGCGCCGGGGAGCCATTTCGGCTGGCTTTCGGGCTGGGAAGTCCAGGCCTGGAAAATGTTCATGAAGACGGTGTAAACGCCGCCGAGGCCCAGCCCCCAGAAAACGCGGCTGGCAAACGAGCCACCGCGCTCTCCTGCCACGAGGACGTCGGCGCAAGCAGTGCCTTCGGGAAAAGCGAGGTTGCCGTGCTCCTTGACGATGAGCTGGCGCCGCAAGGGAACCATGAGGAGCACGCCAAGCCATCCGCCGAGAAGGGCGAGCGGGAAAATCCGCCAGAAGGTGAACTCCGAGCCGAAGCCGAGAAAGATGAGCGCGGGAATCGTGAACATGACGCCTGCGGCGAGCGACTCGCCCGCGGAGCCGGTGGTCTGGACGATGTTGTTCTCGAGGATCGTCGAGCGACCGAAGGCGCGCAGGATGCTGATCGATAGAACGGCGATGGGAATGGATGCGGAGACGGTCAGGCCGGCGCGGAGACCGACGTAAACACTGACCGCGCCAAAGAGCAAGCCGAACAAGGAGCCGAGGATAACGGCACGGACCGTAAACTCCTTGACGGTCTCCTCCGCGGAGATGTAGGTGCGGAATTCTCCTGGAGGGGCCGTGGAACTCCATGGACGATCAGTCACTGCATCCTCCCCGATTGCGCAATGGATTTTGGGTGTTGCCCCTGTGCGGGAGGATTATGCCGTAAGTCGGAGGTTGGGAGTTAGCGGTTCTCTGAGGGATGGTCGGCCGTGACCGGTGACTTGTGACTGGCGACTGGGGGCAGAGAGGACGCACCCGCGCACCTTGTTCAACGGGCCCCAGCTGGTTGCGCTCAGCGCGGCCGGGACAGGCGCACTTTCGGACACGGTCGGAGCCGGTAGTCACAGCATTTCCAGTGAACAATTTACCCCTAGGTTTTTTCGTAAGTGCGGATTCTAAACGAGTTATGGGCGTATTTTTCGTAAGTGCGGATTCCACAGGACTTAGTGTCGAGTGACGAGTGGCGAGTGACGAGAACGGACAAACGCGGAAACAGGTTTTAGTCTTAGGGGGTACATCCCCGGTGTTTTCGTAAGAGTGGCAAGCAAAGAACTTACGGGTGACGCGGCTTGTAAGAGTGGCAAATGAAAGACTTAAAGTTGTTTTGTTCTCATTTACTTGCGGCAGGTTTGCAAGAGTGGCAGGGAAAGGAGTTACAGCGCGGAGGTTGACAGTCGAAAGTTCAAAGTCGAAGGGGAAAAAAGCAGATCCCTCACTGCGTTCGGGATGACACCCCGGAGCAAGAGAAAAGCACGGACCTAAAGGTCCGCCACTACAACGGAAAGAGGAGCCGGGCTGGAGGAAGGGCGGGCGTGGGCGGAGCATGGGGAATGGTAGCAGGGAATTGAATTACTGTCAAGGTACAGTACCTGGGTACTTATCATTCGAATGAGACGCGGGGAAGTCGAGGAGCTGGAAGGAGTTGGCGGGAATTTTGTAGTTTGGTGAGACAGTGAGACGGCGCTTGAACGAACAGAACGCTGACCGACGAAGAGAAAGTCAAAATCCGCCCCGTGAAAACCGTAGGGAAGCGACACCCGGCCGAGGAGTACCAAGTTGTCCGCTCGACCGAGCACACAGACTCAGTGGCCAAAACAACTAAGGGCGTAGTCGCAGGCGCACAAATCCTCCAAAGCAGCTTCGAGGACCTTCGTAGACTATTGAAGCCCGTGCAGCACTGATGGTGGCGCACTCGGAAATAGTCCTCATAGAGTTTGAACGCGTGGACACCCGTATTCTATGGAGTGGCTGATAGGGGAGCGGCGGTTCGGTCCAACGGAACAAGCTTGGCTAGGCGGGCGACGATTAGGCGAATTGGAGGCGTTTGAGTTTTAGGTGGGAGGTGCGGAGGCGGGCGAGGTCGTAGTGGGCTTGCTGGGTGAGCCAGGATTCGGGGCTGCCGCCGAAGACTTTGGAGAGGCGGACGGCCATTTCGGGGGAGATGCCGCGTTTTCCGTTGACTAGCTCGGAGAGAGTGGTGCGCGTGACGCCGAGGGCAGCAGCGGCTTGGGTGATGGTCAAGCCCAAAGGCTCGATGCACTGGCGCAGCACAAAGCCGCCTGGATGGGGGGGATTCTTCATCGGCATGATGCGTTCTCCTTCAACAGCCATTCTTCCGCGGCAATCCTTTACAGGCAGCGCTTCACAAGCCATGCTTCAGTGGTAATCGAGATAGTCGACATCAAGCGCGTCGCCTTCGGCAAAGCGGAAGATCACTCGCCAGTTAGCCCGGACGGTGACGGCCCAAAAGCCCTTCAGCTCGCCCTTAAGCGGATGGAGCCGAAAACCGGGGATGTCCATGTCAGCGACGGTAGCCGAAGCGTCCAGACGCACCAGAATATCTCGCAGCTTTTCGGCGTGCTGGCTCACAACACCGCGAGGGTCGTCGTCTTCATAAAGGCGTTTGAGGCCTTTCTGGCGGATCGACCGGATCGCATCGCAGCGTAACGCGTTACGTAACGCATGTCAAGGAGAATTGGCGGCGGGGAAGGGCGCGCTATACAGACTTGGCAAGGGCGGACGGGGGCCGGTGGCTATGCGGAGGGGCGAGGGGGGTAGGAGTCGAGGCGTTTTTTGTAGAGGAAGAGGACGCTGGGGCCGAAGGTGAGGAGCATGATGGCGAGGCCGGAGGCAATCCCGAAGCTGGTGACGACGGGAGCAGAACAATCGTGGCGGCGGCGGACGATGATGTGGCAAGGGACGGCGATCAAGAGCTCGAGGACGCTGCCTTTCAGGAGCCAGGAGAGGAGCCGGGTCACAACAGCGGAAGTGTTTCGGAAGTAGAAATAGAAGAGAATTCCCCAGAGCAGCCAGAGCCCAAAGCAGAAAGCCCAGACAGCGGCTTCCGCAGAAAAGTAGGTGTCCCCAAACTTATCGCCAGAAACGCCGACACCCAGAGAAAAGATTCCCGCAGCGGTGAGAATGGCCAGGAGGAGAGCAGAGACTGTGCAGGAAACGAGAATGTGGGCGCGGGGTCTTAGGCGTTTGAAGGAGGTGTCGACGGAGAGAAAAAGCAGGAGGGCCTGACCCGAAAGGAAGATCCCGAACGGGACCCAGAGCCTCCAGTGATGGCAGGCCTCCATGATGCCTTCCCACAGATAGGAGGGTGAGAGATGAGACCCGACGATAGCCACGGCCATTGGCAGGATGAAGCCCAGAAGAATCAGGGCGTAACAAACGGTAATGACGAGGCCCCATTTGCGCATGGGCCCTCCTTCGCGTGAATACGTGTTTATCACAGAAATTTGAGGAACGGTGGGATTGAATGGCGGGGCAGAGCAGCTGCTACAGAAGGCTGTTTCACAATTTCGTCGCAAGGCGAGCAAACGACAGGACGAGCTGATTTGTCTGAGCGCGCCGAGGGCACCGAGTACACGCGTGCGGCCTCGTTGGAGCGAAAAATGTCACACAAGTTCAACGAACCGTTCACGACTTTGACTGCTTCTCCGGGGACAATTCAGCCGGCACAACGGACGCTGGGCATGCCTGTCCACAATTGGCAGGGAGAATGTCGTGAAGCAGAGGCATGGAATGGAACACCCGTGATTCACCGGATTGACTGAGACTACCGGGAGAACACAATGGGCGCCGACGGTGGCCGGAGATTGCCGTGAGAACTTGAAAAGGAGCATTGAACGGCGAAGCGGGCAGATGTATAGTGCCGGTGCCCGGCCGGCCTGGAAGTCCAGACGGGAAACCAATGCTCCTGCTGGTCGACATTTTTCTCGAGTGGAGTGGCGGTTCGAAGGATTTCCTGCCGAAGTGCCAGATATCAGATTAAGGAGCGCTCCATGAATACACGGTGTATTAAGGCTGCTCTAGTCCTTTCCCTGTGCTTGCTGATTTCAGGAGCACTGTTTGCGCAGTCGGACCTCGGGACGATGTCAGGATTTGTGAAGGATCCGTCGGGCGGAACGATTGCGGGCGCGAAGGTCACGATTCAGAATAAGAGCGGAGTCCAGCGCCAAGCCACGACGAACGATTCCGGCTATTACACGATCACCAATGTGCCGCCCGGGTTATACACCGTGATCATCGAAGCCTCCGGTTTTCAAAAGTTTCAATCGAATGAAAACAAGCTCGATCCGAGCGCGAATTTGGCGCTTGATACGACGCTGACGATAGGAAGCGCTTCACAAACCGTGGAGGTTTCGGCCTCGGCGGTGCAGCTGCAGACAGAATCAGCATCGGTGCAAAAGCTCGTCACCCGCGCGCAGATTGACTCGCTGGAGCTGAATGGCCGCAACCCAATCTTCATGGCAAATCTTGTGCCGGGCACTCGGGGTGGCACGCTTGCAAGCCTCAGCTTCAATTTCAGCTCGGGTCCATCGAACATTAACGGCGCAAGAACGCCTGAGAGTCTGATCACCTACGATGGAGCTCCAGCGGTTCGCACGCGTTCCAACGGCACCAGCCTGGGCTCGGCGGACGTGGATTCGACACAGGAAATTCAAATCCTCACGGCGGATTACGCGCCGGAATACGGCCGGTCATCGGGCGGCCAGATTCGAATTACTTCCAAGGCCGGGTCGCAAGACTTCCACGGCGCAGCGTACGAATACGTGCGCAATACGGTTTTTAATGCCAACACATGGCCGCGCAACGCCGTGCCGGCGACGACGGGCGTCACCGCTCCGACGCACTATAACCAGTTTGGATACAACATCGGCGGTCCCTTCTACATCCCGAACCATTTCAACACGGACAAGAGCAAGGTCTTTTGGTATTGGGGAGAGGAGTGGGTGAGGTACGTCTTCACGGATTCAAATTCTACGGTAACGGTTCCGACGCTGAAAATGCGGCAGGGGGACTTTAGCGAACTGCTTGATCCAAACAACGTTTTCTATCACAAGACAGTCGTAATCATGGACCCCAAGACGGGTCTTCCATTTCCCGGAAACATTATTCCGGCGCCAGGCACGGCCTCGACGGGATCGGTAGCCAGCGCCAATGGTTTGGGTATCTTGAAGGCCTACCCCGCACCCAACCTTGCTACTCCAATCAATGGAAACCAAAACTGGTTTTTCCAGGCGTCGCATCCACAGAACCAGCGGAAGGACACCGTGGCTGTGGACATCAACCTCAGCGAAAAGCAGCGCTTGCGGCTGCGCCGCGTGTACTACAGTTTTTGGGAGTACCAACCATTAGACGGGGGGACGAACGAAACGCCGAAGTTCTTCAACCGGCCGAATCAAACCAATTCGATCGACTACGTGTGGACCATCAGCCCGACGAAGGTGAATGAAGTTTTGTTGACGGCGAGCAAGGACAATGTGCACATCCCAGTCGACCAAGCGCATTTCCTGGACCGCACGACCGTAGGCCTCAACTATCCGTATATCTTTCCCACCGGAAAAGAAATCCAGAACCGCATTCCAACCGTAAATATGTCAGGCTTTTCCGGACTGAGCGGCGGACCATACCCTTCGCATTCTTCTGGGCCGATCATCAACATGTCCGACAGCTTCACCTGGATCAAGGGAAATCACACCTTCAAGTTTGGCGGCCTCTACGAGTATGACGGTGAGAACGACAATGATGAAATTAACGTGCAGGCATGCAACACGTGCACGAACAACCAGAATGGCCAATTCCTGTTCAGCGACAACGGGGGAAATTTCGTACGGCCGGGATACGTTTTGGCTTCCACCGGTGTCGCGGCGGCCAACGCGGCTCTGGGGCTGTTCGACACGTATTCGGAAATTGGACATCGGGCGTACACGGTATTCCGAGGAAGTATGTGGGAGGGCTTTGGGCAGGATTCTTGGAAGGTTCGCCAGAACCTGACCGTCACCTTCGGTCTGCGGTACTCGGTAATTGTTCCCTATCATGCACTGTGGAATAACATGATAGTCTTCGACCCGAGCTTTTACGATCCTGCGAACGCTGCGACCATTGACTCAAAGACGGGTCTCATCACCGGCACACCAACGATTGCCCAGCTTTACAACGGAATGGTCATTCCAGGAAGCGGATTCCCGGCATCCGCCATGGGCCGCGTTCCCGAGGCGAGCACCAATACTTATAACGGCCTATTTCACAACGTTCCCAATCGCTTTTCTGACATCCAGTGGGGCGACATCCAGCCGCGGCTGGGCATTGCTTACCAAATGAACAGAAAGAATGTTTTTCGCGCGGGGGCAGGCCGCTATTTTACGCGCCTGGGTGTAAGCGACTCCATTTTCCTTGGCGGAAATCCTCCTTTCCAGCCCAACGCCAGCGTGTCCTTCGGCACCGTGGATAATCCGGGTGGCACCGGGACCAACAACGTTCCATTGGTCGTAACGACGCAGAGCAAGGCCTTCAAGAATCCGGAGGCCTGGGCCTGGAATGTGAGCTATGAGCGCGAAATGTTCTGGAAGACGATTCTCAGCGTTGGATACGTTGGACGGCGTGGTGTGCACCTGCAGCGAGAAGCCGACATCAATCAGCCCACCCTTGCTGTGGCAGCGGCGAATCCCGGCATCAATATCAATGCCATAAGGCCGTACAAGGGGTTCGGCTCCATCCGTGAAACGGATAACGTCGCCAATTCCATGTACAATTCGCTGCAAATTTCCTGGAATCGGCGATTTACGAGCGGACTGATGTTTGGCGTGGCCTATACATTCTCAAAGAGCATGGATAGCGGCTCTAACCAGCGCGATGTCATTCCCAACACCTACGACCCGGGTATGATGTGGGGCCCCTCGGAGTTTGACGCCCGTCATATAGTGGCCATCAACTATCTCTATCCGCTTCCGTTCTATCGTGCGCAAAAGGGATTCGTTGGCAGGGTGCTCGGTGGGTGGCAGATTAGCGGGATCACACAGTTCCAGACAGGTCTGCCCTGCAGCGTTGCTGCGGCAAATGACTACGCTGGCGTGGGGCTGGACTCAAACTTTGGGTGCGGCGTTAATGGGCAGTACTGGGTGATGAGTGGCAATCCCGTCATCATCGGCAAGTTTGCTGCCAATGGCGCTAAGGATCCAAACCAATGGTTCGCCACCACGAACTCTGACGGAACTCCGATCTTTACCGCGCCGGTTAAGGGAACGTTCAACACGCAGCGCGTGCGAGACATCATCTACCAGCCCGGGTTCGAGAACTGGAACATGGGCTTGTTCAAGACGATTCCCGTCAACGAGCGTTTCCGATTCCAGTTCCGCGCCGAGGCTTTCAACGTTTGGAACCACCCGAATCTGGGCGGCGCTAGCGGGGGAGGCGTGAACTTCAACCCAACCAGCTCGACGTTTGGCAAAGTCACGACCAAAGGCAGCGAGCGCAACTTGCAGCTATCGCTTCGCTTGGAGTTCTAGCGGAGGGCTGCCCACACGTCAGAAGTTGGTCGGACAGAGTCGGTGGCTCGTTGGCTGGATTACATACTTTTTTGGTGTCCTGAACGGATTCGAAAAGCTTGGTGTGTCCTGTTTGTCGGTTGCGTCGGGCCGCGGAACCCCGCAAGGCGATCAAGGACGGAAGAGTCGCAACTTACGCAAGTGGCTGGGCCTTCGTAGAGAGGCGAAATTCCTCGCATTCGGGGGCCGAACTTTTCCCGGAAACGTTGGGGTAAGAGCGAAATAAGCGGCGACGACGTGCGGTCGTGGCAGCGGATTCCTGCAAGCGGGGCGCTCTGCGGGGACTCCGCAGGGACTATTGACATAAGCTGTGTCGCCTTGTATTGTCCGCGGCAGCAAGTAACACAGGTCGGTAACACTGCTTATGCGCCAAGACCCTTCCCAGCGCGGCGGTGCAGGTCCCGGTTCTTTCCTGCGTGCCCTCGATTTGCGCGTATTCGTGAAGCTCTATCCTGTAAACGGAAATCCGCTGAAATTAAGCTATGTGAAGTTCCATTCTGGAGGTGGGGTGTGTCTCTTCGCCGGTTATCTCTGATCATAGCGGTGATACTGCTTGGAGGCGTGATGTATCGCGTGAGGTCGATCAACGCGGACGAATGGCTGCCTATTTCGCCGGAAGAGCTAAAGATGGCGAGCCTGGCAGAGGCGCCGGGAGCGCCAGCGGTCATTCTATACAGGCAAGTGGACCGGGATGACAGCAACATACACACGCCTCACGAATACAACTACGTCCGGGAAAAGATTTTTACGGAAGAAGGAAGAAAGTATGCGGACGCGGAGATTCCGTTCGTCAAGGACGAGTACAACGTCGTGAACATCAGAGCGCGAACGATTCATCCGGACGGGTCGATCGTGAACTTCGATGGGAAAGTATACGAAAAAGAGATCGTGAAGGGGCGGGGAATCAAGTACCTGGCGAAGACGTTTACGTTTTCGGACGTGCAGCCGGGAAGCATAATCGAGTACCACTACATGATCGACTTCGCCGAATATTGGGTATTCGACTCGCACTGGATCTTGAGCGATGACCTGTTTACGAAGGCCGCAAAGTTCACGCTAAAACCTTGTACCGAGTTTGGATTGCGCTGGAGCTGGCCGAATGGGCTGCCGGCGGCAGTCCATCCGCCCGTGGAAGGCAAGGGTGTAAATCCGGGGATCCACATGGAAGCGAGCAATATTCCCGCATTCCAGATTGAGGACGACATGCCTCCGGAAGACGGCATGAAATTCCGCGTGGACTTCAACTACAGCGAAGGATCCGTTGATACGGACCCTGATAAGTTCTGGAAAAAAGAAGGCAAGAAACAGAATGACCACGTGGAAAGTTTTGTCGGCAAGAAGAAAGCCATGGAAGAGGCCGTCGGAACGATCGTTTCGGCGGGCGACACTCCTGAAGTGAAGCTGCAGAAGATCTACGCACGAATGCAAAAGTTACGAAACAAGAGCTACGAAGTCGAGAAGACGGAACAAGAGCAGAAGAGAGCGAAGGAGAAAGGGGCAGGGAACGCGGAAGAGGTGTGGAAGCGTGGATATGGAGACGGGGATCAAATCACACTGCTTTTTTTGGGATTGGCGCGCGCGGCAGGGCTAGAAGCTTCCGCGGCAAGGATCTCGACCCGGGAAGATCACTTTTTTGTGAAAAATCTGATGAGAGCGAGAGACCTGCACACCTATGTCGTAATCGTAAAGGTGAACGGGAAGGACATGTATTTCGATCCCGGCTCGGCGTTCACGCCGTTTGGCATGCTGCCCTGGCCGGAAACTGATTCGCCAGGACTGAAGTTGGATAAGGACGGCGGCACATGGATTATGACGAGCTTACCCAACAGTGGGGATTCGCAGATCGACCGCAAAGCAGAATTAAAGTTGACGCCAGAAGGAAGCCTCGAGGGAAAACTGGAGATCACCTACACGGGGCTGGAGGCAGCTTCCCTGCGAGTGGAGGAACGGAACCAGGACGATACAGCCCGTAAGAAGCTGCTGGAAGACCAGGTGCGGTATTCGGTTCCGGCGGCGATCGAGGTGGAGTTGACGAACAAGCCGGATTGGTCCAGCGCGGACACGAAGCTGGTGGCGGAATATGATTTGAAGGTGCCGGGATGGATGTCAGGCGCGGGAAGCCATGCCTTGTTGCCAGTGGGACTTTTTGGAGGCTCGGAAAAACGCATGTACGAGCACACGACGCGGGTGCATCCGCTGTACTACCACTTCATGTCACAAAAGCTGGATGACGTGACCATTGAGTTGCCGCTGGGATGGAAGGTGACCAACCTGCCCAAGCCCGGAGACCGAGACGCAAAGTTGCTGGTGTACACGATGAAGGTGGATGAGAAGAACGGCACGCTGCATTTAGAGCGGCACTTGAAGAGCGATCTGGTGATGCTAGAACAGAAATACTATCCGGCGGTGCGAAGTTTTTACGAGTCAGTGAGGACCGGCGATGAAGAGCAAATCGTGTTGCAACCAATGGGCACAGGCGCGCGCAACTAAGTTGATTCGGGGAGGCGCGCGGCTGGGGGCAGCGGTCCTGGTGTGCTGGACGTTGGCGCCGAGGGCGTTAAGTGCGGCGGATGCGCCGCAATGGATGCACGCGCTGGTGAACGCGCCGTTGCCGCCACACGACGAGAAGACGGACGCAGTGCTGTTGTATTCGGAAGAGATTTTGAATGTGCAGAGCAACGGCAAGATTAAGAGCATCGATCGGCGGGCTTACAAAATTTTGCGGCCTGGAGGACGCGAGCACGGCACGATTTATGCGTCGTACGATTCCGAGACGCGCATAACAGGGCTGCGAGGCTGGTGCATTCCGGCGCAGGGCAAGGATTACGAAGTGAAAGACAAGGATGTGCTGGAGACGGCCTTGTTCGGGGTGTCGAATGGAGAACTAGCCTCGGATCTGCGGACAAAAATTCTGAAGATTCCGGCGGCAGATCCTGGAAACATAGTGGGCTATGAAATCGAGCATGAGGACCGGCCGTACATTTTGCAGGACGAATGGAGTTTCCAGCACGAGGATCCCGTGCGCGAAGCGAGGTACACGCTGCAACTGCCGGCGGGATGGGAGTACAAAGCAGTGTTTTTGAATTATCCGGAAGTGAAAGCGACCTCCGCGGGAAGCAATCAATGGCAGTGGGTGGTCAACAATATCGAAGGCCTTCGCCTGGAAGATGATATGCCGCCGTGGTCTGCGGTTGCGGGACAGATGATCGTTTCGTTTTTTCCACCTGGTGGAGGACAAACGAAGGGCTTTGAAAACTGGAACGACATGGCGCTTTGGGAGTCGGGGTTGGTGCGCGGGAGGCGAGAGAGTTCGCCGGAAATCAAACAAAAGGTAGCCGCGCTGGCTGCTTCAGAGACCAATACGGCAGGCAAGATGGCCGCGCTCGCGAGGTTTGTGCAAGACGATATACGTTACGTGGCCATCGAGCTCGGAATCGGTGGATGGCAGCCGCATGCGGCGAATGACGTTTTTTCGCACCACTTTGGAGATTGCAAAGACAAAGCCACGTTGATGAGCACGATGCTGAAGGAAATCGGCATCGATTCGTACTATGTGGTCGTTAACACGCGTCGGGGGGCCATCAACGCAAAAACGCCGGCCGTGAACTGGTTTAATCACGTGATCCTAGCGATCAAGATTCCGGAAGGAATCGGCGAAGGGGAATGGAAGGCGACACTGCAGCACAAGACGCTGGGACGTTTGTTGATTTTCGACCCTACGGACGAGATGACTCCGTTTGGCTATTTGCGCGGAGCGTTGCAGGCAAATTTCGGATTACTCGTGACGGATTCAGGCGGCGAGCTGATCGAACTCCCGCAACTGTCGCCGGCGATGAACGGCGTACGCAGGACCGCCAAATTGATGCTGACACCTGCGGGTACGCTGACGGGTGACGTTACGGAGATCCGCCTGGGTGATCCCGCGGCGCGCCAAAGGTATGCACTGCGTTCCGCCGCGACAGACAAGGATAAGGTCAAACCGATCGAGAGCGTGCTGGCCGAGTCGCTTTCGAATTACCGGCTAACGCATGCTTCCGTAACGAATTTGAAGCATAACGATCAGCCTTTCGGATGGGAATATTCGCTGGTTGTGGAAAATTACGCGAAGACGGCCGGGAATTTGCTGTTGGTGCGGCCACGTGTGCTGGGAAGCAGGTCGAGCGGACTCCTAGAGACAAAGGACCCACGAAAATTTCCTGTGGAGTTCTCAGGGCCGTCCCTTGATTCGGATACGTTTGAAATTACACTGCCGAGCGGTTATGAAGTCAGCGATTTGCCGCCGCCTGTTGATGTGGACTACGACTTTGCGAGCTATCACAGCAAGACGGAAGCGAGCGGAAGCACATTGAAATACACTCGCAAGCTTGAAGTAAAAGAACTCACTGTGCCGCTGGCGCAGATGGAGAGTTTGAAGAAATTTTATCGGATTATTGCGGGCGACGAGCGAAACACGGCAGTTCTGCAGCCAGCCTCGCACTAAACGGTGGCCTAGGGCTTGGCTTGTTGCGCGCGCCAAGCGGGGACGGACCACACCTGAACGCTTTGTCCCGTCAGAAAAACAACGAAACATAGTGCGAAGACGGAATGGCTGAGGCTTGCGCCGAAGTATTGCCAGAGAGCGGGAGTAGGACCAGGGTAGTCAGAAGAGAAGAGTAAGACGACCATAAAGATAAGACCGCCGGCGCTTGCGGAACGGACAAGGATGCCAAGGATGAGGGCCAGGCCGATGGCAAGTTCGCCGTACGCAACAAGGAAGGCGATGGGCGTAGCGTGCGGGAGGACGAAGCCGCGGAGAATCGGAGCCATGAAGGGGTAGGCCCCGCCTTGTTCGAGGAAGCGGTTGATCCAGAACTGAAACCCGCCGTGCAGAGTAAATTGTGTACCGAAGACTTTGTACTGGCCAAAGATAAGGAAGAAGATACCGACGCCGATGCGAAGGATGGCGAGGGCGCGCGCGTTGGAGTCGGTCGGGACGATGGTTTTGAGTTCGGGCATAGAATCTCGCCGGTCTCACGGGCGCCAGCAAATCCAAAGACTCGCTATTCAGAAATCTAGGAGAGGCGGGCGCGGACGCGGTCGCTCAGTGCTTTGCCGTCCACGACCTTGCCTTCGAGAGCCGCTTTGGCAGCTTTGACGACGGCGCCCATTTGCTTATTGGAGTTGGCACCAGTTTCCGCGATGGCTTTGGAAATTGCGGCATCCATCTCTGCGTCGCTAGCGCTGGCGGGGAGATAGGACTCGAGGATGGCAAGTTCCTTGGTTTCCTTGTCGACCAGGTCCTGGCGGCCGCCTTTTCCGAACTGGTCGATGGATTCCTTGCGCTGCTTGACGAGAGTTTGCAGAATTTGGATGGATTCGGCTTCGTCGAGAGCGCGGATTTTTTCTGTTTCCTTGTACTTGATGGCAGACTTGACGCCGCGGAGGACGCTGAGGCGAAGCTCGTCCTTCGAGCGCATGGCGTCGGTCAGGTCTTTCTGGATTTTTTCGGAAAGAGTCATGCGATTCAATATAGCAGAAGAGAAAGAATTTACGCACTGGGCGAGGAAGGCACGGAGGGCAAAAAGACTCTGCGTACACCGAGATGGGGGAGGAAAGCGGATTTGACAGCGTGCGGGCGGCTCGCTACCGTTGATATTTTAGTTTTGGCGGAAATCGCACGCCTGCTCGCACACGGAAATACAAACCAGACTGGATGAGGCCCGATGAAAGTCATTGTAGCGGACAAGATCAGCGAACGAGGCGTGGAGTTGCTGCGAAAAGCGGGATGGAACATCGTTCTCACGACCAAGGACACTCTCAACGCGGAGATAGCGGACGCGGACGCGCTGATCGTGAGGAGCGCGACGAAAGTTACGTCGGAACTGCTGGATAAAGCGCCGAGATTGCGAGCGGTGGGCCGGGCGGGGGTGGGCGTGGACAATATTGACTTGGATGCGGCCACGACACGCGGCGTGCTGGTGATGAGCACGCCGGGCGGAAACGCGGTCAGCGTCGCAGAGCATACGTTTGCGCTGCTGCTGGCACTGGCGCGGCAAGTTCCGCGGCTCGATAAAGCGATGCATGAGGGGCGCTGGGAAAAATCGTCCGCGGCGGGAACGGAAGTGCGCGGGAAAACGCTGGGATTAATCGGGCTTGGGCGGATTGGAAGCGAGGTAGCGCTGCGAGCGGACGCGTTCGACATGCGCGTGCTGGGGTATGACCCATACATCAGCGAAGCGGCGGCGCAAGAGGTGCAAGTCGAACTGGTGCCGCTTGAAAAGCTGCTGGCGGAGAGCGATTTTGTCTCGCTGCACACCGCGCTAAGCCCGGCGACGCAGAATTTGATCAATTCGGAAACGCTGGCAAAAATGAAAAAAGGAGCGCGACTTATAAACGCAGCGCGGGGCGAGTTGATTGACGAAGGCGCGCTGGCGGAAGCGCTGAAGAGCGGAAAGCTGGCCGGAGCGGCGCTGGACGTTTTCGTGCACGAGCCACCGAAGGATTCGCCGTTACCTGGAATGGCGAACGTGATTGCGACACCGCACGTGGCGGGGTCAACGGCGGAGGCGCAAGAGGAAGTCGGGACGCAGGTGGCCGTGCAGATTAAGGATTACCTGGCGGAAGGGCTGATTCGCAATGCCGTGAACTTGCCCGCATTATCGGCCGACCAGTACCGCAGGGTGCGCCCGTATCTGGCTCTGGCGGAGCGGCTAGGATCGCTGGTGTCACAAGCAGTGGCTGTCAGGCCGGCGCGAATACGGATTCGCTACGCCGGCGAGGTGGCGGAAGTCGGCACACATCTGCTGCGCAGCGCGGTGCTCGCGGGAATGTTGAACGCGGTGCTCGATGAAAAAGTGAACGTGGTGAACGCGCCAGCAGTGGCGGCGGCACGCGGGCTCTCCGTGGAGGAGGAGACGCGGCGGCGTGAGCGCGGATTCCCTAACACCCTGGAAGTGGCGGCCTTACCGGGGAAGACCGGTTCCGCGAAAGGCTTTTCCGCCGAGGGCACCGTTTTGCATGATGGTTCGCCGCGCGTGCTGCAGATTGATGGGATTCCCCTCGAAGCGGAGCTTGCGGGGACGATGCTGTATTTGCGGAACCGGGACGAACCCGGAGTTATCGGGCAGGTGGGCTCGACGCTAGGCAATCTGGGAGTGAATATCGCGACATTTGCGCTGGGGCGACGGGATGCGACTAAGGGCGCAGAAGCGGTTTCGCTCGTGCGGTTGGATGGAGAAGTGTCCGATTCGATCCTAGGGGCCATCCGCGGTATTCCGGCGGTGACCGTGGCAAGACTGCTGAAACTCGGCTGAATCCTGGAGAATTTCTGCCGCAAAGAGAGTTTTTTTCAAATTCAGAGAACGTCAACTTTTGGAACGCTTTCTTCAAAAAGACAAAATTCGAACAAGCTGGAATTTATAGAGAAATTAGAAGAACTTTCCTTGACAACCAATGCCAGTTTGACCTAAAACCTTTGTCAAAGATTGCTGGTTGAGTGGTGGGGAAGGTTGCGAGGGGTCGTGTCTTTTCTCCAGGTAATGACCCAGCAAAGCGCCGCACACTAAACGTGTCGGCTTGGTGCTGCCCACCTGCGTACGTCTCAAAAAATAATAGGTTAGGGTGCGCGAAAGGGGTTGTCTATGAATTGGAATTCCGCGAAGCGTATTTTTCTGCTCTCCTGCGTTGTTTGCCTACTCTCGGTTATTACCACTCGGGCGCAAAACGTCGGTTCGCTTGGGGGTGTCGTGAGTGACCCGACGGGAGCTGCTGTCAGCGGCGCAAAAGTTACCTTGACGGACGTTGCCAGCGGGGCTGAACGGACCACACAGACCGAAAAGAACGGCGAATTCAACTTCGTGCAACTGCCGCCGGGAACGTACAAGGTAGAAGTGGTCAAAGATGGTTTCAGGAGTTTCATAACGTCGAAAGTCAGTGTTCTCGTTGCCACGCCAACGAACCTAGACGTAAGGATGGAGATTGGCGCAATTTCGCAACAGGTGGTAGTGGAGTCGGCGGCACCGACACTGAATACGGAAGATGCCAGCGTAGGAAACACTTTTGACGAAGACCAGGTCAAGAGCCTTCCTTTCTTGGCGCGCAACGTAGTGAACCTGCTCACATTGCAGCCTGGAGTGGTTTTCACTGGGAGATCCGATACGGACCGTCTTTCGATGGGTTCGATAGCCACGCTTGACCTGCGCGAGGGCGTAGTGAACGGGATTCGCGGTAACCAGAACAGCGTGACGGTTGACGGCGTGGATTCGAACGACTGGCAGAACCAGGCGGCGTTTACCAGCGCTCTTCCCGTAACACTGGATTCCGTGCAAGAGTTTCGTGTTACAACGACAAACGCAAATGCCACCAACGGCCTGGTCGGCGGGGCGCAGGTCCAACTGGTGACCAAGAGCGGCTCGAACCAGTTCCACGGCAATGCGCGGTGGTACTACCGCACGACTGGCACAGCCGCAAACTCCTTCTTTAATAATGCGGCAAAGATTCCTCGTGCCAAGGACCAGCGCAACATTGGCGGCGGATCCCTTGGCGGACCCATCAAGAAGGACAGGATGTATTTCTTCCTGGACAATGAGGAGCGCCGCGAGGCGGTCGGAGCATCGGGCTCTCGCATAGTACCGTCGGACTTTCTGCGGGATGGCGTGCTGGTTTACAAATGCGCAACGGCTTCACAGTGTCCGGGTGGCTCTGTAGCCGGACTTACAGGTTCGCACACGGTACCGGCAGGCTTTCAAGGAGTAACCCCAGCGCAGATCCAATCCCTAGACCCTGCGGGGATCGGTATCAACCCGGCGATGGTTCCCTACATGAATCTGTTCCCGCACGGGACGGACACGACGCAAGGATTAGACGCGACACCTACAGGAGCACAGGACTTTATTGGATTCACCTTCAGCCCGCCTGTGCAGACCTTTAACAACGTTTATATCGGACGGCTCGACTATAACCTCACGAAGGACGGGCGCCATTCGATTTTCTGGCGAGGAAGTCTGCAGGGTCTCAAAACAGACCTGACCGCAGCGCAATTCCCCGGGCAAGCCCCGGCGTCGCAACTGCTGAACAATAGTCGCGGCTACGCGATTCAATACCAGGCACAGCTTACTCCTGACCTGATCAATACCGCCCGCTATGGTTATACACGGTTGGGTGTAGCCCAATCCGGGACAATCGGCGGGCTGTTCTCCGTGCGATCCTTTGACAACATCCTTAACTTCAACGCGCGTCCCGTACAGCGAGCGGTGCCAGTACACGAGATCAACGATGACGTGAGCTGGAGCAAAGGCAAGCACACATTGCAGATGGGTGGAGTTTTGCGGCTAGTGACCAATGACCGCATTTCCGAAACATCGTCTTTCCCTGCGTTTTCGGTGAACAACGGCTTCTGCATCGGTTTGTGCGGCGACGTCTCAAGCTGCCTTGGAAATGCCGGATGTGCAGCAGGCGCAGCATTACCTGCGGCTGCGAACGGCACAGCCGTAACACGCGCTTTCATGATGTTAACTGGGTCGATCACGCAAGTGAATGCAACCTTCTTTGCCAATCCGGGCACGGGCGCAGTTTCGCCCTCAGGGACACCCGTCGCGCGGAGTTTCGCGGAGCGCGTCGGCGAGCTCTACGTGCAGGACAGCTGGCGCCTGCGTTCAAATCTGACCGTTACCTTGGGCTTGCGGTGGGGCTATGAGACTCCCGTATGGGAGACGAACGGGTTTCAGGTGCGGCCCACATTCGACATCATGCAATGGTTCCATCAGCGCATGATCGATATGAACGCGGGAAAACCGTCGGATGATTCCCCGCTGTTGAGCTGGACGCCGGCAGGGAAGGCCAACAACACCTCATCCTGGTACAACCCTGACCATAAGAACTTCGCGCCGCGCCTCTCGTTAGCCTACGCTCCGAATTACACTGACGGACTTCTTGGGTCTGTCTTTGGCGGACCAGGAAAGACTTCCATCCGCGTCGGCGCCGGCATATTCTATGACAAGGTTGGCCAAGCCCTGGCGATCGACAGCGATGTGAGCGGATCCCCGGGCACCGCCACAGCTTTGATCGACGGCTCACAGCAGTTCTCTCTGGCTACGGCGCCGCGATTCGGCGGAACATGCAGCGCGACCGGCTGTACGGGACTCCCGGCAGCGGCCGCGCCCTTCTTTACTCCTCCCACAAAGGCCACGTTTCCGTTTACGCCACCTTCCAATCTGAGTGCGCTTGGCTTTGCCGTCGATCAGAATCTGCGGACACCGTATTCGATTCATTTGACGGCGTCGGTCCAGCGCGAACTGCCGAAGCACTTTGTACTAGATGTCGCTTATGTGGGAACCCTGGGACGGCGGCTGTTGGGCAAAACGGACTTCGCCCAGTACACGAACATACGTGACCCCAATAGCGGGGTGGACTTGTTTACGGCCTATCGGCAGGTGGCACGGGTCGCCAATTTCACGCCGACCAAGTCCGGACCGACTATCCCCCCGCAAGTCACCGTGGCCGGCTTCAAAGAGCCCAACGTTGCCGGGCTTTCCACGATCTCTGCAAACCCGTTCTTTACCAACATGCTGCCAAACATGCCAGCTTTTGACGCGGCAAAGTTATGCAGTTCAAAAGATCCTCAGCTTGCGGCTTGTCAGGCAGGCTACAACTCTTTAACCCCGACGCAGGCCTTTTATGCCTTCACGGTATCAAACGCTGCTCAGTCGTGGTCATGCGCCTTATTCGCGCTTGACACCGATCCTGTCCCGGGAAAGGTAGTATCTCCGTGGAACAGTACCGTGGACCCGCAAGGGGATGGCCTTGTCTTGTTTCAGCAGCAGTTCTCAAGCTTGCCCGGCTGGACCAACTGGGCAAATTCGAACTTCCACAGCCTCCAAGTCACGGTTCGCAAGAATGTGGGGATAGCCCATTTTACGGCAAACTATGTATTCTCAAAGGGGATCGACAACGATTCCACTGCCGAAAATGGAGACCTCTCACCGCTTGGGAATGGAACGCTGGCGGGTCTCATCCAGAACCCGTTTGACCTGCGCCTCGGTCGGGGCCGTTCGGACTTCAACTTGAAGCACAACTTCAACGGAAACTACATCCTTGACCTTCCCTTTGGTCGCGGGCACCGGTTTGCCGCCAACGCCAATCGGTTTGTGGATGCGCTTATCGGCGGGTGGGAGTACTCCGGCACCGCGCGGTGGCATTCCGGATTCCCCTTGAGCCCGAGCAACGGCTTCAACTTCCCAACGAACTTCTTCCTGACAACTCCAGGCACGATCGTGTCGCCGCTCCAGACCAGTGTTACTAGAAACGGTACGAACGGCACGAGGCCCAATTTGTTCGCCGACGCCAAGGCGGCGCTCGCCGACATCAGCTTCACTCTGCCGGGGTTGCCAGGATCACGCAACGTCCTAACCGGCCCCGCGTACGCTGCCGCGGACATGGGGCTCTACAAGACGTTCAATATGCCGTGGAGCGAACACCAGCTATTGCAATTCCGCGTCACGGTGTTCAACGTTTTCAATAGCGTTAATTTCAACGGCTTCTCAACGGACCCGACGAGCCCGAGTACTTTTGGAAACTTCACCTCCACGGCAGGACCGCAAACAGGTTCAGCCGGAGCCCGAGACATGGAGTTTGCCGTCCGGTTCAGTTTCTAAACGGGAGCGCCGTTCACCTAAGAGGGCCCTCATCTTCACGATGAGGGCCCTTTCTTTTGGCGGCTAGTCCTCGGGCAGGCGCCCTCGGTGCGCACGTTGGCTGCTGCGGAGATCCATTTTGCAAATGATGAATGCTCCCATAAACTGATGGCCACAGTTGTTAAAACCCGGATTCGATGCACTGATGCTTCAAACACTCAAGACTCGGATTAGCCGCCGCCAATGGCTCTCAGTGTGTTCACTCGCGAGCGGTGCAGTTCTCTGCGATTTCGAGAGATTGTTCTCGTCGCCGATCGCCGCAGGGGGACAAGAAGGTGGCTTTGAGGGAGGCAAAGTGCTCGGGGTGATTGCTTTTACCGGGGAAGCGTCAGTGCCGATGGAGAGGGTTCTTGGGGCAGAGCTTGATGGACGAATGTACGCGGATCTATCGAAGCTGGACTTGCGAGAGTCCCTTACAAAGAGTGAAAGGTTTTACGTCCGGACTTGTGCTTCGGAACTCTTGGAGGGCCAGAAGGCGTGGGTAGTAAGAGTAAATGGGCTTGTATCTAGAGCATTCGATTTGGGCGTCGAGGACCTGAAGAAAATGACGAAGCCAATGGGTGCGCACCTTATGGAATGCGCGGGAAATTCGCGTAGCGTACACTTCGGAATGATCAGCGTAGCGAACTGGTCGGGAACACCGTGGTCCGACATTCTCGAAAGAACAGTGGCGAAATCAGTCGCGAAGCGAGTCCTGATCTCTGGCTTTGATACTTATAGGACAAAATCGGTCAGTTCCGTTGCGGGGGCGAGTTGGATATTCAATGTCGAAGAACTGAAGAGGACCGGCGCATTTCTCGCGACTGAAATGAACGGTGGCCCACTAACACGAGACCATGGGGCGCCCGTTCGCTTGGTTGTGCCCGGATGGTATGGGTGCACTTGCATCAAATGGGTCAACCAGATTCACTTTGTGGATGATTTGGCTGCGGCAACTTCGCAGATGCAGGAATACGCGGCACGAACGATGCAGAGCGGCGTGCCCCAGGCCGCACGAGAGTACAAGCCGGCGACGATCGAGCAAGCCGCGATGCCCATCCGAGTCGAGAAGTGGGCAGTCGATGGAAAAATCAGATACCGTGTTGTGGGAATATTATGGGGAGGCTCCGTTCCAGTCTCTAAGCTGCAAATCCGTTTCAATCCGGAAGAAGATTATGTTGATGTGGAAAACTATCAACAGAAAACTAACGACCCTTGGAGTTTTTGGACTCACCCCTGGGCGCCAACGCAGCCTGGAACTTATATGATTCGATTGCACGTTGCTGATCCTGGAGTTAAGGCGCGGAGGTTGGAGGCAGGGTATTACCTGAGAACTGTCGAAATTTCCGAGATTTGAGGATGCAAATTTCCACAAATACTAGGGGGTAATTATCAGCGTCGAGAAACAGGAATATATGAGCGGGCGAACATTCCTATTGGCTGTATGCGTCGTTGGGATACTTGGAAGTATCCCCCTTGCTCTAGCGCAACATGAAAACCACGAGCCGAAGGAAGCGATTGGTTGGGTCCCGCAAGAGGTGCTTGAGCGCCCGCTGCCTCTGCGGCAAGGAATCGGAAAGCTCCATGAAGCTGTGACCACGACTTCGTCCGAAGCACAGTTGTACTACGATCAGGGGCTGGCATATCTGCATTCCTACGTTTGGATCGAAGCAGCGCGATCCTTCCATCAAGCATTGCGTCTCGATCCTTCCATGGCCATGGCGTATGTTGGATTGAGCGATGTGTACGTTGGATTGCTGGATGTTCCGCGCGCCGTGGCAGCCGAAGAGAAGGCCAAATCACTGGCGGCAAAAGTAAGCGATCGGGAGCGTACGAGGATCACGTTGCGGGCGCTACAAATGGATTATTTGCAAGACAGTGGGGACATCAAGAAATACTTCGCTTACCGACAGGCTCTGAGTGATGCGCTTGCGGCCAACCCAAATGATCCATGGTTGTGGATCTTGCGCGGCTTCGCCGATGAGGGAACTCCTACCGCACATGGACAAGGTGGTGCAGTGGACACAATCGCCTTCTATCAAACTGCGCTTCGGCTCTCTCCGGACAATTTTGCCGCCCACCATTACCTTGCACATACGCTTGAAAACCACGGGCCAGCTAAGGAAGCGCTGGAACAGAGCGAAATCTATGTCCGGATGTGTCCCGGAATTCCTCACGCACACCACATGCATGGACACGATCTGAGGAAAGTCGGTCAAACAGAACAAGCTATCCAGGAGTTCCTCAAGGCCGAAGAGCTGGAAGACAATTACTATCGTGCCGAGAACATCCCAGCGAAATTTGATTGGCACCACGCACACAATCTTCAGCTTCTGGCTTTGAGTTACGAGGCGCTGGGCCAAATGAAGTCAGCAGCGGCAGCATTTGAAGAAGCGTTTGCCCTGCCCAGCTACACGGACTTTGCGGACTACAATCGCAAAGCCTGGCCGGAATTCTTGCTTGACCGTGGCCAGGCACAAGAAGCGCTGTTGGCGTCACAAGAGTTGTTGAACAGCCGGTGGGCGATGGCTCGATTCGCGGGGCACTCCCTGGCAGGGCGAGCGCAGCTCGCGCTCAATCATATGGAAGATGCAAGGAGCGAATTGACACTGGCAGAACGGGAGACGGAGCAGATACAAAGCGGAGTACTTAAGTCATTGTCGGACAGCGTCCTGTTACGCGCGGAAATCATGCTGCGCGAGGGAAAATTGGACGAGGCAAACCCGTTGATGGAGAGAATCCTGAAAGACATTGTTGCGGTTTCCGGGCCCGACGCCTGGAGCGAAGCGCTTTTCCAGCTCGAATATATTGCACGTGTTGCTCGAGAAGCGGGAGATTGGACGCTTGCCGAGTCGGCGGCCCGGGAGATAATCGGGCATGACCCGACTTACGCGGGTGGTTATTTCGCACTCGGACTAGTGGCTGAGCATAAGGGAAATACCCCCACTGCGAAAAAGGAATTCGCCATGGCGCAGAAGCTTTGGAGCAAAGCTGATGCGAACTTGCAACCATCGCACGTGCAAAAGCCTTAAGCTCCATGATAGTCGCGCCGTCAAGGTTGCAGAGGAATGCAATCCCGCGTAAACTGTTGATAAGTTTGGCAAAACTTTCGGGGCGTAGCGCAGCCTGGCTAGCGCGCCTGGTTCGGGACCAGGAGGTCGATGGTTCAAATCCATTCGCCCCGACCACTATTTCCCGGGCTGACCATCGCGAGTTCGGTCGCTTCATTTTGGCTGCCATGGTAGCCGGCTGGTGGATGGAAGGGGATTTGCCTGGACGTTCCGCACTTCCTTCAATTGTCGTCCGCAATTGGCCACGGTCGCTTGGAACATCTTCTGCTGAGATTCTACTCTTTTGGGTCGCACCCATCACGAGTCTCGCTATATTTCTCTTTTTCTGTTTCGCAAACGACAGAACTCTACTCAAGCAACGACGGTCACTGTCTCAAATGGCTCGGCGAACAGGGTGGAGACTGGCGAGCTTTGTAATTCCTTTGCACATGGTGGCGGCTGGGGTTACCGCTATCTTCGAAGAAAATGTTAGCGGTAGATCATGGCTCGTGAGTGCTGGCGTAGTCTCCAGAATCGGAACGGGATTCCTGAGGCGAGCGGAAGGAATGAAATTCCAGCGTTTGAAGTCGGGCGAACTTCACAACCGGGCGTTCAAAATAGCGAGCCAGATGGGAGTAACGATACCTCGAGTGTATATGGTCCCCGCAGGAAAGGGGCATTTGACCAATGCCTACGGAAGGTCGAATGCGATTGGCCTTTCAGACAGTTTGGGCAAGTACCTAACCAAAGCTCATGTGGACTACGTCATCGTTCATGAATTGGCACACGTCAAACTACGACTTGCGTGCAAGCATTTGCTATTGGTATTCGGAATTTTCTTCACGATGACGGTATTGCTGCTTCGATCTTTCCAATACGCATTGCCTCTGCAAATGCTCGCTCAAATTCCTGTAATATTAGGCCCTCTGGGTGCCATCTACTATTTTTCGCGCCAGTTCAAGTACTCTGCCGATAGAGTCGCAGCTGAGTTCACTCCGAGCCAGAAGTTGCTATACGAGGCTGGGTCAACTTGCACAAAGTTGGCGAAGTCCCTATGCAATACTCCAAATGTTCTGAGTTCTTCATGACTCACCCCACTCTCTCACGCCGAGTGCACGCAATCGCGAGAATCGGGCAAATACGTCCTCAACAATTGGGCAGCGTTCTGGCTGATGAGGGCGTATCTGAAGACGCACGGTAAGACGCCAAGCCGATACGCCTGTCTTAACCGGGACCCTTCGCCGGCCACGTAATCTGCCCACCGCGACGGTAAGCCAGGTTGGCGATGTGTCCCGCGCGAGCCGCGCTAACTCCCGTTTCCACTGGGGCGTTTGGCTCTTTGCGATTCCTGACACAGTCGAAGAAATTCTCCATGTGGGAGATCGTTCCCTCCTGAAAACTCTCCGCCTTCATAACCGGATTTACTCTTTCCGAAACTCCTTCATGATAAAGGCTAAATCCGCTTCTATTGAGCTTGAGCGTCGCCTCCGTCCCGCGGAATTCCAACCCGCCATCGTCGATCGATGACGCCATCATGCCTTCGTAAACGACATCGAATCCCGGATAGCGCACCGCCGCCTGAATCGTGTCTGGACAATCCCATTGCTCAAAAACATATTTATCGCCAAGCATCTGCGCATCTTTCGGCGTGTCCGATTTCATCGCCCAATGGACGACGTCGATCCAGTGGGTGAATAGATCGGTCATCGCGCCACCGCCAAAATTCCAAAACCAGCGCCAGCGATAAAACTTCTCCTCGCTGAAGGGCTGGTCCGGCGCGCCGCCAAGCCACTGCTTCCAATCAAGCGCCTGCGTATCGAAGGGCTTGCGCATCCCGCGTGCAAGATAGTTCTGCCACCAATACGTCCTCACCTGCGGCACGTGTCCGAGACTCCCTCCCTGAATCAGATCCACAGCATCCCTAAAATGGCTCCAACTCCGCTGCTGCATCCCGCATTGCAAAATCTGTTTGCTGGAGCGCACCGCTTTCGTCAATATCGCGCCCTCCTCCAAAGTGTGGGTAACTGGCTTCTCCAGATACACGTCCTTGCCGGCTGACAGTGCATCGCCCGCCATGCGCACATGCCAATGGTCGGGAGCGGCGATCAACACGGCGTCGAGCTGCTGCTCGAGCACCTCGTGGTAGTTCACATACGTGGTCACCGCGCCGCCCGTGGGGCGTTGTTTCACGGCGTCCCGCCGCGGCCCATACACGTCGCTCACCGCGACAAGTTGGTACCCACCCACTTTGTCGGCGCATTCAAGCAGGTAATTCATCCGCCCGCCGACGCCGATAGCGCCGACGCGGATGGTGTCGTTCGCCCCCAGCACTCGCGTGGACGCCAGTGCGGTCAGGCCGGTTGTCACGATGAAACTGCGACGATTCAATTGATTCTGCATGCCCAGCATCTTAGCGACTGCCATCGACTTTCGCTATACCATTTGGTAGAATCAGTGTCGGGTAAATCTCTGATTTTTCTATGAGCGGCAGCCTTCCAGCCGCTCTTTCGTTTTAGAGATGGAAGATTCGTTCGCTGGTCAGCCCAAAGTCGCCGCACTCTACGCGGACTCTGTGCTCTCTCTGACCCCTGTGTAAGAATCACCACGCTCCGTCATTCTGTTCTTCCACACAGCGGACCACCGGCCGCGAGCGCCAGTATTTGCTGCGATGTTGAGCGGCTCTAAGCCATTTAGAATCAATACGTGCAGGATCGTCCATAAGTGTTGATTCTAAACAACTTACAGGAAGCCTAAGTCCTTTAGAAGCAACACTTTCAAAAAAAAACGGGGGGGGGACATATCACTTTCTCGCACGGGTAAACAGGCCTCCAACTTGCACAACAAGCGAGTGTTGTCATTCTCGCGGCAGGTGACTGCGCCGCCGGTCTGCGAGCCACAACCGAATGGCGTAAACTAATTCCTTTCCGGTGGACGAATGCCACGATCTGAGAGCACTCCTCAAAATCTAAAGAGCCGCCCCATCTGGGCGGAAGTTTCCCTTGGCACGTTGGCCCAGAATTTCCAAGCCATCCGCAAGTTCGTGAATCCTCCAAGCGAAAAGCGCAAAACGCCACGAAAGGTTCTTTGCATTGTCAAAGGCAACGGCTACGGCCACGGCGGCCCGCAGGTCGCCAAAGCTCTCGAAAAAGCCGGCTCGGACTGGTTCGGCGTCACCTGTACGGAAGAAGGCATCGCCGTCCGCAAAGCTGGCGTCCGCAAGCCTGTTCTTGTTCTGACCAGTTTTTGGCCTGGGGAAGAATCCCGCCTGCTCGAACACAATCTGACGGCGGTCATTCATCGCTGCGAGCAGCTCAAGGAACTCGATCGCGCCGCCCGCGTCATCTCCAAAAAAGGCGGAAAAACAGGCCGCAAAAAGGTTTCGTTCCACTTGAAGATGGACACCGGCATGAACCGCTTGGGCATCGCCCCCGGCGATGTCGACTGTTTTGCGCGCCAGCTCGCAAGTTGCAGGCATCTTGAACTGGGCGGAGTCTTCACGCATTTTGCTTCTTCCGAAGTTCTCACCAACACGCGCACAGGAGAGCAGACACGGCACCAAGAGGAGCGTTTTTACGCCGCACTCGATCGCCTCCGAGCTCTCGGAGTCGATCCTGGCATCGTCCATCTTGCCAACAGCGCCGCCATCGTCGCTCGTCCTGAGACCTGGGCCGACATGGTTCGTCCCGGCGCCATTTTGTACGGCTATCATCCCGGCTACGATCCTGTAGAACAGCGTCCAGAAATCGAAGCGCGTCTGCCACTGAAGCCGGTCATGAGCCTGCGCACGCGCATCATCAGTATCCGCAACATTCCCGAAGGCGCTGGCGTCGGCTACAACGAAACTTTCATCGCCAAACGCCCTTCGCGCATCGCCGTCCTTGCCGCTGGGTATGGAGACGGTATCCACCGCTCATTGGGCAACCGCGGAAGCGTCCTGGTCCGCGGCTCACTTGCCCAAATGGTTGGAATAGTTTCCATGGACGTCACCATGATTGACGTCACCGATGTTCCAGGCGCAGCGATCGGCGATGTCGTAACCATCTACGGCACCGACGGCGACCGCGTCCTACCCGCGAATATCATCGCCCGCAGCATCGGCACCGTAACTTCCGACTTGCTTTGCGCCGTAAGCCAGCGCGTCCCGCGCCTCTATTTTCGGTAATGAATATCTCGATTGCTTTTTGATCTCTTAACCATACTCATTCCGCGTTTCGCCTCACACCCCGGCTTGAGGTACACTCTGAAGTTTGCGGCCCCATCGTTACTCCTGTCCGGCGGGTCGCGCCTAAAATGAGCCGTATTGCCGCCATCCTACCAGCCGCAGGTCTCGGCACTCGCATGGGTGCTGAGACTCCGAAGCAATTTCTCGAACTGGACGGGTCTCCGCTGGTCGTTCACAGCGTGCGGCGTATCGCTTCCTGCTCGCTCGTCACCGACATCATCGTCGCGACCCGCCCCGACGTCGTCGGCTCGCTCGAAGAACGCATCCGCGGCGAAAGATTCATGCAAACCGTCCGCGTAATCCGCGGCGGAGACTCCCGCCAGGATTCGGTCGCGCTCGCGCTCAAGGAAGTTCCGGACGACACGGAAATCGTGCTGGTGCACGATGCCGTCCGCCCGTTCGTCACCCGCGAACAAATCGTCCGCGTCATCGAGGAAGCCCGCCGCTGCCAGGCTGCCATTCTCGGCATCCCCGCCATGGATACCGTCAAGGAAGTAAAACGCGCCAGCTTGCCCGAGGATGTCGCGCTGATTATCGGAACCATCCCGCGCGAGCGCATCGTGCTGGCGCAAACGCCACAGGCGTTTGCAACGAAACTAATCAAGGAAGCATTTGCGCGAGCACAAGCCGATGGCGTCAACGCCTCCGACGAGGCCGGTCTCGTCGAACGCATCGGCCATGACGTCCACGTCGTCCTCGGCTCGGAGCGCAACATCAAAATCACCAAGCCCTCCGACATGGACTTGGCGCGCTTCTACCTCGAACAAGAACGCCAAAAACCATGAGCGTGCGCTGCGGCATTGGCTACGATCTTCATAGGCTCACGGAAGGGCGCAAGCTGATCGTCGGCGGGATCGAACTTCCCTTTGACAAGGGCTCCGTCGGACACTCCGACGGCGATGTTCTGGCGCATGCGATGTGTGACGCGCTGCTCGGCGCGGCGGGTCTCGGCGACATCGGCACGCATTTCCCGGACTCCGATCCCAAGTGGAAAGGCGCGAACAGTCTGCTCTTCCTTGAACATGCGCGAAAACTGCTCGACGAAAAACACTTCGTCATCGAGCATGTCGACGCCGTCGTCATCACCGAAAAGCCCAAACTCGGACCGCACTTCCCCAAAATGCGCGAAGCCCTTGCTCGCGCGCTCGGTGTTTCCGCCGACCACATTCATCTGAAAGCCAAGACTAACGAAGGCGTCGATTCCGTCGGCCATGGTGAAGCCATCGCCGCGCACGTCGTGGCCACGCTTTCCCAACGATAGACATGCCTTTACTTCTGAGCCAGTCTACGAAGCTGCGCTAGAATCCTCCTAATGCCTCAGCAAGAAATTCCGAACGCTCCTTCTGCCGCTACCAGCGCTTTTACAGCCCGCGATGTGGCCGATGTTCTCCGCGAGCGGGGCTGGCTCTCCGGCGACGCTTATCCCCCGCAGCTCGCGTGGTGCGAACGCGCGGCCGCACTACTTGGTTCACATCTTACAGACCGGAATTCTCTTGCTGATTTGCTGCAACTCGTCTTTCACTACGACGCGCAAGAAATCCTGGCCAGAGTTGAAACGCACTCCGCTCTCTCGCGTTCTGGCGCGCGCGAGGTGCTCCGCCATCTCGCTCTACTTTTGCTCGATGGCGCGCCGCTTACGACGGATCGATTCAAGGAAATCATCACTGCATTGAAAGGCCGCGTGGGTCTGGGCAGTCGCGAGATATTTCATCCCGTACGCCTGGCGCTAGCAGGCCGCGCAGGCGCAGGCGAACTCGACCGCGTAATTTTGCTTCTCGATGAAGCCGCGGCGCTTAACTTTGCCGAGCCTGTTAAATCAGCCCGCGAACGCATCGTAGAATTCTGCGCCGCCCTCGATTGAGAACGCTGGCGTTTCCATTGTAGGGGCACGATATATCGTGCCCCCACGTGCTGTAGACTATTGCTCCGATGGACAAGCTCACTGGAATTCACTCCGTTCGCGAAGCGCTCGACGCAGGCCGCCCGTTCGATCGCATCCTGATCGCGCGCGGCCGCCAGGACACGCGCGTCGAAGAAATCGTCCAACTCGCCCGCGTGCGCGACATTCCCGTCCGCTTTGAAGACCGCGGCCAGCTCGATCGTCTGGCCAACACGAAGGACCACCAGGGTGTCGTCGCTCTGGCCGCCGCGCGCGCTCCAGCCACGCTCGAAAGCATTCTCGCCGCCGCGAATAAGGGCCCCGATCACGGGCGCAAAGGACTAATCGTCCTGCTTGACGGCGTCGAGGATCCCCATAATCTCGGCGCAGTGATTCGGACGGCCCTCGCTGCAGGCGCACATGGCGTGATCATTCCGGAGCGGCGCGCAGTAGGGCTCACGGACACGGTCGCGCGCGCCTCCGCCGGCGCGCTCTCGCATCTGCCAGTCGCAAAGGTGACCAATCTCGCGCAAACGATGGAAGAATTGAAGGAAGCAGGCTACTGGCTCATCGGTCTCGATGAGCGCGCCGACAAAAGTTACACCGAAGCCGACTACACGTCACCGGTAGGCATCGTTCTCGGCGGCGAAGGCAAAGGTCTCCATGACCTGACCCGCAAACGCTGCGACTTTGTGGTCTCTCTTCCCACCACCGGCCCGGTGAAATCGCTAAACGTCTCCGTCGCCGCGGGCGTCGTCCTGTTCGAAGCCCTCCGCCAGCGGAATCGCAGTTCACGCTCTGTCTGAGATTTGGAGGGCCACCTTAAGGGCAGAAGTCGCGTGCTTGGCCCAGTGGCTGCGAAAAGCAAATCGCCAGTCAAAGTAAATATCGTCCAAGCTCGCGCCACTTGTTTGGAGTTTCAATGCGTCCTGCAAATCCATATAGATCTCAGCGATGTCCCTTGAAAGAGAGCACAGCACCGGTTCTTCTTTTTGAGTAGGATCGAAGACGTCCCAGTATTCATCCAGATTGCCCAGCCGTTTGCGGAGTCTCGTCGAGAGTTGGTACTCCTCGTTTGCGTGTGCAGTAGTCGATTCATCTGTGAAATCTGTCCCTTCACTCGAAGGGCTCACGCAGGGTAGCCGAGCTGCAACCTCACAGAGCCTGGCTAGGAGTACGGAAACGTCCTGGACTAGACACTTGCGCTCGTAACCGCAGCAATCGTCGATAAATCTGCAGTATTCCTCCGCGACGGCAGGGAATTCTACAATCGCATCCTTCTCGCTCTGTGTCATCTTGTCGGCCATCTCGGGCGCTCTGGCCTCAGTCTCCTACTTGTCGTATTGAATCAGCGAGAAGACGTCGACGCCATTGAGTTTCGAGCGGCCGTTGAGAAACGTCAGCTCCACGGCAAACGCAGCGCCTTCGATTTTTCCACCCAGCTTCTCCACCAGCTTTCCGGTGGCGGCAGCGGTGCCTCCAGTGGCGAGCAGATCGTCGCAAATGATCACGCGCTGGCCTGGCTTCACGGCATCTTCGTGAATTTCGAGCGTGTCCGTTCCATATTCAAGGGCATAGGAAATGCTGGCGGTTTTCGCGGGCAATTTTTTCGGCTTTCGAACCGGAACAAAACCAGCTCCAAGGCGGTACGCAAGCGCCGGAGCAAAAATAAATCCGCGCGCCTCGATGCCCGCGACGAGATCGATGGTGTGCCCTTTGTAGTGCTCGCAGAGCCGGTCGATGAGGGTATGGAATCCGTCTTTATCCTTCAGCAGCGTGGTCAGGTCGTAAAAAAGAATCCCCGGCTTGGGATAATCCGGCACTTCGCGAATCAGCTTTTTCAAGTCATCCATTCGAACGGCTCCTCTTCGACATTGTCATTCTAATTGTCATTGTGTTCTCAAGCGTCAGGCTCGATCACAAATCTCTTCTCGTAACGCGGAGCAGGGTGCGCTTCCTCCTCCGATACTTCGCTCACACTCGAAAATCGCGGCCCGCGTTGGAGCGCGCTCTTAAACTCATCCAGCTGTGCCGCGCTTCCGGTCGCAAACACTTCCACTCGGCCGTCGACCAGATTCCTCGCGTAGCCGCCAATCTCCAGCTTCTGCGCCTCCCGCTGCACGAAGAACCGGAATCCCACGCCCTGCACGGTTCCAGAGACAAAATACCGCCTGGTTTGTTTCTCGTCGCTCACAAACGTCGAAATTGTAGCAGAGACCCCTCGTTTTCTGCCGAACTCCGGCTCGCCGAATCGCGCCGCCCGGTTACTAGGTGCAGCACACCAGACGAGTACGAGAAAGTGCGATAAACTCAATCAGGTTTGCGCGCCTGCCCGAAGCTGCTCTTCGGCGCTCTTCGCGCATCTTATTTTCTATGAACTTGCCCGCTCCCAATCTGTGCGCCAGCTATTCACGGTTCCTTCTACATGCCGCCATCCTTGTTTGCGTACTCTTTTTCGCGCACGCGGAGTGCCCTGTCCAGGCTGCCCAGCAGGGGCCGCTCACGCCTCCGCCGGAGCACGATGTCCGTCGCATCGGCACGGAACCCGTGCCACCCGCTCCCCCGTCGATTCCGCCTGAGGAAATCATCAAGCGCTTTTCGCAAAAAGAGGACGGATACCTTGTGGCCCGCGCCGGATTCACTTATAAAAAAACAGTCCGGCTCGAAGAGTTCGGCCCCGACGGCAAGCCCTCCGGACAACTAACGTTGACGCTGGAAGGGAAACCCGGCCCCGACGGCAAAATCTATGAAAAGACCGTCGAACGGCCGCAATCCAATTTGCAATATCTCGAAATGGGCCCCGAGGAATTTCAGAAACTCGCGCGCATGCCGGCCTACCCGCTCACAACAGCCCAGCTCGCGAAATACGACCTGAAATATCTGGGCAAGGAACTCGTCGACGAAATTAACTGCTACATCTTTCAGGTAAAACCGAAAGCCGTCGAGCGCGCCAATTATTATTTCGATGGAATCGTTTGGGTGGACGACACTTATCTGGAAGTAGTGAAAACCTACGGAAAATGGGTCAACGATCTCGGCGACATGCGGACTGCCACTATGCCGTTTTCGATATTTGAAACGTATCGAGAAAATGTCGACGGCAAGTATTGGCTCCCCAACTATATGCGGTCCGACGACACGCTGAACCTGAAGGATTTAAATGTCCCGGTCCGCCTGGTGATCAAGTGGACCGATTACAAACCGATCTCCGCCGCAACCCCTGAGCCTGCACTCCCGGTAACCCCGCCAAAACCAAACTGATGAACCATGCCCGCAACGAGCGTTAGCCGCACAGCGTTTTCAATGTTTGTGGCAATTCTCGAATCGATTCGAGCAGAAATTCCGGCTGCGCCGCGCGCAAGCGCTTTTCCGTGGGAAAAGGACCGAGCACCGCGATAGAGCGAACTCCCGCCCTTTTCGCCATTTGCAAATCTTCCGGCGAATCTCCTACATAAACGCACGCCGAAGGCTCCAGCCGAAGTCTCCGGAGTGCCAGCCGCAATGGCGCCGGATGCGGCTTCTTCTCAACAGTGTCTCCGCTGCAGACGCGCGCCCCAAAAAGCCGCGTAAGACGGAACTCTCGCAATTGCCGCGTCACGCGGTCTCGGTCTCCGCTCGTGACCAATCCCAGGTGATGGTCCCTTTCAAGCCGCACAAGCACCTGCCGCGCTCCCGCAATTAGCTCCGGTGAATGTTTGGCGTAATGCGCGCGCCAGGCCCGGTCCGCATCATTCCATTTCGCTTTCGGCAATTTCGCGGCTCGATACACGTCATACCAGTTCGGCGAGTAGTGTCGGTCCAGTTCTTCCAATCCCCACGGAATCCCCATCTCCTTAAACATCGCTAGATAGGCCGACGAATCCGCCTCATAGGAATCGACTAGCGTGCCATCCCAGTCAAACAGCACTCCTCGCACAACTTTGTTTTTGCCCGCAACCATAGTGATTTAGCTTAGCAGACCTGTACTCGCCGTCTATTTCCCGAATTCAAATTCCGCGAATCCGGCTATCCGATCCTGCGCAATTCTTCCGATTGCATCATTACTCGGGCGCATCCCCGAAAATACAGGGGGCAACTGGAATCCGAAGTAGCGAGAGTCGTATGAGTGTATACTCTCGGCGGTTAGAGAACGCGACGCACGCATTTTTAGGGAGAACAATGGCTTCTACAAGTGCACAATCGCAGACACCGCCCGCCCATGTCGGGATCTTGCAAATCATAAATGGGACTTATGTCGCAGGCGCCATCGCCTGCCTGGCTCAGCTGGGCATTCCGGATCTGGTCGAGGCTGGTCCAAAATCAGTTGAGGAACTGGCACCGCAGGTGAACGCCAACCCGCAAGCTCTCTACCGGCTCATGCGGGCCACCGCAAGCGTGGGAGTTCTTGCAGAGGGCGCCGATGGAAAGTTTTCGGAAACGCCGATGTCGGCTGTGCTGCGCCGCAATGGAAGCCCCAGCCTGCGTGCTTTCGCCATCATGGGAGGGCGAGAATGGCATGGGCGCGGATGGGCCCATCTCGAACATTGCGTCCGGACAGGCAAACAGGCGCTCGACCGGATTTATGGCACGCCCATCTTCGAATATTTCGGGCAGCACCCGGAGGAAGCGCAAGTCTTCAATGACGCTATGACCGCGCTATCCACGATCGACAGCCCGGCCGTGGCCGAATCTTATTCGTTTGACGGAATCCATTCCATCGTGGACGTTGGCGGCGGACACGGACTTCTGCTGGCAACCATCCTGGCGCGCAATCCTCATATGAAAGGAACGCTCTACGATGTGCCGCGAGTCGTCGAGGGTGCGAAGGACGGGCCGCTGAAGCCTCTAATGAAGCGATGTACTCTCGCGTCCGGCGATATGTTTTCGTCCGTTCCCGCGGGCGCCGACGCCTACATCATGAAACATATCATTCACGATTGGCCCGATGACTTGTGCCTGAAGATCCTCAAAGCCTGCCGTAAGAGCGTGAATGCCGGCGGTAAGCTCCTGGTGGTGGACTGGGTGATTCAACCCGGAAACGATTTTTCCCCGGGCAAATTCCTCGATCTGCAAATGCTGATATTTCCTGGCGGCTGCGAGCGTTCCGAAAAGCAGTTCCGCGACCTGTTTGCCGCCGCCGGCTGGCAATTGACGCGAATTCTCACCACTGCTGCCGGCGAGTCGATCGTGGAAGGAATTCCCGCCTGAGCAAGTTTTGAGAAGAAAGAAGCTCAGGGCTGCAGGAACCGCGACGGCACGCCATCGTCACGGTCGAAGTGCACGTCGTCGAAGGAGGCTGCAACGCCGTACCAGCCGGGCATGGCGGCAGGCTCGATGCGGCGCACTTGAGCCGCACTCACGATGACGACGCTCCCGTGCCCCAAGGGACGGCTGACCAGCACGATTTCCAACTCGACCAGCGCCCCCACCACAATCTCTTTGGGGCAAAGGAAAAAGACACCCGTCGAGCTGATATCACGTGTTACGAGCGTCACGGGGAATTCTTCCGCAACGTCGTCCACCTTGCGCAGCCGCAGAGGAAGTTTCAGACTGGCGCGCGGATACTCGCGCAGTTCGCGGTTCACGCCCACGGCATGAGTCGGGACACGAAAGAAGCGCCTGGGTTGCCCCGGCGAAAGCAGAGGCGTCACTCGCAAGGCAGGAACGCGTACAGCTTCCGAGGCCGCTGCCACTTGCAACGGCATGGGCGTCGCCAGCTTGGCCCCAATAGATTCTTCATTCCCCAAGTGAAGGGGTAGTGCGCGGTTCGTCGCGCTCATCTCGCCCTCAGAGATGCCACTTCGTTGCTGCCATAACTGGCCCAACTACACTTGCTCTTAAACTTGCCCCGGTGTCCCCGACCTTGCTGAGTGGGTGGATAAAATGCCACCGATGGCCCTGGACGTCAACCTGTGGAAATCTATCGAAGTGTCCTAACTTGAAACACTTGGTAATGGTACCACGTCCTTTTTGGGGCTTTCTCAATGTATTGTGGATATCTTCGTCCAAAATGGTGCTCGACAGTCCGTCATTCTGCCTCTACCTTCATTTCTCTAGGCTTCGCAGAATGTCCATTTCCACCGTCGGTCAAAAATCTAAGAAGACGGCTTACGCGCCTCCGGCCCATGCTCATGAGAAGCGTGCGGCAATTCTTCTCATATTGGCTTTTGCTGCTGTCTATATCATTTGGGGCTCGACCTACCTCGCCATTGCCGTCGGGATCGAGTCTTTCCCCCCGCTGCTGCTTCCAGCGTCGCGCCATCTGGCCGCAGGGCTTATCCTTTATCCTATTCTGCGATGGAAAACGGGGATCAGGCCAACACCCATTCAATGGCGAACAGCTATCATCACCGGCCTGCTGCTCCTTCTGGTGGGTAACGGAGGAGTTTGCATGGCCGAACGCACCGTCCCTTCGGGCGTGGCGGCCTTGCTCGTGGCACTCGTCTCCTTCTGGATGGTGCTACTCGATTGGCTTCGTCCAGGTGGGCTGCGGCCTGTCCCTAGAGTCGTGGCCAGTCTCATTTTGGGGTTCGGAGGCTTGGTCCTACTGGTAGGTCCGGCGCATCTGGGAGGCTCAGAGCGTGTCGATCTTACCGGCGCCGGCATTTTGGTTATCGCTTCCTTCGCATGGGCCTGCGGTTCCATCTATTCGAAGCACAACGACCTCCCGAGCTCACCCATGCTAGGTGTGGCGATGCAGAGCCTCGCGGGTGGCGCCGGGCTTTGGATTGCTGGCTTGGCTGCGGGCGAGGGCCGGCAACTACACCTCGCGGCAGTCTCGGCGCGCTCCTGGATCGCCATCGCCTATCTCATCCTGTTCGGTTCGGGGATTGGCTTTACGGCCTACGTCTACCTGCTGAAGAAGAGCTCCGCGGCTCGCGTGGGAACCTATGCCTTCGTGAACCCCGTCGTGGCGCTCTTTCTAGGCTGGATATGGGCGGACGAGACGATCACGCTGCGCACTGCGCTCGCTGCAGCCGTTATTCTCACCGCGGTTCTCCTGGTAATCACTGCTCCACATAAGAACGCCGCCGAGGCTGCCGAAGTTCTGCCCAATCCAGGCGAAGCTTAGGCAAGACTGCAAGCTACGATTCCGCAGGCTGACGGAGCTACGGTCGTGGAATCCACTTTGCCGAGCCTTTCCGGATAGATTTGCTTCGAACCCTGCGCTATTTTCGTAGCATGCAAACGATGCACAATTCGAACGTAGAGGTGACAAGGCGCGTCTCGTCCCGTAAAGCCGCGCAATACTGGCGCGCGACGCTCGCGCGAGATCCGCGTGCCGACGGCACGTTCGTGCTGGCTGTGCGGTCGACGCACATTTATTGCCGGCCATCCTGCCCGGCCCGCCGCCCGTTGCGGCGTAACGTCATTTTCTTTCGAACGCGCGAAGAAGCCGAAAAACAGGGCTATCGCCCTTGCTTGCGTTGCCGCCCGAATGAAACGGCAGCCTCCGTAGCACTGGTCACGCGCGCCGCAGAACATCTCGCACAATCGCAAGAAGAAGGCGTGCGGCTTTCTGAACTTGCGCGAGAGCTCCATTCGAAACCTGGAACACTTCGCCGCGCCTTCCGCCAGGTCACGGGCCTAGCTCCTCGCGAGCTGGCTGAAGCTTTGCGCGTGAAGCGCTTCAAGAATTTGCTTCGCGCGGGGAGGAACATCACCGAAGCGCTCTACGAAACCGGCTACGGCTCGTCCAGCCGCGTCTATGAACGCAGCAACGCGCAACTGGGAATGACACCGGCAACTTATCGAAAGGGAGGAAGGGGCATGAAAATCGCATACACGATTGTGAAGTCACCGCTAGGAAAGGTTCTTGTCGCCGCCACAGAGCGAGGCGTGTCCGCGGTCTATCTGGGGGACGCGCAGAATAAACTTGTGGCGGAATTACACGAAGAATATCCGCGCGCGGAAATCTCGCCTGCCGCCGGCGGCGTTCAGCGCTGGGTCCGTGAAATCGTCCAGCGCATGGAAGGCAAGCCCGCGCAGGTGGAGCTCCCGCTTGATCTGCAAGCCACGGCATTTCAACGCCGCGTATGGCAAGAGCTGCAGCGCATTCCGCGTGGCACCACTCGCACATATTCGCAGGTGGCTCGCGCCCTTGGACGTCCGAAGGCCGTTCGCGCCGTGGCTCGCGCCTGCGCGACCAATCCAGTCTCCGTCGTGGTGCCGTGCCACCGGGTCATCCGTGAAGACGGAAGCCTCGCGGGTTATCGCTGGGGTATTGCGCGGAAGAAAGAACTGCTCGCCGGCGAGCGCGCTGCCGGATAATGAATTGTCCCCTCAGCGCCGCACGCGAGTCCGAGACTAAATCCTGCCTTGAAGCATAAACGCGTCGCTGAGGGACATTTTCATGAGTCAACAGTCACGAGCCACCAGTCACACTCACGCGTGAGGTTTTTCGTGGCTCGCGCCTTTTGGCCAATCTTGCTTGAACTTGGATTCACTGATCTTGAGATTCTTCATCACGTTGGTGTAGTGGAACAAAATGTAGTCTCCCGAACCGGTCTCATAGAATTTTTGCTGAATCGGCAGCCAGGAAGCTTCGTCGATCCACATCTGAATGCGCGTAATCTGAGTGCGAACCTGATCGGATTTCGGGGTCAGCTCTACCATAACGGCTTTCTTGTGATCTAATTCTAGTTCGCCGGTGACCGTCACCAGATAGCTTTTTTTCAAGTCTTCACTTTTTGTACCGAAGCCGAGCCGCACATACTGATCCACCATCGCGCGGTTTTTGCCGAGGTCATATTCTTCCACGCGATTCAGTTTTGGGTTGTAGAGGAATAAGGAATCGCCCGTGCGTAAAATCGTTCGCGGCTCGGGCTTGGCAATGTCGATTCGCATTTTCTGATCGTGCCGGACAAAGATCTGGCCTGTTTCCGTCGAGGTGTCGTTCACCACGGCAGTGTATTTCACGTTCTCAATATCTGCGGTGAGGCTGCGAAAATCCTTCGCGGACTTGTCCATCATGGCGAGCACGCCCGCGGTGGTCCACTTCGCGCCAGTTTGCGCGGTAGCCGCACCTGCCATGAAAGCGCTCGCGGCAATACCCAAAATCAGGAAAACAAAACCCCTTTGTATCAATAGAAGCCCCTGTTGTTTCCGAATCGTGCGGCCGGCTAGGTTCTTGCAAGTCCTAGTATATACATAGAGATGCGCGAACTATGGCCAAAGTTGCGAGGTGGCTCTCAATTCCGCCGTGTCATCTGGTTGTTAGCGATGTATATCCACGATGTAGGCGATGACCGTGCCTTGCTCGTCGCGCACCGCCTCGATCTTGGCGATCGTGAAGCCGGTATTACGAAGCTCGGGGAGCGACTTTTTCAGCGCGTTGTGCAGTTCGTTCTCGAGAGCCGGAGTTTGTTCGGGAGGTGCGAGAATCCGCGCATCGACGCGGTAGGTCTTGTTCCCGCCCTCGTCTGTGAGCAGCACCACTTGCCCTGGTGCGTTCGCGGGAAGACCCATCTGCGGCTCGTCGTGGAACCAGCCCCGTGGCGTTGCCAAAACAAAAATCAAGATCAGGATGACAGCGGCGTCGTATTGCCACGTACCGCGCTCGTAAGCCCAGAAAAATGTCTTCGACAGAATCTGCCCAAGACTCGCCATGTTAGTCCGCCGGTACTCCGTCGACAATCACGCCATCCCGCATGTGCACTACCCGGTCAAAATATGCCGTGGCTTCGGGATTATGCGTGATCATGACGACAGTCTGCCCCAAGTCCTTGTTGAGCTGCCGAAGCATTTGCAGCACGACCTCGGAATTTTTTGAATCGAGGTTGCCCGTAGGCTCATCCGCCAGAAGAATCTTCGGTTCATTGATAATCGCGCGCGCGATGGCCACGCGTTGTTGCTCGCCTCCGGAGAGTTCCGACGGCTTATGCTGCAGGCGTCCCGCGAGGCCGAGCAGGTTGGTGACGACGTCGAAACGGTGGGGGTCAAAACCGTCCCCGTGAATAAATTGCGCAATCGCGATATTGCCTTTCGCGGTCAGCGTCGGCAGCAAATTGAACCGTTGGAAGACAAAACCAATTTTATGCCGGCGCAGCTTGGTGCGTTCAGCGTCGCTCATCGCCGTTAATTCGTTGCCGTCCACGAGGACGCGGCCTTTGGACGCCTTCGCCAATCCGCCAATTACGTAGAGGAGTGAGGATTTCCCGCAACCCGACGGGCCCATAACCGCCACAGACTCACCGGGGCCCACAGCAAAGTTCACGCCGCGAAGCGCTGGAACATCCACTTTCCCTGCGCGGTAGAGCTTCCACAAGTTTTCTGTTTTAAGTATCGGCTCCAAGCTCTTTTTTCCTGGGACAATCAGCCCTTCGGCAGGTGTTCGTATTGTAGCCGCGATTCCCATCTGTGCCTAGCCGCGGCGTCAGCCCTCGGCGTTTCTCTCCTGTCCTCGCCCTGTTCCTTCGTCTCTACGCGGACCTTCGCCCTCATGCAGTTCTCAATCGTAGGAGAGCGCTTCGACTGCGTCCTTGCGGCTGGCCATCCACGCCGGATAGCTGGCACCGAGAATCGCTCCAGCTAGCGCAATAGCCGCAGCGCGAAAAATCCATACTGTCGTGATGAGAATGGACAGAGTCGGGAAGCCGATGAGAAATGCGGCGCGCACCGCGTAGCTCAGGCCGACCCCCGCCACAATTCCCATCAAGCAAAGCCCCGCTGATTCCGTCAGGAGCGCCCGCATGATAAACGCGCGGCCCGCCCCGAGCGATTTCAAAACGCCGATGTCGCGCGTTCGCTCGATCACCGTCGTGTACATCGTCAAAAAAATTACCAGCAACCCGATGGCAACCGCCAAAGCTATCATGGCGTTGATGAACGACTGCAATCCGGGAATGTTTGTCGAGGTCATCAACGACAACATCGCGCTCACTGGACGAACCGTGTAGCCCGGCAAGAGGTGCCGAATCTCGTCCATTACATCTTCCGTGTGCTCCGGGCGCGTGCACTTCAGCCAAAAAATAGAGGCTTTATCGGGCGCGCCGACCAGGTCCTGAAGCGTTGCCAGGGGAACGAATAATCGCGCGCCTTTTCCGTGCTCGATGATGGCAGCCACATGCCAGTCGTGGTTCAACAGTTTATAGGTATCGCCGACTTTGATGTGTTTCGCCGCTGCCGCCAGATCGTCCACCAGCAGGTCATCCGGACCCTGCATGTCATGTCCTTGCAGAAATACAAAACCTCCGGACACCGCGCGGAAGCTTTCTGCATCGATCCCGTACACCACGTCCACGCCACCCTGAGAGCTGAATTGCAAAAGGGTGGGGGCGACGGCTTGCACGTATTTTAGTTCCGCCAATTTGTCGGCGATTTTGATGGGCATGGGCGCGCCGGTCATTCCGATGAAGACGGAAGCGGCGGGCGGTTGCAGCATGACGTCCGCTCCAATGCCTTCAATGCGCTTCGCCGTTTCTGTCAGCAAGCCGGACGTCAATCCCACAATCAACACCACCAGCGCTACTTCGACCGCGACGGCGAGGACACCTATCAAGGTTCGCAGCGGCCGGTGCAGGAGGTTGCGGACGATTAATTCACTCATCATGGCCGTTTCTCCGCGGCATCCTCGCCCACGCGAACAAGTTCCGAACCCGCGGGCTGCCCGAGTTTGAAGCGATCCGCGGGAATAACTTCATTCAGCTGCAGTTTGGTCACTTGCAGGTCCAGGCGGTAATCGTCATGCGGCCTTTCGATTCGAATTGCTCGCGGGAAGAACATAATCTCGGACGGCGTGGCCGACGGCTGCTGCTGGTTCGAGATTACAGGCTCCCAATCGGAGTAATGCACGTCGGAAAGCAAAATGCCCTTTGGTCCAAACTCTTCCAGCCGCGCGACCTGCAGATCCGCGCGGTCAAACCAGACTTTGCGCAAGACTTCTGTTCGATACCCGCCACGCAGGACGGTCAGCACATAATAGCGCGCCCTCTCGTCATTAAACTCTTCAAACAGCACGGCCTCTTCCTTACGAATCTCGGTCCAGAGCAGCGCATCCAGCAGGTGCTGGGGGCGCAGATTTTCAATGGGTTTGCTGCTTGTACGCTCCATCGCGACCGCGCCGACGAGGAACTTGTTTTTCGAAGGGATCGACACCTGGAAGGACTCCGCGTCGCTGGCCATGTCGAAGACCGTCTTGCCGATCACCGGCGCTTGCCCAATTATTCGAATGTACGCCGGCCGCTGCGCCAGCAAGAACGCCTTCACCTCGTGATACTCCTCGATCACGCCGCTGTATCTTGAGCCCGTCGTCGACGTCAGCTCGACGGTCGCGTTCACACTGTTCACGCCTTTGGCGATAAGGTTGTATTTCTCGATCAGCTCCTCGCGCGTGGCATCCTTGGCGACGACGATCTGCTTGGCGGGCACGGATTGTTTCTTACTGACCGCGCCGCCGCAGCTGTAGGAAAACGCCGCCACTGTCACCCCTACCACGCATGCTAACGCACGCCGCATCAGTCTTCTCCATCGCTTTCAGACAAACGAAGCAATCTAACAACCATACTGAAACGCGTCAACCATATGTCACCCTTCATTATGAACGTGTGGAGCGGGAAAGAGCGAGCCACGCGGTGGATTTGGCTTTTTACACTATGCGCTCGTGCCGAACCATAGACACGGCAATCCCTGGAGCCAGGGATAGGGTTCAACGGGGTCCTTGATAAGATTGAGAAGCCACCCAGTATTTCTGTAAGCGCGGCAAGCTCCGACCGGAGCATGTGACTTCCCGCTAACAGACTTCCAAGGCGTCAGTGTTCACTCAACTTCATGACAATCTCAGGCGGCAGTACTAGCTAGGCACCGACCGGAAGCGGACAAGAAAGTGGAGGCTCGACTCGTCACATTCCTAAAAAAACCTTACCAGCTCTCTGTTGGATTTCTGGCCGGGTATCGTTTGTTTTAAGTCTGACCGATGTAGTCATTTACCCGGCAATCGATCACCGAGATCTAATCTAGTGGCCTTTCGTCAATATCCCGAGGCGGTGTACAGACCTGACTAGCTCTTTCATCGGAATCCTCATCTTCAGCCTGCCGAGCTTTGCAGCGAGTCCTCGAAGCGGCGAAAAGCATTCATTAACTCTCCGACGAACTCCTGCCCGTGCTTCTGCGTCATGGACACCCCAGTAATCCACCAGTCGTCTGGACTTGTGGTTGTAAGCAAATTTTTGGCCGCAGTCCAAGCAAGTGATGTAGGCTTCGCGGACATACACAGATCGGCATTCGGTTACGTTGGATGGAATTGACTCGCGCAGTGTGATCGGAGGGCCCTTATGTCGATGGGGACAGACAAAAACAAGACGAAGCAGCGTCCGTAGAAAGAGCGGGGCACCTAAGACCATACTCCACCAAGGCTCCGCACGGAGGCGCGATCTTTCCGCTTTGAACTGATTTCTAGCTGCCGAGCGATATAGAACTATAGCCCCCTCGATTCTATATGCTCGTGCCACTTTTTTCTGCGTTTGAGGTTGCATGTGAGTACTTCAAGAGAATCCTAGGCGCGGCGAGGATTCGTGTCTGTACCGTTGTGAACACTGACGTAGCAGATCGACTGGTCGTCCCGATACGGCCTCTATCGAGGCACATATGAGGTAGATGTCCGGTTTGCGCTTTAACGGGAGTTGTGTCCGATAGAGACGCTGCTCTACGGTGTATTGAAAAACTCCCACATGGCTGGGGCCGCGGCGGCATCTCCAGGCAGCTTAGTTACGCCGAGGCCTTCGAGCACCAGGCGAAGAACACTCTGATGCTGATAGAAAGCGATGGACTTGTAGCCCCGCTTGGCCAGCGGACTGACGATCACGGCCGCTACGTGGCCGCCGCCGGAAGTGAAGTCAAGGGTATTGGCTTCATCGAAGACAATGATGAGCAGGCCGTCCTTCTGGAACTGCGCGCCTTGTATGAGCGGGTCGATGTTGGTCTTGAGCCAGGTATCGGCTGTGCCGAGCGAGCAGTCGTGCGCGTCATCACAGAGATTAGGGACGATGAAGGAAAAGTCGGGCAGATTGGCGGCGTTCCGATCGGTAGCGAATTGACTGAAAGGCACGAGGTTTCGCACTTGGGTGGTATCGCTTTGCACGTCGGTGAAATAGGCGAGCGGGTTGTGGCGGACGGCGTAACGGCCGGTATCGCCCCCCGTGTAGCCGACCGACGGAATATCTTCGGCGTAAGACTTCCAGGACTTGCCTGCTGCGAGGAGGTCACGGACGACGTTCTCCGAGGAGACAGGGAAGTCGCTCGGCGTGGAGGCGTCGATAAGCGTGAGAACGTGTCCTGTAGTGAGCTCGAAGTAATTTGGGATTGATGGATGCGCGTTGGCGAAGTAATTCGCCGCGAGACCGTACTGGTTGGCGAGGCCGTTCAAATAGGGCAGCGCCGGATTGGCGATCACGTCACTGAAATTGGCGTTTTCCTCGACGACAAGGAAGACATGGCCAAAGCGCACGGTCGGCGCGGGCGGAGGAGGGGTCATGGCCGCTTGTCCCACGCAGCCGGCCAGGACTAGGACGCAGAAGGCCGGGGCGAGCAATCGAAACCGGGCGGCAGAGAGCTGGAGTAAGCGGCAAGAAAACATTTGTTTAGACCCATTCTTGAATCACTTGGGATATCCGGCCGATCAGCGGATGCGAATTGCCCGGAGCACTCCATTGGCCGGCTTTTATAGTGGCTTATTCGGCGGACTAAGTCTGTCCGCTTTGTGACACTTACGCCTTAAGCATCACCATATAATTACCGCACAAACTGCGCCGACAACTCGCTAGATAAAAAGTAGTGCGAGAACGTTGACCGACGAAAACGTCGGCGCAAAGCGAGCAGCTATGCCGCCGGACGTGTGGTTGTGGTGTGCTTCGAATCGACCGGTTACTGCGTTGGAACCAAAAGGCTGGTGTGGCGCACGCTACGCATGCCGCTATTCGCAAATCGCGCTTCCGCGTGACGGCGAGGACGACCTCATTCGCTTCTGTCGCTTCTCCGTGGCTATTGTGAATTCTGTCGATTACAAGCAAATGTCGATTCAAAAGCCTGAGTACGGCCTCCGCCGCAAAGCCCAGCGGCTTTCTTCACACGGTATTATCCAAAGCGCGCCGGAACAACGTGCCCGTGCACACGTCAGCGCTGAAAGCGCGGCTCCGATACGGCACAAACGCTCCCAGGGAGGAGGTTCCTGCAATCACATGCCGGAGAGTCCAGTTATTCTAGGGAAATTACCAACGGTTGAGCCCCATACAACGAGCAGCGTGGGCTGAACGGGCATTGCCAGTTTTTTTCTTCCAAGCCGGACTCGCTCGCATTCCGACTTGTGCAGATCCTTAGCTAGGTCAGTTTACGCTCCCGCCTCGAGCGACCAAATATTTGAACGAACCATTCTTATCTTCTTTCGCTCGAAACTGTACATAGAAATACAATCGGATCCGACCCTCTCCCTGCAATAGGTCTAGCGACCCTACACCTGCGGCAACTTCTTGCAATAATAATCGCGATTTGATTGGCGTTTGCGCCGCGGCGAGCAGCGTTGGGTTCAGTGATTCAGCGGGGCGCTTTGAGTGGTCTCCATTCGGAGCAGATTCGCCCGCGGCTCGATTACGGCATTGCAGCCAGGCATCAATCTCGTGTTTGAATGCCCAGACCGAGCTTGCTTTCGCATGAAAGTGTCTGTGTACGGGCAAGCTTTCGCACTTCTCCCAGCGCTGGGCGGTGCGTACCTCTCGACCAAGATAAGCGGCAATTTCTTTCCAGGAGTCCAGACAGTCTCTCTCTGGGTCATGCGCCGGTCGAACAACTGTCTTCATTTGCTTGCTGTCCATGGCTGACATTTAGATCGAAGCCTTCCTTTGTGCAACTTCTCGATTATCGAAACATCGTCTTCCGCGGTGCATGCTCACTTCCGGTCCATTTACCTCTCTTGAGCATCACTCAAAACGTGCGGCGGTGACTCGGCCGAGTTATCCGAGTCCAAAAAGTAGGAGCTTCGGAACTCTCGCCATTCTTTGCGAAGGTGCAAATGTGCACGTAGCGCTCGCGCGCCCAGAGAGCTGCGCCGCTAATCTCCGGCCCATTGAACCGAACATCCTTCCCGATTCCCAAGGCTTGCTCCGTGAAAATGCGGGCCGCGCCGATTTGGGATACAAGCGCACACACGCCTTCGACGCTTGCGGTTTCGTTCCCCGCCAGGGTTGCATCCAAGACATCCAAAGCATAGCTGCGGACTAGTTTTCGGAAGAACTTGCGCATCACCTCCGGGTGATCGAACATTTCCAAACCAAGAATTCGGCCGCCGATCGCGAACGCTATTCCACACTGACCTTCCTGCCAGGTGAAGGCCCGAGCGATTTCCTCCACCGCACTAGCATGGCGCTCATAGATCGCGGACATGGCGCCGGTTGGCGACGACGTCATGAGACGCGTCGCCTTGCCTGCGATGTTTCTCCATACCGCTCCCTGGTCCGACTTGCGCGTGCCATTGGAGCGCATGGACGCCGTGACTTGCCTCACTTGTTCTCCACGCCCCATCGAATACATGACGTGATCGGCTGGCTTCAGATCCGCAGATGACATCTTCCAGCGACCCGCCTCCACGCAAGAGACGGGTATCACGGTGGTGTGCTTTGCGGGCGCGAGAATCGTCAGGTTTAGAACTCGATTCTGTTTCGCTCCAACGAGTTCCTCTCCGTCCACAAGCAAAACCGGTAGGTCCGCGTTATTTTCAAGACGTAGCTCTGGGACAGATCCGCCTGCGTGAAGCTCGGTCACGCGGACCTGCCCTTGTGCGATCCCATCTTCCAAGAGTAGGTAGTCCATCTCAGGGACGGTCACGTTTTGCCTCATCAATGGAAACAGGATGAGATTCCGGAACTGAGAAGATGGTCCAATTTCAATATGTGAGAATTCCTCTTGAAGCGTCCACACGTTTGTCTCTGCCTTTTGGGGATGCATCACCCATGTAGGACAAGGGCACGCAGCGGACCAAATCATCCGGTCGGAAAATCAACTACTTACGCTGACGGAAAAGCCTGACATGACAACAGAAGTTGTCGCTCCGTCAATGCTCATTGTCATTTTGCCCCAGCACGAACTTGCTGACAGCCTGTTTGGAAACGCCCAGTAGCTCCGCGGCGGCGGTTTGATTCCCTTTGCACGCCTCAAGCGCCCGCAGAAAAAGCTGGTTCCGTACCTGTCCCAGATAGTCTTCGACCTTGAATCCCTGAGATGGTTCAGGCAACGCTGCGAAAGGGTCCTTCGCTGGTGGATTGCAGGTAATAATCAGGTCCTCAGCGTCGATAACATCTGTGCGCGAATAGAGTACCGACCTCTCCAGCACGTTCAACAGGTCGCGAACATTCCCAGGCCAGGGTTGACTCTCAAGACGAGCCAGAGCTCGCGTCGTGAGCTGCAGGGGCTTTTGCCTTCGTTGATTGATTTGCCTAAACAGCATGAGCGCGAGCTCAGGAATTTCACCTCGTCGCTCGCGCAGCGCCGGAAGCTTAATCTGCACAACTTCTAGGCGGAAATAGAGATCCTCGCGGAATCGCCCGGCGGACACATCCTTTCTCAGGTCGCGATTGCTCGCCGCGACGATCCGCACATCGACTTTCCGGGCCACCGTACTTCCGAGCCGCTGCACTACGCCATCCTGAATCACTCGCAGCAGCTTTGCCTGCACTTCAAGGGTCAGTTCGGCAATTTCGTCGAGAAAGAGCGTGCTTTCGTTTGCAGCCTCAAAGATCCCCTTCGCGTCGCTAGTCGCGCCTGTGAACGCTCCCTTTAAATGGCCCAACAGATAGCTTTCAGCGAGCGACGCCGGAATAGCCGCGCAGTTGACCGGCACCAACTCGCGATGACACCGCGGACTCAGCCTGTGAACCAGGTGCGCAAATCGCTCCTTGCCAGTCCCCGTCTCGCCCAGCAAAAGAACAGGTAAATGACTTCCAGCGGCGATGCCCGCCTGCTCTGCAGCATGCCGAAGCGCCGCGGAACCTACATAAATTCCTAACTCCAGAAGGGCGTCGTCCAGGCCCGGAATCGCAAACGCCTCACGCGCTTGGACTACGCTTGGCTCCCCAAACGTGAAGCTTCCAGTGACAAGAGGGTCGCCCAAATCAATTTCTTCTTTCCCCGCTGTGGGCAGTTCCTCCGCATCTTCTGCCAATTCCTTTCCTGACGCTTCGTCTCGCAAAGCTTTTTGCGCTCGCGGTCCCTCCAAATCCACTGCCGGGAGTTTCCCCAAGAGTTGAGGCTCGTCGCTAAAAGAGCGGTAGTAGTCCAAGAGAGCTTCATTGCAGATGGCGTTCGCGAGGGCGCCAAAGCGGTGCGGCTCATCTGTCCCACCTTCCCGCTGAAGAGCCGCAGCGAATCTTCTAAATACCGCTTCTGCAAAATCCTGCACCTCTGTAGGGGAGAATCCGGAGGTGAAAACCTTATTGCGCCGAAGCTTTTTGCTCAGATGTGGCAAAAGTAACTCGGCAAGTGCGTCCCCATACTGCGTCCGCATCCGTTCCACAAAGACATTGTCGAAGCCAATGGATTCCTCGCCAGCTTTGTGTTTTTCTTCGGGCTTCGTTCCCCTTCGCTGCACCCACCACGGTATTCTCCCTCTTCCCGCCGCCGTGGGAGCATGTCCGAACCTCGTGAAGGATTCCGCTAAATCCGCGCGGAAATATTCGTGCGGCATTGCAAGCTCGCGAATGGTTAGCCAATCGCCTGCATCCATCCGGACTTCTTTTACGTTGGCCTCGCCGAAGAGTGGCCGTGCCGGCGACCCGACTTGCAGCAGCTTAGCCGGCAAAACCCCCAGTGCCGCCAGCAGAAACCATGCGGCTCTCATCTCCGCCGTGCCGCTGGAAACACAAACGTAGCAGTCTTCGATCTCCGACGATCCCAGTTTCATCAGACTTCGTACTGTTCGTCCCAGGCGACCCATGACCGACGAGTAGTCTTTCGGGTCGGAAACGGGCAGTTCATTCACGACAATTTGGCACTCCGGATATCTGCTGGACACTTCTTTTTCCGTCGCAACTGCGCGCTCTCGCGTATGAGGAGTATGAAAAAGGAAGAGATGCCGGAATTGCTTGGCACTCATGATCGACAAGATCGGCCCGGGCAGCTGCTCGCCCGCAATTTCACTCGCGGCAAACGGATCCTTTGGGTCTACGAAGGCGAAGAGGGAATTTTGTTTGGTTGCGGGCTGGACGTCTTCCGCATCAGGCTCAAGCCCCGGAGATTTCAGCTCCGCTCGATGCACCGCGTCGCTGGAAGAAGACAGGCTTAACGACAGAGCACCGCGGCTCCGCGTTCTCTGACCGAACAACTTCCGAAGGAATGAGTTTGCCATCGGCCGTCTTGTCCACGCATTATACTCCCGCTATCCAGAAAGCACGGAACGCGGGGTCTTGGTCAGTTTTTGCGAGGTTCCGGTTCCGCTTGGACCTTTGTTGGTCTCCGACCGTGTTGCAAATTGCAAATATTGGGGTACTTAGGTTGTTGGAGCCGTTGCTCTGATTTTTATCCTCCTCGCCGTTCTGGAGGTACGCCTAGTAATAGATACTTAACCCCGCGAAACGGGCCAGAAGTCCGTTTCTCGGAAGCGCGGTCCTGCAGGCCGCTGCTCGCAGGCCGATCGCGTTGCAAGTTGAGGAGTTTACTGCGGCCGGGCGATATAGATGTCGAAGGGCTGCACCGCTGGACGTATACGCCGTATCGCCTCACTCGCCCACAGCGTCGCGCTCAGCAGAGTAACCCAGCCGTCTTCTGGCTCGCATACGGCGCAGAACGCGTATCGTTTGTAAGCCAACTGGTAGGCGTCCACGCCGCGCTTCGAAAGGTCGCCTTCAAGCGCGCTATCCGGATTTTCCGCAGCCGCTCCCGCGCGCATTCCAAAGGTTTCCCCCTCGAAGCGCTCGAAAAGCTGGAACAGCTGAGCTTGTCGCGGCTGCGGCAGGACCACACAGCGCCCGCCGGCTTCGCGAAACTCAATCTTCCGCGCTTTGCAAAATTCCCGCACCCGATCGATGTGGCTGAAAAAATCTACCACATAGAATTCATCTCCAGCCAGGGCAGGGAAGAGCGCGGACCAAATCTCCGCAGCCGGTTTCCCGCGAACCGGCTCGCGGTTTTCCGTTTCGACCAATTCGAGGCCCACCGCTTTCACTCCCGGGCCGAGGTCCAGCGTTTCCACGTCCAGTGAAAAGGGAGGCAAGTCGAGCGAGCCAGGTGGCACGCCCGGAGGAACACTCATTCCAGGGTCTCCGCCTGCGGGAATCTGTTCCGAAAATCCGCCGACTGTTTTCGCACGTCCAGCCAGTCGAAGAATGCGTCCGGCGTCTCCAGCCAAATGCGGAACCAATCGGCGATCTCCACTTTTTCCGCGCGCTTGTGGGGCTCCACTTTGTGATTCCGCGAGATCATTTCGGCCCGGCGTTTGCCGAGGCGCGCAATTCCCAGAACGCGTTCAACGGCAGCATGCTCGCCGTGCGCTTGAAATTTTCGCATTAGCTCATCCAGCCGCATGATGCTGACTTCCGCGTCTTCCAGCGTTTTGAAGTGCAGCAAGTCCTCGAACTCTTCCTCGTACTGCTCTTCCGCCTCTTCCTGCAGCGTCAGCAATACCTTCCAGCCCGCGCTTTTCAAGACGTCCCCGATATACTCCGAGCTGGTCTTTCCCGCCTCGCCGTGTTCCGCAAGGATGCGCCGGCGCAATTGATCGATTTCCGCGAGCGTCCATTTCGAAGCGCCGATCTCTCTCGCCGTCTCAAGGATCAGGTCTTTCTTCGATTTTTGAGAATCCGTCATCAAGCTGTGCCTTTGCGCGATTTGGCGTGAACCTTCTTCTTGCTGTGCGCCTGCGTCTGTTTCTGCGCTTGCGTGTGCTTCTGCGTTTGCTTCTGTCTTGGCTTTTGCGGCGGCGGAGGCGGTGGATCGGCCGGGAGTCCCGCCAGCAGACGGCGGTACTTTGTCACATTCCGGTTGTGTTCGGCCAGTGATGCGCCGAAAAAATGTCCGCCCTGCGTGTTAGCCACAAAATAGAGGTAGTCCGTTTGCGCCGGTTGCAGCGCCGCCTCCAGCGATGCTTCTCCTGGGTTGCCGATGGGTCCCGGCGGCAAACCCGTATGCTCATACGTATTGTAGGGAGAGTGCACGTGCAGGTCCGCTCCGGTTAGTGTTCCATTGTAGCGCCCGTCCTGTTCCAGAGCATAGATGACGGTTGGATCGCATTGCAGCATCATGTCCTTGCGCAAGCGATTTTCAAAGACTCCCGCGACCAGTGGACGCTCTTCTTTTTTGGGCGTTTCTCGCTCGACCAGGGAAGCTAGCGTCACGATGGAGGCAATCGGGTAGCCGGAGGCCAGCCGCGTTTTATCGCTATCCGCCATCTGCGGTGAAATCCGCGCCCACTCTTCTTTGAATTTTTTGACCATCTTTGCCGTCAATTCCACGGCGACTGGATGACGGGGCAATTGATACGTCGCAGGGAACAGATACCCCTCGAGTGTCAGAGCGTGAGGATCAAGGTTGCGAACCATCATGGGGTCGCTCGCGGCTTTCACGAAATCATCGGCAGCCATGAAGTGGCCGGCCTCCAGGTCGTGCGCGATGTCGTAGAGAGTCTCTCCCTCGCGAACGGTGAAGGGAATTTCGTAAACTGCTCCCTTGGCCAGCTTCCAGAAAACGTCGCGCCCCGTTAACGGCTTTTCAAAGAAATACTCGCCCGCCTCGAGCGTGCGTTTGGGGTGTTGCCGTGCATAGATCTCGAATGCGAACGCGCTGCGCACGACACCATTGCGTTCGAGCAGGCGCGCCACGCCGCGCCGCGAAGCCCCGTGCGGCACTGTCACGAACACTCCCTCGCGCCCAAATCCCTGGTAGGGATGCGTTACGCAATACCACACCCAAGCGCCGGCTCCCGCGGCGATTAGCACCACCAGCATGATGACTAGCAAAACCCTTTTCAAATCAGCCTCGCAAAAATTGAAAGTTGCATATTTCAGGATAACTCCCGCGTCCCCTGCTGCCGGTCGAGATATTCCCTCAATATCAATGCCGCAGCCATGGCGTCCACTCCAGGTCTTGCGCTTTCCTTCTTGCGCTTCTTGCTTGATGGGCTGTGGATCGTCCTCCCCTGCTGTTCTTCGAGCATGCGCTCCGCTTCCCAGCTCGTCAGCCGCTCGTCCACCAATTCGACAGGCACGCCCAGCTGCTTGCGTACTCGCTCCGCGAATCGCGCCGCTTCTTCGGCCATCTCTCCGCGCGTCCCATCAAGCCGCAGCGGCAGTCCCACAACTATTTGCTTCACACCGTGCTCACGCACCAGTTCGCGCAAGCGCCGCATGTCCTCGTTGCGGTTAATGCGATCCAGCGTCCCGAAAGGCTCCGCCAGCGCAGCTTCCGCACTGGCTATCGCCAGCCCAATCCTCGCGCGACCGTAATCCAGCGCCAGAATCTGCATCGGTTTGATTTGCGTCGCGCCCAAGTTCTCTCCAACCACGCCTTATTGCCTGAACGTCTTCCATTCCAGTATAACGTGAAGCTTCCGAGGCAAGAGGGTGCGGTATTGCGACCGTACACAACCCCACTTGCAGTTTTGCAAATCGCGTGTTATTTCATCTCCCGTTATGTATCGCGGATGCATATTCTTCGGTTACTCGCTTCTGGGACTCGTGTTGTCTGTCCCCTTGGCCGCGCAAGACGACTCCTGCCTTCGTCGAACATTGTCCCTAAACATCATCGATTCGCAGAGACGGTTGATACGGCTTAGCGATGCTTCGGAGTTACAAGGGAGAATGGCAGGAAAGCCGGTGAAGATTTTGTCTGTCAAGCCAGACCAGCAACCGCACCGAATCGTCATATTACTGGACTCCAGCGGCAGCATGTTCGGGGACGCAATGGGACACAAATGGAAGATGGCGCGATTCGTAGCGGCGCATATTGCCAGGGCAAATCTGCCCAACACCTCTCTGGCTCTGCTGGTTTTCTCTGAGAAAGTGAACGAACAGATTGACTTTTCTCAGGGCAATTCGGCCGTTGTGAGACGCTTGTTGGAAATCGAGGCCGATACTGACTTTGCGAAGAAACAAGTTCGAGGAGAAACAGCTCTATGGGATGTACTCCTCATCGCTCTTCAGTGGCTTAGAGATCCCGGCTATGTGAACTCCGTCTACATTATCACTGACGGCGGCGACAACAAAAGCAGGAACCGCTTGCGGCATGTGAGAGATGATCTCGTCAGCAGCGGAGTACGTCTGTACTTCACTCTCTTGAGTTCAGAGCGGCCGATGCAGGATGAACAATTCGGTCAGACTGAGGTTGCCGACCTCGCTGAAGCTACTGGGGGCTTAGTGCTAGGCCCGCTCGGTGGCCAGCCATTCGGCAGGCCTAGCTACAACCCCACCAAGGATGAGCTGCGCGGGGTCGCAATCGGGTTGAATGAATTGTATTCCGTGATGACCAGGAACGACCTGATAGAGATCGAGCTGCCGCAAACGCTCAAGAAATGGAGCAAGTGGTCGCTCGGAGTCTCCTCCGAGCAAAAAGCTTTGCACAAGAATTGGCTCGTCGTGTATCCCCAGGAACTTGCGCCCTGCGTTGCAGCACCGAGTTCCCACTGAAGCACTTTTAGAATGTGCCCAATGGCTTGCTTCCGCGAGCGCCCGATTGCCATGCATCCCAGTAGCCCAGAGTCTTCATCTGCTGGTCGAGACCGGTTTCTTTGACGAGTACGTCGAGCTCCGCGCGAGAAAGTCTCTTGCCAAGAGGCTCGGTGCGATCCGCGATCCCCCATGCCGTCAGTGCCGCGAGCGCGGTGTTCAGTTTCAGATCGCGGATATCCACCTTGTCGAACGTGTCCGACGCGGCGTGGTAATTCACCAGATAATTCGAAACTTCCTGATTGGCGACTAGCGTTGGCACGCCTTCCAGCAGGAAATCGAAATTGTCCGTGCCGAACGAAGCATCGGAAGTGTGATTGTTTGCGCCCCAGGATTCGAGAGGCTTGAGAATTTCGCGAACGCCCGCTTCGATGTCGCGCCGCCCGCCGAGTGAATAGCCGGTCACGCGGCCGTTGCCTGAATCAAACGTGATCATCGCGCGAATCTTGTCCAGCTCCGCGCGATGCGCTTTCACGTACTCAAGAGAGCCAACTGTGCCTTGTTCTTCGCCGCTGAACAGCACGAAGCGAATCGTCCGCCGAGGCAATAATCCGGTAGCCTTGATGGCCCGCGCCGCTTCAATAACCAGCGCCGCGTTGCAACCGTTGTCCAGCGCTCCCGTCCCCAGCTCCCACGAATCGAGGTGCGCGCCAAGTATCACCACCTCGTCCGGTTTCTCGTATCCCCGAATTTCGCCCACCACATTTTCCTGCTCGATGGGCCCGCCGATCTTGTTTGGCATGTTGAATCGCACGCGCACCTTCCGGGGGTATGCGGCCACCGTCCTCGCTAGCCGCATGGCGTCCTCGCGCGCCACGATAGCCTGTGGAATTTTGTCGATCTCGCCCGTCAAAGCATTTGTGTGCCGGTAAAGCAGCAGCCTTTCGCGCGCCCCCATCCAGAGAATTGCAGAAGCGCCGCCCTTCAGCGCTCTCTGAATAGTTTCCGGCGGCTTCATATATTCGTTGAATAGGTCCGCCCAAGTCGACCCGATGTCGCTCTGCACCAGCAGAATCGCGCCTTTGAGAGCAGCGCCAGCGCGCCCAAAGTCTTCTTCTGTTCCGTAACCAAGGTCGACCAGGTTCGCTTCGATGCCGCCCACTGGGGTTGCTGGCGACCAACCTTCGGCTCTGAGCCTCACCGGAAAATTCGCCGGTCCCAACAATTCCAGCCGCGTATCTCCCTCACTCCACGTCACCGGCAGTGTGTAGTGCTCCCTGTGAACTTCGACGCCCTCCGCGCGAAACGCGGCCACCGCCCATTCGACGGCTTTCGCCATCGCCGGCGTCCCCGTTACCCGTCCGCCAATTTCATCCGTCAACCGCCGTAAATTCTCTTCCATCGGCGAAGGGCCCATCACTTGCGGCAAGATTTTTGCCGCGGCCTGGGCACAGCTTGAAGCATCCGTCGCCGAACAGGCCGCCGAACTCTGGGCCGATTGCGCGGGGTTGAGAGAATCCTTCGCCGGAGGCAGTTGCGCTGAGGCGGAAATCGAGACAATGAGGGAAAGAAACAACGAAGCAAAAAAAGTCCTCAAGTAGCGCATCGATTTACTCTCCGTGACAGAAGGTATCGCCGCAGCTCTCTTCGAGCGGCAAACCCGTGCATCCTGGCGCGGAGTAGTATAAGCTCGCGGCGCTTCGGTGAGAAATTCCTTGGAACAAACAACCCAAATGAGAGCTTTTGTGATGAACAATTCGGCGATGAAAAAATCCATTTCCATTCTTGCACTGACTTTGGCATTGGCCGACACAGCGGTGGCGCAAGCGGCGACGCAGAAGGCGCCTGCAAACCTTGAATCCCGCGCACATGCTGCCCTCGCGCAAATTCGCGGAACACTCCACGTGCCCAGCCTCAAGCAAACTGTCCGCGTTCAGCGCGACCGCTGGGGCGTCGCCCACATCTACGCACAGAACGAGCACGATCTTTTCTTTGCCCAGGGCTTCGTCGTCGCACAAGACCGCCTCTTCCAGATGGAGCTTTGGAAGCGCTCCGGTGAAGGCCGCCTTGCGGATATTCTCGGGCCTGCGTTCATCCAGCGCGACGTGAATGCCCTCCTGCTGCGCTATCGCGGCGATATGGACGCCGAATACAAAAGCTACGCTCCGGACACAAAAGAAATTCTTGAATCCTTCACCTCCGGCATCAACGCCTACATCGAAGAAATCCAAAAACCCGGAGGCCCCGGCCTGCCCCTCGAATTCCAGCTTGCAGGATTCAAGCCCGAGCCCTGGAAGCCCGAGGACTGCCTGAATCGCCTCGCGGCCTACTCCATGACCAACAACGGCGCCAGCGAATTGCTCCACGCCCAACTCGTCGCCCTCCTTGGCGCGGAAAAGGCTTCCGAGCTTTTTGAATTCGATCCGGCTGTAAAACTCGATCCTGCTCCTGGAATGGATTTCTCTGGCCTATCGCCCAAGCTGCTCGAAAATCTCGTCGGAAGCGATGTGCCTTTCCATTTCCCCGAGACGCCTGTTCAAGGAAGCAACAACTGGACTGTCGCCGGCTCGCTCACCTCCACCGGCAAGCCGCTCCTCGCCAACGATCCGCACCGTGTAATCGCCGAGCCTTCGCTGCGCTACATCGTGCACCTCGTGGCACCAGGATGGAACGTCATCGGCGCGGGCGAGCCCGGTTTGCCTGGCGTCGCCGTGGGCCACAACGAAAATATCGCCTGGGGATTCACCATTTTCGGCCTTGACCAGCAGGATCTCTATCTCGCGCAATTGAATCCCGCCGATCCAGACCAATATAAGACCGAGCACGGCTGGGAGCGCATGGAAGTAATAACAGAAACCATCGGGGTGCGCGGGGGCGCACCGGTCAACGTGAAACTGAAATTCACGCGCCACGGGCCGGTGCTGTGGCAGGACGCAAAGCGTGCATTGACGCTGCACTGGGTCGGCGCGGAGCCCGGCACCGCCGGATACCTCGGCTCCCTTTCGCTCGACCGCGCGGAAAACTGGACGGAATTTGAGCAAGCCATGACGCGCTGGAAAGTGCCTTCGGAAAATATCGTCTACGCTGATCGCGACGGCAACATCGGCGAGCATTCCACCGGTCTCGCGCCTCTGCGCAAAAACTGGACCGGCCTTCTCCCCGTGCCGGAAGACAGTGGCTACGACTGGAGCGGTTTTGTTCCGAACAGCAGTCTGCCGCATACCTACAATCCATCCGCAGGTTTTGTTGCCTCCGCCAATCACAAAATGATCCCGGAAAAGTTTGCCTACGCAGTCGGGTTTTCCTGGGCCTCACCTGAGAGATTTCTGCGCATTTCGGAAGTGCTCAGCTCCGCCGCTAAAAGCGCGCACAAGCTCAGCCTCGAAGATATGGAAAATTTGCAGAATGACGTGGTTTCTCTGCCTGCGCGTGAATTGCAAGGGCTGTTGCAGCGCGCTGCAGGCAGTTCGCCCAGCAGCTCCGCCAAGGTCTTGCTCGACTGGGATTGCGCGATCGCCGATGATTCGGCGGCTGCCTCGCTTTATGAATTCTGGGTCGCGGAGCTGCGCGACGCGCTAACGAAAAAATTAGTTTCCGCGGAAGCGCAAAAGGCCGTAGGAAAACTCTCGCTGCAAAGAACCTTGAAAGAACTGTCTCACCCCCGTGCCGAAGTGTTCGGCCAAAATCCCGAAGCCGCCCGCGACGCTCTGCTTATGCAAACCCTCCACGCGGGAGATCAGAAACTCGCGGCGATTCTGGGGCTCGATTCCAAAAACTGGGCGTGGGGACACCTTCATCGCGTTTCGTTCGTCCATCCGCTTGACGGCGTCTCTCCGGCTGCCGCCGCGCTCTTCGATCGCGGCCCCTCCCCTCGCCCGGGCGATGGCAGTACGGTGGACGCCACCTATTTTGGGGGGAGTTCCTTTGATCAATTGGCCGGAGCAAGCTATCGCGAAATTTTCGACCTCAGCGATTGGGACAACGCCGTCGGCGTCAACGTTCCCGGACAAAGCGGCCAGCCCGGTAGCCCGCATTACGACGACTTGTTGCGACTTTGGCTCGACGGGCAATATTTCCCGTTGCGCTACTCCAAGCCGTCCATCGACCGCGAAACAACAGATGTGCTAGTGCTGAAACCGTGAACGAAAAAAGATTCGGCGCACGCTGAAACTAACGTTTCCGAAGCCTCGGATTAACGACGCAATCGGCGACTCGCACCACCTGCAGCATTTCCGCCACGTCATGCACGCGGACAATATGTGTGCCACCCAAAATACTCGCCGTGACTGTAGCCGCCGTTCCCCATATGCGCTCCTCCGGCGGAGCAGGTTTGCCATCGCGCATGAGTGTAGTCCCCAGAAATCCCTTGCGCGAAGTGCCCACGAGCAGTGGGTAACCAAGCGCAGCAAGTTGCGGCAGATTTTGCAGCAACTCGTAGTTCTGCGCATGGCTTTTCCCGAAGCCAATCCCCGGATCCAAAATAATCTGCGTTTTTGCGACTCCAGCCCTGCGCGCTTTCTGGATGGAATCGCGCAGCCCTTGCACTACCTCGCGCATCACGTTTCGCGCAAACGGCCCTTTCTGCATCGTGCCAGGCTCGCCCCGCATGTGCATGAGTATGAGCGGTGCGCCGTACTTCGCCGCAACTTCCGCAATGCGCTCGTCGTTTCTCAAGCCGGACACATCGTTGACGATCTGGGCGCCGGCGCGAATGGCGAGTTCCGCAACCGCGGACCGGCGTGTATCCACCGATAGCGGAATCTTAAGCGCCCCTCGCAGCCCTTCGAGAACGGGAAGAATGCGATCCAACTCCTCCGACGCATGGGTCTCTCCGGAGCCTGGCCGCGTGGATTCGCCCCCAACGTCAATCATGTCGGCGCCAGCAAGCTCCATCGCCAGCGCATGTTCAATAGCGATTCCCGGCTGATCATATTTTCCGCCGTCAGAAAAACTGTCCGGCGTAACATTCAGTACCCCCATCACCAGCGTGCGCTCGCCAAGAACCAGCGTCCCCGAAGCCAGCTTCAGCCGGAATTTCTTGCGTGGGTTCATGAAGATGTTGGGCTAGCAGTTTAGCGCAGTACCGTGGCACAGACATTCTTGTCTGTCCATTGCAGCATTTAAGACGAAAGAGACAAGCAGGAACGCCTGTCCCAAAACCTAGTCCAAATCAAAATCGCGAAGCGGCTTCCCGGCGGGCGCGTCCTTGGCTTTCTTCATTGCTTCTTCGAATTTCTTGGCGAGAATATCTTCTTTGTGCGTTTCCTGAAAGAAAGAGTCGGCGAATTTGTCTTCGCGCTGCCGGTGCTGCTCCGCAAGAATCCCGTGCGCATTTTCCAGGTCAACGTTCGGTCCCGCCTTCACCGGAGTCTCGTGCGAGAGCACGGCTCCAAACACCGCGTCCACCACCAGCTTCGCCTGGCAGCACGGGCACGTCACTTGCAGATTGTCCGGCTCTTTCTTTCCCATACCGGCATTCTACGCCATTTTGGTGGTCACAAAAAAGTAGGGGCACGATACATCGTGCCCCCGCCAAAATTACCTCAATCTCAAACTCGGCCGCTAGCTAGTCTCTAGGCCTTAGCCGGATTTTCCCCGCGCGTAAATCCCGGTGCCGGCCGCAACTCTGGCCTCACGACTTTGGGATCCGTGCTCGGAGAAGCCGGCGCGGGCGGCGGCGGAACTCGCGGTTTTTCCGGCAACGTCTTGCCTTCCATCAACATTTTCACTTCGTTGGCGTCAATGACTTCGCGTTCGAGCAACGCCTGCGCGATTCGTTCAAGCGTCTCGCGGTTGGTCGAAAGCAGCCTCTTCGCATTCTCATAGCCGCCGTTGACGATTCGCTTCACTTCCTTGTCGATCTGAATCGCCGTATCTTCTGAATAGTCCCGGTGCTGCGTGATCTCGCGGCCCAGGAAGATCGCTTCATCCTTTTTTCCGTACGCCAGCGGCCCCAGTTCGCTCATGCCCCATTCGCAGACCATATTGCGCGCCAGGTCGGTTGCCCGCTCAATGTCGTTGCCCGCCCCGGTCGTAATGTGTCCGAGGAAAATCTCTTCCGCGGAGCGCCCGCCCATCAGCACAGCCAGCATCGCTTCGAGATATTCCCGCGTGTAGGTGTGCTTGTCGTCTTCGGGCAATTGCATCGTCAGCCCCAGCGCCATCCCTCGCGGAATAATCGTCACTTTATGGACCGGATCGGCTCCCGGCGTCATCGCCGCCACCAAGGCGTGCCCCGCCTCGTGATAGGCCGTGTTCTTCTTTTCCTCATCCGAAAGAATCATCGACTTCCGCTCGACGCCCATCAACACCTTGTCTTTGGACATCTCGAAATCGACCTGCATCACGAACTTTCGGTTTTGCCGCGCGGCCCATAGCGCTGCCTCGTTCACTAGGTTCGCCAAGTCCGCGCCGGAAAAACCCGGCGTACCGCGCGCGATGATGGACAACTCCACGTCATCGGAAAGCGGCACCTTACGCGTATGCACGCGAAGAATTTCTTCGCGGCCCTTCACGTCTGGCCTCGCAACCACCACACGCCGGTCGAATCGACCGGGCCGCAGCAGTGCTGGATCGAGCACATCAGGCCGGTTCGTCGCCGCAATCAGGATCACGCCCTCGTTGGATTCGAATCCATCCATCTCGACGAGCAACGCGTTCAAAGTCTGTTCGCGCTCGTCATGTCCTCCGCCCAGGCCTGCCCCGCGGTGGCGGCCGACCGCATCAATCTCATCTATAAAAATAATGCAAGGTGCGTTCTTCTTTCCCTGTTCAAACAAATCCCTCACGCGGCTCGCACCGACGCCGACAAACATCTCCACGAAGTCCGAACCGGAAATGGAGAAGAACGGCACATTCGCCTCCCCAGCGATCGCTCTCGCGAGCAAGGTCTTGCCCGTCCCAGGAGGCCCGACCAGCAACACGCCCTTGGGTATCCGTCCTCCAAGCTTCTGGAATTTCTGCGGGTCCTTCAGGAACTCGATAATTTCCTGCAGCTCTTCCTTGGCTTCGTCCGTTCCGGCAACATCCTTGAACGTCGCTTTCTTTTGCTGTGCGGAGAGCAATCGCGCGCGCGACTTGCCAAAGCTCAACGCCTTGTTTCCCCCGGCTTGCATCTGCCGCATCAGGAACAAACAAAAGCCCACGAGCAAGATCAACGGCGCGGCATTCAGCAGGATAAGGATCCAATCCCCGCTGCGCACCTCTTTCATCCCCTTGATCATTGCTCCCTTGTCTTTTAATTCCTTCACGAGATCCGGAGCCGCTTCCTTGAAAACTGTCACCGTAAATTTCGTGTTCGGGGGATTCCGGTATTCTCCCTGAATTTCGTAGCTGTTCGGGGAGAGGTACAACGTCACTTCCTTAATGTCTCCCGCGTCCACCTTGCCCATGAACGCGCTGTAGCTCGGCTGGTCTTCATGTGCCTGGCTTCCATTCGCGGACACCAGCTTCCACAGCATCACGCCTAGAAACACGATGGAGATCCAGAAGAGAATTGTTTTGGCTGTAGAGCTGGAATTCACGTTGTCCTCACCTTTGTCCTTAACCCCATGGAAGTGCATCCCACGAGGAAGCGACGCGCGAACTATTCGATCTTACTTCGCATGTCGTTGTCGTCGCTTCACCTGCGCTGCTCCGCTGGATAGAGTCCGGTAATTCCGCCCCGTTCCGTTGTCCGCAGCCAGGCCGTATCCGACCCACACTTCATTAGATGCCGTCCGGAACCCAAAGTAATCGGGCTCCAGGCCCACGCGCCGCCGCGCGGGCTTATCCAGCAGCACAGCCAATCGCAGCGATCTGGGCTGGCTTTCGCCCAGCCGCCGCAGAAGAAACTCTTGCGTCACGCCGCTCTCCAGCACCGCATCCAGCAGCAAAACGTCACGGCCCTTCAATTCCGGCCGCGAACCGAAATAAACTTCGCGCCGCTCCCGCCCGCCGTCATTTACGTCGCGCACATCTTCGCGGACGAAATGACAAACGACCGCGGTGTTAATCTCGCGAATTAGGTCGGCGGCGAAGACGAATCCGCGGTCCAGCGTTACGACCACGTCAACCCGCCGCCCCTGGTACGCCCGCGTGATTTCCCGACCGAGCGCCGCGACTCTTGCGCCAATTCTCGCGGCGGAATAGGCCGCACGGCCCGGCGCACTCGACTTGACCGCTGGGCGGTCACGCATCAAGTATTTTCCTCGGCGATCAAAATTCCCGTTCGAGTCCCTTCATTTGCTGCAAACCCGGCAGCGACCGCAAAGCCGCGCGCCCATACGAGAACGCCGGCGCTCGTCAGTACCGGCCAGCCGTCTCGCTCCCATCGGCTTACGCGCTTTTCGTTCAACAAGCGCTTCAGCTTGTGAGCCTTTTGATGCCCCGCGGGTTGCAGCCTGTCTCCGAAACGCCAGTTGCGCAGCACAAGAGGCAGACGCACCCGGTCGCGGTCTAAAACCGCCCCTGAATCTCTAGTTTCCCCCCTATTGGTGGGCCAGTCAATCACCGTGAGGCGGATTACGCACCCCGCTTCGGGAACTCGCAAAACCGCTTCGCCATTTCTAAAATCAATTTTGTGCTCGTATTCTTTTCCGGGAGATTTTTCCGTCTCGCCAACCTTGCCCGCCCCGCGTTTTCCACCGTTCCGGTGCCCGGATCTCAATGAATTTTCGCGGAAAACCAGCTCCTCTCGCTCGCGCCGAACGTCCAGGCCTCCCGGCAATTGCACCAATTTCCCGCTCTCGCCATGCCGCGCCAATTCCATCATAGCCGCGATGTGCTGCGCCGTGATTTGTCCCATCCCGCGCTTCCTCTCTTCAATTAGACGACGCAGCATCCGCTTGGTCAGCGCCGCGTATTTCTCCTTTCTCTCTTCTTTGTTTGTCTCCTCTCTAGTTCTCTCCTCTTTATGCTCTTTATCCTCTTTCTTCTCAGTGCTCTCTGGGCCCGCTGTGTTGAAATCTCCTTTCGCCAAGGGCCGCACTAACCCAGCCACACCGATCCGCGTTTCATCGCCAGTTTTTCGAGCCAGCGCCTCACATCGTTCCCGCGCGAGCAATTCCAAAAACTCCTGATCCTCCCGCGCGAATTCCGCCAGCGAACCAAGATGCTCCACCACGCCACTCTGAAACTCTTTTTCCAACAGCGGCAGCAATTTCTTTCGAATCCTTGCCCGCATCCGCGTCGTATCCAGGTTCGTCACATCCTCGCGCCACTTCTGTTTCTTCGCCCGCAAATACGCTCGCAACTCCGCCCGCCGCACGCCCAGCAAAGGCCGCACCACACATTCCGTTTCAGGATGAATTCCGCCCAGCCCCGCCAATCCCGTCCCGCGCATGATATGCGCCAAAACAGTTTCCGCCTGGTCGTCCGCCGTATGCGCCACGGCCACTCGATCTACTTTTCCTTCCGCAACTAGCCGCGCGAAAAACTCATGTCGCGTCCGCCGCCCCGTATCCTCAAGATTCGCTTTGTCGCGCTTGGCCCGCGCCGCAACGTCCACGCTCTCGCCGTGAAAGGTTAGCCCATGCTTTGCCGCCAATTTCGCCACAAACCTCTCGTCCGCATCCGAAGCCTTCGCGCGCAGCTTATGGTTCAAGTGCGCCACGCTAACCACGATCCCCAGCTTCTCTCGCAACTCAAGCAAAAGCAGCAGCAAGGCCACCGAATCCGCACCGCCAGACACCCCCACGCCCACGCGCTCTCCGGCACGCAACATTCCCCGTTTCTTAAGTGGCGTGAGTAACCGGACGGGTAAGCTTGAGCGCATGGCAGCAGGAATCGAACCGCGATCTTGTCCCTTTCGCTGAGGATGCGCCTAGTATCGTAGAAATAGCCCGGCGAAGCACGCCCCAAGCGCCGCTGCATCATGTTGTCTCGTGAGAATGAAAAGGTCTTTACTGCAACTCCGACGGGATCCGATTCCCCGGCCGCTCTTCGTCCCAAACCATCGAGAGAATCCACCAGCGCTTCCCGTCAAAATAAAGTTGAAAAATATTCACGCCGCGCGTTTTCGATTTTCCCGCGGCGTCGCCGCCTTCATAGCTGCTCAGCACCGTCGCCACATTTCCATATCGCTTGATAACGTGTTTGATCTCGCGCTCCGTGAAGCCGTTCTTCACAATGGAAGCATCTTCTTCATCCGCGTACTCCTGTTCCGTCATTCCGTGCGTCGTCACCGCGCCCGTCTTTGAATTCACCCCCACCGCCACCGACCGTGAATTCGGATCAAACAGCGTGCGGTCGCGCCCCCATTGTCTCGGGACACCCACGCCTCCGGAGATCGTTTCATAACTCGCCTTCACGATTCCCTCAATCGTGCTCACATCTTCCGCCCGCGCCACAATAATCGGCCGCTCCACATGCACTTTCTTCTGCGCCAGCACCACTCCGGACCCGCAAACACAGACAGCCAAAACCCAGTAACCCACACGCCCTGCGTTCATGATTCCTCCTATTGGCCGATTCAGTTTTGTCCAATGCTAGTACAGCGGCAACGAACGGGCCGAAAGTTTCCAGGTCTCTGAGTATTGAATCGCTATCGGGAACTCCAACACCAAACTCATCTTCAACATCATCGAAGAAGAGAAAGTGGTTTCCATTCCTCGCGACGACGAAAACGCGTTCAATGCCAGCATTCGGATTCCGGACGCACGACTGCTCATAAGGCGCAATAGCATACTTCTGCCAAATCTTGAGAGTCACGGAAGTCAGCGTCTCGAGTTCTTCGCGCAAGAGGTGCTCAAAATTGTCTCTACTAATCGGGTGCCAGGACATAGAGGCTATCTCACGGGTTCCAGATATTCTCCTGCGCCTTACGGCTTGGTTTGCGCTGGCAGCGCCTGCCTAGCTTTGGTTACCATCTTTCGCACGTCGCGCAGCAGCGCCTTCGAATCAGACATGAAACCGATCACTTTACGTCTTGCGCTAAGCGCACAATCAAAGCATTTGCAAGCGAAACCACTGCCTTCCCCCGCGCTTCCGATTCCGCTCGTGCGAGCGTCTCACCAAAATTAAGATCCGAAGGTGTTTTCATCATATCGATGTTCTCGGTCGCGCGACCCGTTTGCACGACGATTCCCGTGCGCACATCCAAAAGCACCGATTCCGCCACGCATCGCGCATGAACCTCACCGGCCTTCAAAAAGCGCTCCCTTTGAAACGTTTGGATTCGAGTCGTGTAAACAAATAGCAAGTCTGCTTGGACGCGGGCCGCCGCCTCTCGCAGATACGGCACTGTCCGTTTTTCAGGCACCAACAGAGAAGGCAGCAACCGCACATCCGTCAGCTGCGGCGAAGACTTAAGAACTCCCAAGAGGTTGTCAAAGTTCTTTGTTTCTATGTCAGCGAGTTCCTCTGACCACAGATAGTTGTTCGAACTTAGGTTCAAAATCGCCAAGCGGTGGCGATCGGTCAGCGCGAGTTGAGTACCGAGAATTCTCGCGATGTCTTGGTCCGACAAGACCGTTTGGTCGCCCTTGAAAAGGGACTCCTGCAAGCTTCCGGTTCCCTCATCTCCCAAAATCGTCTCGGGGGGCGGCGGTGGGGGAGGTGTGGCCATCTTCTTCATACAACCCCAGGTCATGAACACGACGGTGGCCATAGCCCATAAAATCCCGATATTGCGCTTCATAGACACCTCGATCTCCAAAGCCTGGGAGCTTGCAAAGTGGTCGACGTCAGAATTATGACTTATCTAGTTATATGTCATTTGCATTCGTTTAGCTCTATGAGTCAAAAGCTCCAATCTCTTCTTGAACACAATTAGAAGTGGGTATGGTAGTACTCGGCTGGGGCCCTGCTCCACCGCGCTACGGTTTCGCTCCCGCCGGTCGCGCCTACTTCGCTTTGGTCACCATCTCCCGCACGTCGCGTAGCAGCGCCTGCGAATCAAAAATCACTCCATCGCGAATCGTGTACTTCACGCACTGCTCGTGAGCTTCTTTGCGGTCCGTTCCCACCCGCGTCACGCCAATCCCGTAAAACACTTTCACATCCGCCAGCGGATTTTCCGAAAGCACCACCAAGTCCGCCAAATAGCCCGGCCGCACCAATCCTAGTTCCGGATTCTTCACCACCTTGGCCCCATTCTCCGTAGCCGCATGGAGCGCCTCAAGCGGCGAAAATCCCGCCTCCTCCAGCATCTCCAATTCGCGAATCGTCCCAAATCCCCACAACGAAAACAAGAATCCCGTGTCCGACCCCACCGCCACCACGCCGCCCTGGTTCTTGTAGTCGTTCACAAATTCCATCCAGCGCCGGTAAGCCTTCGCCCAATCCGCTTCCTTGTTCGAAGTCCACTCATAAAAATACGAAGCGTGATGCGCCGGATTCGGCAAAAACGAATCCATCACCACCGGCAGCGTATACGTCGCGTGCCACGGCAAATTCGCCGCGCGCGTCACGTCGCGATTCGCCTCATAAATACTGAACGTCGGCACCATGATGAATCCCGTCCGGTGCATCGTTTCCAGCAGCGAATCGATCACTTCGCCGTGCAATTTCCCCTCGTCCGCCTGCAGCCACGAGCGCCCCGTCTCCAAAAACCGGTCTGGTTCGTTCGAATAGTTGTAGCCCGGCGGCAAATCCTCAATCGTCTGCGTCGTGTACGCGGATTCCGGATATCCATAATGATGTTCAATCGTCGAAGCTCCTTCGCTCGCCACTTGCACCGCATTCATCGGATACACGCCGTCCTGCCCGATATGCACCGCCACGCCCATGCCGTTCTTCCGCGCCTCGTCCGCAATCGCGTGAAACACATCCGGCCAAAGCCCTGGCTTGCCAATAATCTTGATTCCATCCACACCCGCGGCGTGCCATTCGTCCACAATTTGCCGCGCCCCCGCTGGATTCGAATAACGCGGGTCATCCCCGCGTCCCCAGAAGGGATACACGTACATCCGCGGCGCAATAATCTGGTTGGCCGCAATCTTCTTTTTCTCAGCCACCATCCCCTTCGGATCTTCCCGGCCCACATTGAACGTTCGAATCGTCGTCACGCCGTGTCCCAGCAGCAGCTTGTAGATGTATTCCGCCGGCACGTCCTTCGTCGCGTTGATGTGAATGTGTACGTCGATCAATCCCGGCATCACGTACATGCCCTTGCCGTCGATCACGCGATCCGGCGCTTTCTCTTCCTTCCCGCCCTCCGCTCCTTCTTCTTTCCGCGTGCGCGAGATCGCGTCCACTGACACGATCCGCTCAATGCGATTTCCTTTCACGAATATATTCACTGGGCCAAACGCCGGCGCCCCCGAACCATCAATCACCGTCACATCGCGAATCTCCAGCGACCCGTAGGGCCTCGTCTGCTCCGCAGCACTCGCGTTTTGCGCGCAAGCCCGCCTCGCCGAAACGAACGCCCCCGCGCACAAGATCAATCCGCAACACATCATCCTCGTTACGACTGACATTTTGTTCCGCCTCCGGGTTGCACAGGCACTCCTGCCTGTGTGCTTTTGCAGTCCGCAGTCTAATGTCAACGCGCCGCGCATTTTCGCAATCACCCTACCGCTGTCTCTCCACTCCACGAAACCCGCAAGGCTAGTTTCATTGACACAAGAAGTCCAGCACTGATTCTCGAGAATCAACCCCGCCAAATCCGTAACCCGCTTCTCCTAAAAGCCTTAGCCGCATCGCCCGTGCGCCCCTGTGGATGTCTGTGGAAATCGCGAATCCGCTGTTGACTTTTTCGCCGCCCCGTCGTATTCTCCTTGGGCTGTAGCTGTGCCTTTCTGCAAGACAGGGGGGCTTTGCTCTTTGACAACCGATACGATGTGCCAGAATCCGTTCGAAACCATTCGTCCTTTTCGAGCACGAATGGTCTGAGTAAATCGAGCGACAATAATTCGCTT
>DATLVZ010000097.1:0-41286 GCA_035576885.1 Candidatus Acidiferrum sp. | reverse complement strand
CACAAGTCACCATCACACCTGCGCCCTCTCAGGCCGCAGTCCAGAAGCCTTCCCAAGAGGACATCTCGTCTGACCAACAGCAGATGAGAGGCCTCGACGAACAGATTCAGGACATCAAGTCAGACTCCCTCCGCATGGCGGCAGAGCTGAGCCAGCTGGAGGAGAAACTGCTGTACCCGTCAGGGACACAGGTCGCGATCTTCGTCGCGCTGGCCAAGGGCGACGCGATGCGCCTCGACGCCGTGCGGCTCCAGATCGACGGCCAACTCGTTGCGCACTACATCTACAGCGCCAAAGAGCTCCAGGCGCTGCGCAAGGGCGGCGTGCAACGGATCTACGTCGGCAACGTCGCGACCGGGGATCACAAGCTGGAAGTGCTTGTCGACGGCAAGCTTGAGGGCGGCGCGGACTTCAGCCGCACAGGACAGTTTACTTTCCACAAAGAAGTGAAGCCAAAGCTGGTCGGACTGACTCTAGCAGCACCGCGTTCCGGCAACACTCCGATCACGCTTGGGGACTGGTAACCGATGCGAGCGACTCGCCAACTCATCGGACTCGCCCTAGCCTTGGGACTTGCCGTCCGTCCGGCCACCGGCGGCGACTTGAGGGACCTCTATTTTGGCGAAGCGCTCTATCACGCGTACCAGGGGCAGTATTTCGATGCACTCCAGCGGCTCGACACCGAGCTCGCCCAGTACCACGTTCTGGACGAACCCCAACTCGATACGCTTCACTATCACATCAACGACGCCGAATTCTCGGTCGGTGACTTCGAGCTCGACTACCGCATGCACCAACGCGCAGGGCGCGCCATCAAGGCGGTTCTCGAAGGCGCCGTCGATGAGGCGGTACGAAACGAGGCCGCCTTCAGGCTCGCCCGCATTCACTTCCAGAAGGGTCAGCTCGATGATGCGCTTCAAGCGCTAACGCGGATCAAAGGTACGGTTCCCGAGGAGATCAAGGGTGACCTCGAGTTCTTGCGGGCGAACGTCTATATGGCCACAGGCCAGCCGGGCGAGGCTGTTAAGGTGCTCGCGCAGCTAAAGAGCGATGAGCACCTGGCCGGGTTTGTCGCCTACAACTTTGGCATCGCGCTGTTGCAGGACGGTCGACCGCAGGAAGCGATCGAGCAATTGGACAAGGCCGGCCAGTTGCCGGCCAGTGATCCTGCCGGTCTCGCGATCCGCGACAAGTCGAATCTAGTGCTGGGCACTATGCTGTTCGAATCTGGCGATTTTGACCGGGCCAGAAAGTCACTGGACCGCGTCCAGCTCGAGGGGCCCTTCTCCAACCAGGCTCTGCTGCGGGCAGGCTTGGCCGAGGCCTCGGCCAAGCAGTATGACCGCGCGCTCGTGCCGTGGAACATCCTGGTGGATCGTGAGCCGACGGATGCCGCGGTTCAGGAAGTCATTCTTGCCGTACCGCACGCATACGCCAGCTTGAACCTACACGGTCGCGCCGCGCTCCTATATGGGCGCGCGCTCGAGATCTTCAGTAACCAGATCGTGAGAGTCGATGCATCGATCCGCAGCGTTCGGGAGGGACAGTTTCTTAATGCGCTGATCCGCGAGGAAAGCCGGGAGGACGAAACCTGGGTCATCCGTCTGCGCAACCTGCCCGATGCGCCGGAAACTTACTACCTGATGGAATTGATGGCATCTCACGACTTCCAAACCGCATTGCACAACTACCTTGACCTCGAGGACCTGCGCTCGAGGTTCATTGCCTGGAAAACCAGCCTCGATGCTTTCGACGATATCATCCGGCTGCGTGGAGAGAACTATGAACCGCTGGTCCCCCAGGTCGACGCGCAGTTCCGGGAACTGGATTCGCGGATCCGCTTGCGACTCGAGCAGCGCAAACACCTCGCCGAACGTCTGCAGGCCATGCTTACAGCGCCGCGGCCGGATTATCTAGCGACTGCGGAGGAGCAAATCGCTGGCGAACGCATCGCACTCATCGAGAAGCAGCTCGGCAACTCTGACGACCCCGAATCGCGCGCGGTTCGTCAGCGCGCAGCCCACCTGCGCGGCGCGCTCACTTGGCGGTTGGAAACCGAGTACAACGACCGGCTGACCGCAGCATATGTTCACCTGAACGAACTGAAAGCACCACTCGACGCTCTCACTCGGCAGTATGACGCCTTCGTTAGGACGAGACAGGCAGCGACGCACAGTTACGTCGGATACGGCGTCCAGATTTCACAGCTCCGCGAGCGCGTTGACGAGGCATTGCAACGTGCTGACGTCTTGATCGGCCGGCAGGGACACATGATCGAGACCGTCGCCATCAACCAGCTCGAGGCCCGCCGAGAACGCTTGGCCGCCCAGCAGACCGAGGCGCGTTTCGGCGTCGCTGATAGCTACGATCGAGCCGCGCGCGGCCAGTCCGACGCGGGGGGACACTGATGCCTCGCCTCGCCATTCTGATCGTGATCGCGCCGGTTTTCATGGTCGGCTGCGCCGCGCGTCCCATCAAGCCAGTGGGGACGGGCGGGACACTGGCGCAGCTGCGGAACGTGCGTCCGGACCTGCAAGAAGTGAAGGTCGAACAGGGCCTCGATCAAGCCATGCAGCAATACCGGCGCTTCCTTGAGGAGGCACCGGAGACCGCGATGACTCCGGAGGCGATGCGGCGCCTAGCGGACCTGCAACTCGAGAAGCAGTTCGGGATTCGCACGGGCAACGCCAAGCCGCGGGAAATGGCCACTCCAAAACCCGCACCGGTACTTGCGGGCTCGCGGGCCGGCAGTCCCAATCCGGCCGGGGCAGCTGCCAGCCTAAGTTTGGGGGAATCCGATCAGGATTTCGAGCGTCGCACGACATCGGAGCCTGGAATCCTGGCGAGTACTAACGCCGGCGCCTCACCGACGGACACCGTGCGCGCCGGAGCAGATCCCGAGGGTCCACTCGAGGCGATCGCTCTCTACAATCGGCTGCTGAACGAGTACCCCAGTTACAAGAACAGCGACCAGGTCCTCTATCAAATGGCGCGGGCCTACGACGAGCTCGGCCGCACTGAAGAGGCCATCGAGACAATGGAGCGCCTGATTCGCACGAATCCGCATTCCCCGCATCTCGACGAAGTACAGTTCAGACGGGGCGAGTACTTCTTCACGCGCAGGCGCTACCGCGACGCGCAAAGCGCTTATTCGGGCATCGTCAAACTGGGACCCTCCTCCGAGTACCATGAGCTCGCTCTCTATAAGCTCGGATGGACGCTCTACAAGCAGGAATTCTACGAGGAGGCTCTGCAAAAGTATATTGCCCTGCTCGATTACAAAGTATCGATTGGCTACGACTTCGACCAGAAGCATGATGTGGACAACGATCGCCGTGTCGCCGATACATTCCGCGTAATCAGCCTGAGCTTCAGCAACCTCGGCGGGCCGGAAACCCTGCCGGAGTACTTCTCCAAGTTCGGGAATCGCTCTTATGAGGACCGCATTTACTCCAGTCTGGGCGAGCACTATCTCGGCAAGTTGCGCTACGACGATGCGGCGAAGACGTACAAAGCTTTCGTAGCGCTTTATCCGTTCCACCGCGCCGCGCCACGGTTCAGCATGCGCGTCGTCGATACGTTCACCCAGGGCGGGTTCCCCAAGCTAGTACTGGAGTCGAAGCGGGAGTTCGCTTCCAAGTACGGCCTGAAGGCCGAATACTGGCGACATTTCAAACCGGAAGAGTCGCCGGATGTACTGGCCTACCTGAAGACGAACCTGAAAGACCTCGCGACGCATTATCACGCCCAGTATCAGAACGCAAACGAAGCGAATGAGAAGCTCACGAATTATCGCGAGGCCAGCCAATGGTACGGTGCTTACCTTGAGTCCTTCCCGAAGGAGGCTGATTCGTCATCCGTCAACTATCAGCTTGCGGACCTGCTTTTGGAGAACAAGGATTTCGGCGAGGCGGCCAAACAGTATGAGCGTACGGCTTATGGATACGCGCAACATCCGCAGTCGGCGGCTGCAGGATACGCCGCGATCTATGCATACCGCGAACAGCTGAAGGTTGCCGACAAAAAGCAGCAGGACGCTGTCAAGCGCGATGCAGTCGCAAGCTCGCTAAAATTTGCCGACGCGTTCCCGCTGGACGAACATGCCGCGACGGTCCTTGGAGCGGCTGCCGACGACATGTACGAGATGAAGGTCTACAAGGCCGCCATCGAGGCCGACCAGCGCTTGATCGATAAGTATCCGGGCGCACCGGCGTCAATCCGCCGTTCCGCGTGGATTGTGGTTGCGCATGGTTCATTCGAGCTCGCCGAGTACCCGCAGGCCGAGCATGCCTACACCCAGGTGCTGGCAGTCACGCCGGAGGGCGACGCGTCGCGCGCCGCGCTCGTCGACAACCTTGCCGCCTCGATTTACAAACAGGGTGAGCTCGCAAACGAGGCGAAGGATTATCGTGCGGCCGCCGACCACTTCCTTAGGATTCGTAGCGCCGCGCCTACGTCATCTATCCGTGAGACGGCCGAGTACGACGCGGGCGCCGCGCTGATCCGGTTGCAGGACTGGAAGGCCGCGCTGGATGTGCTTGAAGCGTTTCGCACTACCTTCCCGAAGAACAAGCTCCAGCTCGAGGCCACCAAGCAGATCGCCTACGCTTACCGACAGAGCGGCGAGTTATCGCATGCAGCCGGCGAATATGAGCGCATCGCATCCCAATCCGAGGATCCGGCGCTACGCAGCGAGGCGCTGCTCGATGCGGGAGACCTCTACGCGCAATCCAATTCTCAAGATCGCGCCCTGGATGCATACAACCAGTACGTTAAAGAGTTTCCCAAGCCCGTAGAGACGGCCGTCGAGACGCGGTTCAAGATCGCCGAGATGTACAAGGCCGCGCACGACGACACTCTCTATCAGCAGCAGTTGGAAGAAATCGTAAGCGCCGACGCGGCCGCAGGATCGGAGAGGACCGGCCGGACCCGAACGCTTGCGGCGCGTTCGGCTCTCGTCCTCGGCGAGCAGCTCTATGAAAATTTCGTCGTCGTGAAGCTACAGCAACCCTTCGAGACCAGCCTGCAGGATAAGAAGCAGCGCATGGACGCCACAATTGCCGCCATGGGCCGGCTGGTGAATTACGGAATCGACGAGGTGACGGCAGCAGCGACGTTTTATATGGCTGAGACTTACTCCAATTTCAGCCGTTCACTGCTCGAGTCGGAGCGGCCGGACGACTTAAAGCCCGAGGATCTCGAGGAGTTCAAGAACAAGCTCGATGAGGCGGCGTTTCCTTTCGAGGAAAAAGCCATCAACGTCCACGAGAAGAACATCGAATTATTGCATGCCGGTGTCTTCAACTCGTGGACCGAGAAGAGTCTGAGCAGGCTCACCGAGCTGATGCCGGGCCGCTACGCGAAACACGAAACGAGCAGTGGCTTCCTTGACGCGATCGACAACCATGCGCAGGGATCGCCGCCGCAGCAGGTCTCCAACCCCTCGGCACCGGGCAACGCGCCCACGCAGGGCACAGCCGTCACCGATGAAGTGCGAGCCAACTACCAGTCTGCAGTGGGCATGCTGAAGGAGGAGCGGTATGAACCAGGCATTGCCTTGCTGCTCAAAATGACCGAAAAGATGCCTGCCTTGACGGCGGCGCAGATCGATCTCGGCATGGCATATGCGCGCACCGGCGACCTGGACCGCGCCGAGGTAAGCCTGAACAAGGCGCTGGAATCGGATCCAAAACAGCCTGTCGCCTATAACGAACTCGGTATAGTGCTGCGGCGCAAGGCACAGTTTGCGAAGGCGCGCACGAGCTATGAGGCGGCCCTGGCACAGTCCGCCGACTTCCAGTATGCGCACAGGAACCTTGCGATTCTGTGTGACCTGTATCTCGGAGATTACACCTGCGCGATGGAGCATTACGAGGCGTACAGCCGGATCGTTCCGGACGACGCCGAGGTCGCCAAGTGGATTGCTGATCTTCGCAACCGCGCAAAGAAACAGGAGAAGCGATGAGAAAAACTATCATTCACTGGATTTTACCTGGGGTCCTTGCCTTTATGCCCGCGGCAGTACTCGCGCAGCAAGCAGCACACTCAAAGACGGAAGCTGCACGAGGACAGACTGAAAAGTCGCACACAAAAACTCAAGAGACAAAGAAGGAGGAAGCAACGAAACAGGCGGAAGAGCCGCAGCAAAAAACGGAAGAAGACGGGAAGTTGACGTCCGTCCCCGGAAGCAAGGCCCTCGGCATGTCCATTTTGGGTAATCAGGAAGCGCCTAAAGCACTGGTCATCGTTCCCTGGAAGAGTTCGGAACTCGGCAATGGCCCTGGCGTCTCGACGTTGCTCGATGACTCGAGGCGGCCCGTGGACAAAGAGGTTTTCATGCGAATGCTCAGTTACTACGAAATTCGGTCGGAAACAGCGCGCCCCAGCGGGGCGACGACGGATGGGAATGCGGCAGCGCCCGCCAATGTGGCGCAAAGGAGAAAGCCATGAATTTCACTGAACTGTTAGGACACGTCGGTATATTCGGAGGCGCGGTGATCGTTTCCCTCGCCCTGCTTTCCGTTTTTTCGGTGGCGATGATCATAGACAAGCACCGCCGCTTCTCTTCAGCCTTCCGCGAGTCAGTAAAGTTCAAGCCCGAGTTCAAGAAGTTCCTACACGGGGGAGAAGTCAAGGATCTGGTCGAAGCCGCGCGCCAGCACTCGAATTCCTACGTGGCGCAAGTGGTCTCGGCCGGCATCATCGAGTACGACGGTGTGGCCCAGAGCGGAGGCGATCCGACGGCTTCGCTCGAGCTGGTCACGAGCGCACTCAGAGACTCCATCTCCGAAACGTTGATTCAACTGAAGCGGGGTCTCGGGTTCCTTGCCACAATCGGCTCCACGGCCCCGTTCGTTGGTCTGTTCGGCACCGTCGTCGGAATTATTAACGCTTTCCGGAGCATCGCGGCCACGGGGTCCGGCGGTATGTCTGTGGTTTCGGGTGGCATCGCAGAGGCCCTGGTCTCGACGGCCCTCGGTATTTTCGTCGCAATTCCGGCCGTCGTTGCCTTCAACCACTTCACCGGCAAGATCGAGACTTTCCATGTCGAAATGAATCGTGTTTCGTCTCAGCTTGTGAACCGCTTGTTCAAAATACCGGAGCTCAAGGGGCTTGACCTCGGAGAGGCTCAAGTCAAGCCGTCGACGGTCAAGAAGGAAGGGCCGGCCTATGCGACTCGGTGAGCCGACCCCGATGAAGGCGGCCATCAACATCACGCCGCTCGTCGACGTGGTGCTGGTGCTGCTGATCATCTTCATGGTGATGGCGCCGCAAATGCGGAAGGGGCCCGACGTCAACCTGCCGAATACTACGAAACCGAACTCGCAGGGCGATGAGAGAGGCCGAATCTTGGTTTCCATAGACGAGTCTGGGGGCCTGTGGATCAACGATCAGTCTGTCGCAGCCGAGCATTTCGACGAGGCTCTCCGCGCTGCGGTGGGCGCCGAGACGAACCCTAAGATCGTGATCCGGGGCGATGCAAAGCTCAATTTCCGCGAGGTCCGGGAGGTCATGATTGCGATCGAACAAGAAGGCTTCCGGGGGGTGGGGCTGATCGCCAAGCGCGCGGGCGCAGAAGGAAAGTGACATCATGCAATTCAACAGCAGCGATTCCGGCTCCAGTCTGCAGTCTGAAATCAACATCACGCCGCTCGTCGACGTCGTGCTCGTGTTGCTGATCATATTTATGGTCGTCGTGCCACTCCTGATGGAGGGTTATGACGTGGATATCCCTCGAGCCTCCGCCGATACGTCTGCCCCGGTTGCCGAATCCCAGTTGATCTTGGGCATCGGGGCTACGGCGTGCCCCATCCTCACGCCGCCGGCGGGGGAGGGGATCCCGAAGGACTGTCAAGTGACCTTGGCGGATCAAAAGATCCCTGTAGCCGAATTGCCCGGGCGCGTTGCGACGATTCTGCGCGGCCGACCCGCGGAACAGCGCGCGTTGTTCCTGGCCGTCGACGATCGCCTGAACTACGAGGCGGTTCTACGCATCATCGATCTCGCGAAGTCGGGCGTTGAGGATTTAAAGATCGAATTTGTCGCGGCCAATTGAGGCGGTTGCTGGTGACAACTATGGAAGCAAAGAGCATTTTCAAAAAGTGCGGGGCTCCGACGGTCCGAAGCATGGCGAAGAGCATCGCGATCCATGTCTTCGTGCTGGCCGTGCTTATGGTCATACCGGCGCAAGCGCTGTTTCGCAGCGAGCAACCCAACAAAGAACTAGACATAGTCTTCTATCGTCCGCCGGAGATCGCCGTCAACTCGCGACCCGTTTCGCGTCCGCCGCGAGGGACAAGTGAGGCCGGATCCCCACCAGGGACACCTGCACCGGCGCTGAAACCGAAACCCAACGCCCCGGCAGGTCCAGACCTGGCTGGCAAAGCAGAACTCCCACCAGGCCCGGAGCTCGGACCACCAGTGGAGGCAAAGACGAATGTGGGAATCGCCGGCATCCTGGCACTCAAGGACAAGATCGCGAGCCTGGCACAAGACAACGTCGTGGTGCCTCTGGGAGCAGATGCGCGTCACGTTGCCGCCGATGAAGTAGGCAAGCCCTCTGCGCGCTCGCTGCTGACGAGCAATACGCCGGGATCGAGCGGCGGCATAAACGTCGCCTCGCTGAGCCGCAGTGTCGGAGGCGGTGGCGGAGGAGGCGGAGGTGGCAACGGGATTGGAGGTGTAGGTGGCCTCGGAACTGGCGCTGGCGGTAGCGGAGGAGGCGGTGGTATCGGGGTAGGCCGCGCAGTCAGCCCGATCGCTCCAATCACCGGCGCCGACCGGCCGAAGGCCCGCGGCGGGCCGGGTGCTGCTCGCACAGACGAAGAAATACAGATCGTGTTCGATCGCTACAAGGCGTCGTTCTACCGGCTGTACAACCGGGAGCTGCGCAATAACCCTGCTCTGAAGGGCCAGATGGTTCTGCGCCTGACGATTGAGCCGGACGGCAGCGTGTCGATGTGCGCGCTTCAGTCGAGTGATATGGACGCGCCGGATCTCGCCGCGCAGGTCGTTAGCCGCGTTAAGACGATCAATTTCGGCGCAAAGGATGTACCTGCGGTGACGATCGTGTATCCGATCGACTTTCTGCCGGCGGCGTGAAGCCGGCGGCTGAATCGAAATGGCACGGACGCCAGGAGGTTTGGAGAAGCTGCGAATTTGATCATTTAAGTTCGATGCGATTTTGACAAAGGCAAAGCCACCGAAAGGTGGCGACGCAAAGTCACCGGTCTAATGGGCCTGGGGGGCCCTACGACGGCGGGACCGCCGGAATCCAGTCCAGGGCGGGGACTGCCTCGTGGGACGAGGGCGAAGATGAGTTCTAGCAACACAAACAATGCAAAGCCGCGCGGCAGGTGGATCAAAATCCTGCTGTTCGCCTTCGGCCTGTTACTGCTGAGCGCCGTTCCGGCACGGGGGCAGTCCGTTGGCGGTTGTGTCGCCAATTTCGGTGGCGTGATAGATGGCTTTGTCAACCCTGTTCCCCCTTCGCAGATCAATATCGACGGAAATTGCACGATCCGGAACTTCCCAGCGTCCAACCCACTGACTTCCAACATCAGCTTCACCGGCACCGGGAGGGGCTGGCTGGTCATCTTCGACAACGTCGATTTCACCGGCAACCTTTCCTGCGACAAGGTGCACGGGAATTTCATCTGGTTCGTGAATGGCTCGATCGCCGGCGCGCACGTCTTGGGGTGTGCGAACCTCTTTGTGCCAGTTGACAAGATCGACAAAGAGAATCCGCCGGGGCCGCCCTTCGTCTCGATCGGAGTGCCCTTTACCTACACGCTCACCTTCCCACAACTGGTCAGTGCGACGACCGGCGCTGTGGTCGATTCCAACGGGTCGAACGTCGAAGTCGACCAGGTCACGGTGACTGACAACCTCAATGCGACTGGGGTGTCGCTCAGCTACGTGAATAGTAGCGCCGCCTGGAAGGGTAGCGGCGCTCCGGTGCCTTTCGCGGTCACGAACGCAAGCGGGCTGCTCACCTTCAGCGGTTTCCCCCCGATCCCCGCCGGGCAGCAGATCGTGGTGAGCGTCACTGTGGTGCTCAACAACGCCGTGCCGCCGAACTCGCCCGGCACGCAGTTCTCCAACACGGCCAACTGGACGTTAGGAACGACCATAGGCGGAACCTTCCATTTCCCGATACCAGGACAGCAGGGGGTCTCGTCGCCGCCGCTGACCATCGCGGCGCCCGGCCTGGTGATGACCAAGGGCGGCCCGGCGACGATGAACCCTGGTCAGCTGGGGCAGTTCACCCTCAACGTGCAGAACACCGGCAATAGCGACGCGTGGAACGCGACCATCGTGGACAAGCTGCCGACGGGGCCGGCGGGCGGCATGTGCAACATGACGCCTCAGGTGCTCAGTGCTCGGGTCTTCCAGGCGGACGGCGTCACGCCGGTCGCGGGCAAGGGCCCGCTCACGGCCGGCACGGACTACACGCTTAGCTATGCGGGAGCGCCCGCGTGCACGCTGACACTCAACATGCTGAGCGCCGCGGCGGTAATCGGTCCGACGCAGCGCCTCATCGTCACCTACCAGACGCAGCTCGATGCGAACACACAGAACGGCGCCACGCTCACCAACGTGGCCGGTACGACGCTGTGGTACAACGGCCCGAGCAGCGACACCGGCCGCCAGAACTACACCTGCACGCTGACCAACGGTACGCCCAGCGTGCTGGACTGTCAGGACGCGCACACGGTGACGGTGGTTATCCCGGCGGTGACCATCACCAAGCAGGTGACGATCGTGGGGGGCGGCCCCGCGGTGCCTGGCGCGACGCTCGATTACCTGGTGCACGTGACGAACACCTCCGCGAACCCGGTAAACCCGGTGGTGATCACGGACAACCTGAACGCAGCGGGGGCGGCGGCGCTCACCTACGTGGCTGGCACCGCGACCATGAACGGCTCGTCCAACGGTGTCAGCGTCGCCGGCAACGTCATCACCGCGAACTACTCGGCGACCTACGGACCCCTGGCACCCGGAGGGACGATCGACCTGCGCTTCCGCGCCACACTCGGCAGCACGCTCGCTGTCGGCACGATCGTCACCAACACCGGCGTCGTGACGTGGAACACCCCCTCGCAGACAGCAAGCGCCAGCGTCTCGGTCACTGTCGGAGGAGTCGTCGGTGCACCCAATCTCGTGTTCACAAAGTCCGGGCCGGCGACGATGAGCCTGGGACAGTGGGGACAATTCGGCCTCAACGTCCAGAATACCGGGACGAGCAATGCGTGGAACGCCACGCTACTCGACCAGCTTCCGAGCGGCGCAACGGGCGGCATGTGCAACACGACGCCTCAGGTGCTCAGTGCTCAGGTCTTCCAGACGGACGGCGTCACGCCGGCGGCGGGCAAGGGCCCACTGGTTCCAGGCACGGACTTCTCGATCAGCTACGTTGGTCCGTCAACCTGCAGGCTCACGCTGACCATGCTTACTGCCGCGGCCACAATCAGCCCGACTCAGCGTCTGATCATTACCTACCGGACCCAACTCGACGCTAACAGCCAGAACGGCGCCCAGCTCACCAACATAGCGGGCGCAGTCCAGTGGTTCGATGCCGACAGCAGCGTCTCGACTCGCCAAGCATTCAATCGCACGTTGACCGACGGCACGCCGGGCATCCTCGATTTCCAGGACGCCCACACCGTCACAGTAGTGATCATCACGATCGCCATCACGAAGCAAGTCAGCGTCGTAGGCGGCGGCGCTGCGATGCCGGGGGGACAGCTCGACTACCTAGTGCACGTGACCAATGTCTCGACGAACTCGGCCGCCTCGGTCGTGATCACGGACGATCTCAGCACCGCGGGGGCAGGCCGACTCACGTTCGTGAACCCGCCGGGAGCAACTATGAACGGCTCCCCGGCGGGTGTCAGCATCGCGGGCTCGGTGCTGACCGCGAACTACTCCTCTGTATATGGTCCGTTGCAGCCCGGACAATCCATCGACGTGCGTTTCCGAGCGCAGATTGCATCGGGACTTGCCGCCGTCACGACGCTCACGAACACCGCGGTCGTAACGTGGAACAATCCTCCGCAAACGGCGAGCGCCAGCGTCTCGATCGATATCGGAGGAGTCCCCGGTTCCGGCAGTTTGAACGGCACGGCGTGGCTCGACGCAAACTTCAACAAGATAGCCGACCCCGGCGAGCCGCTGCTGCAGGGCTGGACGGTTGGGCTGTATCTCAATGGTGCGCTGGTGCAGTCCGTTGTGACGGATGTCAACGGCGTCTATCGTTTCAGCGGCGTGCCGCCAACCGACGGGACACCAAACCTGTACGAGCTTCGGTTCACCGCGCCCGGTGCGGGCCCGAATACCGCCAAGCTCGGCAAAGCCGACTCGGCCTTTAGCAACTGGCTGCAGCGCATCACCAACATCGCCGTGCCCTCCGGCAGCAACCTCCAGAATCTCAACCTGCTGATCGGACCGAATGGCGTTGTCTACAACTCGTTGACGCGCGCGCCTATTGCGGGCGCGACTCTGAAGGTGCTGCGCGGCACCACGCTGCTGCCGACAACCTGCTTCGACGACCCGGCTCAACAGGGCCAGATCACGCAGGGGGGCGGCTATTACCGCTTCGACGTCAACTTCTCGGATCCTGCCTGTCCCAGTGGTGGCAGCTACTTCATCGTGGTGACCCCACCGACGTCGAACTACGTGGCCGGTGAGTCGCTGGCTATCCCGCCGAGTTCGAACGCTGCGACCGCTCCGTTTTCTGTGTCTACCTGTCCGACGGACGCTCTTCCGGTCGTCCCATACTGCGAGGCACAGACATCGGAATTTGCGCCGCCACCCTCCGTGGCCGCGCGTAGCGCTGGGACGCAGTACTACCTGAATCTTGCCCTGGACGGCACCGCATTGCCCGGTTCGAGCCAGATCTACAACAACCACATTCCGCTCGACTCGCAGCTCGCGGGAGCATTCTCAATCACGAAAACGACGCCATTGGTCAACGTGACTCGCGGGCAGCTCGTCCCGTACACCATCACGATCAGCAATGCGATAGGCGCATCCCTGCAAGGTGAGCAGGTTGTAGATCGCTATCCGGCGGGCTTCAAATACGTGCCTGGATCGGCGCGCCTTGATGGTGTGCCCTCAGAGCCCGCAGTGACCGGCCTCCAACTCGTGTGGAATGGCCTCAACTTCGGCAGCTCCACTCGCACGATCGTCCTACTGCTCGCCGTTGGCGCCGGTGTTGGCGAAGGCGAGTTCGTCAACCGCGCCCAGGTCATGGACGGTCTGACGGGCAAGCCGCTGTCCGGTGAGGCGACCGCCAGGGTTCGTGTGGTCCCGGATCAGACGTTCGATTGCACAGACGTGTATGGCAAGGTCTTCAACGACGTCAATCGCAACGGAGTGCAGGACAACGGCGAAGATGGCCTGCCCGGCGTGCGTGTGGTGACAGCAACGGGTCTGGAAGTGACGACGGATCAGTACGGGCGGTTCCACATCACCTGCGCAACCACGCCTAATGAGGACCGCGGCAGCAACTTCGTGCTGAAGCTCGACGACCGGACCCTGCCAAGCGGCTTCCGGATGTCGACTGACCAAGTGCAGATCAAGCGCGCAACACGCGGCAAGGCCCTGAAATTCGATTTCGGTGCGTCAATTCACCGGGTGGTCGCTATCGACCTGTCCGATGCGGCCTTCGAGACGGGTAAGACCGAAATCCGTATCCAGTGGCGGCCACGCGTCAACTTACTCCTGGAGGAACTGCGCAAAGCGCCCTCGGTGCTGCGTCTCTCCTACGTTGCCGACACGGAGGATGAGGCACTCGTCCAGCAGCGCTTGGAAGCGTTTAAGCAGCAGTTGACCGAAGCGTGGAATGCGAAGAAAGACGGCTATGTGCTGGCCATTGAGCCTGAGGTCTTCTGGCGGCGTGGCGGCCCGCCCAAGCGGTCCGACGTGAGTGGACCGGGGAGCAGGTGAGGGGTATGAGCAAGCTGCGCCATCTCCTGCTACTTGTCGGACTGATGATGACCGCTCCCGCGGGCGTCAGTCAGGTTAACACGGCCAAGCCCGGCGAGCCGGTCGAGCGGCATCTGTCCAGCGATCAGACCTTTCGTGAATGGTCGCACGACTCGAATTCGACCGATAAAACGAAGCTCATCAAGGTCTGCCGGGCGGAAAACGTTTGCAAGATGCGATACCGGGAAGGCCAGACCCCGCGGACGCGCGTCAGAAAGCTTGTCGCGCCACTGCGGTACGAGGACGAGAACACTCCCATTTCCGATGCCTTCACAAGCCAGGTCCGGCAGGCGCTCGACAACCTGGGAGACAAGCGGGGCGTGACGGTCCGGTTCATCGGCTACACTGACGATGCGCCGCTGACTGGCCTGGACGAGAGTACTTACGGAAACCACTTGTCGGTGTCGAAGGCAAGGGCGCACCGCGTCGCTTTGGAAATGCAGAAAATCCTGAGATTGCCCGCGTCGGCGATCGAAAGCGACGGTCGCGGGGCCTCCCACCCGCTTGCGTCAAACGAAACGCCTCAGGGCCGGACGCTGAATCGCCGCATCGAGGTGGAATTCTGGTACGACGATCCTCTCCAAGAGTTATCGGACGAGCCGCAACTGTGCCCGGATGATACCGAGGAAACGGTGACCAGGGTTTACGATCCACCTTGGGGCAGCATTCCATCCCTCGAGCTCGAGAACGGTCAGCCGATCATTCCGCCGGGCTACGCGGCAAACCTGCATCGCGCGCTGACGGAAATTGCGGATCGGACCAACGTACGACTGCGGTTTATAGGGTACACGAAGAACGAGCGACTCGACCGCCGCACCGCGTCCGTGTATGGCGACGACATCGGGCTTTCCGCAGCGCGGGCTCGCCGCGCTATGAATGCGCTCATGCAGGACCCGGTGTTGTCGGGCGCGCGGTCCGAGCATGAGGGACGCGGCTACGTCCAGTCCGACGACGTCGTAAACTCCGGCTTCACCCAGGGTCAAGACTCGTTCGTGCGCGTGCAGGTCGTGTACGACGAACGGTTGCCGTTGGACAACTACGAGGGCGTGGATATTACGCGTTTGACCCAGGAGGTTCGTCCGAAGAGTCCGTACGAGCTGAATGTGATGCGCATCACCGTCGATGGCAAGCCGATCGATGACCCGGGCCGCAGCTCCTCCGATATCCAGCGTTGCACCGACGTCGCGCTCGACAACGCCAAGATCCACTTCCGCTTCGACAATCTGGAGGGACGGCGGCGGCTCGGCGTCGCGGCGAATCCAGTCGCCGTGGCCGTGAGCGACTTAGGCGGCGGTCCTGCATCGTCGGTCGTGCATTTCCGGATGTATAGCAACTATGCAAGCTTTCTCAAGCGTTCTGAAATCCGAATATTCGAGCAGCAGCAGTCCTTGGAAGCCGCGCCGCTCAAGATCATCGCTGTGGACGACGCGGGCCTTGCGGAGTGGCATCCGACAGTAGAAATTCTCGCGGGCCCGGCACGCGAACTCAAATACCTGCTACGCGCCTATGACTCCAAGGGTAATTTCGACGAAACGGACGCGCGGCCGTTGAGGCTGTACCGCGAGCCCTCGCCTGGAAACGTCGCGGCTTCCGATGGGCCGCCAGCACGCGAGCTGCTGGCCGCCTACGGCGAGAACGACCTGAAGCGCCAGCAGATTCCGCTCGGCAGCGGCACGGTGAAGGTGCAAGGCGGCGGCATACCTGCCGGGCACACGGTTTGGTTAGCGGGCCGCCAAATTCCGGTCGACGCGCAGGGCAACTTCGCTGCAGAGGAGATCCTTCCGGCCGGAGCGCATAGCGTCGAAGTCGCGGTCCTCGATGATGCGGGCAACGGCTCGCTGTATCTTCGCGACCTGGAGTTCAAACGCACGGACCTGTTCTACGTCGGCATTGCCGACTTGACGGTATCGAAGAATAGCGCGAGCGCCCCAGCAAAGCTGCAGGAAGGCGAAAATGATCCACAGCCCTACAATTCATCTCTGGATGGCCGGCTGGCGTTTTACTTGAACGGAAATGTGCATGAAAACTGGCGGTTGACGGCGAGCGCGGACACCCGGGAAGGCCCGGTGAAGGACCTGTTCAGCAACTTTCTGGCCAAGTCGCCCGATTCGTTATTCCGGCGCATCGATCCCGACTATTATTACCCATCGTTCGGCGACGACGGTGCGGTGCAGGAAATGGCGCCAACCATGGGTAAGTTCTACGTCAAAGCCAGCAATGGCGAGAATTACGGGATGTGGGGCAATTTCAAGATCGGGTATTTGGATAACGAGCTGGCCCACGTGGACCGAGGCTTGTACGGAGCTAACGCGCACTACGCGGCTGAACCCACCACCAGCTTCGGCGAGCGGCGGCTCACGGTGGATGGATTCGCCGCCCAACCGGGAACGATGGCGAGCTATGAGGAATTCCGAGGAACGGGCGGATCGCTCTACTTCCTACACCACCAGGACATCCTGACGGGTTCAGAGCGCGTGCGCATCGAAATCCGCGACAAGGCCTCTGACATCGTCACAGGGGTAGTCAACCTGCAACCAAACGTGGACTACGACATCGACTACCTGCAGGGCCGCGTGCTGCTTTCTCAGCCGCTCTCGTCGACTGCTGGCGACAACCTGTTAGTGCGCACGAGCGGCTTGAGCGGTGACGAGGCCTACCTAGTGGTGCGATACGAATATACGCCAGGTTTCCAAACGCTGAACGAAGTCGCGGTCGGCGGTCAAGCCCATTACTGGTTCAACGACTATGTGAGGCTCGGCCTGACGGCCGATTCCAATGAGGGGGACTCAGCAAGCAACCTTGGTGCCGCAGACCTGACCCTGAGGAAGAGCGCGAATTCCTGGTTCAAGTTGCAGGCAGGTCGCAGCACGGGTCTCCTCTCTCCCTCGCTGCAATCCAATGATGGCGGATTCGGATTTCAGGGCCCTGCCGACCAGTCGTTCACCGGCGCGAAAGCGGGCGCCTATCGTGCCGACCTGAGCGTCGGGATGAGCGATTTCTTCGAGGGCCGCGACGGTCGCCTCACGTTCTATAAGCAGCATCTCGACGCCGGTTACTCGGCGCCCGGAGAGGCTACGATCAAGGACACTGACCAATACGGCGGCACGTTTAGGATGCCTGTGACGAGCAGCTTGAGCCTCGCAGCCAAGGGCGATCAGAAAATCGAGAACCAGGGGCTGGAGACTCGGGCAGTCGAGGTGGACGTAGCATACAAGGTGGCCGAAAAATGGACCGTCAGCAGCGGCGTGCGCAACGACCTGCGTGAGGACCATTCGCCGGTTGTTCCCGCGACGCAGATACAGGGTGAGCGGACGGACGCAGTCGCGCAGGTGAAGTTCGATTCCAGCGCCTCCTGGAGCGCCTATGGCTTCGGCCAGCGCACGGTCGCGGCAAGCGGTGGCCGAGAAGACAATGATCGCATCGGCGTGGGGGGCTCCTACCGCCTGACGAAACGTTTCCGGATCGACGGGGAAGCGTCCGACGGACACCTTGGACCTGGTGGAAAGGTCGGCACGAGCTTTCTCGATTCCCAGGGTACCAGTTATTACCTGAACTATTCGCTGGAAAACGAGCGGACAGACAACGGGCTGCTGCTTCGCGGCAGCCAGGGCAACCTGGTCTTGGGCACGAAGGTGCGGCTCTCCGACACCTCCAGTGTCTACGTCGAGGAGCGTTACGAAAATGGCGGATCCCTGAGCGGACTCACTCACACCACCGGAATCAACCTCACGACGAAAGAACATTGGAATCTCGGCGGCAGCGGGGAGGTCGGCAAACTGCTCGACTCACAGACCGGCGCCGAAACCGATCGCAAGGCGGCACGGATCAACATGGGCTACGGCCTGGCTAAGATGCAGTTCTCGAGCGCGATCGAGTTTCGCCGGGATAACGGGGAACAACTCGACCGGACACATAACGAAATGACTACATGGCTGTTTCGGAACAATTTCAAGTTGCAACTGACGCCCGACTGGCGCTTGATCGGCAAGCTGGACCACTCGGTTAGTGATAGCTCGCTCGGCGATTTCTATGCTGGCGGCTACACCGAGGCCGTGGTCGGCTACGCGTACCGTCCGGTGAGGAACGACCGGCTGAACGCCCTGGTCAAGTACACCTACTTCTATAACGTGCCGACCACGGGTCAGGTGGGATTGCAGAACACCGCGGCCGAGTTCCTTCAGAAAAGCCACATCGCCGCACTCGATCTGAACTACGACCTCACGGCGAATTGGTCCCTCGGAGGCAAGTACGCCTACCGCATGGGGCAGGAAAGCCTGGATCGCGTGCACCCGAATTTCTTTGACAACGCCGGGCAGCTCTCGGTTTTGCGCGTGGACTGGCGATTCCTCAAGGAATGGGATGGCCTGGCGGAGGTGCGAACGCTTTATCTGCCGGATATAAGTCAACGGCGCCGCGGCGCGCTGGCCGCGATCTATCGTCATATCAGCAAGAACTTGAAGGCTGGCGTCGGCTACAACTTCACCGACTTCTCCGACGACCTGACCGATCTGAAGTACAACCACAAAGGCGTATTCGTCAATCTCATCGGGACTATGTGACGTCCGCGTGGGGTTGCGGCGCGGTGGCATGCTGGAGTCCAGCTTCCGACCAGCAAACGTTGCGTGAAAGATGAATCGGATACGACGAGTTGTTGGAGCATGCCAAGAGCACAGACAGCTTTAAGACGGACAGTGCCGGTTAGTCGTGCCAGTTCAGACGGTCGCCGCAACACTGGCTTGCAGTTTACTCGCAGGAGTTTGAAAGCCTAAGGTTTCTCTCGGTCGTTGATTCAAGCGCAGCGAGACCTGGTCGAGCTGCGCTTGAGAGTAGACAGACAGGCCGGTTCCCTTGGGGAGGTACTGTCTTAGAAGGAGGTTTTTGTTTTCGTTCGTGCCCCGTTGCCAGGACTTTGCGGATCACAGAAGTAGACCTTCACACCCGCGGCCACTGTAAGTGCCTCGTGCTGGGCCATCTCTAGTCCGCGATCACACGTCAGCGAGCGTCGCAGGGTCCCCGGAAGTTTACGAATCTTCGAGCTCAAGGCCGCGACAACCACCGCCGTATCTCTGTTCGGCACCTTGATCAGCATGGCAAAGCGTGAATGACGCTCCACTAGTGTCGCAATGTAGCCTTCCCCGCCAAAATGCGCGGCAACCCGAGTCATCTGCTTCCCGCGAAAAGGGTGCCAACCCGCCTTCCGCGTGGTACACCTGAACCGTTTCTATACTCTGAGTTTTGCGGGAACAACCTGAGGAACATTAGGCGTTTCAAGCTGCTCTAAACGCGACTTAATGCTCCTGAAAGTGCCTCGTAAGTCCTCGACAATCCTTTCTCTCCAGATTTGCCAAGGTTCAGGTGTCGGTTCGATTCCGATAGGCCGCTCCATCAAATCAAGCACTTACAGACTCCGCTTTCTCCGAGGGGGAATACCTCAGGAGAGAGCTTTTTCCAGCAGCCGATCTTATCCTCTCGAACAGTTTACTGCGCGCGACAAGCTTCGCTGGCGTTGCAGCCTTTATGTAAAGCAATTGGGAATTTTTTCTGGTAACTTTTCTGGGGAACTCCGCCGAGGGATTGGAATTTGAGGCGTAGATCGAAAATATATCGTGTTACGATATAATTATGCGCCAGGACGCTCTCGTTGCACGGACAGCTGCATGCCCCAGCCCCATTTCAGCTCGTCGTTTGCGGACTGCGAGGCCAGTCATATGATGGAACTGCGGTTCAGGCTATCGCCATGGCACTAGACAAGAAAACGGGCAAGCCGTGGGGCAGATTCCGGCGGGTGATTATCGAGAATGTTCAGCCGGAAATCAATGCGGGTTTTTTCCCCATCAAGCGCACGCTTGGAGAGAAAGTTGAGGTCACCGCCGATATTCACGCGGACGGTCACGAATTGTTGAGCGCCCGAGTGCTGTATCGTCCCGTGGGGGAAGACGCGTGGAGGAGTGCCTCGATGACGCTTCTGGAGAACGATCGCTGGGGCGGGGAGTTTCCCATCGCGACACAACAGTCCTATGAATACACGATCCAGGCATGGCCTGACAGATTCAAGACGTGGGTGCACGATCTAAAGAAAAGAAAGGACGTGGCGCAGGATCTTTCGATCGAATTTTTAATTGGGGCTGAGATGCTATCGAGTGCTGCTTCCAAGGCCGCTGAACAGGATGCCGCCCGTTTACGCCGGGCGGCCGACGATCTGAAGCAATTTCACAAAACGCAATCGCAGAAGGCATTTGAGATTGCCGAGAGTCAAGAACTTCTCGAACTGATGACGCGGAATGCCGATCTGAGCGCAGCGACGCTCTATGAAAGAGTATTGCGCGTGGATGTAGATCGCGAGCGCGCAAGGTTCAGTGCGTGGTACGAAATGTTCCCTCGCTCGTGTGCAAGCGACCCCAAGAGGTATGGCAATTTTCAGGATTGTATTCGTCGGCTTGAGTATGTCGCGGCGATGGGTTTCGACGTCTTGTATCTACCCCCGATCCACCCAATCGGAGAAACTGGACGCAAAGGAAAGAACAATTCGAGCCCCTGCGCGGCGGGGGACGTCGGGAGCCCGTGGGCGATTGGCTCGAATCTCGGCGGCCACAAGGCTATCCACCCAGATCTTGGAACTTTGGACGATTTCCGGCAGTTATTGTCCGAGGCGCGAAAGCGGGGGATCGAAATCGCACTAGATCTGGCATTCCAGTGTTCACCAGACCATCCTTACCTGCGGGAACACCGGGGGTGGTTCCGAATTCGCCCGGACGGATCGGTGCAATATGCGGAGAATCCTCCGAAGAAGTATCAGGACATCTTTCCGGTCGATTTTGAGGGCGAACATACGCACGAATTGAGCGAGGAACTGAAGAGCGTAGTGCTCCACTGGGTGGAGCAAGGAGTGCGAATATTTCGCGTAGACAACCCTCATACCAAACCCTATGTATTTTGGGAGTGGCTGATTGCTGAAGTACGAAGCCAGTATTCCGATGTGCTATTTCTCGCGGAAGCGTTCACTCGTCCCAAAGTGATGTACCAGCTGGCGAAACTGGGCTTTACGCAGTCCTATACGTACTTCGCCTGGCGAAACACCAAATGGGAGTTGACTGAATACTTCACGGAGTTGACTCAAACGAACGTGAAGGAATATTTCCGGCCAAATCTGTGGCCGAACACTCCGGATATCCTGACCGAATATCTTCAGCATGGCGGACGGCCCGCCTTCCTAATACGGTTGGTCCTTGCGGCAACGCTTGGAGCGAGTTACGGAGTTTATGGACCGGCGTTTGAGCTCTTTGAGGGACGCGCGCTGCGACCCGGAAGCGAAGAGTATCTCGATTCGGAGAAATATCAGATCCGCGGCTGGGATATTGAGCGTCCCGATAGCCTCAAAGAGGTGATCGCGCTCGTCAATCGAGCGCGAAAGGAAAATCCGGCATTGCAAAGCGACCGCAGTCTGCGATTTCATGCGGTCGATAACGAGCAAATTATCGCCTACAGCAAGGCGACAGAAGACCTCGAAAACGTCATTCTTGTGATCGTCAATCTCGACCGGCACTCCAAACAATCCGGCTGGGTAGAGTTGCCACTCGAACTTTTCCGGTTAGAACCAGATCAGGAGTATCAAGTTCATGATTTGCTTAGCGGGAACCGGTTTCTATGGCGGGGGCCCCGCAATTACGTGGAACTCGATCCTCAAAAAATGCCGGCGCATGTTTTTTGCGTGCGAAAGCGGGAGCGTAGCGAGCAGGGCATAGACCATTTTGCATAGGCTGAGCTAAAAGCCGTGAGGAAAGCAATTTTGAGCATTACGCCCCAAGCCGATTGGTACAAAGACTCGGTCATTTACCAACTGCACGTCCGCACGTTTTACGACAGCAACGGAGATGGCATTGGTGATTTTCGAGGGCTTCAAGAAAGACTCGACTACCTGAAGGACTTGGGCGTAAACACGATTTGGCTGTTGCCTTTCTATCCGTCGCCCCTGCGGGACGATGGCTACGATATCGCGGATTATTGCTCGGTTCACACTAGCTATGGCGTGCTGGAGGACTTCAAATCGTGCCTTGCCGCGGCGCACGAGAGAGGCATCCGCGTGATCATCGAGCTGGTGCTGAACCATACCTCGGACCAGCATCCGTGGTTTCAGGAAGCACGCAGCTCGCGGGACAATCCGAAGCGAGACTGGTACGTGTGGAGCGATACGGACGACCGCTACCAGAATGCGCGTATCATTTTCTTGGACACGGAGCTTTCGAATTGGGCTTGGGATCCCATTTCCAAGTCCTACTACTGGCACAGATTTTTCAGCCACCAGCCAGATCTGAATTTTGACAATCCCGGAGTTCGCGAAGCGATTTGGCAGGTGATGAAATTTTGGCTCGAGTACGGTGTGGATGGGTTCCGGCTGGATGCGGTGCCCTACCTCGTCGAACGGGAGGGTACTTCGTGCGAAAACCTTCCGGAAACTCATGAAATCCTTCGCGACCTGCGACGACGATTGGACGAAATGTTTCCGGGAAAGATGCTGCTGGCGGAAGCAAACCAGTGGCCTGCGGACGTATGCGCCTACTTTGGGCAGGGCGACGAGTTCCACATGGCTTTTCATTTTCCACTGATGCCCAGAATGTTCATGGCGCTTAAGCTCGAGGACCGCAAGCCGATAATCGAGATCCTACAGCGAACGCCACAGATACCGGACACTTGCCAGTGGTGTATTTTCCTCCGAAACCACGACGAATTGACGCTGGAGATGGTGACGGACGTCGAGCGCGATTATATGTATGACGAGTATGCACGGGACAAGGCGGCTCGCATCAATCTGGGCATTCGGCGGAGACTCGCACCGCTGATGGACAATGATCGAAGACGGATCGAACTACTCAATGGTTTGTTGATGTCTCTTCCAGGAACCCCTATCGTCTATTACGGCGATGAAATCGGAATGGGAGACAACGTTTACCTGGGAGACCGCAACGGTGTACGAACGCCCATGCAGTGGAACGGGCACTGGAACGGAGGCTTCTCGAATGCGGATCCCGAGCAACTCTATTCTCCACCAATCTCCAACCCCGTTTACGGGTATCAAGCTATAAATGTGGATTCGCAGTCGCGTTCCGAACATTCCCTGCTTTCCTGGATGCGGAAACTGATTCAGGTTCGCAAATCGAGCCCAGCATTCAGCCGGGGAACCACCGAATTCTTGCAGCCAACAAATCATAGGGCCCTGGCTTTCGTCCGGGAATTTGGCAACGAACGAGTCCTGGTCGTGAGCAATCTCGCGAACTCGTCACAAGCCGTTGAGCTTGATCTGCGGAAGTACAAGGGCAGCATTCCCATCGAGATGTCCGGCAAGACAATTTTTCCCCGGCTCGGAGATCTGCCTTATTTGCTGACCATGGGGCCGTACCAGTTTTACTGGTTCCGTCTAAGAAAAATCTGAAACAGGACGGCACGAGTTGGAGAGTGTGACAGCGCTGCGCACGTGCGGCATGGCAAAGAACAGGAATTCAGGTGAATGACGAAAGCTTTCTCTCCGATGATTTTCTCAGGCAACTGATCAGCGTGGGAGACGTGGATCTGCTAGTGGGCATTTCCTCGCCCAATGGTCAGGGCAAGGCCGGCCAGTTTGTGCCTGCGGTGGAAGAAGGCCTACTTCGGAACTTTAAACGGGAGCGAATCGCATTCGTCCAAGTAGAAACGGGTTCCAAGAATGAAAACGGGAGGCCTGTCCTGATGGAGGGCGCGATGGGGAAGCGCGGCGGAATCGAGTCGTTGCGCACTCTGCGATGGATCACCGCGAGAGTCGAAACTGCCTCCTCCCCGGACGGTATTCTCCGCACTATGCTCACAGCCGCCGATCTCTTGCACGCAAAGGCGTGCGCGGTGATCGCTCCGTCATCGGAAGGAATACTCCCTGCCCGCATGGAATCGCTTCTCCTGCCCGTCTATCGGGAGAACTACGATTTCGTCGCGCCGCTTTATGCGCGTCACAAATACGATGCGCTATTGACGCGAAATCTCCTTTATCCGATCTGCCGCACGTTGTATGGCAAGCCGATCAGGGAATTGCGAGCTGCCGAATTCGGATTTTCTGGCCGTTTGGCGGCGCACTGTCTAGCTCGGAGCGAATGGCAGAATGACGGTTGGCGTGGCGGCGCGGAGATGTGGATGGCCATCACCGCCATTTCAAATTCCTTCCGCTGCGCCCAGACATATCTGGGCGAGAAATCGCGAGTGGCATCGAACGCGGGCGTGGTGGAGTCGATCCGCCGCACCGTGGGCGGACTCTTTTGGTGTTTGGAGTCCACTGAATCCTTTTGGCTGAAAGGAACGTCTGCTGAACCCCTGCACACGATCGGCCCGGAACATCAGCTCACCACCAAAGCAGTCCGGGTGGAGCGGAAAAAACCTTTCGAGATGTACCGAAGCGGCGTTGCCGATCTATCTCAGATCCTGGCAACCATAGTGGATGCGAGGACGCACGAGGAACTAGTTCGTTTGGCTTCTCTTGATGAGAGCGCGTTCCGATTGAGCAATTCGCTTTGGGTGCGGACTATTTATCAGTTCGCTGTGGCATATCACCATTCGGTGATCAACCGCGACCATCTGGTCCAGGCATTTGTCCCCATCTATCGGGGCAGGGTGTACTCCGTTTTGGCGGAGCATCGCTCTGCGGATTCCGAGGAGATGGAAGCTGATCTAGAGAATCTTTGCCGAGAGTTCGAGTCTCAGAAAGATTTTTTCTTTGAAAGATGGAAGACGAAAGGACAAGGTGCGTCATGAAAGAGATGATCGTGCACGCATTCCAGCAAGCCTACGAAAACTTCACTCGGAGACTTGCCGAGTTTTTGCCGCGACTCCTGGTCATGCTCCTTATCATTGCGATTGGAGCTCTGGTCGCTTACTTGCTGAAGAATGTTGTCCGGGCAATCCTGCGAATTGCGAAGGTCGACAAAGTATCCGATCAGGCGGGGGCTTCCAGGCTGCTCCGCAAAGCTGACCTTCCCGCCATGACCGAACTGCTGAGTCGCGCGATTTTCTGGTTCGTTTGGCTCGGCTTTATCATAATCGGGGTCAGCGTGCTCGAGATCGTAAGTCTCCAGCAACAGCTCACCAGCCTCATTGGACTTTTGCCGCAAATTTTTGTGGCCTTCCTGATTCTCTTCGTTGGAATGCTTGCCGCGAACTTCTTCTCCCGCGCAGCACTGCTCGCGGGTGTAAACGCGGGACTGCCTTCGCCCAGGGTGTTCAGCGATACCATCCGGTTCGTGATCGCTCTTTTTGTCATTTCCATGGCCCTCGAGCAGATCGGCCTTGGCCGGGAAACCATCCTGATTGCGTTTTCACTTATTTTCGGTGCATTGATGATGGGACTTGCAATTGCCTTCGGCCTGGGTGGCCGTCATTTGGCTCGGAGGATTTTGGAAAAGCACTTCCTTCACCACGAGAGAGGAAGCGAGGATGAGTTGTCCCCTCTCTAGACCCGGCGGAGAGATTCGGGGCAGGCTCAGAAATCCTCAAGCAAGGAGGGGAATATGGGGTCTCCGTCGCCGCAAATTGATGCTTGGTTCGGAATCAGACTTCGCGACGCGGTAGCCAAGCAATTGCCCGCAATCTTGCCAGAGCAACGTTGGTTTGGGGCCAAGGCAAGGCAGATAGCTTCGGTGTCTCTGGCGGATTACGTTGTCATACGGCTTCCCCAAGCGGACTCTTTTATCACTCTCATCCGGGTCGAGTATAGCGACGGCGGGGGAGAGACCTACGTACTGCCGCTGCTGAAGACCGAGCAAAATTCTGCTTCTGCAGGAGTCTCATCCTGCATGGTCCGAATTTCAACTTCCAATTCCTCATCCGATGTGCTGCTCGTGGATGCTCTTGGCGATCACAGCTTTCTTTCCGTGATTCTTGACTCCATTCGAGGAGCCGTGTCGTATGCGGGCGGCCAAGGCGAAATCAACGCCCGGCCTGCGGCGAGACTCCAGGAAATCTACCCAAGCTCATCTGCATCCCCGCTGCCTCGTCCGCTGAAGGCCGAGCAAAGTAACACTTCGATTGCCTACGAGGACCGGCTGATCCTGAAGTTTTTTCGGCGTGTCGAGGAAGGCGTCAATCCTGATTTGGAAATTAACCGCTTTCTCACGGAGGTCGCTCACTTCCCAAACACGCCCCCACTCTGCGGCTCCCTCGAATATCGGGGGCGTGAAGGCAAGAGCCTTGCCCTCGGAATCTTGCAGGAGTTTGTGCCCAATCGTGGCGATGCCTGGAAATTTACGACGGAGTCACTCACTGACTTCCTTGTGAGGTCCGTTGTCTCCGTCGGAGAAGGTATTCCGTCCGCTGAAAAAGTGGGTTCAATTTCCGCTCTTGTTGGAGACGCAGCCGCGCGAGAACCTGCAGATCAGCTTTCAAAACAACTGGACTTCGTTGATCTTCTTGGAAGACGCACGGCGGAGTTTCACCTTGCGCTTGATTCCTCGCCCTCGGACTCTGCTTTCGCGCGCGAGCCATTTACTCCCGAAGTTCGGGAAGCGTTGGAATCATCGTTGCACGACCTCACGGTTCGTAATTTTGATTTGCTTCGCCTCCAGTCCGAACAACTGCCTCAGCCGCTGCGCGCATCAGCATCGAGAGCCCTTGAACTCGAGCACGATGTTCTTTTGGCATTTCATACTGGTCTGGAAAACGATATCCGGTCAGTACGCATTCGAATTCACGGCGACTTCCATCTGGGACAGGTGCTGTTTACCGGTTCGGATTTCTTTATCATTGATTTTGAAGGCGAGCCGGCGCGGCCTCTCAGCGAGCGCAGGGCGAAGCGCTCTCCTTTGCAGGACGTGGCAGGCATGCTGAGGTCATTCCATTACGCCTCGCGCGCCGCACTGCTATTCGCGCGGAAGAAGCACGGGACATCCATCAGTCTTGATGCAAGACCAAGACTTCTCGCCAAGAGATGGCAAACTCTGGCGACGCGCCATTTCCTGCAAAGTTACCGAGAAATAGCTGGTGGCGCCCCCTTCCTCCCCGCCGATTCCAACGAGTTCGATGGGCTTCTGCGGATTCATTTGTTAGAGAAGGCGATCTATGAGCTGGGCTATGAATTGAACAATCGACCCGACTGGCTCGCGATTCCGCTCGAGGGAATAGAAAGTCTGCTCGCCAAGAATCCGTTGGAATGGGAAACGGAAACTGCGCTGGAATAAACAAAGAGGGATGAAGGATTCAATCTGGATGGAATGATTGCACAATCGAGGAGGCCATCGTCCCGTGAGCTTTGAACCAGCTCTTAAACTGGGCGCAACTTATGGGAGGGATGGAGTCTGTGAATTCCTTGTTTGGGCTCCGCGGGTAGAGCGCCTCGACCTGCATCTCATTTCACCGTTTGATCGCACCGTCGCTATGCAACGGGAAGAGAAGGGATACTTTCGCACTCAGTTGAGAAATCTTGACCCAGCAACACTTTACTTTTATCGGCTAAACAATAAGGAGGAACGGCCCGATCCAGCATCACGCTTCCAGCCGCGGGGCGTCTACGGGCCTTCGCAGGTTGTAGATCCGCGGTTCGATTGGAACGACGCTTCGTGGCGCGGAATCGAGCTCAGCAACTATGTAATCTACGAACTCCACGTAGGCACGTTTACGGCGGAGGGGACGTTCGCGGCCATCATCCAGCGTCTTGCACTATTGAAGGATGTTGGTTTTACCGCCATCGAACTGATGCCTGTGGCGCAGTTCCCGGGCTCTCGGAATTGGGGCTATGACGGCGTTTTCCCTTTTGCGGTACAGGACTCTTACGGCGGGCCATCGGGATTGAAACGTCTTGTCGATGCTTGTCATAGCGCTGGCCTCGCAGTTGTTCTGGACGTGGTTTACAACCATCTCGGCCCGGAAGGGAACTACCTCTCGCAATTCGGCCCCTATTTCAGCGACTTCCATCGCACGCCCTGGGGCGCCGCCATCAATGTCGACCAGTCTCATAGTGACGAAGTTAGGCGCTTCCTCATTGAAAACGCGCTTTACTGGATCAGCGAATTTCACGTCGACGCACTTCGCCTCGACGCCGTCCACGCGATCATGGACACCTCAGCGAATCCGTTCTTGGCAGAACTGGCTGTTGCAGTTCATGCGGAAGCACAACGGCTCCAGCGCCGGGTCTATCTGATCCCGGAGAGCAATCAAAATGACGCTCGGCTCGTCCGTTCAACTCCGCTTTGCGGTTACGATCTGGGCGCACAGTGGAACAATGATTTCCATCATGCCTTGCATGCACTGCTCACGGGAGAAGACAATGGCTACTACGCTGATTTTGGAACGACTGAACACCTCGCCCGTGCTTTCCGAGAGGGATTTGTATTTAGCGGCCAGTATTCGGTATATCGTGGACGGCGACACGGCAACTCCTCCTCCGAACTTCCTGCCGAGAGGCTCGTGGTCTTTGCCCAAAATCACGACCAGGTGGGGAATCGGCGTTTGGGCGATCGTCTGGGCTCTTTGGTTTCTTTTGAAGCGCTGAAACTGGCGGCTGGGCTGGTCTCGCTATCGCCCTATATCCCACTTTTTCTTATGGGAGAGGAGTATGGAGAGACCTCGCCATTCCAGTATTTCGTAAGTCATGGTAATCCCACTTTGATTGAGGCAGTCCGCAAGGGCCGCCGCGAGGAGTTTTCCCGATTTGCGTGGCAAGGAGAAATGCCTGACCCTCAGGATGAAGCTACGTTTCTTCGTTCAAGACTCATTTGGGAGTTGCGCGACAAGTCTCCACACAAGAATCTGCTTGCATTGTACAAGGAGCTCTTGCGTCTGCGTCGCGAAGATCCTGTACTGTCCAGGCGAGACAACAAAAACCTCGAAGCATGTTCCTTTGAGCGGCCCAAAGCCCTACTGCTTCGCCGCTGGCACGGCGCCCATGAGATTTTGGCGCTTTTTAGTTTCGAACGAGAACAAGTGTCGTTATCGTGCCCGGTTCCGGCGGGCCGCTGGGCGATGCTTCTGGATTCCGCGAATCAGGACTGGGGCGGTCAGGGAAGCGGTATTCCCTCAGTACTCGAAACTTCTGGACAGGTGACGATACTTCTTCCGGCATGGTCGTTCTTCGTTTTCAAGAGAGTTGCGGAGACCGAATGAACAGGAGTGTCGCAGTTCCATCCAAGGACATTTCGGAGTTCGTAGGTTAACTGTGCTCACGTGGCGTCGGGGACTTGCGCCATCGAAAGTAGAATGGAACGCCTGCCAAGATCACTAACAAGCCCAGCGAAGAACGCATTGGGCGGATCATCCATAAGTTCATGGTAAGGGCAATCGCGGCGACTAAAAATATCGACGGCGTCCATGGATAGCCCCAGGCGCGATATGGCCGAGAGAGACTTGGTTCCTTCTTCCGCAGACGCACCAAAGCGATCGCCGTTAACGCAAAGAAAATCCAGACGGCGAAAACGAAAAGCGAATAGAGCTCCTCATAGGTTCCACTCAGTGCGAGCAGCGCGGCCACGGAGCCGAGAAAAATCAGCGAGCCGCTAGGCGTGCGAAACGAAGGGTGAATGCGCTTGGCGAATTGGAAGAACACCCCATCGCGTGCCATGGCGTAAGGAATACGGGCCCCGGTCAGGACTACCACGTGGAGAGCACCGAGAGCGGAAACGGCCATGGCTACTGTCAGCCACCTGGCGCCGCGATAACCAGCAAACGTCTGCACGACATCGGACGCGACGTGCTGCGATTGTGCCATAGTCGCGAACGGCAAAGCATGAAAGTAAACCAAATTCGCCAGCAGGTACAGACCACCAACCGTGAGCAAACCCAGGATGATGGCCCGAGGAATGTTCTCTTCCGGGTGCCGAATTTCTTCTCCCAAGTCACCGAGGTCGTTGAAGCCGTTATAGGCCCACATAGCAGGAACAAGGGCGGTCAGCACGGCGCCGATTGTTCCCCAACCAAATGAAGGCATGACTGTCGTGGCTGCGACGGCGTGCCCCTTTCCGAAAAGCACCCCCGCTACGACGATTACAAGGATCGCTCCGATTTTTAGCGATGTCAGCAAGATCTGGATGCTGCCGCCCAGACGTACGCTCAAATAATTGACTGCCGTGACAGCTACAACCACGAGCGCCGCCAGCGGCTGAGCCGCGGTGAAGCTGAAAGCGTATCCTCCGGAGTTACTCGTAAACAATGGAGTGGCCACAACCGGAAATAGGAATCCGAGGAACCGCAGGAATCCGGCCGCCAGCGTCGCCATGGCCACGGGCCGCTCGAGAAACGAGCTCATCCATCCGAACAGAAATCCCCAAAGTGGGCCAAGGCCGCGCGTCAGATAGACGTAGGGGCCTCCGGCCTTTGGAAACGCCGCGCCCAGCTCGGCATAGCAAAATGCACCGAACATCACGATGACTCCGCCGAGAAGCCATGCGGCAAAAACCATCGCGGCTGAGCCGACGGCACGGGCCATGTCACTGGTTACGAGAAAAATGCCCGTGCCAATCGTGTCGCCGATGACGATCGCCGTGGCCGACCACAGACCAAGCCCGCGAATCAAGTCAGGTGAATCGTGGCGCGGGGCGAGCTCAGAATCATTTAGGCTCATGGAAGTCCAGGGAGCCTACTATCCGGCCTGTTTGTGGTCAACCCACAGGCTGCAGTGAGAAAGGTTTCGCGCTTGAGCGCGAAACTTCGGGGTGACGATGAATTTGTCTACTCTGTGTCTGACGGGTGCATTTGCGGGTTATCATCGAATCCGCAATGGCTGCGCAGAAATCCATGCTGAGCGAATTTGCCTGGGGCCAGTGCCATAAAGCGACCGGCCTCGAATGGGTGATGACTCCAGCGCTGCTCGTCTATCCAGAAATCGTGTCTTCAAATATCGAACGAACGTTGGAATTGCTGGGTGGTCATCCGCAACGCTGGCGCGTGCACATCAAGTCCGCCAAGTTGGGCTACACCGTCCGCATGCTCGTCGAACGCGGCATCCGTAATTTTAAATGCGCGACAACTCTGGAATTGCTGGTGGCCTGCGAGTTCGGAGCCGCAGATGTTCTTTTGGCCTACCCAACGATCAGTGCAAACGCCCGCCGGGTACAGGAAATCGCGGAGCAATTCCGGCAGGTGCGCATCTCTGTCTTGGCAGAAAATGAAGAGCACATGCGGCAATGGCAGGGCAGTCGGGTCGGAGTTTTTCTCGACATAAACCCTGGTATGAACCGCACAGGCATCAACCAGGAACACGGCGGCGAAGTGGTCAAGCTGGCCCGAGCGATTGGGGCTTGCGGCTTGGAGTTTCGCGGCTTGCACTACTACGACGGCCAATATGGAGCGTTTGAGGAACCTCAGCGAACTGCGGCGGCGCATGAGGGTTACCATCGCCTGCTGGAGCTAGTGAGAGAAGTCGAACTCGGCGGAGCCAGCGTGACGGAAGTCATCACTGCGGGAACGCCGACGTTCCCTTGCTCGCTTTCTTACCAGGGTTTTCGCAAGGCATCGTTCCTCCACCGAATTTCGCCCGGAACCATAGTCTATTGCGATGCTTCGAGCCTCGCGCAACTTCCCCGAGAGTACGGCTACCGGCCGGCGGTTTTGGTGTTGACGCGCGTCGTCAGCCACCCACACGATCGGATAACCACCTGTGACGCCGGGCACAAAGCAGTTTCGGCAGATGCAGGTGTTCCTACATGCCTGGTTGTGGGACATCCGGAGCTCACGCCTCTTTCGCCAAGTGAAGAACATCTGCCACTGGCGGTCGCAGAAGGCTCCGTACCTCCGGAGCTCGGGGAAGTGCTTTATCTAATGCCGCGGCACGTTTGCCCCACGGTCAATAATTTTGAGGACGCACTGTTGGTACGGAATGGCCAGATCGAGTCAGTGGAAAAGGTTTCCGCACGCGGGCGCGAAGCTCCGTTGCTTCGCTCTCCTTAAGTTTTCCTCAGCCTAGCAATTTGCGCGTGATATGCTCATCCCATTCCCGTTAGAATCACCACGTTAGTTTGTAGCCTTGATGATGAAGAAGATCATCGTCGCCGTTGGCAGCACTCGCAAGCCGAAGCTCCGGGCTGTTACGGAAGCTCTGAACGCTTTTGCGCCAAAGCTCGTTCCCGATGGTGATTTTGAAGTCGTGGGTGTGGAAGTGGAGAGTGGAGTAAGCTCCACGCCTTCTTCGTCGGAAGAGCTAATGCGCGGAGCACGCCAGCGCGCGGAAGCTCTCGCGCAACTCGCCCGCGAAACTCGCAAATCTTGGCGTTATTTTGTGGGACTGGAAGGTGGTCTCGAAGTCTTACAGGATGACAGAAGCCGGCGAGTCTTCCTCGAGAGCTGGGCGTACGTGACGGATGGCACGCGGGGCTTCTACGGGCGCTCCGGCGGCATCGAGCTGCCGGAAGAGCTCGCCCACGAAGTTCTTGAGCGCGGGTTTGATCTATCCGATGCCATCGATCGCTTTACGGGCGCGATCGGCATTCGTGACGGGCAGGGCGCTTGGGGCGTCCTCTCGGCGGATTTAATTGAGAGGGATGAATCTTTTCGGGTTGCCGTCATCACCGCCTTCGCGCCGTTCTACAATGCGAAGATCTATGGCAGAGCTTCGAACGCGGCAAGCTAAGCTTTCCGCAACTGCAGTCATGGGAGACGTGAGTGGACATAGTCAAAGGCAACATGGGCTGGATCGAAGTCGTCGTGGGACCGATGTTTTCCGGCAAGAGCGAAGAGCTGATCCGGCGGCTGCGACGTGCGGAGATTGCGCGCCAGCGCGTTCAGATCTTCAAGCCCGCGATTGATGAACGCTACGCGGCCAATGAAATCGTCTCGCACTCGGGTCTCGGCATTCCTTCGGATAACGTGACGAAAGCCTCCGAAATCATGGAGAAGCTTTCGCCTCGCACAGAGGTCGTGGGCATCGACGAAGCGCAATTCCTCGGTGAAGAGATCATTGACGTCTGCACCAAACTCGCCAATTTAGGGAAGCGCGTCATTGTCGCCGGACTCGACACCGACTATCGCGGCCGGCCGTTCGAGCCCATGCCGCGGCTCCTCGCCATCGCGGAAGAAATCACCAAGCTGCTGGCTATTTGCATGAGGTGTGGCAATCCCGCCGTGCACACCCAACGACTGGTGGAGAGCGAAGAGCTCATCGTCGTCGGCGCCGGCGGAATGTATGAAGCGCGTTGCCGCCGCTGCTTCGAACCAAATCCTGCGCTTGCCCAAGAGAAAAAAGACGCTGGCCCGCAGCTCATGGTTCGCAACCGCGCAGCAGGCAGCGCGGGGAAGTAAAGCCGCGAGCAGGACCGGTGTCAGTTTGTCACCTCGAAATGTCCTCTCTGCTTGAGGTTGTCGCGCTGCTCCTGCAAACTGTCTCGACGGACGTTTCGCTCATTCCACTCGACGAGCACTCATGATTATCGAATCCAAGGCCCCGACCCGCGTTGATTTTGCTGGAAGCACTCTGGACATCTGGCCGCTCTATCTGTTTCATCCCGGCTCGGTCACGCTAAACGCGGCGATCTCTCGTTATGCCTCTTGCGTGATTCAGACCCATGCGCCTTGGGATGAGCGCATCAAACTGGTTTCCCGTGACATCAAACGCGAAGAAATCTTTGCATCGTTTGCCGCGCTCCTGAAAACCAAGCGTTATAAGCTGCCTCTTCTCGCCGAAATCGTAAAATTTTTTCAGCCACAGGGTGGCTTCACGCTCACGACCGATTCCGAAGCTCCCAACGGCGCGGGTATCGGCGGCTCGAGCGCTATGGCGGTGGCCATTTGTGCGGCGTTGGACCGCTACACGGGGGCAGGGAAGAGCAAAGTCGATTGGATTCATATCAGCCGCGACGCCGAAGCCATCGTCATCAACGTTCCCACCGGTACTCAGGATCATTATCCGCCGGCCTTTGGCGGCGCTGCAGCGATCGAGCTTCCGCCGGGCGGCGAGCACCGCGTCGAACTCCGGGTCAATCTCGACGAACTGGAACGCCGCATCGTCGTCTGTTATACCGGCAAGCCGCGACAGCACGGCATCAACAATTGGGAAGTGTTCAAAGCGCAAATTGGCGGCAAACGAAGCGTGCAGAATAGCCTCGAACGTATTTCTGAAGTTGCTCAGAAGATGCGCTTTGCCCTGGAGAAGCCCGACTGGCACGAGGCCGGACGCCTGATGCGGGAGGAGTGGTCCTTCCGCAAACGCAATCTGCCAACCATCTCGACGAAGAAAATTGACCGCGTCATCGACGGTGCGCGTCAGAAGGGTGCTCTCGCCGGTAAGGTTTGCGGCGCTGGCGGGGGCGGCTGCGTCGTCCTCCTCATCGAGCCCGACGCCCGCAGCAGCGTGGAATCCGCCATCGCTGCGGCTGGCGGGGACGTTTTGCCAGTGACGATCGACCGCCAGGGTGTCCAGGTCATCTCCCGGTAGTCTCTTCGTCTTGGCTCACTTGCAACGGCTCTCGTTCCCTTCTTGTCGAGCTATCCGCCCGAGCTTTCCCACGTCAGAGCTGATCGTCCCATCCGTCTGCCGGCTGTAGCTGTTTTTCTCATTTCCTGCATCATAGATTCTGGGGGATAATTGCGTAATACGGTAGACTGGCTAGCCACTGAGCGGCTGGAACAGATTTCTCATGACGACTCGTCTCATTCTTAGTTTGACCATCCTCCTCTTCGCGGATGCGGACGTCCCACGCGTCAACAGCCTTCGTCCTCCCGCTCGTCCCATTGCCGAGTTCCCTTCTGGTGCGGATATTCCGCTGTTCCCTGACGCTTTAACCGAGCCCCTCGACGGACAAGCGAACTCTCAGAGCTTGCCAAAGCCCAAAACTCCCACCCTGCAGGAATCTTCCAAGCTCGAACTCATTCGCTACGTTTCCGGCGAGTTCGCCAAGGCCACCAAGTCCCTCCCTGCGGGGAAAGAGGGCTTGATTGTCTACGTCGGAAAGCCGGTGAACGGTGAGTTGCTGGAACGCGCATTGGCCACCCATGGCGCGGCTGTCAACAATGGCGACAAGGTCCAGATCACCAAGCTGGATTTTCGCGACCACCAGATCATCGTAGACCTGAACGGCGGTGGACGCGGTAAGAAGCGTTTGCGCGACCGTTTTCATATTGAGATGGGCGGCATCCCGACTGTCCAATCGACGACCGAGCAGCAGCAGACCGGCCCTCCGGGTTTGCAGCCCGGTGCGGGCAGTACAATCTATCTCGATTTCAGCAAGCCCGTTCCGGATCTCAGCCCCAAGGAACTCAAGCAGCTTCTTTCACCCTTCCTCGATTTCTCCCGGGAACGATCTGCATCTGTTCAATGGGCAGATTCCCTGCCTCCAGAGATGAAAAAGGCCATCGCGGAACGCCGGCCTGTCGTCGGCATGGACCGCGAAGAGGTGGTGGCCGCAATCGGTAAGCCCGATCACAAAGTTCGCGAGCGCGACCCCGAAGGTAACGACATTGAGGACTGGATCTATGGCCAGCCGCCTTCGAAAACAGTCTTCGTCCGGTTCAGCGGCGACCGCGTAACCAAAGTCAAGCAATACCCAGAGTAGGTCGTCCTGCCGGCTCTACACTGGCAAGGCTTACATAAGTACTGGAATCCCCTTCTTCGCGCTTCGCGTTGACTTTTCTCCGCGCAGCCCATAGCATTTTGTGTTCTGCATCGCGGCTGTTTCTCACTAGGGAGCCCGCCGCTGTTCCAAACATTCCAACGGAGGAAGTAATGCCCATCAAGGTCGGCATCAACGGCTTCGGCCGCATCGGACGGAACATCATGCGCACCGCGCTCGACGACAAGGACATCCAGTTCGTCGCCGTCAACGACATCACCGACTCCAAGACCCTCGCGCATTTGCTCAAGTACGATTCCATTCTCGGCAATCTCCCTCACAACGTCACGCACACCGAGGACTCCATCTCCGTCGAGGGCAAGGCTTTCAAGGTTTTTAAGATAAAAGATCCTTTGGAAATCGATTGGACCGGCATCGGTGCGGACATCGTCGTCGAATCCACCGGGCTCTTCACGAAGGGTGTTGACGCAAAGAAGCACCTCCGCGGTTCGGTGAAGAAAGTGATCATCTCCGCTCCTGCGGACGGTCCCGACGCTACGTTGGTCCTCGGCGTGAACGAAAAGACCTACGATCCCGCGAAGCATAACGTGGTTTCCAACGCTTCGTGCACCACGAATTGCCTGGCTCCCGTCGCCAAAGTCTTGCAAGACACTTTCGGCATTCATAGCGGCACCATGACCACCATCCACTCCTATACGAACGATCAAAAACTTCTTGATTTACCTCACAAGGATCTCCGCCGCGCGCGCGCCGCAGCGATCAACATGATTCCCAGCTCTACGGGCGCGGCGAAAGCGCTCCATCTCGTCATCCCCGAATTGAAGGGTAAACTCGATGGCTACGCCATGCGCGTGCCCACGCCCAATGTTAGCGTCGTCGATGTCACCGTTTTTGTGGACAAACCCGCAAGCGTCCAGTCCGTCAACGCGGCTCTCAAAGCCGCAGCTCTCGGCCCAATGAAGGGCATTCTTGGCTATACGGAAGAAGAGCTTGTCTCTTCCGATTTCAAGGGAAACCCGAACTCATCCATCGTCGATTCTGGGTACACAAAGGTCGTCGGCGATCGCTGCGTTAAAGTTCTGGCTTGGTATGATAACGAATGGGGCTATTCCTGCCGCTGCCGTGATCTCATCAGGTTCATGGCGGCAAAGTTTTAGCGCAAGCGTGTGTAGGCTAAAGGGGCGGAGTTTGCTTCCCGCGAATCTTCTCGAGAGGCTCCGCCCATCCGTCTCAAGAATCAAAAACAACGAGTCACAAATCCATGAATAAGCTCACCATCAATGATCTAGTTCTTAGCGGTAAGCGCGTTTTTATCCGCGTGGACTTCAACGTGCCCCTCAAGGACGGCGTCATCACCGACGACACGCGCATTCGCGAAACACTCCCCACATTGCGCGTCGCCATCCAAAAAGGCGCACGCCTTATTCTCGCTTCCCATCTCGGACGCCCCAAGGGAGGTCCCGACTCCAAGCTTTCTCTGTTCCCCGTCGTCAAAAAGCTCGAAGAGCTCCTGGGTCAACACGTTCGCTTTGCCTCCGATTGCGTCGGTCCGGTCCCTCAGTCAAAAAGCAAAACTCTTGCTGACGGAGACATCCTTCTTCTTGAAAACGTACGCTTCCATCCAGAAGAAGAGAAGAACGACGAAGCTTTCTCGAAGGAGCTCGCCTCCCTTTGCGATGGGGTCTTCATCTGTGACGCCTTCGGCTCTGCGCACCGCGCTCACGCTTCGGTTGTCGGCATCACGCGCTTCGTCAACCAGTCCGCCGCTGGGCTGCTCATGGAAAAAGAGCTTACCTATCTGGGCAAAGCGCTCACTAATCCCACACGTCCTTTCGTAGCGATTCTTGGCGGAGCAAAAGTCAGCGACAAAATCGAAGTCGTCGAGAACCTGATGAAAATTGCCGATACCATGCTCATCGGCGGGGGCATGGCTTACACATTTTTCAAGGCGCAGGGTTTGCCCATCGGAAAATCGCTCGTCGAAGAAGACAAACTTGATCTTGCACGCAAAATTCTAGCGGATGCCAAGCAGAATAATTTCAAGCTGCTGCTCCCTGTGGACCACATCGTCGCCCCCGAATTCAAAGCCACAGCGCCGCCGACCATCGTTGACGTCTCCTCCACTCCCGCGGACCAGATGGGCCTGGACATTGGGCCAAGAACCATCGTTGCTTTCTCCGCGGAAATCGCCAAATCCAAGACCATCGTTTGGAACGGCCCCATGGGCGTCTTCGAGATGCCTGCTTTTGCCAATGGCACGCTCGAAATCGCCAAGGCCCTTGCCGTCGCAACCAGCGTTGGTGCAACTTCCATCGTGGGAGGGGGCGACTCCGTCGCCGCCGTTCACCAGGCCGGTATCGCTTCGAGAATCTCTCACATCTCGACGGGAGGCGGCGCTTCCCTTGAGTTTCTCGCCGGGGCCAAACTCCCCGGCGTCGAAGCCTTAACCGATAAGCCCTCGGAGGAGATGGCCATTGCCGACGGCCCCGCACGGCGCAGGCGAGTCATCGTCGGCAATTGGAAAATGTTCAAGACGCAAACGGAATCAGAGGTATTTTTTTCCGCCTTCTCGCTGCTCGTTGCCGGCATCAGTCAGTGCGACATCGTCATCGCCCCGCCTTTTACGGCCATCCATTCAGCCGCCGAAGCCGCGTGTGACTCGCAGATTGCCATCGCCGCACAGGACGTCTTTTGGGAAAAAGAAGGCGCTTTCACCGGCGAAATCTCGGCGCAAATGCTGGTCGAAGCTGGTTGTCGCTACGTCATTATCGGCCACTCCGAGAGGCGTCAATTTTTCGGCGAGACCGACGCGACCGTTGCCAAAAAAACCAGGGCCGCCCTTGCCGCAGGCCTCACGCCAATCGTTTGCATCGGCGAGATGCTCTCCCATCGCGAGGCAGGGACCACCGAGCATGTTTGCAGGACCCAGTTTCTGAACGGCCCGGGTTCGTTGACCCCCGATGAATTCTCCCGTATTCTGATAGCGTACGAGCCAGTGTGGGCCATCGGTACCGGCAAAACGGCCACTCCGGAAATTGCCGCCGAGGTTCATCGACTCATCCGCAAATGTGCTGCGGAAAAGTTTTCAGCTGACCACGCCTCCGCTTTACGGATTCTCTATGGCGGAAGCGTCAAGCCTGACAATATTCAGGGATTGATGGCGCAGGAAGAGTTGGACGGCGCGCTAGTGGGCGGGGCGAGCCTCGACGCGAAATCATTTGCGAGTATCGTAAGCGACTGTGCAGGGAGATAGACATGCCAGGTTGGATGAAGTGGACCATTGCTCTTCTGATCGGTTTTGCGATCATCGTTGTGGGTTTCCGTTGGTTTGGCTGGCTGCTCACCTCCTTTTTCGTAATGAATTGCCTCGTCCTGATGATTGTTGTGCTTCTTCAGAGCGGCAAAGCCGCTGATCTCGCCGGTGCTTTTGGCGGCGCGGGCAGCCAGACCGCTTTCGGACCGCGTGGGGCTGCGACAATTCTCTCTCAGGCCACCACCTGGTGCGCTGTGATGTTCATGGTTTGCGCCTTTGCCATGGTGCTCCGGACGGATAAAGCTGTCGAGCAAGGTGGCGGCTCGGTGTTGCAGCAAATTTCCAAGCCCGCGCCTGCGAAGGCACCCGCGACAACTCCTGTTGCGCCTACTCCGGCTCCTCAGACTCCAGCGCCGCAGACCAATCCACCCGGTTCAAGCACTGCCCCCGCGTCTTCGCAGCCGCCCGCCGGTAAGGCTCCGGGGGCCTCGCAGCCCACTCCAACCCAGCCAAAGAAGCCGTAGAACTGCTCATCGGCATTTGACGGCGTAATGGCAGGAGATTGGATACTCCCACGGCTTAGTCCACGCCCTTCTAAAGCGTCTGACTTTTGTACGGCAATTTCGGTCCTCCCCGCTGAGGCATCTGGCTTGCGGGGTTTGCGCCTCGCAGCTAGAATGAGGTTCTCACCTCTGTGCGGTCGTGGCGGAACTGGCAGACGCACCAGCTTGAGGGGCTGGCGGTAGCAATACCGTGGTGGTTCGAATCCACTCGACCGCACCAATCTTCTTACCCACGGCAAACCTCACTTGGCAATTGGCGAGCAGACCGGCCCGGTAGTCATCGGTTGTGGGGTGGCGAAGAATCGACGTTGAAAGTAGAAGGCCACATTGACCAGCGCAATCATCACTGGCACTTCGACCAACGGTCCGATGACGGCCGCGAATGCGGCTCCGGAATTGATCCCAAATACGGAGATGGCCACCGCAATCGCCAGTTCAAAATTGTTGGAGGCGGCGGTAAATGCTAGCGTTGTTGTTTTGGAGTAGTCTGCGCCGAGTTTTTTGCCCATGTAAAAGGACACCAAAAACATCAGCCCGAAGTAAATCAATAGCGGTATAGCGATGCGCACCACGTCCAAAGGCAGCCGGACAATGTATCCGCCTTTGAGCGAGAACATCACCACAATCGTGAACAGCAAGGCAATCAGTGTCAGCGGGCTTACGCGCGGAACAAACTTTTGGTTGTACCAATCGCACCCTTTCGCACGAACCAACACCGTGCGAGTCACAAATCCGGCGAGAAACGGGATGCCCAGATAGATAAAAACGCTCTTTGCAATCTCCGCGATTGACACATGCACCACGGCACTCCGCAGGCCGAGCTTGGCGGGCAGGACAGTAATGAATAGCCAAGCGTAGAGGGAGTAGAAGAAGACCTGAAAAAGAGAATTGAAAGCCACGAGGCCCGCCGCATATTCCGTATCGCCATGCGCCAGTTCATTCCATACGATGACCATGGCGATGCAGCGTGCCAGGCCGATCATGATGAGCCCAGCCATGTATTCCGGATATCCACGCAGGAATATGATGGCCAGAAGAAACATCAGTATCGGCCCGACAACCCAGTTCTGCACCAGTGAGAGGCCGAGCACGCGTTTATTGCGGAAGACCTCATGCAGTTGCTCGTACCGCACCTTTGTGAAAGGCGGGTACATAATTACAATCAATCCCACCGCGATGGGAATGGAAGTAGTACCGACGTTGAAGCGATTTAGAAACGGCACGACTCCAGGCACAAGCCATCCCAGCACCACGCCAGCTAGCATCGCCGCGAAGATCCACGCCGTTAGATACCTGTCCAGAAAACTGAGACGGCCAGTTGATTTCATTTGTGCCCCATCATTCTTGCCCGATGCGGTCGATTTCATGCTTGATGGCGAGCGTATCGAGGCTTGAGAGTGGCAGGGAGAGGAATAGATTGATTCTTCTATCGAGAATCAGGAACGCATCGCGGAAGGCCTTGTCGATTTGTTCCGGCGTGCCTTCGACAGAAGCGGGGTCCGGCACTCCCCAGTGTGCCGTCATTGGCTGCCCGGGCCAAATAGGACAGACTTCTTTCGCCGCGTTGTCGCAAACTGTAATGACGAAGTTCATCTTCGGCACGCCGGGCTTAACGAACTCATCCCAGTTCTTGCTGCGCAGAGCGTTCGTAGGCAGGCCCGCCAGCTCAATCTGCTTTAGCGCCTCGGGCCGCACAATTCCCGAGGCGCGGCTTCCTGCACTGTAAGCTGTGAAGTTGGCTCTACCCTTGTGGTTGAGAATTGCCTCGGCCATGATGGATCGGGCCGAATTTCCCGTGCAAAGAAACAGAACGTTGTAGCGCCCTTGCATCGTTTGGCACCTCTAGCCCGGATTTCTCACCAGGATTGTGCAAAGACATCTGATTTGAAGTAGAAAAAGGCCGCTTTCTCAGGCATAACTGCGTTGTCTAGGCGAAGTAAATGCCAAGAGAAGGGCGGCCTTTCTAATGACAGAGTGTAAC
>DATLVZ010000096.1:0-16313 GCA_035576885.1 Candidatus Acidiferrum sp. | reverse complement strand
CGGTTTTCATGCGCGCCTTTTACTTTTCCGCATTTTCCGTCTCACCAAACTACAAATTTCCCGCCAACTCTTTCTAACTCTTCAACTTCCCCGCGTCTCATTCGAATGATAAGTACCCAGGTACTGTACCTTGACAGTAATCAAAATCCTTGCTATCATTCCCCATGTTTGCCCCGCCAGCGCCCCGTAAAGCATGTACCGCGGTCCGAATTGCTTCCTCCTTTACTTCCCAAGCCTCCTCAACCTCCCTTGCCTCCGCGCACGCACAGCACACCCCGCATCTACTTTCCTCTCATCGAAACCCGACACCAACTCGGCACACCCGACACGCTTGTGCGCCCGCAACTCCTTCTTTCTCATACGCTTCCGCACTGTTTCCGTCACATAGGGGGTATACCCCACGCGACTCAGCTAGAAATCCCCTGCTCCTTCCTTCCACTTTCCTAACTCCTCTAAATGCAACACTTACGAACCCGCCCGCAACTGTTGCATCCAAACGACTTCCTGGAACTCTAAATCCTGTAGAGGCAACACTTGAAAAAACCCCGGGGGAGGGGTCCCCCGGCTCCAGACGGGGGATTAGCAGCAAGACGCGACCATTCGAGGGAACTATCAGCAGCCTGCTCGGCTCTTTTCGTTCAGGCGCGGGACGCTGGGATTACAAGACCATCCAGATTCAAAAACGAAGCTTCAGGTGTCGGCGTCAGACTCGCTGTGGCGGCGCCGGACATGACGCGCTGGAAGGCTTCCTGGAAGCGCTCCATTTCGGGTTGCGTGCCGACGGTGATGCGGACGTAAGTGGGCCAGACCGGCCAGGGACGCCCAATGAAAACATTTTGCGCAGCCATCGCGGCGATCATTTCTTTCGCGGGCCGCTTGGCGTCAACCATGAAGCAATTGGACTGCGAAGGAATAAAGGAGTAGCCGTTCTTGGAAAGCCATTCACATGTTGCTTGGCGTATCGTTGCGTTGATGCGCTTGCGCTCTGGGACGAGCCGCTCATCTTTCAAGCTGGCCGTTGCCGCGGCCACTGCCGTGATGGGCATGGCGTTCCATCCCGAGAACTCGGCCACCTTTTCCAAAAGCTCCGGCCGGGCGATGCCAAATCCGCAGCGCAGTCCAGCCATTCCGTAAATTTTGGAAAACGTTCGCAAGACGACCACGTCTTTGTCGGCCTTGACCAGATCAACAGCGGAGGAAGCATCGGCGAAATGAATGTACGCCTCGTCCACAAGAAGGATGGAACCCTTGGGCTTATGGTCGAGCAGATACTCGATGTCCGAATGGCTGGTGAGCGTGCCTGTGGGATTGTTCGGCGAGCAGATATAAAACACGCCGGCATCGGGCGCCGCCGCCAACATGGCTTTCACGTCATGTGCGTAGGTCTTCGTCAGGGGCACCCTGACAACGCGCGCACCGGAGATTTTTGCGGCGTGGGCGCCGGCTTCATATCCGGGATCGGCGGTGACATAGCTCTTAGCCGGCGAGGTAAAAGCCAGTACAGAGTAGTGCAGCGGCTCGCTTGAGCCGGGGAAGGGGAGGACGTAATGGGGTTTCAATCCTTGCAGGTCAGAAAATGTTTTTACGAGATCGTCGGTCATCCACATCGAGTAACGGCCACCTTGCGAGGCCATGTCAGTGACGGCGCTGCAAGCCACCCCGCAAGGGCCCAGGGGATTCTCATTCGCGTCGATGACTACAGCATCTTTGGGAAATGGACGCGAGTCGGCGCGGGCCAGCATCGGCTCTGTAACGATGCGAAATCCAACGGTCGCGGCGGCAGCCGCAGCAGAGAGTTGCAGAAAGGAACGACGGGAACGACAGGCGGGGTTTTCTTCCAGTGGCATGGACTCACCTCCAAAATTGCGCGCGCATAGCGCAGCGCGCCATAGACAAACTATCACGATCCTCGAGCCGTGCGCGTCCTATTTGCACACATTTTCTGGATAGCTGGCACTTGTTTCAGTAATGAGCGGCACCAGCGCTTCAAAAATCTTTGTGGAGAAGAAAAGGGGAAAAGGAAAAGATGGGCTACCCGTCAAACAGCCTAAGAGCTTTGGCTTCAGTCGAGTAGGGGAATTCCAGGGGAATAATGGTCGGTCATTGAATTTTGTGTTGAAGGTAATTGCCCTTTCAAGGGGAGAAGAAAAAATGAGAAAGTACTATTGACTGGTCGCTTTGGGAGAAATAGCCTGTTTTTTGCTGGACCCGGCCGAGTATTAAACCCACACGCTGTGAGGTCAGGCATGACCACCGATACCGCAGTAAACACCGTTGTCCTCCCATCCGGCAAGGCACTTGAGGAGAGATGGGAGAAATTGCGTACCCACCCGCGAATCGTTTCTCGCGTGAAATTCCAAGTTGAATGGGAAGAGGGCTCCCAGCGGCAGCGCGCCAATGGCGTGACGGTAGACGTAAGCAAGTCCGGGTGCCTGGCCGTAGTAGGGGCCGGGCTTCCTCTGCGCAAGCGCGTCCGGCTGATCAATGCCACGAGCGGGCGCACGGCGGAAGCGCAAGTTGTCTGGCGTGATCATGAAGCCTGGGATGTTGGACTCGAACTGGTGAAGCCAGACGCCTCCTTCTGGGGCGTGAAGTTTTGACATTTTGAAAAGAGCTTCGTCACGGGGACAGGCGAAAATCCAGGGCGTTCGCAGACCGCTGGACTTCCTTAAAACTGCAGTCTCTTGCAGACTTCCGAGGGCTAATGTTTTCTTTCAAATCCCTTCAAGAATCAGTTCGGCCATTTGTCCTTCGGCAAGCTTTTCTGAATAGTTTCGAGGTTTTGAAATCCATCTTTGATCACCGTTTGTTTCACGTTGTCCCTGGTGACTACTGTGGGGCTTAGAAGCAGAGCCGGGACAGTCCTAGATCCGTTGGCAATCGAAACAGCATTCTTGACCGGAGTGCCGCTTGCCAAACTTACTGCAGCCTCCGCGGCCAACCTGGCCTGCTTACCGATGGGTTTATAAACTGTCATGGTTTGGGTGCCATCCAAAATCCGGATGATGGCGGCGAGATCCGCGTCTTGACCAGACACAAACACTTTGCCGGCGAGCTTGTGCTCCTGCAACGCCTGAATCGCGCCTCCGGCGGTTCCGTCATTGGAAGCGACCACGGCGGCAACATCGCCTTTCGTAGCATCGAGCGCTCTGGACATGATGGCGTAGGCCTCCGCCGGGTCCCAGTCCTTGGCCCAAGCGTCGCTGACGATTCTGATATCGCCGCGATCGACGAAAGGCTTCAGAACGCGCATCTGTCCATCGCGCAAGACCTTGGCATTGATATCCGACGAGGACCCACCGATCAGTACGTAATTCCCTCTTGGCGCGAGCCGTGCCAGCCAGGAAGCCTGCAGTTCCCCAATCACCTCGGCGTTGGTGCCGACAAATAAATCGACATCGCTATCGCGGACCAGGCGTTCGTAACACAGGACGGGGACATGCCGGGCCTTGGCCGCGCTCACGATGCGCGCGGCTTTCTCCGTATCATGCGGAACCAGGACGAGTACTTTAACGCCCGAATCGATCAACTTTTGGGATTGTTGAAGCTGCAACTCGTCGTCTCCCTCAGCGGTTTCAACAAGCACTACGGCCCCTAATTCCTTTGCTCTTTCCTGGAAGATATCGAGGTCAGTTTGCCAGCGCTCGACTTTAAGCGAGTCCATCAGATAGCCGATCTTGAGCGGCGCCGGTTCGACAGAATTCGACTGCCCGAGAGCCAATCGAAGGGGTACCACGAGCAACGCAATCACAGACAGGGCTAGGACGAATCGACGCGACAAACTGTGCATACTGATCACCATCGAGTATCTGAAACCGTAACACTGACGAGACAGAGTAACAATGTGATAAGCGCGATGCGTGGACCAAGAGTAAAGAGGAAAAGGCAAGCCGACCGGTTTCGAAACAGTTAGTCCCGGGAGCGGCGATAGACGGGAGCTCCCCGAGAGGAGTGCGTTCGACCAAGGGCTTGTGCGGCAACCGGTTACAAGTGTTTCCGTGTCGGCTATTGGTTTGCTCTTCTTACATAGATGTAGACATCCTACATGCAGTGGATGTAGGGTATCTACATCCTGAGGGAAACATGAGTCCGCGATACCAGAACCGCATCGAGCTGCTCCAGGGAACGCTTGATCTGCTCATCCTGCAAACCCTTCGCTGGGGACCGCAGCACGGCTACGGCATCAGTCAGGCCATTCGCACAAACTCGGGAGACATTTTGCAAGTGGACACAGGCTCGCTCTATCCGGCGCTGCACCGGCTAGAACGGCAGAAATGGATTATGGCGGATTGGAAGGTTTCTGAAAATAAGCAGCGCGTCAGGGTCTACCGGCTTACACCCAAAGGCAAAAAGCAGTTGGAATCCGAACGCTCGAGGTGGGCGCAGATCTCGGATGCCATCGCGGGCGTGCTCGATCCGGCGAAGAAAGAGAGCGAAGCGTGACATTTTCCTTCTGGCATCGTCAAAAACGTGAGAATGAACTGGAAGAAGAGCTGCAAAGTCATTTGCGGATGGCGGCGCAGGACCGGACGGACCGCGGTGAAACGCCGGACCAGGCGCGGGGCGCAGCGCGGAGGGAGCTGGGCAATGTGGGCCTGATCAAGGAGGTTACACGGGAGATGTGGGGCTGGGCTTCGGTCGAACGGCTGATGCAAGATCTGCGGTACGGCTTGCGCATGCTAACGAAGTCGCCAGGATTCACAGTGGTGGCAATTCTGACGCTGTCACTGGGAATAGGCGCAAACACGGCGCTGTTTTCCGTGGTGAACGGGGTGCTGCTTAAGCCGCTGCCCTACGCGCATCCCGAGCAGCTCGTTTGGCTCGCCGAAAGCAAACCGAACTTTTCGAGCGGGTCCATTTCCTGGCCGAATTTCAAGGATTGGCAGAGGGAGAATCGCACATTTTCCGGAATGGGCTTGTATCGCAGCTACAACTTCAATCTTACTGGTTATGGCGAGGCCGAGCAGTTGCAGGCCCGATTTCTAACTTCTGATTTCTTGAATGTGGTTGGCGTGAAACCATTGATAGGCCGCACCTTCGCGCGTGGTGAGGACGAAATCGGGGCGACGCCCATTGCGATCATCAGTGAAGGGCTATGGAAAAGGAAACTCAACTCTTCTCCGAACGTTCTCGGCAAGAGTCTAGACCTCGACGGCAAGAGCTTTACGATTGTTGGCGTGCTTCCGGCAAGCTTCGATCTTTCCGGAAGTTTCCGTGGTGTAGATATTTATGCGCCGGTAGGGCAGTGGGAAAACTCGTTTCTTCCAAGGCGAGGCGCGGGACTCGGTTTCCACGGCGTTGGACGGCTGAAGCCCGGAATAAGCATCGAGCTAGCGCGCGCGGACTTGGCTCGAATATCGAGCGGCCTTGCGGCGGCTTACCCGGACACGAACACCGGCATAGGCGCCTTCCTGCGGCCGCTGAAACAAACGATGGTTGGGAGTGTCAGCGTGCTGCTCCTCGTCTTGCTCGCCGCGGTTGGTTTCGTGCTGCTGATTGCATGCGTCAACGTGGCGAACCTGATGCTTGCGCGAGCGGCGGCGCGTACTCGCGAATTCGCGATTCGTGCCGCGCTGGGGGCGGGACAGGCAAGGCTCGTGCGTCAAATGCTAACAGAGAGTCTCTTGCTGGCATTGGTTGGCGGTGGACTCGGATTGCAACTGGCTGGCTGGGGCACGCAGGCGGCGCTGCGCGTTCTGGCTGACGGGCTGCCGAGAGCCAGCGAGGTAAGGCTGGATGGGCGCGCGCTCATCTTTAGCGTGGCCATTTCCCTGGGTTGCGGGATTTTCTTCGGCCTGGCGCCGGCGTTGAATACTGGAGCGCGCAATTTGCACGACACTCTGAAAGAAGGAGGGCGAGGCGGAAGCGGATCGCGGCACCGGGCCCAGGGAATCTTCGTTGTCGTGGAAATGGCTCTCGCGCTGGTGTTGTTGGTTTCCGCAGGTCTGATGGTGCGCAGCCTGACTGCTCTCTGGCACGTCGATCCGGGATTTGATTCGCATAATGTTCTGACGTTTGGCGTGGCTCTGCCGCCCTCGATGCGCAATGCGAGCGCAGCAGGAATTCGTGCTGCCCTTCGTGTCGTGAATGAACAGTTGAAGACAGCTCCCGGCGTAAAGGCAGTGTCCCTTTCCTGGGCTTCTGTGCCGCTGGCCAGCGACGATGAAGATACGTTTTGGATCGAGGGAAAACCGAAACCCGTGACCGATAATGATCTGAGCTGGTCGCTCAGCTACGTAGTGGAAGAAGACTATCTGAAAGTCATGGGCATGCCGCTGGAAAGAGGAAGATTTTTCACGGCGCGGGATGATGAAAACTCCTCGCATGTTGTTGTCGTTGACGACGTCTTCGCTCAGAAGTATTTTCCGGAGAAGGATCCAATAGGACAGCATATCTTTCTGACAGGAAAAGGCGGGCGCGCGGAGATCGTAGGCATTGTCCCGCATGTGAAGCAGTGGGGGCTGGACTCCGACGACAAGGAGTCGCTTCGCGCGGAACTCTATTTTCCGTACATGCAACTCCCGGACCAGGCCATGAAGCTATCGTGGAATGGAACCGGGGTCCTGGTGCGTTCCGATCCAAAAGTTGGCGCGATAGGCGATTCACTGAGGGCGTCTATCAAAGGCATCAGCGGCGAACACGTGATGTCAAAAACTCAAACAATGGACAGCATCATTTCCGATTCGCTTGCGTCGCAACGATTTTCCATGGCGGTGCTGGGAATATTCGCGATGCTCGCGCTGACCCTTGCCTCTGTGGGTATCTACGGTGTCATTTCCTATCTCGTAGGCCAGCGAACGCAGGAGATCGGCATTCGCGTTGCGCTGGGAGCAAACCGTTCCGATGTGCTGCGCATGGTGCTTGGCGACGGAATGAAAATGACGCTAATTGGGGTAGCAATCGGTCTTGCCGCGGCCGCAGGGCTCACGCGGCTTATGGGCAGTCTACTTTTTGGCGTGAGCGCGACGGATCCGCTTACTTTTACCGCGGTAGCCATCGTGCTCTCCATCGTCGCGCTCACGGCGTGTTACATCCCCGCACGACGCGCCATGCGCGTGGACCCGATGGTCGCACTACGGTATGAATGAATGGAGGATAACGCCTGATGTACAGCGGGGCTTACTGCGCCGGTGACAGCCAGGCGTCCAGACGCGGCGCTACCTTATCGCAAAACTGCGCAACACACAGTGCGGCAAGAAGGCCAGTGAAAACGTCCATCGTGTAATGCGCGCGCAGGATGAGGACGGCGGCAATTTCGAAGATGACGACCACTACGGCCATGATCGTGAGCCAGCGTTTTCCGATGCGCGCCAATTCGATTCCGCCAAAAACGGCGATGGCCGTGTGCCCGGAGAAGAAAAAATCGTTGCCGACGTTGTAGGTGACCAGTAACGAAGGGAAGCCGGGATAATGCCAGATCATATTCGGAGGCGGCGGGAGCGCACAGATAGCTTGCATAATTTGCCGCATCCCCAGCAGCGCCACCAGACCGAGGAACGGCCGCACGCTAGGGCCGAAAAGCCAGCGGGCAAGCAGAAAGAGGCCTAGTCCATCGATCAAGGCAGAACTGAGAATCAGCAGTGCGTTGGCGGCAGAAGGTGAACTATAGAAGTAAGCGTTGAGGCCCGCGGTGAGTGTGTGAAGTGCGTCGCCAACGCCGGAGGGTGGCAGGGCTCGCCGCGCGATTAGCGATTGCGTCCAGAACCAGATGACCAACGCAACGGCGGTCAACACAAATCGCACTAGGAATCCACGCCACTTGTACGAGCTTGCGTAATTCGTCATTTGCCAGGAATCCGAACGCTGGCATACGCTGCTAGCAGGAAGGCTCTCATGAGTGTGGCGCGGTCTCCAAAGCGAGTTCGCGCGCTTTGCGCAAGTCCAGCTTGCCTGTACCGAGATAGGGCAATTTCTGTACGCACACAAACTGATCCTGGCGGGGCTTCCACAGCGCAGGCAAATCACACTTTGCAAGCAGCTCCAAAGTCTCTTTCAACTTATCTTCCGGAAGGGTGTGCAAGACCATAAGGCGTTCACCTTTTCTCTCGTCGGGAACGGCTGTCACCACGAACACCTGCTCCCTCGCGGACGCCAGTTCGTGCAACTTGTCTTCTACCTTTATGTGCGGAACCATTTCACCGCCGATTTTGCTGAAACGGCTCAAGCGATCGGTGACGCGCAAAAAGCCGTCTTCGTCGAGCATGGCGATGTCGCCGGTGTTGTACCAGCCGTCGCGCAGAACGGCAGCCGTTTTTTCCGGCTGGTTCAGGTAGCCCTGCATCACGTTGGGGCCGCGCACGAGCAGCAAGCCGGGTTGATTGACGGCCAGTGTTTGGAGCGTTTCGGGATCGATGATCTTCACAGTCATCCCCGGCAGAGGGTGGCCGATGCTGCCTCGCTTTGCGCCGACTTGGCGAAACGAAGCCGCGCGAAAATCAATGGTATTTACCGTTACGGCCGGCGAGCATTCCGTGCAGCCGTAGCCCTCGAGCGGCCGGATGCCGAAGCGGTCTTCAAATGCCTGGGCGATGCGATCAGGAAGTTTTTCGGCGCCGGCCATCACAAAGCGCAAGCTGCCAAATTGTTCTGGCTCGCAGCGGCGCGTGTAGGCATTGAGAAAAGTCGGCGTGGCAAGAAGCATGGTCACGGCGTACTTGTTGACGAGGGCGCCGATAACGCGCGAATCGAGCGGATTCGGATGATACACGACGCCGATCCCAGTCGCGACCGGGAGGCATAACGTGCCCGTGAAGCCGAAGGAGTGAAAGAACGGAAGAATTCCCATGATGCGATCGTTGGAGTGCATTAGAAAGACCTGGTTGAGCTGCTCGACGTTTGCAGCCACGTTGTAATGAGTCAGGACGACACCCTTGGGATCGCCCGTTGACCCGCTGGAAAAAATAATCGTGGCGATGTCTTCGAGTCGCGTCTGGCGTTCGGCCCCGGCATATTTTTGAATGCTTCGGGCCGGCAGGAAACACGCCAAAGCAGCGCCGAGACGCTCGCTGAGCAGAGGCTTCTGCGCCAGATCTTCGAGGAATACTGTCTCCGCGGGCGGCTGCACATGGACGCGCTCGAGAAAGACGCGCGCCGTGATCACCGTTTTCAGGTTGCACTGCTTCGCGCAGGATTCCAGCGTTTCGTTGGAAGCCGTGTAATTCAAATTGACGGGGACTTTTCCCATCAGCATCGCCGCCAGATTCACAAGTGCGCCGGGAATAGAAGGGGGAAGCAAGACGCCCACCATTTCCTGGCGCTGCCAAGTCTTCCGGAGACGCCGCGCCAGGAAGAGCGTCCTCGCCAGCACTGCGAAAAAGGTGAGCTTGGGCGTTTGTCCGTCGGCCATGGCGAATCGAAATGGATGGCGCCGCGCCGTGTAGAGAAAAGTCCGCGGCAATGGCCGCATGTGGCGTTTGCGCCGGCCAAAGGCATCTGCGCTAAGGTCTTGCACGGCCTGGCGCGCCTCCTGCGCTGTCGCCGTTGATGGCAGCGGCGCGCCAAACGTCACTCGAACGGGATAAGGCAAATGACGAGGAAATTTCCACAGGAATCGGCCGCCGGAAAAACTGAAGATGGAGCCCCACACCCCGTCGAGGTTCACCGGTATGATCGGCACGTCCACACCCTTGATGATGCGTTCCATCCCGCGCCGAAACGGCATCATCTGGCCGATGCGCGTCATTTGTCCTTCGGGGAAAATGCAGACCAGTTCCCCCTCCTGGAGCGCCTGCGTCGCGCGGCGCAAGGAATGAATCAGTTCGCGCGGACCCTGATCGGACGAAATCGGGATCACGCCCAATATTTTTGCAAATGGTTTCACGAGTGGATGATCATAGGAGCCTTTGAACATCAGGAAGAGCACGGGACGGTCAAGCGCAGCAAGGAGCAGCACGGCGTCGGCCATGGAAACATGATTGGGAACAAGGAGCGCGCCGCCACGCGCCGGCACGCGTTCACGACCAGCCACGTCAAGCCGGTAGAGCGTGTGCGTGAGCATCCATAGCAGAAGCCGCAAGAGCGAGTCCGGCAAAAGCCAAAGGACGTAAGCCGTGGCCGCGAGCGACATGACCGCCGTCCAGATGAAGAAGGACTCCAATCCGACGTGCAAGTAATGCGTGAACCCGGAATAGATCGCCGATGCGCCGATGACTCCAACAAACGATAGCCAGTTTGCAAAAGCGATGACGCTGCCTTTTTTGTCTTCATCGGGCCGATGCTGGATCAGCGCATTGATGGGGACGATGAAGAATCCGCCAGAGAATCCGAGCGCGGCGAGCAGCACTACCACCTGAAGAAAGGTCAATCCATGCAGGGAGATAGCGAAGGCAAACAACGACATGCCGACGGCGCCCAGCGGGATGAGGCCATACTCAATCTTTCCCGCAGAAAGCAGGCCCGCGGCGTAGCTGCCCAGGCCTATGCCAATGGCAAGAGCGGCCTGCAAGTAGCCGCCGTGCGTTTCGTCGATATGCAAGACTTCGCGGCCGTAAAAAACGATCACGAACTGCAGCAGCGCGCCGAGGAACCAGAAGTAAGTATTGCCTACGACAGCGAGGTGCAAAGTGCGATCCGGCCAGACGATTTGAACTTGCTTTCTAAGATCGCTGAAAATGTTGAACCGGAATCTCCTGGAGGGATCGGCGGCAGGAACATGCGAGATGGCAAAGCTCGTTGTCAGACCAACCAGCGTGCATGCGCCAAAGATGAAACCTGCAAGAACCTCTCTTCCGTGAAATCTCTGGGCCAGCCATGGGCCAGCGACTGCGCCGGCAATAATCGCGATAAATGTCGTAAGTTCGAGAATCCCGTTGCCCCACGATAACAGCTGGTCCGGGAGCACCTCGGGAAGCAAACCGTATTTCGCGGGACCAAAGAAGGCGGCTTGCGTGCTGGCGAGAAAAATCACGGCAAACGCCATGCGGGTGCTGCCATGGGAGAAGGCGTAGATTGCGAAAATCATCGCGGCAATCTCGAAGATCTTGGTTCCGATCGCGACGGTGCGTTTGCTGAAACGGTCCGCCAGATAGCCGCCGGCCATCGAAAACAAAAGAAACGGCACAGCAAATAAATTGCCCACGTAGAAGACCAAAAGATCTTTTTGGGAAGCCGTCGGATTGGTACCGAGGATGAGGAAAATAACGAAGAATTTCAGGCCGTTATCATTGAATGCGCCTTGAAATTGTGTGGCAATGAGGCTCCAAAACCCGAGGCGCCACTTCCTGTTAGGCTCTCGTATCAAAGGACTTCCGTCATCTGACATGCGGGCGCACCCATGCGTTCCAGTGGAAGCTACAGAGATAGAACGATTGTAGCAAGGCTTCTTGCACGCCAGTGTTCCGCGAGGGCGGACTGTGCCGCAAATGAGACGCTAGTTTGTGAGGCGCATAAACCTACGGCTTCGTGGCAGCGACCTTAGGCGTTGGCGGCGTTTTCCGGCCCGAGTTCAAATGGTCAAAATTCAAAGCCGCGTTAAGCAGAAGCATGAATTCTCCCTGCGTCTCCTGCCGCCACATGGGATTTGTGGCGAACAAAACGACGTGGCCGCGCCCAACAGGCACGTCGACGACCGCGGGCGTTTCCGCCAGCTCCGATCCGCCCGCGAGCATTCCGCTGATCCACAACTCCTTTTCCGGGGCGAAGCGCAGCACGACACGCGGGTAAAGCGAAGGCGGCGGAAGAAATGAACTCAAATCCGACCGCAACTCCGGGTTAACGTAGAGTTCCTGTTCCGCCTTGCTCCGGTGCACGGGAGGCTCGGGCGCGGTCCAGGGCCGGCCCTGCGGAATGTCCGGATCGGTCATCGAGCCGCGGCCGCTGGGGCGCGAGCCGCCACCGTCTCCACCAAAGAATCTGCCAAATCTGCCGGCCACGGATACGCTGAACACCGGCCCTTGATTAAAATAAACGCCAACGGAATCGTCATAGCCATAAGTGATGGGGCTGGCTTTATCCTCGACGGTTGCGCGCGCAATCATCCCCCGAGCCTGCAGCTGGTGTGTATCGCTGATCATGACGGTATCCGTGATTCCTAGGTCGATCGGCAGATGCGCGCTCGGTCCAATGGGAATGAAGAGGCCTCCGTCGTCGATGAATTTCTTGAGATGAGCGACGCCATCGAAACCCAGTCCCCCGCGAATGTCCGCAGCCTGATCGACGCCGCCGAAATTCGGCGTCGTGGAAGTACTCTCCCAAGGAATCGGTCCGCCGGCTTCACTGCCGTCCGCCTGCGTGCGTGCGGGGATGCCATTAATTATTTGTTGGAGGCCAAAAAACGTCGGAGGAAACAAAATTACGTCGTACTTTTCGCGCAGGTTCGCCGTGTTGCGAACCGTGATGTCGGAAATGTAGGCGTACGGCACATGGGTCTCTTCCAGCGCGAGCCGGAACCACCCTTCGTTCTGCGTGTCCGTCCAGTTGTGCATCAGGGCGATGCGTGGCACCCCGATTTCATGGCGAGCCACATCCGGCACGGACTCCGCGCTTGTCACTCGCACGCCCAATTCGCGTGCTGCCGCGTTCAGCCGCATGTCCAGATCGGCTGGATTGCCTTCGAGCGGAAGAATAAAAGCGCCCGGGACGAACTTCTGTCCCGCGGCCTCGAAGCCGTCTTCCGCGGCGAAGAACTTCACGTCCTTCAGCCGAAAGCGCAGGGTTGCGAGGTTGGGCTCTCCGGTCGCGTTGATCACGTAAAATTTCGCCGCTGCCGCTGCCCTTCCTTTTTCCGAGTGCGGAGGAATCACGCCGCCGCCGTCGAACTTCGCGGCCGTGTCCACCAGCGTCATCGGAGCCTTGAGGATCGCCGTGTCCGTGACGCGCACAGTCGTGACGTTGCGCAAAGGCCCGAGCGTCCAGCCCGTGTCATCGTAGGGCCGCGGATCATTGGTCGAGTAATACTGCGTATCGAGCAGCATGTCCGCCATGCGGCTGTAAGGCTGATCCATGCGAATGATGTAGCTCCCGAGAGGAAGCTTCGTGGTTTTCGCTTCCTCGGTTTTCTTTACGATTGCATCACCTTTAGACTTCTCCGATTTATCCGCCTTCTTTTTGTCGCCGATTTTGCTTTCCGGCTTGGCCTCGGTCTTCCCTTCAGCTGGCTTCGCTGCGGGAGGCGGCGTCTCTTTAGCGTCAAAATCCTGCTCGAGCTTTTGCACTTCGACGCCCTGTTTTTGCAGCAAATTGGCAAGCTGCGCTGCGAGCGCCGGACGCCTGCCGTCATTCACGATGGCCCAAGCTGCCGGGCCCTCCGTCGTCGCCTTGGCCACGGAGCGTTTGCTCTTCTCGTAGAAATCCTTCAGGAGTTCTTGGCCGTGCTGCGCGGTGTAGTCCAGCGAAAGGAGCACGCCGCTTTCCTCCATGTTGGTGTTGTTACGCAGCGACCACATCACTTTGGGCAGAGGCGGGTTCGGCCGGAACCACGTGCGGCTCGTCGCGCTCGGCGGCAATTCGGCTTCCTTCGTTTCGGGAGTGCTATTGCCGTACGTTTCGTAGAAGCGTCCGATCGAGTTGTGACCGTTCGCTACATAAAACATATAGTTGGGTGCCCAGCCGTCATAGAAGCCGTGCGTCCACACACCGACTATGCCCCGTTCCGTCAGTCCTTGCACGTCGTTGTAGGCAAACTTCTGCCACTCGTTGATCACGATGGGGTCGAGCCACGCGTTATACGGTCCAGTGCCTGTCGAAACATAAAGATAAGGAATGGACTCATGCAGATCGTGCAGCACCTGCGGGTGCCAGTAGAAAAAAGTCTGCATCATCATTTGCGAGAGCTTGAGGGCCATCGCGATGCCGTCGCGGTTGTTGTCGTGCTGGACGTAGTGTCCCCAGTAAACGAGATCGGGCTGCGCCTTGTCGGGGTTTGCCTTCTTGTAATTCCAGGAGTCCACCACGCGGTCGTGACCATCCACTTCGACGATCGGAGTAATCAAAAAAATGGCATTCTTGCGAATGTTCTGGATGAACGGCGAATCTTCGACGGCCAGGCGGTAGGCCAACTCCATCAACATTTCCGGTGAGCCCGTTTCGGGAGAGTGAATCGAACCGGACGCCCAGTAAAACGGCTTACCCATGGAAATAAGCTGCTTGGCGTCGGCCTCGGTGATTTTGCGGGGATCGGCAAGCTTCGCGGTAATGTCGCGCAAATGGTCAAGCTGCGCGATGTTGGCTTCGTCGCTCACGGCGACGAGCAGAAAGTCTCGTCCTTCTTCCGATTTGCCCACGCGATAGACCTTTACTCGCGGGCTGGCTTTCGCAAGCTCCTCGTAATAACGATAGATGTCCTTCGAATAGGTAAGAAAGCCCGGTGCGCCGACGATGTGGCCAAGAATTTTGTCAGGCGAAGGCACAGCCGCGGAAGCCGGGAGGTGATCGACAAGGTCGGTGAGGAAAAATGGTTCCGTCGTATATTCGTGTATCTTCTTCCCATACTCTTCATCGTTCGCTGGATTCGCCTGTGCTCCTACAAGCGATGCCGAGAAGCTGGTGAAAAGAAAAGCTGCCACAAGCGGCAGCCAGACTCTTCGCGGCAAATCGCCTCCTCCCGGAGCACACCCAGACAAGCATCCTTGCTGAATCCTCATCTTCGCCTCACATTTGTATTATTCCGAGCACCAACCCGGCCGCTGCCCCATGTGACGGGTGGTTCGCGATAAACGTTTCAGTCGTTTCGCGCGATAGCCGCGGCACAGGAGCCGGGGTAGCATAATGCTTCTTTGGGGGATAAGGAAGTTGGAGGGGGCAATGACAAACCTGGCAGCGCTCCAAAAAACCGTGTTGATTACCGGCGCAACGGACGGATTGGGCAGAGCCGCTGCGCTCTTGCTTGCGCAGCACGGTTATCGAGTATTCGCGGCGGGGCGTTCCGAGGGAAAACGTGTACAGCTCGATGCGCTGGCGAGGGAGAAGAAGCTTACGCTTGAAACGCTGGAACTTGACGTTTGCGACGACGTTTCCGTCCAGCGTGCGGTTGCTACGGTCCTCGCAAGAGCCGGAGCCATTGACGTCCTCTTCAACAATGCGGGCGTAAACTTCACAGCTGCGGTCGAAGACCTGCGTATGGAAGACTGGCGGCGCCAGTTCGAGACGAATTTCTTCGGCGTTTTGCGCATGACGCAGGCTGTGGTGCCGCACATGCGCGAGCGCCGGCGCGGACGCATCCTCATGATGAGCTCCGTCTCTGGTTTCGTGACCGCGCCCACACAGGGCGCTTACAGCAGTAGCAAGTTCGCTCTCGAGGCCATGAGCAACGCGCTGCGCCTCGAGTTGTATCCCTTCGGAGTGCAGGTGGTTCTGATCGAGCCGGGCTACATCGTGACGGGGATACAACAAGCAGCGTTGGAACTCTCCAAACCTTACGTGGATAAAATGAATACCGGCCCCTACGCGCCTCTCTATATGCGCTTTTTTGCAAGCGTCACAGGCAGCCGCGCTAAATCGAAAACCACGCCGGAAGATTGCGCGCGCGTGATCTTGCAGGCGATCGAGGCGCCGAATCCGAGAATCCGTTACGGTGTCACGCAATTGGCAACGGTCGCAAAATGGTGCAAACGGTTATTGTCAGACAAAGCGGTGGACGCAATCTTCCGGCGCAGATTCGGAATTGTACGCCACAGTTGACCCGCGGCGAATGCGACAAACACAAACGCCGGCCATCGATGCGCTACGGATTCGAAATCTGGAAGGAAAGGCTGTTCTCTCGCAACTCCTGCCACTTTTTGGACCAGGCCTCATGGACGGGGCTCTCGGAATAGTCTGCGGCCGCTTCAGCGCTAGTGAATTCGATCGCGTACACCCCGCTGAAGTCCTTGATTTGGTTGCGTTCAGTCTTAAGCCAGACATTCTTGATTCCAGGAATTTTCGCGGCCATCTCTTTTATCCCGTTGATGGCGGTGTCGCGGTCATTATTTGAAGTGGCGTCCTTAAACTTGTAAATCACAACATGCAGAACCGTTTTCGGCTGCCCGAATCTGTTCTGGACCGCGGCGCTCCGGGCATGCAGCGAACCGGCTGCGATTCCCGCGATAAACAGAACGGCCCCCAAAGCGATTTGCGCCACGCGTTTTTTGGTTGATGTCACGTTATCCTCCGGTCGCTGATACTCAGCCAGTCTATGAAATGCGCGATGGCGAAGCAACTTGCTGCAAGAATCCAAGGCGCGTCCGCATCTCAAACTGTTAGGGAAGCCTACCCACATCGTATCCCCCTGAGTTGTCGAGGTAATAATCCAGAAACACGGGTGGAAGCAAGCAGAGTTCGAGCGGGGAACGAGGTGCGAGGCGCTCGATGATTTGCCATGGAGTGAGGTTTTCCTTGTG
>DATLVZ010000095.1:0-78582 GCA_035576885.1 Candidatus Acidiferrum sp. | reverse complement strand
GACGGCATCTTCCTCTATCCGCCTGGTCCGATCGCCTCGACTGAATCCGCTCCCGGCATCCGTCTTAAGGCCATTCGGGACGGTATTCAAGACTACGAATACGCGCAGATGCTCAAGAACCTGGGGCAGATCAGCGTGGTGCACACCACTCTTCTTCCAATCGCGACGAGCTGGAGCAATTGGAATCACGACCCGAACGCGCTCGAAAACGCGCGAACACAACTGGGGCAACTGCTTCATCAGCTGGCCCCATGACGAATGGGTTTCCGGCAGTGTGAAACCGATTGAAGTTGTTTTCTGATCGGGCCGAAGGGTCTGTGCGGCGAATCTGCTGAAATGCGGGGACTCCACACAGACTCCAAGGCCCGATTCGTCGTTTCAGGAAGGGCGGTGTACATCCTAAATGCTCCGGTCGAATCCGATTAAGTGGAAATCGCCAAACCAGCACGGTTGCAGCTGTTCGAGGTGGGGGAATTCACCTGTCCCTGTCCGGCCAGCTTGTAGGCTGCCGGCTGGTGCGGCCTTTGTTTCGCGGCTGAATCGGAGCGAAATTCCGCGGCCAACTGCCCCATCGTCAAACACCGCACCTCCTCATTCCTCACCAAAACGCCAAGCTCTTCCAGAAAACGCGCCACAACGTTTTCGACTCGTGGCCACTCCGCATAAAGATTTTCGGGATGAAACCACACGTGGAAAACCCCACGGGTGAGGCGCACGCGCTCCAATCCCTTCCTCAATCGTCGCAATCGGCTGGAATCCGGGATGTACTTGCGCCACCCGGCCGCGTAACGAATCAGGAGTGAACCGGGAATCGAAACAATTCCCTCCTTGAGCGAGGGCTCGATCATGCACGGTGAACTCCCCGCAAAATCCGCCCAGATCATGCCGAGGGAATTGAGCATGCCGTTCGAAAACCGCATTGGCAGCCGATCCACATCTCTAAAACAAGTGAACCCCGCGTCGCGCAGCTCCGCGAGGTACGCCACCGAATTGCGCGGAAAAACGAATGAGGATTTCGGGATTCCAAGTTCCTTCGCGATCTGGGCGCAATACCGATACTCGGCCATCGCGCGCTCCCGCGTCATCCCGCGCTCTTCGAATGGGACATGCGAAAACGAATGAAAGCCGATTTCCTGCTCCGGCTTCGCCTTGCGGATCATTTCCACCAGGCTTGCGCCGAACCATTCGGGATGAGTCTGTTCATCGCCTTCTTTCGGAATATAGCTGAACCACGGTTTTGCGAAGTGAGGATAGCGTACTTCCGGCAGTCCGGAGACGTCAGGCAAGGATCTCCGCATCATCGCACCAACAATAGCCCAAGTCGCCGAAAGACCATTGCGCGTAAGGTGCTTCAATAAATTGGGCGCGCCGATGTCATGCGTCCACCGGGCCATCTTGAGCAGATCGTCATTAAAGTAAAGATCGAACGTGCCCCAGGTGAGCTCCAAATCCAAGCTGATTACAACCGTTGGTTGGGTCATTTCGTGTCAAGTCCCGGCCATGCCCCTCTGGCCGGAAGAAATTTCGCGTGCAGACAGCCCGTGTATGACGAATTTCCTCCGCGTCAAGAATCGGTCTGAGTTGCGGCTCAACCTTTCGACTTTAATCCTTCAACTTTGAGCGATGGACCTTCTAGTAGACCTTTGTACCGATTGTAAAGATTCTTGTAAGCGAACAAGGGCAGATCCAGCAGTCCAGGCAAGGTATCATCGGCGGCCATCAGAGCGAACTGGACTGGACTGCGAAACGAGCGCAAATACGCCCCGAGACTCAGCCGCCCGCGAAGCATTTCGTGAACAGCCGCCGGAAAGTCTGTACTTACGCGCATCCATCGCACACCGTTGCGTCCTGTTTGTTCCGCCACTTCCCTGTTCATCATCATTCGCCAGAGCAGATACGGAAAGTCTGTCCCTGCGCGGCCGCCCAGCGGTGACCAGGTCCAAAGCCTCGGATTTATATCCAGAAGCTTGTAGCGTCCGTTTCGCGCGTCGAATTTGTACTCGATTTCGGCAAGGCCTGTGTACCGGATAGCAGCCAGCAGGCGTCGCGACGGAGCCACAATCTCAGGGACCTCGAGCGTTTCCACAAACGAGCTGGAATACCCGAAGTCGACTGGGTATTGGCGGGTTCGACGCGCAGTGAGCGAGGCAATCGGCTTTCCATCGCGGCAGAGTGCCGCGTATGAGAATTGCGATTCGCCCCCGCCAGGTATCAGCTCCTGTAGAAGAATCAAATCTGGCGGAATCAGCTCCCGGGCTTCACGGTAGCGGGCGAGAAGCTCTTCTCGGTTTGCCACGGGCCAAGCTTTGTCTGCAGTGAAGCGATTGACGGCAACGTGCGCCGCAGGCTTCAGTATCGCCGGAAAGGCACATGCTTCGAGATCCGCTTCGCTGGCGGGACACATCGTCACCGGACAGTCGACCTTTTCCTGCGCCGCTAACCTGTAGGTAAGCCGCTTATCGTAGGCCCACTGCAAAATGTCCCAAGGAGGCGTGGACACGCGGTATCGGCTCGACAAGGCCGTATGGAATTTCGAGAGCAAAGCGGCCGATTCATCGCTCGTGGGAAACAGCACCCATCCACCAAGCTTGTGCCGTGTCGATAGTTCCAATAGGTAGTCGACTTGTGCTTCGCATTCTCCACTCGGCCAAGGCAGAGTCCGATGTGTGTAGCGAGAAAAGCATGCCAGCTTGATGTTGGGTGAGGTCGCCACCCACACCGGTACGCCCTGCCGGCCCAAACTCCTTGCGATTGTGAGGGCGTTGAGGTTTCCGCCTAAGACTAATACTCCAGTTGTTTCATTCATGGGTAGGGCTTTCTCGGCGTGTCGCGGCTTGCAGTCGCTTTTCCTCCAGCACGTGCTACGCGCTGGTTTGCACATAGTTGCGCATCATGCGACTTCAGCAGACAGCGGTTCGCCGACTTGAGCTCGACGGACCTCGGCCTTCCTAGCAACACAGCGGAGCAAAGCGCGCGAGGCGTAATGGGTGCCGACCACAAACTGCATCAGTGCGCCAAAACTCCAAACGGCCGGTGCACCCAGAAAGTGCAATCCGGGCACGGATGATTCCAGTCCCTCCCTGAGCCGCGGATAGCCTTGAAAGCAATCGATGGCTTTTGCTAACTCCGGTGAAAAGAAGTCGTACTTGGAAGCGTCCACTCGATATCCGGTCCCTAGTAGAACATGATCGACAGTTGTGTGACTTCCGTCATCCAGCCGAACTCTTATCCGCTCGCCAGCAACGGCAACGGAGACAACAGAGCGACCAAGTCTCATAGGTACGTTCTGGAGCCGTGCCACTAGCCATCGCGCGCCAGCCGGGCGGATGGATCGTTTGCGGAGCCAGTCCTGAATCGACCGGGGAAGCCGCCGGGTCAAATCCGGCCGAGCCACAATCTTGCTGATGCCCGCGGGGCCAACATCCGTAGGTGCGTACAGAAGCTTTGACACCGTCGGTCCCAAACCGTGTTGAAACGTCCTTGATATCGTGCCACCAAGCCAGCGAATCTGCCGCGTGCGCGCTACGATTTCGACTTCGGCACCGCCTTCATGCAGCAGCGCTGCGGATTCGAGTGCGCTCTGTCCGCTTCCCATGACCAGCACTCGTTTTCCGGAAAAGGGTCGCAGATCCCGATGTTCGCACGTGTGCGACACGAGCGAACTCGGAAGCCCCGCAAATTGCGACGGTCGCCATGCAAACGAACCGATACCGGCAGCAACGACCACGCGGTTTGTGGTCACCTCCTCGCCCGTTTCCAGGATGAGTCGAAAGCCCTTTGCCTTGGGCTCGACCCGGACAATCTTCCGTTGATCGAGGTCCGGGACGACCTGAAGCTGAAACCATCGCCCATAGTCGATAAAGCAATCCAGTGGTACCGGAGTGGAAAATCGCCTGGAGCTTGCTGCTTGGTATCTCTCCAGAGTCAACGACTGGTCCGGATCGGCAAGGTGCGTCGCCGCCCAACCGGAACGGAGCAACATGCCGACCGGCATGTTGCGCTCCCAAAAAGACATCGGTTCACCGAACGTGTGCACGTCCAACCCCTTAACCGTGCGCAAGTGAGCGGTGGCCGACAGCCCGTAAGGGCCGGCACCAATAACTGCTACGTCGCATTTCGTCATGCTTCGCTCCTGAAATTTGAAAATTCTGTTCACTGTTCCAAACCCAGCGAGAAAAACCGTGCCCTAGACTCGCAGAGGTGGAAATTCTTCGTCTGCATTACTCGTCGAACTGCAAAGCCATCCTGAGTGACTTCCTACGGGGGAGATAGCTGATCGAGTCGTTGGCCTAATTGCTGCCGCGCAGCTTCCACGGCACTGGGGTCGTGGGTCCAGTTGGTCCAGCTCGTGGCGATAGGCTGAACGACGGAATTCGTGAACGCGCTTTGCCCCAGGCTTTTCAGAATTTGCGCATACTCATAGTCTTGAATGCCGTCGCGGATGGCCTTCAGACGGATTCCCGGTGCGGACTCGGTCGAGCCGATCGGTCCTGGCGGATAAAGGAAAATGCCGTCACCCGGCCTTCCAAGGCCGCCGCCGCAAGCAGTGGTATCCACATTGTTCCAACTGCCGATGGCGTTGCCGGCGGTCCAGCCGTCGGGGCGATAGTAAAGGATACCTGTCGCGCCTTGTGTCCAATTCAAGAAGCCGGCTTGGATGCGCTCGTTGATCGGTGGATAGTCCACCATCCATTCCGGCGTATTGCCGAAGCCTATGTTGCAACTGGTGTAGCTCCACAAGTCGCTTCCGCCACTAGTGAACGGCAAAGCAGGCCACTGTTGCACGGAATCGAGCAGCACCCAATGGTCGATGGCGCTGCGCCCATCGCCTTCATCCAGCAGATTCGGGTCCGGCATGTTCGTAGTCATGATGGTCTTGACTCTGGGGTTAGCCGCATGAACGTTCGCACCCACCGTTTTCAAGGGCGCGTAGGCGCTCGGGCAGCCGTTCAGTTCATCCGCGACATACAAGTCCAGCTGCAGGCCCCCCGGCAAATTGGCCGCGGCAGCGTTGATTTGGCTGGCAGAAGGAAGGGTGGTATAGGAACCATCGCATTTAATCCCAACAATATAAAAAAGGTTCAGTCCAAAACGGTTGAGGCCAGAATTTGTGATATCCGAAGATGCATTGGCCGTCACATCGCAGCAGCTCATGACTTTATTACGCATCAAGGCCCGGGCCAACGTAGTGATGGTATTACCGGCGGCCGGTGGCCAGAGCGTCCAGAGAGAAAACTCCGTAGGCTGTGTGGGAAGTTCAAAGTTCCACACCGTCATCGTGACGGGGATACTCACAGAGCCTTGGTCAGCGGTCACAGAAATCGTGCCGGTATAATTTCCCGGCGGGCTGTTTGTGGCGCCGTGTGGCACGGAAATATCGATCCAATAGGGTTGATTCTGCCCGGCGCTGATGGTCGCGTTGCAAGCCTTCAACACTGCTGAGGCACCGCACAACGGGGAACCGGTTTCTGGATCATTAAAGGGGATCAGCGGCTCAGGGTAGATACCCGAACCGAGGGGAGGATTGCTGCCGCCGTAGCTCGCGGTACCGGTGACGGTGATGTAGTACTCGCGGTAGAGGGTGATGCTGGATGCCGGGATGGTTGCACCACTCGGACCCGCCAGCGCCGACGCGCTCACGTTCACGTTCGTCAGTCCATTCGCAGGGGCCTGCACGATGACCTGCGTATCCACCGTTTCGCCGCGCGCGCTGAACAGTGTAATTGCAGACGTCGTGCCGGGGGCGTCAGTCTGCCCCACTCTTATCAAACCGGAGGATACCCACAAAGGAAAAGGCGCGCTTGACGATTGGCCGGCTGTTATGAAGATCGTAAGACCGACGAGCACTGTTGCCGCTAACGGCAGGCCCTTCGCGTGCCGAAAAGTCCAGGCCGCATGTCCCCGGTTCTGGCGCTCAGACTTGGAGTCGATATTCATAGGCGTTCTTCTCCCAAGCAATTAATTTTCGAGCTGGGGAAGAATTGACGATCGGCGCGACTCTTTCCGTTGCAAGACTTCGAGATACTCTCGATGCAACGCTTGCCAGATCTGTTCCTGTCGAAAATGGCGCTGGACTTGTTCCTGACCGGCGCGTGCAAGCTTAGTGGCCAAGCCCCTGTCGCCGATGATCTTTGCGATTGCTTCAGCGAGCGCTGGTACATCACCGATCGGGAAAAGGAGTCCAGTTTCGCCATCCGCGACGACGTCCACTATCCCGGTCGCGCATGCCCCTATCACCGGTTTGCCGGACGCCTGTGCCTCCAGGATCACCGTGGGCAAACCTTCTCGGTGGCTCGGCAGGATTACGACATCGGCGGCGGCATAGTACGGAGCCGTGTCCTGTACTGCCCCGGCAAAAATCACGCGCGAATTTGTGTCCAATGAATTGCGAGTTTCAACTGGAAGTGGATCACCATCCTCGAAACATCCCACTAGAAGCAACCGGAGTTCCGGGTGCCGATGACTGAGTTGTGAAAAAGCATCCATCAGCTCTGGAATGCCTTTATCACTAGTAAGCCGCCCAACAAACAGGGCAACGGGTGCTTGCTTGGGGATTCCAAGGCGGCGGCGGAGCTCGGCCGCTCGCTGCTTCATTCCTGGCGTGGCAGCGAAACGCGAAGCATCGACACCATTGCAACTGCCAGCTCCGAACACCGCCGTTCGCTCCCAGGTTGTGAGTCCCGAAGCAATGGCCTTCTCACGGACGCTCTGGCTTACACATATGACGCGATGCGCGAAACGGCAAGCTAGCCGGTCGGCGTACACAAGAATCCGGCGCTTCAGCCCTTTGGTGGTCTCGAATCGCAAACCGTGCAGGGTGTAGAAGCGGCAAGGAACCCGGTTCAGCCATGCCGCAAATCCTCCCAACAATCCGGCCTTCGGCGTCCCTACATTTGTCACAGTGGGGCGAAGTTCGCGCATGATTCGCCCCAACCGCCAAAGTGAAACAAGATCTTGCAAGGGAGCGATCTCTCGCTCCAGGGGCACTTCAATGGTAGGAACGCCCTCTGGGCGCTCGACTTCCCATTCGTCCTTGCGTCTTTTCGGGCAGAGAACAGTCACATCAAAGCCTCTGTCATGAAGAAATTGCAGCTGACCTTGCAAGAAACCAACTGCAATTGCCGAATTTACCGCGACAACCAAGCGGGGTCGTATCAAATTCTCAGTCATCTTTGTGGTCGCCTGCACTCTATCGAGCAGGCCAGCAGCTTGCTAGGCCGCTCGCTAGACTGTTTCTGGGGTGGCATTGCTTTTTCCATTGGATTGGCGCGATTCGATGGGGGGAGACGAAACCACAGAGCGCCACGCACCAGCGAGATTTGGCGACCGGTCCACGTCAGGGCGCCACTGACCTATCGACGCGCCTCCCCGCTACAAGAGCACCCCAAGAGTCGCAGTCCGGGTCGTACCGTTGTAAGAAGCCGAGATTGTGGCGGAGGTTGAGATTAGAACCAAGGTCGTGTTGACCGTGAAGGTTGCGCCGGTGGCTCCCGCAGGAACGGTCACACTAGATGGCACTCTGGCCGCTCCGTTGCTGCTGGAGAGAAAGACTTGAGCGCCACCCGCTGGTGCTGGCCCGGTCAGGGTTACAGTGCCCGTGGAAGATTGGCCCCCAATAACGTTCGCGGGATTCAGCGTCAACGAAGCGAGAGTTGGAGGCGGAGGAGGAGCAGGTGTGACGGTAAGCGAGGCCGATCTATTCGCGCCACCGTAAATTGCGGAGATGTTGACCGTGCTAGACGCAGCCACGGCGCTGGTGCTGACCGTGAACGATGCGCTGGTAGCTCCGGCTGCGACCGTCACGCTCGAAGGCACCCTGGCCACCGTAGTGTTACTGCTGGAGAGGGCGACTTGTGTTCCCCCTGCGGGAGCTGGCCCGCTCAATGTCACCGTGCCTGTGGAGGAATTCCCGCCCGTGACGCTCGTGGGGTTCAGTGAAAGCGAGGAAAGAGCAACGGACGCAGTGGCCGAAGACGATAGCTCGAAGTCCAGGATCGCGGGATTTGGATCGTTCTGCGATATCGCCACGAACTTCGAAGGAGAGATCATGTAGATGACAACGTTGCCTCCGGTGCCGGAAGTAACCGTCATGGTTCCCCGGCCATTGGTGGGCGACGGAGCTACCGAGTACGTAGCTTTGAAGGCCACACCTGGGTTCGGCCCGCTTGGCGCGCCGATGTCTTCGGTGCCGTTCAAACTGCCTGTCGGGTTGGCGCCGTCGGCCGAGAATTCGCCGGAAAAGACCGTTACGCCGTAAGCCGCAGGATTAGTTGCGAAGCCCGCATACGGACCATTGAGCGAGCTGTTGCTGAACGGCCCCGCGGCTTGGGCTTCGCCGAACCCGAACAATACATTGGAATCGGAAACGAAGAGAAAAACTTGATTCAAGCTCACCAGGTAGGCAACCAGACTGTATCCTCCGATGGAGATCGACGCACGGCCATTGCTGGTCACGCTATACGTCCCCGCCGCCCCGGTAACAGAATTGGGCGCCCTGCAGTAATTCTCGTCGTAGGTCAGGGAAAGCGCGCCGGTGCCGTTGGTCGTGAGCAAACCAGCGACCGCTTTGGGCACGCCAGCTGCGCTACCGCACATGGAAAGGCCGGTAAGAGAAATCACCATGTTGCCGCTCAGCGAGGCGTTGGTGAATCCGCCTGTGGGAGTTTGCTGCTGCAGGATGGCACCATTGAGCAACGGTGTCGCCGTCGTGACCGGGTCGCTCTCCATCACAAACAGCTTTCCTGAATTCACAATGTAAAAGACGAAATTCATACTATCGGCCGCCCCGCCGAAGGTGAACGCAAGGCTCATGGTGCCGCGCCCGGTGGCTGTGTTGGACACCGCGTAATTCGCGGCGGTAAAAGACATGGGGTAATCAGTGCCGTAGGCGTTGACGTCTCCTGCTGCGTTGGTAAGCGTGCCTGTCCCGTTCGAAGTAAATCGACCCTCGATCGCGGCACGATTATTCGCGTTATCAAAGCCAGCGGCGCCGAAGGCGTAGTCGCCGGTGATTCGTGACGTGCTATACGCGGTGGTGTCCGCTTTTTCCATGGTGCCTGAGCCGATCGTTCCCGCCCCGCCCGAGGCATCGAACTCGATGAACTGGGCGTTGCCGTTGGCCAACATCGCGAAGGCCAGCCTCGCCGAGCTGCCCGAAAAATTCAGTGTCATTACGCCGCGATTGTCGGCACCAATCGAATACGTGCCGAGGAACGCCTGGGCGCTGCTAGCCCCGCCACCCACGCCGTTGGTAACAACTTCACCGCCGGTGAGATTACCGGCCCCATCGGCCGTAAATCTTCCCACGGCCCCAAAAACAGAAGCGGTCGTTCCGTTCCCGCTGAAACCATTGAAGGTAAATGCGTAGTTGCCGTTCAATTCGGCATTGTTAACGCCGGTGCTGGTCTGGCCTTGAACTCTCAAGACAAAAAACAGCGCGAACCACAGCAAAAGCAAAGCATTCAGCTTGCGCATCTTTCCTCCACTCGCTCGCTTGGGAATGTAATCTGCCACTTTTGTTGCCATCGGATCGCCGAAGCTTTAGGCGTGGGCTGGTGTCAGAGTCAGAGAAACCATCGTCACAGCGGGCACACGGGACACTCAATCAGTAAGGTCGAACTGAAATGAATCGGGTCCGGTAAGAATCCCCGCCGAACAACTTTGAATTGCCGGGCTTACCGGGCACACTCTGAGAGGCTGGACGAATGCACACCCGTTAAGCCTTGGGTGGCCAACCTCGCGTAGATGGCCTGATAGCGCTCCACAATCGCGGGCAGTGCGAACTGCTGCTGCACGCGGCGCCTCGCAGCTATTCCGAGGCGGCGCCGTACTGCCGGTCCGGCCTCTGCGAGCTTTCGCCAAGCTTCAGCCAGGGCATGCGAATCTCCTGGCTTTACAACCGTACCGGTCTCCCCAACGATCAAGGCGGAATCCCCTACGTCGGTCACGACGCAGGGAGTTTCGCATGCCATTGCTTCGCCAATTGCCATGGGAAAAGCTTCGCTGCGAGAAGAAGTCGTGGCGATATCCAATCCGGCTAACAGGCGAGAAATGTCTGTGCGATGCCCCAGAAGGTGACAGCAGTCACGTATCCCGGCGGCCTCGATCCACTCGACTAACAGTGAGTTTTGCGGGGTAATTTCCATGCCGCAGAGGACGAAGTGAATCTCCGGCATCCGCTTGTGCAGCCGCTCGGCTGCGTAAATGAAGTTGCGATGGTCCTTGTGAGGATGGAAACGAGCCGCAATTCCGATTAGAATCGCATCCGACGGAAGGCCGAGCTCCTCACGTATCGACTGGCGCGCAGCCGGGTCGGGTTTCACTTTCTCGAGATCAAAACCGTTGGGTATTACTTCCAATTTTTCAGCGGCGTAACCGAGAGTCTTGTGGATCCGCTGGGACGCTTCCGAGCAACACACTATCCGGGCGGAGAATTTTCGCGACAACAGGGCGCAGAGGCGATTGACGGACATAGTGCGACGTTTGTCCACACTAGGGTCGAGCGCGCTGTGGTGGATGCCCCAGATCACGGGCACGTCGCCAGCCAGGCGCGCCGCGAGACTGCCGACCAGATTCGCATGATACATCCAGGTGTGGATAACGTCCGGTTTCGTCTCGCGGATCCATTGTGCCAGGCGCAGCACCAGCAAAGGGTTAGGCACATTTGATTTCATCCCCAGTGTGCGTACCCGCACACCGATCCCTTGCATTCTCTCAGCAAGATCTAAAATGTCAGTCAGCGAAATGATTTCATTTTCAAAGCGTGCGCCGTCCATCCCGGAGGCGATCCGGCACAACATATTTTCGGCCCCGGCGGGGCCGAGCGTTGTGATGATGTGCATTACCTTGATCATAGTTCTGTCTAAACCAGGCGCAACGACCCGCCGTGCCGTCGAAGCACGCTTTCCGCTTCGACGCGACGCTGATAACCAACCAAATCCTCGTAGATTCGCTCGTAGGCCCGTACCATCACTGGGACATCGAAGTGTTCCTTTGCCCGCCGTGCAGCGGCCATCCCCAGGCACTTTCTGAGTTCTCGATTTCGTAAAAGAAATGTCATGGAATCGGAAAGACCTTGGACATCTCCCGGTTGGACGAGAATCCCTTCCTTACCGCTTTCAATGAGATCCGGCACTCCTCCCACGCCAGTGCTCACGATGGGCAGACCCGCCGCCATGGCCTCCATCACGGAGAGCGGGTTGCCCTCGAAGTCCGAGCTCAGTACGAAAACATCCGCGGCTCCCAACACCTCGGGAATATCGGTCCGCAGCCCGAGAAAATGAACTTGGTGGGTTAGACCCAGATTCTTGGCTTGCGCCTCGAGCCGCTCCTGCAAGATGCCTTCCCCAACCAGGACCAAATGAGCATTCGGGTTGGAAGCGGGGCCGTGCGCAAACGAATTCAGAAGTAGCGTGTGATTTTTCTGTGGAGCAAAGCGTGCCACGCTGACAAACAGAACATCGCTCTCCCTGAAGCCTTCTCTCACGCCCCATTCCCTGCGTGGAACCCGGGGACTGGCATAGCGTCCAATCGGGATTCCGTTCGGGACTACTCGGCTACGTCGAATTCCATAAAGGCGTTCGAGACTGTTTGCCACTTCTTCCGCGACCGCGACGGGTACAACTCCGTGCTTTAGCGCATAACGCTGAAGCCAGCGCAGGCCGGGTTCAATTTCGCGTTCCGCCAGGTTGTGGACAGTATGCAAAACTGAAACCCTCCTGCGGAGAAGGAGGAACGGCAATGCATATCGAAAAACATGTAGATGCGTATGGACAATGTCCGGCTGGCACTGATTGAGCACGGGGGGCAATCTAAAGTACATGCGGTAATCGAATCCCGGCCGTTTTCCCAGGTATCGAACTTCCACCCCGGCTTCGTCCAGCAATCGGTCGAGATCGCAGTCCACGCGATTCGCGAAGGAAATGACAATCGGTTCAAATCGCCGGCGGTTCAATCCAGTTGCGATATGAACGGCGACGCGCTCGGCACCACCGGGGCTGAGCATCGGAACTAGATGTATCACTCGAATTTTATTCATGATTCTTGATTGCCGGTCCGGTGAGCGATTTCCCCCAGCGATCCGCAGCCGAATCTTCGCCGCCGCCGTCGAGTTCCAGGAGAAACAGGAATTCACTGCTTAAGAATTTTTCCATGAAAAGAGTGTCCACCGAGGTTTCGGGGAGGAAATTCCCAACGCCATGATGCCAGCGGAACGGGCAATCGCTCTCTGGCGAGGCCGTGAGAAGGAAAGTGCCAGGTGCCGCATCTGAACCACACTTCCGCTTTGCGCCATCAGCAGACCGAAGAAGAACCAGGTAGGTTTGCGCATTTCCCAGGTTAGGCTGGACACGCCTACGACCCAAACCCCGAGGGAAACGATCCACAGTCGCTTCGGGAAAGGCGGCATGCCCCGCAGTGACAACGCCAGGGCACCCAATAGTGCACAAAAAACCGCAAAGCCTAGGACGCCCTGCTCGACAAGGACCGAAAGAAACGTATTGTGCGCGGGCGGCGCGGGGTCAGGCTCACCGAGACGAATCGGTTCCGCCAAAACACGGCTGACGATGATCCGGAAGGAATTTACTCCAATTCCAAGGAAGGGATGCGCGCGGAAGATCTCCCATCCCGCTTTCCAGATGATCGTGCGCCCGGTGAACGTCCCTCTTTCGAATTCACTGGGCATGGTAGATAAGCGTTGCCACGAGGTTGTCGGCACGAAGTAGAGAACGCCGGCGACGAGCAATGCAATAGTGAGCAGGAGCGCGATTCTCTGACGGCCATTCAGGCGGGCTTGCGTCAAGGGGACGATCGCGAGGGCAACTACGGTTGCAAGGGTGGCGCCACGGGACGCCGTCAGCAAGATGGTCGTTCCCGCCAAAATGAGTTGTACTCTGTAAACCCAAACAAGCCGTCCATGGCTATGAATTAGCAGGTAGTAGGACATGGGGATGCTTAGAGCCATTATTAGCCCCAAGTCGTTCGCATCCAACTTGGCGCCCGCATAGCGCTGATAGACTGACTGCTGGTTCGAAAGGAACAAATACAGTGTGTCGAATCCCGAAACGAAAGTTCCCAGGACATAGGCACGCATCAGTTGCATCTGTTCAGCAACGCCGGGGGCCAGTTCCCAGATGAGCCACACCATGATGAAGAGCTGAACGTAGGAGAACACCTCGACAATGGTCCCCTCGGGATAAAGACTCCACAGGTAACTTAGCGCCGCGAGGACGACGAATAGCGCCATGAGGACATGGCCGATTGACGGGCGCCTGACCTTTCCTCTTTCTATAATTGCTAGAACCCCTAGGCCTACCGAGACCATCCCGATCAAACGCACGCTTGTGCCGAAACCAGAGATTGTGAATGCGTCTTCCCATGGCATGGCAAAGACCAACAGCCACAGAGACCCGAATGCAAATTTGCCGAGTGTAGAAAACTGCTCCGCTTCCGCGATAGAGCGAGCCGCTACGCCCTTATGAACTCGCGGCAGGCCCTCGGGCTGACGCAGACTCAGCAATGGATCGCATCGTTTTACCACCGTAAACCCTCGCACCGCACCTTGAGTCATAACGCTCGGCTGCTCTGCAGAGGAGTCGAAATGCCCGGCCTCAGTCATTGCAATCGTTCTCCGCTCGGGTGACTTGGATTGGGAGGGAATGCATCATGCCGCTTCCAATTCCTGGGCGCAGGCACCAGCGTTCGCGCGCAGACTTCGGAGAAGGATGATGGCGCTCGCAAGCAATTGCACAGCGGCCGAAATCAACATAGATAAAATCACACCGAGCAGACCTTGCCGGGCAACCAGCCAATAGCAACCCGCCACCAGGCTTGTGATGGTCAATATATTTAAGGCCACCTGTGTACGGTAAATGCCCGCCGCAGTCAGTCCAAATCCCAAGAATTGGGCCATGAACAGAATGGCTCCGGCGGCCATGATCCAGGGGAGCAGGTCGGCTCGCTCGGCGTATTCGGGCCGGAACAGGATGGTTAGGATTTCGCGTCCCGCCAATTTCGAAATAAGGATTCCGCACACCCCGATGGCTGAACCAATGATAAGCAGCTTGCCGAGGAGGTTGCAGAACGCTGCAAAGTCGCCCCTGAAATACGATCTGGAAAGCCGGGTGAATGCCGCCTGTCCGAGCGAAACCACGGCCATATTTCCGACAGATATTGTCAGGCCGAGCGCGGAAAAGATACCCAGGTCACGTTCCCCAAGTCCGTGCTTGATGAAAAAACTGGGAATGCTGGAGTTCAAGGTGGTTAAAAGTACAACGATCCCTAACGGCAGGCTTCGCAACAACAATCCACGTTGCTCGTTCAGGTCAAAGCGAGGCGATAGCGCCTGGTTGCAGGAGAGCCATTTAAGTTGCTCGCCCAAATTGTGGGTGCGTTCGCGGATGTCGTAGCCAAACAGGACGATCGCACGCGCCAACACAACGCCGGCAATTCCCCACACAAGGCTTCTGGTGACATAGGTTGCGGCTGACAGGGCCAACACGGACAACAACGCCCTGGCGATCAAGGATTTCGAGATCTCAGCCATTCTGTCGTGCAATTGCAACCGCGCATAATACACATCGCTGATGGTTTCAAGACCGTAGGCTACGCCCACTAACAAAATCACTTCCGTCAACTCCCAGCGATAGCGCAGGATTCGAGTGATGGCAAAAATAATCACGAACGCGGCCGAGGTGGTCAAGAGGCGAAGACCGAGGTAGTGGCCAAAATGAGGCTGCCGGCGCTCGCTCGAATTCATGACGGAACGGAGTTGCATGTTCGTGAGCATCATCACCGGATATACCCAGGCGAGGCCCAGAGCATACTGCCCGACGAGTTCCGGGCGAACCAGCTTGGTCAAGAGCACGAGGATTGCAAACTGGCCGGCAGCATAAAAGGCATTCCCCACGAACATCCAACTAAAATCGGCACACAAACTGGGCCGTTCCCTCTGTTGGGCTGCGAAGACACTCGGAGCTTCAGTGCTCACGGTATTCACTCCTGGTGACTTTTGTTAAGCTCACAGGATGTATTGCGATGCCTGGCATTGTGGCTAGTGGTCGGCCAGAAAGATCGCTGCTCTACGCAATCCTGGCGATAAGCTTTACTGCCTCGCGCTCAGAGTTTCACGAGATAGCACACGATCGGGAAGATCCTTTGCCAGCGCTGATGTGAAGAGCAGAGCGCCATCCCGATTAAGATGCATTCCATCCCGCTGGTAATACTTCGCCGAAAGCGCGGTTGGATCAATCGGCACCGACACATCCACTCCCGCCGTGTGGGCGGCGTTAACCATCTGGTTGACGTCGTTTTCGGAAGAAAGAGTCGGCGGGACAAGCAGAATCAACTTCGCGCCGTGTGCTTCACAGACTTCGCGCAGCCTCTGCAAACGCGGAATCGAAATTCTCGCAAACTCTCGGTCATCGGGGATAGCCGGCCGCTGATTCACGAGTAGGAAGAGATCTTCAAGATGGGGAACCAGGTGTTTGAGAATCTGCATTCGAATGGCGCTGCGCGTATCCCAGAAGGTGCTTCCATGCGCGAGCAAGAGATTGCTGGTGGCCGTGCGATCCAGATGCAAATCGGAAGCCGCAGAGAGCGCGTCCCGGGCATCGAAGAAAAGCATGGGAGTGTAATCCTGGCGCACACCGTTCTCGAGAAAGTAATTCACGCCCACGCCAACAACCACCACCTGAGGCCTGGCTCCCCGAAGGAACAGCCGCTGCACCGCGTAGAACCAGTCATAGTAACCTGTAGCCTCAAGGAAAATGGGATAGATTCGCATGCGGTTGGACGTCAACGCCTGCAAGCGATCCAGTTCGACGCCGTGCAGGAGCAGCGAATTGCCCACCATCAGAACAGTAGGCGGTTCGTCGGGTGCAGCTGGGTGGATCCTTAAAGCATCGTCATACTGCCGGGAAATCCGGGCATAAGTGAGCGAATCATGCTTGAGCAGATAAACAGAGCAAAGCTCAGACACAATGATGAGCACGAGACAGATCGCCACCAGGGCCTTGGTGTACGCCAACGCAGTGGATTTAGAATCGGAAATAGACGAATGCATTGAGATTGCTTCCCGAAAAGAGCGCTAAAACAACGAGGGCGGTGCTGGCAAGCGCCGTCCGAAAGGCGTAGGAAGAGTTCGCAAACGGGTACTCCAGGTCGCCGGCTTCCAACAATAAATCCACAACGAATAGCGGAACAGAGAAGAGGCCGAGCAGGAAGAATGCGGTGGCATATTCACTCCGCCAGGCAAAATCAGAGAGTCCCGCCAGAAATTGAGTCGCCGCACTAAGCGACTCCGCCCGGAAAAACGCCAGGCTCAAGCAGAAAAGATTAAAGGTAAAGATGCGTTGCCCCCAGACAGAAAGAAAATCGAAAAAGCGCCGGGGTTGGACTACACCAGCAGACTTCGACCCCGATGGGAAGATGAGACGTTCGATGGCCAGAACAACGCCATGAATGGCTCCAAAGATGATGAAAGTCCAGTTTGCGCCGTGCCAAAGCCCAGCGAGGATCATGGTCTTCACGAGGTTCACGGAGGTTCTCCATTTTCCGCCCGCGCTGCCACCCAAAGGAATGTACAAATAGTCCCGCAGCCAGGTGCTCAAACTGATGTGCCAGCGCCGCCAGAACTCTTGCAGGCGGCGCGAAAGATAGGGCTGCCGGAAGTTGACCATGAAATGGAAGCCCATTAATTGCGCGCTGCCCCGCGCGATATCGCTGTAGCCGCTGAAATCTCCATACACTTGCCATGCGAAGGCATAGGTCCCGACTAGAACAATCCAGAAATTTGGCTTTCCGAGTTGGCCGCCAAAGGCGGCATTCGCCAGCAGCGCGCAGTTGTCTGCGACCACACATTTACGCACCAAACCTGAAAAAATCAGCATGATGCCGTCGAAGAATCGGTCGGCATCGAAGCTACGCTCCCGTTGGACCTGCGGTAGGAGGTGACCTGGCCTTTGAATCGGCCCGGCGATCAGATGGGGAAACAAACTGACGAATAATCCGTACTCAACAAATGACCTCGCGGGCTCCAGCCTGCCCTTATAGACGTCCACGATGTAGGCGACTTCCTGGAAAGTATAGAAAGAGATGCCCGGCGGAAGAATAATCCGGATCAAGGGCATAGGAATGTTGTGAACACCCAACGTAGCCATTGTCGCCGAGAGGGAATCCACAAAGAAATTGAAGTACTTGAATGTTCCCAGAATCGAAAAATTCAACAAAAGCGAGAAGATGAACCACTGTTTACGGTGGGAGTCCCCGCGATCTGGAATAATTTTCTGAGCAATCAGGAAATCCATCGTGGTGCTTCCAATCATGAGTGCAAGGAAGCGCCAATCCCACCAGCCGTAAAAGAAGTAACTTGCGAGCAATAGAAAGTAGTTCTGCCCGCGGCGATTCAAGCGCCAATAGACGAGCACAACCGGTAAAAGAAAGACAAAATAGGCAGGGGAGTCAAAAAGCATAGCGGCGAAAGAAGTTCTTACCTACCGAATCGTTTGCGGAGCAAAGTCAGAGGTGCTCTCCCGCCGGCCGGCGGAGCGTAACATTTCCGCGGAGCGATGGAGTCGTTCTGATCAAATTGTTCATCACGGTGCATTCGCTATGCTCGGAAACCACAGACCCATCGAGCATCGCAACTCAGGGTCTTGAGCTACTTTCCAACGTGCGCGCGGCCATCGGCGTAGCTGCTGTAGCCGTAATTTCCAGTAGCCTTAGGATCCCAGCTGTTCAAAATAGTGCCGAGAACTCGCGTGCCGTCTTCGGCGAATCGCTGGCACGCGAACAACGCGCTTTCGGTAGTAGTTTGACCCGCCCGGATTACGAGTACGACGCCATCCGCGAGGTGGCCCAACACACGTGCGTCGGCGAGATGGATCATCGGTGGCGCGTCTATCACGACCATGTCGTATTCCGTTCGCAGTCGATTCAATAGAGTAGACATTCTCGGAGAATAGAAAAGATTAGATGGAGTCACCCCACAGCTGCCTCCCGGAAGCAGGCATAGTCCAGAGACTTCAGTCTCGCGAACTAGATGGGAGATATTAACGTTTTCCAGCGAGCCGTCTCCGCGCAACATGTCACTCAGACCCCAGTTGTTGCCCACACCAAATACTTTATGCAGCCGCGGGCGGCGCAGATCGCCGTCAATCAGCAGTGCCTTGCGACCGATTTCCGCCACCGCGATACTCAGATTACAAGCGACGGTTGTCTTGCCCTCGCCCGGGCATGAACTGGTGATGAGAATAACTCGCGGACGCTCCCCGTTATCGTTGGGCAGAAGAATGGAGCTAAGCGTTGTGCGCGAGCACTCCGCTACCAAGGACGGCTTGCGTTTCCACGTGGCGAGCTCGGGGCAATCCGCGTGTGATCGGGCAAGAACTGGACGGGGGCGTCCCGGATAGAGCCCATTTGAGATTTGGCGCGGAATTGCAGATTCGTCCAGCGGAATAACGCCGAGCTCCGGCAAATCCAGGAAGACTTGTGCATCCCCCGGAGCGATGATCCGGCGGTCAACACGCTCCCGGAGGAGCACAAATCCAAAACCGAAAAGCACTCCGCCGCACAAGCCAATCGCAGAGTTCATTGGCAGACTTGGACGGTAAGGGAGCAACGGAGGCCTTGCGCGGTCAACGATCATGACGTTGCTGTCACGCATGGCGGCAGCCAAGCTGGCTTCCTTCACCTTCTGCAGCATCATTTCGTACAGCCGGCGGTTGGAATCCACATCGCGTTTCAGAGTGTCGTAATGGATAGCCTTCTCGGATTGATCCGCAACAACTTTTTGCTGATCCGCGTTGGCATTCGATAACAAATTTTCACGGCGGAGGGCGGCGGAATAGTCGTCGCCTATGCGTCGAAGCACGTGGCTGCGTTCGTTCTTCATCTCGGATTGCAGTTCGTCGATCTGCGCTTGTACTCGCTGAACTTTATAGTGTTCCGGGGTCAGCGTTGCGCTGAGCTCGGCATATTGCCGCTGCAATTCAGCCAGTCTTTGGCGGTACTCGCGCATCGTCGGGTCGTCCAAAACTTCCGGAAGGGAATCTGCTGGCTTGTTCTTCGCACCTTCAAATTTGGCCTGAGCGGCGATGCGGTCTGCCTGAGCCTTGGACAGCTCGTCTTCCAATTCTTTGAGACGATTTTCCGCCAAGTTGTCTTTTTCCGAAGTGAAAGAGAGCCCCGTGGCGTGGGCATAATCCTGGAGCTGCGCCTCAGACTGTTCCATCTGGGCTTTCATTATGTTCAAATGGCTCGTTAGCCAGTCGGCGGTACCCTGGGCGGATTTCCACCTCTCCTCCTGGCTCAGTTCAATGAATTCGCTGACGAGCGTATTTGCGAAGTCGGCCGCTCCTTTGGGGTCCGGGGACTCGTATGTCACCTCCAGCAAGCGCGAGTTGCCGGATGTCCGTACTGTCAAATTCTTTTCGATCTGGCTGATTAATTTCTCGCGCTGCGGAAGATTCGAACTACCGGAGAATTGGAAAATGCGCCGTACGCTCGCCGTGAATCTTCGCCAGCCGGTTGGCGGCTTTTCATTTTGGAGCTTCAGTCGGTCGATCACGTGATCGAGCAGGGATTCACTCTGCAGGAGTTTCACCTGCGTCTCCAGGTATGACTCCGGGGGAGCAGCGGTGCCGCCGGAATCGGTTCCGTCCTTCGGTTCCAGAAAGCTCGTACCCTGAATCTCGAACGAAGTCCGGGCCCGATAAATCGGGGTCTGGATCAGGCTGATCAGGATAGCCCCGAGCAGGCCCGCCAAAGCAAAGTTGAGTAACGTCCTCCGGTGACGGAAAAGTATGCGCCAGTAGTCAAGTAGACTGTCGTAGCCCGGCGAAGCGGCGGCGTCCGCCGAAGGTGACTCCGTATACCTGTACACCGCGGGACGCTGGTCCATCCGTGAGCCCGCCACGCTCAAACGCCCCTCGGACTTCTCAAGAGGAAAATCGGAATCTTTCATTTCAGTGCCTCAGTCAGAGTTCAAGGTGTGCGCCAGATGGCAAGGCCGGTTCCAGTTTGGAGAGCTGCTTCGAGTGCACGAAGAGCTGCTTTCTTGCCCGTGCTGCCTGGAATGAACAAAATGTCATCGCCCTGAAGCGGGACGTCCGGTTTTTTCCCGGTGAGTACGTCCTTCACATCCACTGCCATCTCCTCACGCTGATCGGCGTCGCGCTTCAACCGCAGGATTCTCGAATGCCGCGTGTCAGCAGTTCCGTTTAGCCCCTCAGCAAGGGCCAGCGCCTGTAGCACGGAGATGGACTGATGTTCGCCGAGCACGAAACCGCCCGAGCGCTTCACTTCCCCAATTACGTAAACCATCTCCGCCTTCGGGACAGAGATGACATCGTGCGGAAGAATTTGAATGTTCTCTTCGGGGTTCCTGGCTTCCATAATCTTCTGCAAGTTCACTTCGGCAACACTGAATTTTCCGGAGGCATCCAGCGCCGCGCCTGGCAATGGAATGCAGCCCCAGCCCAATTGTCGAGTGATGCGGATGCTATATCCGGCGTCCGGCCGGATCCCCCCTGCCATCGATAACATTTCTAGCAACGTCTTGTGTCCCTGGATCTGGTGGACGCCCGGCGTATTTACCGCACCCAGTATAGAGACCGGCTGGCTTCGCAACTCCCTGACTGTGACGGCAACTTCCGGGTGACGAATGTAGGTGCTTAAAACCTTGTCAACCTCCTCTTCGGATTGCTCCACTGTCAGACCAGCTACGTGGACACGCCCCGCAGGTGGAACTTGAATGTTTCCCTCGCTATCGATCCGAACTGGTTTGTTCGCCACGTCACCCAATTCAGGCCCAGAAATGTCCAGAAGGTCGTCAGGTCCCAGCTGGTACGTGGAGCGTACCTGGCCGCCACACTTCGGCGTCGACCCGTTCGGCTGCGGCGACGAAGGAACCTGCGCGCCGGCGCCAGCGGCCAGAAAGAAAACCGTCAGCCCGATCGGCACTATATTCTTGATATTTATCGGCGTAACCAAGCGCGAATCCACATTTGACAGGGCCAAGCCGGCAAATTCCCGGCCGCCCTTCTCTGCCAGTTCGGCGACGTCCTCGCCCTGGATTGCAGTATTTTCTCGATGCTCCACTTTTGTGATAACAAAGGGTGATTTCTCGGCTTAACCCGAACTTGGAACGGGAATGGAATGGCGCGTGCGCGAAGCTATAACCGCACCAGCGGTTTTAAAAGCAGGCGCCTGAGTCCGTGTCTTTTGCTCATGAACCAGCCAGGAACGGTTCATTTTCTCCACATTGGCCGCAACCGCTCTGGAAAATCCAGTCGTCGTAAAGACTTCAAGATCCATCAAAAGTGTCGATGCCGCATTCTTTCGATAGAGTGTAAAGCCGCCCAGTCGCTTGCCATTGCGTTTCATCAGGCTGAAAGTCAAACTCCAATTTGTGTCGGATGATGCCGGTGATGGGTCCCAAAAGAATTGAAGCTTGGAGCGGCTGACCGGTTTGAATGGACCAAGATCGACCTCGGCCGGCACTGCCGATGAAAAGTACAAACCAAAACCATCGAATCCAATTGGTTCAAGACACTGCTGCAGAATTTGGCAGAATTGCGGGAGGTTGTTGCACGACTCCAGAGCGTCCGCCGCACGGCGGATGCGAATGTCATTGGCGATCACATGACGCTGGTTCAGCGTGCGGCTAGCCACGCGGCCAAGTTCCAGGAATTCGTGATAACGCAACTGCCGCACCCCGATCAACACGCCAATCCCAGCCACCACCAGGACCGCTGCCACTGCAGTGTCTCCTGGGTTGAGCAGAAGGAGACTTAACAGCCCAAAGCAGGCGCTCACGCCATAAAGCACCAGGACTGATTGTCTATGGGAAATACCCCGGCTCAGCAACTTGTGGTGGATATGCTCACGATCAGGACTGAACAAACGTTTGCCGCTCAAGAACCGCCGGATTACCGCGACGGTGACGTCCAAGATCGGCAGCCCGAGCGAGACGATGGGGATCGCAACTGCAATCATGGTCGGAGATTTGTGCGATCCGGCGATGGCGATTGCACTGATGAGGAATCCAATCAGTAGACTGCCGCAGTCGCCAAGGAAAATGGAAGCTGGATTAAAGTTGAACCGCAGAAATCCCGTGATCGCCCCCGCAAGGGCCAGCGTCAGGATCAGGACTACTCCATTGTGGTCCAGTACCGCTACGATACAGGTCACCAGAGTAGAGAAAAGCGCGGATCCCGCGGCCAGTCCGTCAAGGCCGTCAATCAAATTGAAAGCGTTGGTAATCCATAAAACCCAAATAATTGTGAGCGGAAGTCCAACCAACCATCCCAAATGCGGATGACCCGCAAGGAAAGACAATCTTGATATCCCAAGACCGTTGCTGAACAGTAGCACTGCTGCCGCGGCTTCCGCTGCAAACTTGATGTAGGCGCTGACCCCGCAAAAATCGTCGATCAGGCCAAGTATGAAAATGATGGTGGCCGGCCCCAGGATTTTCAAAGTGAGCTGCGGCAATGGAAACTCGCGTGTGCCGAAATGCTGTGGCAGCCAATGCACCAGAAGCGCCATGCACGCGAGCGTAAGGAAAATAGCGACTCCACCCACACGTGGTATAGGACGAGAATGGACATGACGATCCGAACTCGGCGGAGAGACCCAACCACGGGCAAGAGAAAAATCGCGGATCAAGCGCGTAAATGCTGCGGACGCTAGAAGCGCTGCGATAAATACAAGAAGGGGCATAACTCTCTCGAAGTTACCTTGGACGATTGTGAATCTCTACTGGCTCAGCCGCAGATCCCGAAGTCCGGGCTATCTTTTCTCAACAGACGTTCCAGTGATTTTTCCTGGATGACACTGCAAGGCCTAAAGATTTGGTTTGATGAATTAGGATGACGATTGCATGGAACTCGACGCGGTCTGATTCGAGGCGAATCTGGCAGGATATGCCGCACCAATCCAGCTACGATCAATTTCGACAGCAACCGAGCGCTGCAACAAATTAACAGAAAGCACGAGCTTCAATCCTGACTTGATTTTGATTACGATTCCGCTCATACCCTGCAGAGGCCCATCCTCGATCCGGGCGACATGTCCCACCTGCAGGTATGGCCAAGGCATGGTCGCCAGGCCGCTCCTGCCTGCGCGCTGGATGGCAGCAATCTCTTCTTCCCCGACAGGAATCGGTGTTTTCCCGACGCCCACGATCTGTATCACCCCCGGTGTCATCAGCACCGGCAAGCGATTGTGCGCGTTCATCCGGCAGAAAAGATATCCAGGGAACAACGGCACTTCGACTTCTTTCATCCGATCGGACCAGCGTCGCATGTATTTGCTGATGGGCAAAAAGCACTCGTAACCGGCATTTTCCAGTAGCAAGTTCGCTGTCTTCTCTCTGCTTGTTTTCACGAGGATCGCGAACCACGGCCACTGTTGATTGGGGTTCTCCATTTTGACTCCGGTAGAGAAGCTACCGCCGTTGGAGTCCCAGAATTCTAAGGACCCGGAATCGGCGAAGACCAGGTCCCCTCGATCGCATCTGTCAGCTCAAGCCTGCTTCGCTCACGAGGGAAAAACTTGGCCCGCGACGTACCGTAACCGATGCCGAGCCCCTTCACAATCCGGTCTTAACCCTAAATATGAGGAGGACAATTCCCGAGAGTATCCAAGGAATCGTAAGTCAAAGAATTTTTAAGCAGTTGCACATTCACAGTTCCTCATCAATGTCCTCTTGGTCCTGGATTCAGGTATTCCCCTGATTCCAATTCCTTGATTCAACTGATTGTCTCTTCCACATGCGCCTGAATATCCTTGTGCGCATGCGTGCGCATGCGGACGACTGGTCCCGAAGCAGGAGGGAAAGAGTGCGTTGAGGCACAGAGCACACAATCAAACAGGTTAGCGTCCACGCCTGGACTTCTCGTGTTGTTTTGCCGCGTGTAATTCCCCGCCAAACACTTTTGCTGCCCAGTCCGCTATCGCTTGAGCGGTCTTAGTCAATCCGCCGCCGATGAACTGGGCCACTACGCGGAAGCCGCGGCGATGCGCTGTGTTGTCGTACACCAGTAATTCATCGGCATGATTCGGAACTTCGGACAGATTTTTCGTTGATTCCCGATAGGAGTCAACCACGCTGGACACGGGCACGGCTTGTCCGCCTCGACTCATGCGCACCAACACCCGCCCCACATTCAAATTCGCATCTTCGGTAGAAATAAAAAGAACCTTCGTTGAATACCCTGCAGCCTTAGCCTGGTCGAGTAGTCGCGTGTCCACGCGGATGTCTTCGACCGCAAAAGAACGACGCTCATCAAGAAACGGTTGTTGCTGGTGCCTCAAGGCGGGAACAAGGGTTGGGAACGGCTCTTTCAAGTAGGCTTCGCAGAAAGTTGTCTTACCGGCGCCTACCGGTCCTGCGATTATGAACAATTCTGGTTATTGCTGGCTCAGGTTGTGATTTCCTCGCGTGCAATTTTGCGCGGAGCCTTCCCGCGAGCGGGCTCAAAGCCTGCCTCTAATTTCTCAACGGGGGTTCGCTCTCCGTCTGGCGTTACCTTCACTGTCGCTTTCAGGTTCCGATCGTACTCGTAATATGACCCGTTCGGCTCTTCCACCTCGAAGGGAACAGATTGCATTGCCGAAACCTCCGCAAGCATCTGATGAAGCTCCCGACGTTCGGCCTCCGTCATCGTGTCATACGAATGTGAGCGGCCTGAGACATAGGTAAGTGGCGCGCCCGGCCAGATTCGAACTGGCGACCCTCTGCTTAGAAGGCAGACGCTCTATCCAACTGAGCTACGGGCGCGTCCTCGAAGAATTTTACCATTCTTGGCGAGCGGGCAGCCATCCCTCCTAGTTTGCGGCAGCTATTTCTAACTCTTTGAGCAGGGTCTTGCCTTTGCGGAACCACGGCCGTTCGTACCGCTGCATGTAGCGCGGCAGCGTGCGTTTTTTTGCAAGCAGCTTTTGAGCCCACTCGCGCGCCTCCTCGCGGCGGCCTGCCAGCTTCAGAAAGCAGGCATAGTTGTAGAGCGTTTCGGTAGTTGTTGAGAATTGCGTCACGTCGGCATAAAAGTGCTCCGCGCGCTCCAGTTGGCCGGTTCGTGCGCAGGCATCGGCCAGAAGTCCGGCAGCTCTGTAGTAGTCGAACTTCGCATCGCTGCCGACGACGCGCTCCAGATCAGGAATAGCGGCGGCAAAATCGCCCAGCCCCAGAGAGGCCTGCGCCCGATAGTAGAACGTGTAGACGGAATCGCTGCGCGCGGTGATCGCGTTCGTGAACGCCTCGCGTGCTTTGGCGAACTCCTTCTGATCCTTGTAGAGCTCGCCCAATTCTTCGTAATTTGCGGCAGAAGGATTGTCGAGGATTTGAGTTTCGACGATCTGAATGCGGGAATTCCGGCCAATCCCTTGAAACACTCCGCGCAGGAGACCGAAATCAGGCAGTACTTCCGCGACGATATAGATTCCTGCCCCAAGAAAGCCGCCGAAGAAAATAATAAAGAACCAGTAGTTCTCCGGCCTGCGGCGCACGAAGTGTACGATCGCGAGGATTTGCAGGATAAATCCCCAAGGATAGAAGAGGTGGCTTAGACCAAACATGAATGACCGCCTTGTGAACAGCTTCTCTATCCCGAGCTAAATCGTCAAACGAAACGTCATTCGAATGTGAACAGAAGTTACTGTCCACTCGCGCGACCCTGCTTTGCTATGATGAGCGGAATGAATCCCATCGAAACACTGGGGCTCGCGCTCGGCGCCGGATTTTCCTCGGGTTTGAATCTCTATGCGACTGTGGCGACGCTGGGACTTCTGGAGCGATTCGGAGTCATCCATCTCCCGCAGCCTCTCCACGTGCTCTCCCATCCCGTGATACTTGTTGTTGCGGCCGTTCTTTACCTGGTCGAATTCTTCGCCGACAAGATTCCGTATGTCGACACCGTCTGGGACGCAATCCACACTTTCATCCGTCCGCCTGCTGCCGCCCTGCTTGCCTATAGTGCGGCGGGGGCTGCTCCTGCGGAGTGGCGCTGGGGCGCGGCGCTCCTTGCCGGAGGCGTCGCTCTTACCTCGCACGGCACGAAAGCCAGTGCTCGCGCGGCGGTCAACACCACGCCGGAGCCGTTTAGCAACTGGGCTTTGAGTTTCGGAGAAGACGTCCTGGCAGTTTGGCTGACGTGGATGGCCACGGCGCATCCCGTGGCAACGACGGTCATCGTCGTAGTACTCGTCGCGCTCTCAGCGTACTTACTTTTCCATCTCTTTCGGTTCGCGCGCCGGGCGCTGCAGCGCTTGTTTGCGACATGAATATTCGGCTATTTCATATACGCCGCCAGCCAATCCAAAAAGGTTTTGTACCAGAATCGGCTATTTTGTGGCTTCAGAACCCAGTGGCCCTCGTCGGGGAAAATGACCAGCTTTGACGGCACGCCCTGTCTTTGCAATGTGTTGAAGAATTCGAGTGATTGTGTGTAGGGCACTCGATAGTCCAGCTCGCCGTCAATCACCAAAGTCGGGGTTTTGAATTTGCCCAATTCGGCCGCGTAGGTCATGGGCGCCCATTTGTGGTAACTCTCGGGATTCGTCCACGGAGTCCCCTGCATATCGTGTTCTTCAAACCAAAGCTCTTCCGTGGCATACATCGAGTTCTTATCGAAAATCCCGGCGTGGCTGATAATGGCTTTGAAGCGCCCCGAGTGGGTTGCAATCCAATTCGCCATGTACCCGCCGTAGGATCCGCCCGCAGCGGCCATGCGAGAGCTGTCGATGTACGAGTATTTTTTCAACACGAAGTCCACGCCGTTCATCACGTCCACGTAGGCTTTGCCGCCCCAGTCATTCGTGATCTCGTCTGTGAATTTCTGACCGTAGCCCGTTGAGCCGCGCCGGTTGATCATCAGCGACACATAACCAGCCGCGGAAAAAACTTGAGCGTTCCATCGGTAGCCCCAGGCGTTCGAGAACATTGTCTGCGGCCCGCCGTGCAGCACCACCAGAAGCGGATATGTCTTTGTCGCATCAAAATCTGGGGGCCGGATCAGCATGGCCTGAACGCGCGTTCCACCCGCTCCTTCAAACCAAAACGTTTCCGGCTCGTTCATCTTGAGCGACGCGAGGATGGCATCGTTCTGATGCGTAAGCTGGCGCACGCCAGTTCCATCGCTCGCTGCAGCTAAAATCTCCGCTGGCTTGGTCAGGCTCGTGCGTTCGAACACCAGTGTTTTGCCGTCGTTGCTCAGTGAGATTCCCAAGTTGTAGCTGTTCGCAATCAGCTTCTTCGGCTCGGCTCCGACTCGCGGGGCCATCGCATAAATCGGCTGAAGCGTTTCGTCTTCCGCCGTGAAATAGATGGTCTTGCTGTCCGCCGACCAGACCAGTTCGCCGGCGCTGCGGTCGAAGCCTTCGGATAAATTCTCGATTTTTCCAGTGGAGCGGTCGTAGAGCATCACGCGCCAGCGGTCAGACTCGTACTCCGGCGTCAATTGCGCGTGATAGGCAATGTACTTTCCATCCGGCGAATAGGCCGGCCCGCCGTCAAATCCCGGCTGCTTAGTGATACGTTTTACTTCGCCGCCCGCGACCGGCACGACAAACAGATCCCCGTTCGTGCTGATCGCCTCCACAGGATCCGTCACTGCCGTAAAACAGATTTCCTTTGAGTCTGGCGAAAAATTCAGATCGCCCGGTCCTCCACGTTCATCGGGAGGCACGTCGTAGTTTGCTCCTGGCGTGAGATCGCGCGGGGCCGCACTTTCGCCGGCCGGCACCACAAACAGATGGCTGCGCTTGCCATCGTTCCAGTGCGTCCAGTGGCGGTAAAGAAGATGCTCCGCGACGTGTGCTTTCACTTTGTTCTTTTCTTTTTCCTTGTCACGCGCCCCATTGCAAGCATCGTCCTTGCAGTCCGGATAGACACCGGACGTGAAAGCAATCGTCTTCCCATCCGGCGACCATTTCACGATGTCCGCACCCGTGGAAATGCTCGTTAACGGTTTTGCTTCGCCGCCATCCATGGAGAGCAGATAAACCTGCGAGTCCCCGCTTCGCGACGACAAAAAAGCAATCGTCTTTCCGTCCGGCGACCACACCGGCGATGTGTCGCGCCCACTCTGCGTAAGTTGCTGCGATTCTCCGCCCGCCGCCGGCACAATCCAGATATTGCTCGCGTTGCGATTGGCATCGAGATCCGGCGTTGTCACGGTGTACGCCACCCATTTGCCATCGGGCGAAACCTGCGCTTCTCCAAGGCGATGCATTTTGATCAAGTCGTCAAAGGCGATGGCATGGTTGGCCGCTCCTTGCGCTCTTACGCTGGACACCCCTGCGAACAGCATCATCATGGAAAAGCTGAATCGCAAAATTGCCGGTTTCATCGAATTTCCTCTTTACATTGCATGATGGATTGTACTGTCCCTGCGCGGCACTTTGGATGATGTCACGATTCGTAAGCGATTCCAAGCGCGCGTGGAGTCTCGCTTTCAGGTTGTTGCCGTGTCGAGTCCACTCCGAGTTGGACCGCGCGAGTCTGCTACAATCGCTCATCGAGCAAGCATGTCTAACGACGCCGCTCTCTTTCCGCGCAATTTTCACAAGGACATTCCCGTCGCTGTCCGCGGCCAAGGATGCTGGCTCTTCTCCGCGGATGGACGAAAGTTCCTCGACGCGGCAGGGCAGGCCGCCGTCGTCAACATTGGCCACGGCGTTCCCGAAATCGGCCGCGCGATGGCGGAGCAGTCCGCGCAGCTTGCCTTCGCCCATACTTCGCAATTTCATTCCCCACCGGCGGAAAAACTTGCGGCTCGTCTCCTCGATCTTGCTCCGCCAAATTTCAAAAATGGCGGCCGCGTTTACTTCACCTCCGGCGGTTCCGAAGCTACGGAGACGGCTATCAAGCTCGCGCGTCAGTACCATCTTGAAAAAGGGCAGCCCGCTCGGTACCGCATCCTTTCTCGCCGCCAGAGCTATCACGGCAGCACGCTCGGCGCCATGACCGTCAGCGGAAATGTTGCCCGCCGCGCGCCTTATCTGCCCCTGCTCGCGGAGTGGGGCCACATCGCTCCCTGTTTTTGCTATCACTGCCCGTTTGAAAAAACATTTCCGCAGTGCCAGCTCGCTTGCGCCGATGATTTGGACTCGTTTCTGTCCGGAAGCGACGCAGCTTCCGCGGCCGCTTTTATTTTTGAACCTGTTGTAGGCGCGACTCTCGGCGCCGCTGTGCCGCCGGAAGGCTATGCTGCTCGCGTCGCCGAGATTTGCCGCAAGCGCGGTATCCTTCTCATCGCCGACGAAGTGATGAGCGGCATGGGCCGCACCTGCAAACCTTTCGCTGTGCAGCACTGGAGCGTTGAGCCCGACATTATTCTTACGGGGAAGGGAATTGCCAGCGGCTATGCTCCGCTCGGCGCGGCTCTCGTGGCACCCAATATCGTCGAGGCCATTGATAATGGCAGCGGCGCCTTTAAGCACGGGTTTACTTACCAAGCCCATCCCGTCGCGACCGCTGCAGGAAACGCCGTTCTGGATTACATCGAATCGTACAAGCTGTTCGGACGCGTTTCTCGGGCAGCGGAGACATTGCGAGCCGCTCTTGAGCCGCTTCAAGCGCATCGCCATGTGGGCGAGATTCGCGGGCTTGGACTTTTGATGGGAATGGAATTCGTCCGCGACAAATCAACTCGCGCGCCGTTCGATGCTCCCCGGGCCATCGCTGAAAAAATTCGCTCGGCCGCGATGGATGAAGGCGTTCTCACTTATCCAACGCAAGGTTGTGTCGATGGAATTCGCGGCGATCACATTCTTCTAGCGCCGCCATTCATCATCACGCCGGAAGAATCCGCGCTCATCGCAAGCGGTCTTAGCGCAGCGCTCACGCAAGTGTTTCCCGATTAACAGTACGCGATTATTCTCAATTCTAGCGTAGTCTGTTCTTTGATCCGGAAAAGGAGCTAGCTCGACAATGCGGCATTTTACTTGGAAATTTGCGCTTCTGCTCTGCATTACGGTCGGCACCGCTGCTTCGCTGCCGGGACAAGACAATTCACGATCCGAACCTCGCGCGCGCGATCTAGGCATTCCGTTCGACGGCAATCCTGGTCCGCTGAATGCCATCACGGATGTTTCCGGCGTCACGGTTGGCCATACCACGCTGATCTCCGGCGAAGGGAAACTTCAAATTGGTAAGGGTCCGGTGCGCACCGGTGTCACCGCGATTCTTCCTCGTGGAACGAAAACGATGTCCGATCCCGTTTTCGCCGGATGGTGGTCGCTTAATGGCAACGGAGAAATGACCGGCACGGCCTGGGTTGAGGAATCCGGCTTTCTTGAAGGCCCGGTGATGATCACCAACACACATAGCGTCGGCGTGGTTCGCGATGCTGTGATTCAGTGGCGAGTCAATCATGGACAGCCTGATCCGACCGGGTATTGGTGGTCTTTGCCGGTAGTTGCAGAGACCTGGGACGGCTGGCTGAACGACATCAACGGTTTTCACGTCAAGCCGGAAGACGCTTTTCACGCCATTGACTCCGCGCAGGGTGGCCCCGTCGTGGAAGGAAACGTCGGCGGCGGCACGGGAATGATTTGCAATGAATTCAAGGGCGGCATCGGGACTTCTTCGCGCCGAATCGAAATCAAGGGCGTCAACTACACTCTGGGCGTTCTTGTCCAATGCAATTACGGCCGCCGGCAGAATCTCCGGATAGCAGGAGTCCCTGTTGGCGCGGAGATTCCGAAGGATCCCGCCTATGCCTCGGCTTCGTTTGGCGAAGTCGAGCGCGGTTCAATTATCGTTGTCGTCGCAACAGACGCCCCTCTTGTCGCGCACCAGTTAAAGCGCCTGGCCCGCCGCGTTTCACTCGGGCTTGGCCGCGATGGAAGCACATCCGGCAACGGCTCCGGCGATATTTTCATCGCATTCTCCACCGCCAATCCCGGTGCCGCCGCTGCCGACCACCTCGTCGGCCTTAAAATGCTCCCCAACGATCTTCTCGAGCCCTTGTTTGCCTCCACCGTCCAAGCTACGGAAGAAGCCGTGATCAACGCGATGGTCGCTGCCGAAACCATGACCGGAATCGAGAATCACAAAGTCATTGCTCTCCCGCATGACAAAGTTCGTGAAGTCCTCAGAAAATATAATCGCCTCGTGAAATGACCCAGAGCAACCATTTTTTACGACACACGACGCGAGCGGAAACGCGGTATGCAAGACTGAATTCCCGCCTTCCGTGGCGCGCACTCTTGATTTGTCCCATCTTGCTCTTGCTCTGCTCCTGTTCCTCTCCTCCGCCGCCATCGCTCGCCATCACTCATGTCACGCTCATCGACGCCACCGGCGCCGCGCCCAAGCAGGACATGACAGTTTTCATCGACGACGAAAAGATTGCCACAATCGGCCCGTCGCGCTCGCTTTCAATACCTCGGGAAACAAGAACGATTGACGCCCACGGCAAATTTCTCATCCCGGGCCTCGTGGACATGCACGTCCATCTCACCGGCGCTGGCGAACCTACAGGCAGCCGCGAATTCATTCTTCCCCTGCTTCTTGCTAACGGGATCACGACGGTGCGCGATATGGGCGGCAATCTCGAATCCCTCATCGCTCTTCGCAATGAAATCGGGCGTGGCCAACTGACGGCTCCGCGAATTTTCTTTGCCGGCCCTTATCTCGATGGGAGCCCGCCGTTTTTCGAGCCATCTCTGGTCGTCACCAATGCCGCCGAGGCAACCGCCGATGTCCACTCGCTCATTTCGCGCGGCGCCGATTTCATCAAAGTGCAATCCAATCTCAGCCGCGACGCCTATTTCGCTATCGCGGAGGTCTGCCGCCGCGAGCACATTACTTTCGTTGGCCACGTTCCCGATCGCGTTACTGCTGCCGAAGCTTCCGACGCTGGCCAAAAAAGCATCGAGCATCTCACGGGCGTCCTTCGTGCATCTTCGAACGACGAGCCATTGCTCATCCGCAAACAGTTCGCCGCCGCTCCCCAAAAACCAACGACTGGCCAGTCCCGCGAGCGCCAGCTTGCGTGGCAGCGTGAACTGCTCGAGAGCTATTCGGACAGACAAGCAGCAGCTCTAATCGAAAAATTCCTGCACAATCAAACCTGGCAGGTTCCCACTCTCATCCTCCTTCGCAACGACGCCTTCCCTACACCAGAGACTGATCCATCGCGCGATCCTCGCCGGAAGTACATTCCGCTGAAGGTTTTGGAGAATTGGCAAAAAGGCGCGAGGACTCGCGACAAAGGCGCTTCGCCTCTGGAATTCTCATTACGTGCGAGCCTCATGCAGGCTTCGCTTCGAATCGTCGGAAAAATGAACGCGGCGGGCGTTCCCATCATGGCCGGCACGGACACTACAGCCCCATTCGTTTTCCCGGGCTCCAGCCTGCATGAGGAACTTGCGCTCCTGGTGCAAGCAGGCCTTACGCCCATGCAGGCGCTGCAAGCCGCAACGAAATATCCTGCGGACTTTTTAGGCAAGCTGCAAACGCAAGGCACCGTGGAGCAGGGCAAGATCGCCGATCTGTTGCTTCTTGACGCCAATCCTCTCGACGACATTCATAACACGCAGAAAATCCGCGCCGTAATTCTCCACGGCAAGCTTCTCGACAGAATCTTTTTGGACGAACTCTTATCGAAGGAAGAGAATTTCGCCAAGGCTCACTGAGGCGCACTAAATCACCGGCACACTGGTTTTCCTTGCTGGATTAAAAAATGGCAGCGCCACCACTCTTGCAGAGACCGTCTGACGCACCGCCTCGACGGTCATCTCTATATTGACCGTCGCGCCGATGGACGACTGATCGCGATTCACGCAGGCCAGCGCGATCATTTTCTTGAGCGTCGGCGACCACGTCGTCGATGTAGCCTTCCCCACTTGCTTCCCGCCGCGATATACAGGCACTGCCACGCGCGACGCGACACTCGGTACCTGCGGCGCCATTCCCATTTTGTCGTACAGCGCCTCGACTTCGTTCCAATTGATTTCCAGACCGACGAGCCTGCGCTCCGCGCCGCCCTTTTTCTTTTCCCTCACCAGGGCATCGCGTCCGACGAAATTGTCTTTCTTCAAGTCCACTAGTTTTCCGAGACCAATCTCAGCCGGCGAATACTTCTGCGATTCAATCAGCGCTTTCTTGCTCGAGGTGTAGTCCACCTCAATCAAGATCAGCCCAGCTTCGATTCGTGCAATATCCAGCGCGATCATCCCTGCGGGATGAATATCGAATGCTTTCCCTTTCTTGATCAGCTCATCCCACACTTTTCCGGCGTTTTTCCACGGCATCCAAATTTCGAGACCCAAATCCCCGGTATATCCCGTCCGAGAAATATCCACGGGCACGCTCGCGATTTGGCCGCGCGTCACGCGAAAATATTTCAGGTTGGCCACGTTTGCGTCCGTCACTGCATGAAGCAGCTTTCCTGAAGTGGGGCCTTGGAGTGCCAACGCCGCCATCTGTTCGGAAATGTCTTCGATGTTTACGTCCAGCGCCAGAGCATTTTGCTGAAACCAACGCAAACTGGGGTCCGCTGCGGTCCAGCGGTACTCGTTTTCAGCCAATCGCGTGACTGTTCCATCGTCGATCACCTTTCCTTCCGGATCGCACCAGCAACAGTAAATCACCTGATCGACGGCTACTTTGTTGATGTCGCGGGAAATCACGCGGTTCACGAAGCGCGTAGCGTCGCTTCCTGTGATCCGGTATTTGAAGAGAGGAGAAATATCAATCAGCGCGGCGGAATTCCGGATGGCGTTGTACTCGTGCTCGTGGTGCATCTCGTAGACGCTGACTGTGTAATAGCCCGACCATTCGCGGTAATTCAGGCTCTCGCACAGCGCAAGGGTTCTCTCATGAAACGCAGTTCCGACAGGCACGGTCCCCCCTAGTTTCTTCAACGGCGCTGGCCGTAGTTGCGAAATCGGATTATAGGTGTGAACTTCGCGCGTCCGCAAGCCGCTGTGCCAGCGTGAGCCTTTGTAAGTACGTGGCAGACGCTTTCACGCGCGAGTGCGAGCACACAACGCGTCCGCACCCCACGCGTGCTTGCCACTGACCCAAAGCGCAACTCCGCGGCTCTGGCTTGTCCCGAACGACCCGGATAGAATGAGAGGGCAAAGTACGGCAAAGGTGAAACTCCGATGTCCGGTAACGGATCAACGCAAGCAACAGTTCTAAGACTCGATGTTCGGGACAACGTCCTCGTGGCGTTGACCGATTTGCGCAAGTGCGAAACCGTCAGCTTCCAAGGAAATGATTATTCCTTGCTTTCCGATGTTCCCGCCAAACATAAGTTCCTCACGCAGGACGTGTCCGCGGGCGGCGACATCATCATGTACGGAATTCTGGTGGGAAAGGCGATGGAGAATCTTCAACGCGGAGATTTGCTGTCTACTCGCAACATTCGTCACGCCGCTGCGGAGTTTCACGAAAGCACGACCTCCGCTCCTTCCTGGGTCCCGCCAGATATCTCTGCGTGGGCCAACAAAACATTTTTGGGATTTCACAGGGAAGATGGTCAGGTCGGTTCGCGGAACTACTGGTTGGTTCTTCCACTCGTCTTCTGTGAAAACCGTAATCTGGCAGTTTTGAAGCAGGCTTTTGAGGAGGAATTGGGCTTCGCGGCTCCTCAAATTTACCGGAGTCAAGTTGCGGAATTGGCGCGCCTTTATCGCGAAGGGAAATCGGAGGAATTGAAGAAGGCCGCTTTCGGCGAAATGAAGCGCGCGATCGCGTCCCCTAGAGTCTTTCAAAATCTCGACGGAATCAAATTCTTATTGCACGAAGCAGGCTGTGGCGGCACGCATGAAGACGCCAGAAATCTCTGCGGGTTGCTGGCGGGCTATATCCATCATCCGAATGTTGCCGGCGCCACAGTCTTGAGCCTGGGCTGCCAGCACGCGCAAGTTCCCATGCTCCTCGAGGAAATCAAGCGCCGCGACCCGAATTTCAAGAAGCCCGTGTTGATTTTCGAACAGCAGAAGAGCGCCTCCGAGGCTGCGATGCTGGGTAGGGCCATCCGCGAAACGTTTCTTGGCATGGTGGAGGCGGACAAAGTCACGCGCCGGCCAGCCCCGTTATCGAAACTGAGGCTGGCCCTGCAATGCGGCGGATCCGATGGTTTTTCCGGCTTATCTGCAAATCCCGCCATCGGCCACACGGCCGACCTCGTCGCCGCGCTCGGTGGCACGGGTATTCTCTCTGAATTTCCCGAACTCTGCGGCGTGGAGCAGCAACTGATCGACCGTTGCGTCCGCAAGGAAGTGGCGGATCGTTTTGCGCAGCTCATGAGGGACTATGCGGCTCGCGCCAAGGCAGTGCGAGCAAGCTTCGAAATGAATCCTTCGCCAGGCAATATCCGCGATGGTTTGTTGACGGATGCGATGAAATCCGCCGGAGCCGCTAAAAAAGGCGGCACATCTCCGGTCACCGCTGCTCTAGACTATCCGGAATATTCCACCGAGCCGGGATTGAACCTGCATTGCACGCCGGGGAACGACGTGGAATCCGTCTCGGCGCAGGTGGGGGCGGGCGCAAATGTGGTTCTCTTCACGACGGGGCTGGGCACGCCAACAGGAAATCCAATTGCCCCGGTTTTGAAAATCGCAACCAATTCCAAGCTCGCACAGCGCATGTCCGACATCATCGATATCGACGCCGGCGGCATCATCACCGGCGAAACCAACATCGAGAAAATGGGCGAAGCAATTCTTGAGCGCGTAATCCAAGTCGCAAGCGGAGAGGCTCGCACAAAAGCGGAGCTCCTGTCTCAAGACGATTTTATTCCTTGGAAACGTGGAGTCTCCCTCTAAAAAAGGATCAACGCCCGCGATGAAGGCTCTACTGCTCTCGGAATACAACCATCTCGAAATTGCCGATCTTCCTGATCCAACGCCCGGCTCCGGTGAAGTACTCGTCAGCGTGGCAGCCTGCGGCATCTGTGGCAGCGACGTCCACGGCTACGATGGCTCCTCCGGCCGCCGGATTCCTCCCATCATCATGGGGCACGAAGCCGCCGGAAGCATTGCCGCGCTAGGTGAAGACGTGTCGGGCTTCGCCGTAGGCGATAGGGTTACGTTCGACTCGACCATCTTTTGCGGTGCTTGCAACAATTGCCGCCGCGGCGAAGTCAATCTCTGCGACCACCGCCAGGTCTTGGGCGTATCCTGCGCCGAGTACCGGCGCGCAGGAGCCTTTGCCGAGTATGTTGCCGTTCCCTCGCGCATCCTTTATCGACTGCCCGACACGCTTTCGTTTCATGAAGCGTCAATGCTCGAGGCCGTGTCTGTCGCTCTGCATGGTGTTTCTTTGGCACATCTTTCAGCCGGCAGCACCGCCCTGGTCGTCGGCGCGGGGATGATCGGCCTGCTTACGCTGCAAGCGTTGCGCACCGCAGGATGCTCGCAAGTTCTAGTTGCCGATGTGGATGCCACGCGGCTCAAGCTTGCTCAGGACGCAGGCGCGACCGCTGTTTTGATTTCAAACACCGATGTAGTCGAACAAGTCTTGCAACTCACCTCAGGCATTGGCGTTGATGTTGCGATCGAGGCCGTCGGCAGAAACGAATCGGTGAAAGCCTCCATCGAATGCGTCCGCAAGGGGGGAACTGTCGTTCTGGTTGGGAACATATCTCCGGAAGTGACGCTGCCTCTGCAGAAAGTCGTCACGCGCCAAATTCGTCTCCAGGGCTCATGCGCTTCAGCGGGAGAATATCCGCGCGCCATCGAGCTTCTGGCAAACGGCGCGATCCGCGTCAAGCCTCTGATCTCCGCCATCGCCCCGCTGGAAGAGGGTCCGCGCTGGTTTCAAAGACTGTACGCGCGCGAACCCAACTTGATGAAAGTCATCCTCACTCCGGAGATGAGTTCGTGAGCGATGCACTCTTCGATCTTGGCGGCCGCGTCGCACTCGTCACTGGCGCCAGCCGGGGCCTGGGCCAGTACATGGCTCGAGCCCTGGCGAAAGCGGGCGCGGATCTTGTTCTCACCAGCCGGGACATCAGCCGTCTATCGCCTTTCGAAGCTGAATTAAAATCGCTCAGCCGGCGCGCCGTTTCCGTTGAACTCGACGTCCGCCGCCAGGACAGCATCGAGAAAATGGTCGCAGCAGCGGAAGCCGCGTTTGGTCATCTCGATATCCTTGTCAACAATGCCGGCTGCAACGTGCGCAAACCTGCGCTCGACGTAACTTGGGAAGACTGGAATTCCATCCTCGATACCAATCTTCGCGGCAGTTTCTTTGTCGCGCAAGCTGTTGCGCGCGGCATGATCGCTCGCCGCTACGGACGCATCATCAACATCGGCTCAGTCACCAGCGTGGCTGGCTACGCTGGACTGGCACCCTATGGCGCCAGCCGCGGGGGCGTAAAACAATTGACGATGAGCCTCGCGGACGACTGGGGAAAGTTCGGTATAACCGTGAATTGTCTCGCGCCCGGATGGTTTCGCACCGAACAGAACAAGGTTCTTTACGAGAACAAAGAATGGGTCGAATATCTCTGCGATCGCATTCCCTTGAAACGTCCGGGGCAACCGCAGGATCTCGACGCCGCGGTCGTGTTTCTCTCGGCCGAGTCCAGCCGTTATGTAACCGGGCAAACTCTGCTCGTGGATGGCGGAATATCCACAGGCGCGATACGCGCCTTGGTTGAGTCCGCGAAGATCGTGCCAGAACACTCTCCGGGCTCAGACTAGGAGCATGGAACATGCCCAATGATTGTGTTTCAAGTGCTGTACTACGCCATTGTTTGCGAGGTGGCTTTTTATTCACCGCACTCTGCGGATTTCTAGGCTTAACTTCGCATCCCGTCGCGTTCGCTTCGACTTTGCCCGCGAGCGCCAAGCCGCTGCAAATCTATTTTGTTGATGTGGAAGGCGGACAAGCTACCCTCTTCGTCACTCCGGAGGGTAAGTCGCTGCTCATCGACACGGGCTGGCCCGGATACAACGGCCGCGACGCGGATCGCATCGTATCTGCCGCGAAGCTGGCGGGCATCACGAAAATAGATTTCTTGCTTCTCACACACTATCACCAGGATCATGCCGGAGGCGTCACGCAACTAGCTGCGAGAATTCCTGTGGGACGTTTTATCGATCATGGAGAAAACCGCGAGCCCTCGGGCTCGGTTGCCGGTCAAACATTTCGGGACTACCAGGATTTTCTGGCAAAAGAGCATCTCAAGCGCACGATCGCAAAGCCAGGGGATGAGTTGCCAATCGCGGGTATGGAAGCGAAGGTCGTAAGCGGCGATGGCGAGGTGCTCGAAAAACCCTTGCCCGGCGCCGGTGAAGCGAATCCGACTTGTAGTATTTCCGCACCGAGTCCCGCGGATCATACGGAAAACGCCCGTTCGCTGGGCGTGCTGTTCACGTTCGGTAAGCTGCGCATTCTCGATTTGGGAGATCTGACTTCCGACAAGGAACGGCAGTTGATGTGCCCGGTCAACAAGCTGGGCACGATTGACATCCTGGTGGTTTCTCACCATGGATCGCTGACGAGCACCAGCCCCGAGCTTCTCATGGGGATCGCCCCGCGAGTGGCCATAATGGATAATGGCGCCACAAAAGGCGGTGCACCCTTGTCCTGGGATACGGTGAAGAAGTCGCCGCGCCTCGAGGATTTGTGGCAGCTGCATTACTCAAACGAGGGCGGCGCCGCGCACAATGTGGCTGACACATTCATTGCCAATCTCTCGGGCACTTCCGATGCGGGCAACTATCTCAAGCTGACGGCCTCGCCGGATGGAAGCTTCGATGTTTACAACGCTAGAACCCACGCTGCGAAACATTACGCGGCCGGCGCAGGCAATTAGGTTTTGGAACTTTTGCGAATTATGCAGGTTCGGGCACGGGTTCCATTCGTCCCAGCAGAAAAATATAAGCCCCGATGCTCATGAGAAGAGTAGCCGTTGCAGCTACGAATGCCCAAGCGAAGGATCGCGTGGCTTGCACGACATAGCCGGTAACAATCGGCGCGGCGATCGCGGCAAGCTGATTGCTAAAATTCAATATTCCACCTACAGTGCCAACGCTTTCTTTCGGAGCAATTAGTGATGGGATCGACCATCCAACGGGAGACGCAGCGGACAATCCCCCGATCGAAAGGCTGATCCAGAACAGCGCACCTGCGGCGCTCTGCGCGTAGGCGGCGCCCAGGATACCGAGCCCGAGACTTGTTCCTCCAATTAGAACCACCTGCCGAACGCGGACGGCATTCCATCCGCGCTGAATCAATGTATCAACGAGCCATCCGCCGACAACAAGATCCGTCAGCGTTGCGATCAACCACGGCACGCTCGTGTACGCGACGGAATGCAACAAATCGACGTGCTGGACCGCCAGGAAATACGAGGGCAACCAGGTTAATAGCAGATAAAACGTGTAGTTGTAGCCGGCGAAACCCAGCGCCAATCCGCAAACTCTCTTTTGCCGGAGCAGGTACCAGAATGGCGCACCTTTGGAAGCTTTCGCTCTGTCTTCAGTCTGCGCCCCGCCTTTCGCGATGTATTGCCGTTCTGCGTCCGAGAGCCGCTTGTCTTCGCTCGGGTTACGGTAGAACACATAGAACAAAACGAAATAGAAGATGCTGATGAATCCTGTCGCAGCGAAACTCCATCGCCATCCAAAATGCAGAAGCAGAATGCCAAGCACCGGCACGCCAATAGCCGAGGAAAATTTTGCCATCGAGTCAAAAATCGCGGTCGCGAGGCTGCGTTCTTGTTTAGGAAACCAATACCCGATGGCTTTGGAGTTTCCAGGAAACGTTGGCGCCTCTCCGATTCCCAGGAGCAGCCGCGCCGAGAGGAACCCGCCTACTCCCGTGGATATCGCCGCGCCGAAGGAAGCTACGCCCCACAGAATCGTACTGATGCAGCCGACTCGTCGAACTCCAAACTTGTCCAGCAAGAGACCGGATGGGAGCTGGAGCGCCGCATAAGTCCAGTTGTAGGCGCTCGACAAATAACCAAACGTTACCGCCGATATGCCGAACGCCGCGTCCAGCGCTTCCTTGGATACAGATAGATTTACGCGATCGAAATAATTGACGAGGACTCCGAACCCGAGCAAGCACGCAATCGCCCATCTCCGCCGGGGCACGCGCTCCATCTCAAAAGTTGTGGGGTCCAGTGTCGCCGGCATGAATGGTTTTCTGGATTAGTCTCCCATCGATTCTTAGCCAACGCGTATGCGAAATCGCCGCGCAGAGTATCCCACAATCATGCGGGTATTGTGGCCCATAATCTCAGGTAATCATCACTAATCGGCTCCCATCCGAAATGCGTCCCCGCCGGCTATTTTCGGTGCTCATTCACTTGCCCCGGTTCTCTCGCTCGCAGTACACTACGCCGTCTTCTCTAGGCTTTTATTTTGCAAGAAATATTTTGCAAGGAAGGTTTGAAATCTCGAGCTCATGGAAAACAAAATGAATCCACTCGCCACGCGACGCGACTTCCTCCGTACCACGGCGGCTGCGGGCGCCGGGCTGCTCCTTTCGCGCTCGGCACACGCCGCCAAGAACAAATCCGTCCTGCTGTTCACGAAATCCTCCGGCTTCGAGCACGCCGTCATCAAGGTCACCGACGGCAAGCCGAGCATCGTGGAAAACGCTGTCCGGGATATGGCCGCCAAGTACAAATTTGACCTCACCGCTTCCAAAGATGGCCGGATTTTTGACTCCAAGGAATTTCACGATTACGCCGCAGTCGTATTCTTCACAACCGGAGTTCTGACAGAGGAAGGCACCGACAAAAATCCTCCGATGTCCTCAAACGGCAAGCAGGCTTTTCTCGACGCCGTCCACAACGGCCTGGGTTTCGTGGGAATCCATGCCGCCACTGACACTTTCCACACTCCGCCCGACCCGGAAGATCTCTCCAATCGCTACATCGCCCACGGCGAGAAGTCCGATCCCTATATCCGGATGATCGGAGGCGAGTTCATCATCCACGGCCAAAGCAAAGATCCGCGCCTGCAAACCACAAACGTGATCATCGATGATCCGAAATTTCCCGGCCTCGAGGGCGTTCATTCTCCGGTGAGCTTGATGGACGAATGGTATTCGATGAAGGATTTTGCTCCCGACCTGCACGTCATCTGCACGCTCGATACTTCCACGATGAACGGCAACGCTTACAAGCGCCCGCCCTATCCCGTTGTCTGGGCCCGCATGCACGGCCGCGGAAAAGTCTTCTATACCGCCATCGGCGATCGCTCCGAGATTTGGCAGAATCCCTTTCCCCTGGATCTTCTTGCAGGTGGAATTCGCTGGGCTATCGGCGACGCTAAAGCCTCTGTGCCGCCAAACCTCAAGACTGCCGCCACCGGCTACGCCGAGATTCCGCCTCCATATCCGCCGCGCGCAAAATAGACGTCACAAAGTGGAAAGCGGCAAAAACACCGGGATTTAGCGACGAACTCATTACTGTTGTATCGCTAGCCGCAAAGCCGAGGGAGCCTTTTGACGGGATCCCCCCTTCATTTCTTTGAACGCAGGGGAAATATATCTAGTTAACAGAACGCCGCAAACTGCCTAAAATAATTTGGCACTTATCCACAGGTTTTCCAAAACGATAGATATAAAGTTGTTGACACATAAGTAATATATAAGTATCAAGGCTCCAGCGTCAAGTGCCCAGAATTTGTAGCAGCCAAGGAGTGCTGGGATCATGATCAGCTCGGTACCATTCCAAGTGACCGAGTACGAACAAGTAGGCATTCCTGGACAACTATTCACGCTCCCGAAAGAGATGAGATTGCGGCAATATTATCAATCCGGTGAAATGAGACCACGAGATGCCTCGCGCTTCGCCGCAGCGCTCTCCTATGCCCGCGGCACTTACGTATCCGCCGCCCCGGCGGACCCGACCAAGGAAACGTACTCTGAATGGTGGTTCGCGGGATCGCTCTGGAGGGCCGACAACGTGCCGCCCATTATTCGTGAAACCTTGGTTTGTGCAGACTCTAATCAGAGCGGATTGCGCTGAATCGACTCACCGGTGATTTTCGCTCCCTGCTCAGGCCCCAGCGAAAAAGCAGATGGCCGATCTCGCAGGCGGAAGTCGTCAGGCCTCCGAGCTGTAGCGCCTCGATTAACTCAAGAAGCGATCTGTTAGTGGCCTGTCGCGGCTCTCGCCGTCCGATATCGACACCCAATTCCCAAATTGAACATGAACTTGTTCCAGAACGGTCTATATGGTTGTCGGCTGAGCGGTAACGCTCTTCATTTTCAGATTTTTGATCTTGGACACGCGATTGCAACGAACTTGGCATGACTCGCTAAGAGTCAGGGTGATAGAAAATGTCCCCAACAAGAATTGCTATTGCAACAATTGTGTGCCTGTTCTCCGCGTCGCAGACATGGAGCCAGGAGCGATTCTCTGACCATCGGACTCGACTGCTGCTTGACGCGGAGGTCGGTTCCGAAACTGCCCTCGGCTACGAACTACCTTCCAGCGCGTTTGGTCCCTCGATGGAAATCCCAGTTGGTAACCGACTCGAATTTCAAACACGAGCTCTCTACTCGCCCGACAGAAAGGCGATTACCGGCGACGGACAGTCGCTAATGGTGAGCGGCTCCGCTATTGCTTTTGCCACTCAAAGGTTGGGCCTAATTGCAAGCTTGGAACACGTTTCGCTGTGGACTTCGCAGTTTGATAAAAGTTCATGGCTACCCTCGGCGGGCGTCGTCGTTCGCAACGACTACTTTGGTGCGGGGAGGCTCTACCTAACGTACGTGTTCCCTACAGGCTGCGTGTGGGCCACTGTCGCAAACCCGTGCAAGCTTCAATCTAATCGCCTCCAGGGATTCGAATTCAGCCAGGACATTCGTTCGCCATCGCACATCCGTTGGGGTTTCACTGGGGGGCTCTACCACTTCTGCGATCAGGCTAACCCTAACGCGCCTCAAGCCGGCCGTAGGTGCCATTGGGCCCCGACCGCCCTCGTGACCCTGAGATTTGAGTTTCACCTCGGGCGCTGGTTGACTTCAGCACATTCTGGGTCGGATGGATCGGATAACTTCTGAAAGTGGACACCTTGCGGATCAAGGAAGCTGGGCAGCCGCCCCCCGGATTCAAAGATTTGCAGTTTAGGGACCTGTCATCGGCCCGCTGACCGCCCAAATCTTTCATTGCAGGACAGCTCGCTCTAGGCGAGTGGAGGACTAATGCATTTGTCTACGTTTGTTTCGCTTGCCCTTCTTCTGGTAGCTCCACAGATCCGAGCAGCGAATGAGCCAGCCATTGATGAGCGGCTAGTAACGAAAATTATTAACCGAGAACACGCTGTAGTCGAAGACCTACAGGGACGTCACCCCATAGTCGAAACGTATGTACAAGGGCTTTCCAGCAGACGCAATCGATTCTTGCCAAGGGCTGACAGATATTTTGTAAGCCAAGCTGAGTTTTCTGGCCAATTGCGCGCCCTAAGATTCAAACCCAGCGGGCCTGAGATCTGGCGTCGTATTGATGAGTACTCTGATTCCCTCGCTCCGAATTCGCTCGAATTTGTCCCAAGCGGGTTCGTGGCGATGGCCTTTCCCGACGACGGTAACTTTGACCTACGGCATTACCGATTCCAATACCTCAAGAACGAGTTTCTTGGTGAACTCCGATGCCTCGTATTCGATGTCATTCCTATCGCCATGCGCAAAACAGGGTTGTTCGAGGGGCGAATTTGGGTGGAGGATCAAGACCTCACGATAGTTCGATTTAATGGTATCTACAGGGGTAGTAATTTCTATCGGAAGTACTTCCACTTCGACAGTTGGCGTATTAACGCGGGGCCCGGGCTATGGCTTCCGGCAGCGATCTATTCGGAAGAACTGAACATGCCCTGCTGTGGGATTTGGAAGTTTCAATGGACCAAGATTCGCTTTAGAGCGCAAACAAGGTTCTGGGGCTACAACCTTCAAACTGCTCGACCGGAACAGGAGTTGGCGAAAATCGTTGTTGACCCATCAAGTTTAATACAAGACAAGACAGCCTCCTCGCAGGCTGGCGGGCCCATCGAACAGGAGCGCGCATGGGACCGACAAGCCGAGGACAACGTAACTGACGCCCTAGAAAGCAGTGGGCTGCTAGCTCCTGCAGGCGACGTGGAGAAGACCCTGCGAACCGTGGTCAATAACCTCGAGGTCACAAACAACCTCGACATCCAGCCGGAAATACGATGCCGTGTTTTGATGACCTCGACCTTGGAGTCAGCGGTTGTCGGACATACAATTATCCTAAGTCGAGGACTGATAGACGTGCTACCGAACGAGGCCAGCCTTGCAGCAATCCTCGCACGCGACCTCGCATATACGGAACTAGACGATCGGGCGTATGCAAGTTTTTCATTCGCGGACAGACTAATCTTTGGCCCTAGAGAGTCTTTCAGAAAACTACGCTTTAGCCACAAGACCGACCAGCGGAAACAAGCCGCCGACTTGGCGGAGAAGTGGATGAATAATTCTCCATACAAGAACGCGGCACATTCAGTCGCGCAACTTATCGTGGAGCTACGGCGATTACAGCCGATTCCCGCGTATCATTTGTTACAACCGCTTATCGGGGAAAGCGTGTATGACACGCTTGGAGCTGTACATGCAGAGAAGAAAGGGCCTGTTGATCAAGCAGACTCCGAAACCCACGCTCTTCCATTGGGCAGCCGCGTGATCATCGACCCCTGGACTGATAAGATAACATTTCTCCACCTCGCGCCGAGTCCAGGGCAGCCGGATGATGAGAGTGTGCCGTTCGGAGTGACTCCCTTCATGCTTTTCCTCACGAGAGAGCCAAGAAGTAGCGCAGCGCCGCTGTCTCCTAAAGGAACGCAGAACTAAAACTTGAACCTCCCCGGGCATTCGGACTTCAATAGCTTTTGGTCAGCCACGGCCTCCGGGATCGGATCTGCTTTAACAGTGCAATATCGCTACGCCTGGTGGCCCTTGTGCCGCACGTCTGCTGCCAGTAAAATGTCCCGTCTTCCAGTCGCATCGTATCTTCTTTTCAGTCGCATCCTGAACGGGGTCATTCTGCATGGCGCAGCACTACGACGTCATCGTCATCGGCGGCGGCCACAACGGCCTCGTCAACGCCGCCTACCTGGCGAAGGCTGGGAAGAAGGTGCTCGCCCTCGAACGCCGCCATGTCCTCGGCGGCGCCGCCGTCACGGAAGAAATCTTTCCTGGTTTCCTTTTCTCCGAATGTTCCTACGTTGTCTCTCTTCTTCGCCCCGAAATCATTCGCGAGCTCGACCTTCCGCGCCACGGCCTCGAAATCCTCCCGCTCGACGGCACGTTCACGCCCATGCACAACGGCAATTTCCTCTGGCGTATGAACGATCACGCTCGCACCCAGCGCGAAATTCGCCGCCACTCCCGCGTCGACGCCGAGGCCTACGACGAATTCTCCAAATCGATGACGCCGATGTGCCGTTTCGTGAAGCCGCTGCTCTCGATGATTCCGCCCGATCCGACCACCCTCAAGCCCGGCGATCTCAAGCAGCTTCATTTCCTCATGCAGCGCTTCCGCAGCCTCTCCTCCGATGAACGTTACACGCTCGTCCAGCTCATGACCATGAGCGCCGCCGATTTTCTCGATCAGTGGTTTGAAACCGATGTTCTCAAAGCCACCATGTCCGCCTCCGGCATCATCGGCACTTTTCTCGGGATTCGCTCTCCTGGCACCGCGTACGTTCTTCTCCATCACTACATGGGAGAAATTGACGGAGCGTTCCGCTCCTGGGGGTTCAGCCGCGGCGGCACCGGAGCTATTTCGAACGCCATCGCCGACGCCGCTCGCGAAGCCGGCGTCGAGATTCGTACCCAAGCGGGCGTTGCGAAAATCCTCGTCAAAAACGGACGCACTTGCGGCGTCGCTCTTCAATCCGGCGAAGAAATCTCCGCCAAGGTCGTCTCCTCCAGCGTCGACCCGCATCTTACCTTCGAAAAATTTCTCGATCCCAGCGAACTTCCCGGCGATTTTCTCGAAAGCGTCCGCCGCTACAAATTCCGCGGCTCTTCCGGCAAAGTAAACCTCGCGCTCGACGCGCTTCCCGATTTCAAGTGTCTGACCGGCTCCGGCGCGCATCTCCGCGGCGCGATTTCCATTTCTCCCAGCATCGATTACATGGAGCGCGCCTACGACGATGCGAAGTACGGCAACTTTTCTCGCAAGCCCTACATCGACATCGTGATCCCCAGCCTCACCGACCCCAGCGTCGCGCCTCCCGGCAAGCACGTCATGTCCTGTTTCGTGCAATACGCGCCCTACAAGCTTGCCAAAGGCACCTGGGACGAACAGCGCGAAGCCTTCGGCGACGCCGTCGTCAACACCATCGCCGAACACGCCCCCAACATCAAAAAAATTATCGTAGGCCGCCAAATTCTCACCCCGCTCGACCTCGAGCGCGAGTTCGGCCTCACGCAAGGCAACATCTTTCAGGGCGAGCTTTCTCTCGAGCAGCTCTTTTTCCTGCGTCCTGTCCCCGGCTGGGCTTACTACCGCACCCCGATCGACAATCTTTATATGTGCGGTTCCGCCACGCATCCCGGCGGCGGCATCATGGGCGCTCCTGGCCGCATCGCCAGCCAAGTAATTCTTAAAGATTGGAAAGGCACGAGCTCGCGCCGCGCCCATGGGAGCAAGAACTAACCATGCCCATCGGACAGCGCGTAGCACTCATCGGCGGCGGCCACAACGCTCTCATCACCGCGTTTTATCTCGCCAAGGGCGGCTTCAAGCCCATCGTTCTCGAGCGCCGCGAAATGGTCGGCGGCGGCGCGATCACCGAAGAATTTCATCCCGGTTTCCACGCGTCCACGCTTTCTCACACGGTCGGCCCGCTTCGCGCCGACATCGCCCGCGACCTCGAGTTCCACAAACTCGATTGCGAGATTCTTCGCCCCGATCCTCGCGTCTTTGCTCCCACGCCCGATGGCAAGTCGCTTCTCTTCTATATCGACCATGCGAAAACTGCCGCCGAGATCGCCCGGCACTCCGAAAAAGACGCCGCGAAGTACACGCAGTTTGCGGAAACGCTCGATCATCTGTTCACTGTTCTTGGAGAGATCGTTTCCATCACGCCTCCCGGCATTGACTCACCCTCGCCCGAGGATTTCTGGAATCTGTTCAAAGCCGGTCGCAGCGTTCGCAGCCTTGGCAAGCATGGCATCTTTGATCTTTTGCGCTGGGGACCGATGGCGGTCGCAGATTTCGTCTCCGAATTTTTCGAAACCGATCTGCTTCGCGCTGTCGTCGCGGCGCGCGGCGTCTTTGGCACCGCGCTCGGACCCTGGTCCGCCGGTTCCACGGCCGTTCTGCTTCTTCGCGCGGCTGCGGACTCTCATCCCGTTGGCTCTGCCGCTTTCCCGCGCGGCGGACTGGGCTCGCTCACTCTTGCTCTCGCCGATGCCGCCAGAAAAGCCGGCGCGGAAATTCGCACCAACGCAGAGGTTCAACACATCCGCGTGAAGGATGGCGCCGTCACCGGCCTCGTTCTCGCCGATGGTGATGAAATCACAATCGAAGCCGTCGTCTCCGGCGTCGATCCCAAGCGCACTTTTTTCAAGCTTCTCGATCCCACCCAACTCGATCCGACCTTCGCCCTCCGCATCCGCAACCTTCGCGCCAACGGCACCGTCGCCAAAGTCCATCTCGCACTCGGCGGTCTCCCTGTTTTCTCCGCGCTCGATCCTGCCGAAGGTTTTCTCAACTCCCTCTCCGGCCGCATCCACATCGGCCCCGGTATCGATTATCTCGAACGCGCCTTCGACGCCTCAAAATACGGCGAATTTTCCGCCGCGCCCTATCTCGACGTCACCATTCCCACGATTCTCGATCCCTCGCTTGCGCCCGAAGGCAAGCACGTCCTCTCCGCCTACGTTCAATTCGCGCCGTTCAAGCTGAGAGAGGGGAACTGGGACACTCGCCGCAAAGATCTCGGCGACACCGTGGTCAAAACTCTCGCTGAGTACGCTCCCAATCTCCCCAGCCTCATCGAACACATGCAAGTCATCACTCCACTCGATCTCGAAACCATCTACGGCTACACCGGCGGCCACATCTTCCACGGCGAGCTCGCCCTCGATCAGCTCTTTACCATGCGCCCCGTCCTCGATTGGGCCCGCTACAAAACGCCCATTCGCGGCCTTTTCCTTTGTGGCAACGGCACGCATCCCGGCAATGGCCTCACCGGCGCTTCCGGCGCCAACGCCGCCCGCGAAATCATCCACGCCCTCCGCTAATGAAACCCTGACACGTATTGTCAATCTGAAATGTAGTCGTGTACTGTCATTCCGAGCGGAGCAGGCCGACGCCTTTTCCTGCATTCCGCTCCTGCGGAATGTCGGCCTGCGCAGTCGAGGAATCTCTCTTCGATGTGTGGCATTCCTCGACACATCGCTGCTGTTTTTCCGGTTCTTGGGTCTTGTGACTATGACGGCTATCGACCGCGCCAAACTCCACTCCCTCCACCAACGCGAAGAAAAGCGCTTCGTCGCCGATCACCCGCGCTCTGCCGAACTCTATCTACGCGCCCAATCCTCTCTCCTCGGCGGCGTTCCCATGAACTGGATGAACAAATGGGCTGGCGCCTTTCCCGTCTTCGTAAAAACCGCCACCGGCGCGCATTTCACCGATGTCGATGGCCGCGACTACGTCGATCTTTGCCTCGGCGACACCGGCGCGATGACTGGCCACTCGCCGCAAATCGTCGCCGACGCTGTCTCTCGCCGTGTCCGTGAAGGCATCACCTTCATGCTCCCCACCGAAGACTCGCTCTGGGTCGGCGAAGATCTCCAGCGCCGCTTCGGCCTCCCCTTCTGGCAATTCACCCTCACCGCCACCGACGCCAACCGCTTCTCCATCCGCATCGCCCGCGAAATCACGCAGCGCCCCAAAATCCTCGTCTTCCATTACTGCTATCACGGCACCGTCGACGAAACCTTCGTCTCGCTTCACAACGGCGTCGTAGGCCCGCGCCGCGGCAACATCGGCCCTCCCGTCAATCCCGCAGAAACCACCCGCGTCGTCGAGTTCAACGACCTGCAAGCCCTCGAAGCCGCTCTCAAGCATCACGATGTCGCTTGCGTCCTCGCCGAACCTGCCATGACCAACGTCGGCATCATCCTTCCCGACGACGGCTACTGGAAATCCGCCCGCGATCTCGCTCGTCGCTACGGCACTCTCCTCATCGCCGACGAAACCCACACCATCTGCGCCGGCCCCGGCGGCTCTACCCGCGAATGGAATCTCCAGCCCGACATTCTCGTCTTCGGAAAGCCCATCGGCGGCGGCATTCCCGGCGCAACCTTCGGCGTCACCGAGGAAGTCGCCCAGCGCATCTCCGCCCGCCTCCATCTCGAAGATATCGACGTCGGCGGCATCGGCGGCACGCTGGCCGGCAACGCGCTCTCCCTGGCCGCGATGCGTGCCACCCTCGAACACATCCTCACGCCTGCCGCCTTCGCTCACATGCTCCCGCTCGCCGAGCGTTTTGCCGGCGCCGTCGCCGCTCAAATCCGCTCCGTCAACCTCCCGTGGAACGTCACCCGCCTCGGCGCCCGCGCCGAGTACACCTTCGCCGCAAAGCCTCCGCACAACGGCGCCGAATCCGCCGCCGCCGCCGACTTCGAACTCGAGCGCTTCCTCCACCTCTACGCCCTGAACCGCGGCGTCCTCCTCACTCCCTTCCACAACATGGCCCTAATGTGCCCCGCCACCACCGCCTCCGACATCGACCTCCACACCAAAATCTTCGCCTCCGCCACCCACGAACTCACCTCCTGACCCCGCTTCCTAACTACGCGACGCTACCGCCGCTCTCCCTGCCTTGAACCACATCTTGCTACGCCACCTAATCACCAGCGCGCCATCCTGATTACTATCGAGCCCGTACTGCACCACGGGCCAGTTCCGCTGCACCCTTGTCGAATGCTAGTCTTACAGAATGAATATACCGCGAACGGGCGATCCCGCTCGACGAACGCTCCAGGCCGCCTTGCTTTGCCTCGGCGGTTCTCTTCTGCTTTCCTCCTCCTCCGTCGCGCAATCCACCGCCCCAGCCACTACGCCTACTACTTCCAGCTCCTTTCGTTGGGTTCATGAAAACACCGACCCGCAACTCTGGCAGCAACTCCACCTCGCTTTCGCCGATGAACTCGCGCCGGATACGCCCACGCCGGGGCAAGACCCCCTCGATGTCTATGGTTATAAGTACTTCCAAAAGGTCGGCCTTATAAACAAATCTGCTCTCGTCATCATCGGCCGTCGACCCGCCAGGGAAGTCGCCATTGAGAACGCGTGGGACGAATACTTTTCGGCCTTCAATTTTGATCTCGCCACTCACGAGAAATCGCCTATCGAACATGCCGAGGTCATGTGGATATGGAAGTTCGTCAGACTCGCCAGATTTGGCCCTTCCTCGATTCCTGATGTGACCTTCACCTACTACTCCTGCACCGAATGCGAGGCCGCGGTTGTTTTCGCTTCTCTTTACTACGACACAACAAAGTCCATTTGGCAGATTCGTTACTGGAGCGATGGCAAGGATCCCTGGTGGGCAACACCCGATGGCCTCGTCGTGGATGCAAACATGGTGGCGAGTGACCAGACCCTTTCCTTCGAGTGCATCTACGCCATTCTCGACCTCAAGCATGACGGCTTCCAAAATGTCGTCGAGCGCTGCAAGGAAATAACCTTGAAGTATAAGGGAAGGGCACAGGTTGACGATTTCACAATCGTTTTCGGCATTACAGGCGGCCAGTTCAAGCCTCGCCGCGTCACCGATCCTTCGGAATATCTCGACCTGACCTTAAAAATCTGTAAGCCTGCCATCCATAGTTGGCTTTGTCGCCTGCCAGGGTACATGACCGCTACATCGGGACAAAACTACGCCCTCGACCAAATGTTTCCAAACGCTCCCCCCGCAGAGCGCGACTTCGCTCACTTCCGCGCCATCAAACAATCCATGTCTATGAACGACGTTGTCCGCCTCTGTGGCATACCGGACGAGCTCGGCGGCAGCGGAATTGCGATCTACATCTACCATCTCGAAGACGATTCCTTGGTCGTCATCGGTGCGGCCGATCCCGCAGGGCCGCTCCTCTATGCGAACCATCTTAAGGCTGGAGGCAAATCCGTCGAGATCTTCACTCCGCAAGGAACGGTCGATCCACCACATCCACCCGTTTAATTGTTTTTTTCACGCTTCTTTTGTCGCTCCATCTCCTTTCCCTTCATCCACTTAAATCCCTACTTGCCGCGATTCGAATGGTTACCACAATAGAAATATCTTGACAAGTTATCCTGAACTGCGGTAAAATTGCCCGTGAGATTCGGCTCTGATCACGGTTTAAGTCGCACGCAAGCCGGGACCCCACGTCCTGCTTCTCGCAGCGCCCGACTGTCGTATTTCTACGACACCCGCGCCCTTAATTTCCTTCTGTCGCCACGCCCTTATCACTCGCACTCCCTTCTGTGCACGCACAGCAACGCCCGCAAACCCAATCCCGTCATGCGTTTATTTCACAGTTCTCTGTACACCGGGGGTGTACACAATCCACCTATTTCTGAGGACCAAAATGGAACAACAAACACAATCCGTTGCTTCACCTAAGCCCGCGCCCGCCGCGCACGGCCTAAATCGCTGCCGCGCCCGCAATCGTACTGGCGCCCAGTGCCGTCTCCCGGCGCAAGACCCAGCAAAGGGCTTCTGCGCCCGTCATGCCGATCGCGTAAGTAGAACTACGCATTCCGCCGCCGATCGCGCCGATCTCTCCGCCGAACTCTTCGGCGAAGTCGCCCCCACTTTCCAATCCGCCGAGGAGATCAACGCGACTCTCGCCCACGTCGTTGTCCTCGTCGCCCAGGGCCGCATCTCCTCCCGCCGCGCCGCCGTCATCACCTACGCCCTCAGCCTCATCCTCCGCGGCGTGCTTGTCATCGACAAGAAAGCCGCCGACGCCCCATCCAAATTTGACTGGTCCGACCCATGGCGCCCCGCATGCGTTGTCCGGGCCGAGGCCGCCCGCAACTCCTCCGCCGCTTCCACTCCCAGTCCCAACGACGGCGCCAATTCGACGGGCACCAACCACCAGCCAGCAGTCACGTCCTGTCCCGCCTTGTCGCTTCCGGGATCCTCGAAGTACAATCCTTGTTTGCCCATCGAGGAGGGAGTCCGCCATGGCTACCGCTGAAGCGAAAATCCACATTTCTGAATTCACAAATGAACCATTGCTCGATTTTTCGAAGCCCGAAAATCGCACCGCCATGGAAGCCGCTCTGAAAAAGGTCGCTTCCGAATTTGGCCGCGAATATCCCATGTACATCGCCGGCCAGAAGGTGATCACCGCTGAAAAACGCACCTCCACCAATCCTTCGCATCCTGAACAAGTCATCGGCGTCTTCCAAACCGCGACCCCCGAGATGGCCGCGCAAGCCGTCGAAGCCGCCAACAAGGCCTTTGAATCCTGGAAGCGCGTTCCCGCCGCGCAGCGCGCCGAATGCCTTTTCCGTACCGCCAAACTTCTCCGCGACCGCAAATTTGAAATGAACGCCTTGATTTGCTACGAAGCCGGCAAAACCTGGCCCGAAGCCGACGCCGACACAGCCGAAACCATCGACTTCTGCGAATACTACGGCCGCGAAATGTTGCGCCTTGCCGGCCCGCAACAAGTGGTGCCCATGAAAGGCGAGAAAAACTATCTCGTCTATATTCCGCTCGGCGTCGGGGTGGTCATTCCTCCGTGGAATTTTCCTGCCGCCATCGCCGCCGGCATGTCCATGGCTTCGCTCGTCACCGGCAACACCGTTGTGCTCAAGCCCGCGGCCGACACCCCTACCGTCGCCGCCAAATTCGTCGAGATCGCTTATGAAGCGGGCATTCCGAAGGAAGCTCTCAGTTTTCTCACCGGCCCTGGCGCTACCGTTGGCGACGTCCTCGTCAAGCACCCGAAAACCCGCTACATCGCCTTCACCGGCTCAAAGGAAGTCGGCCTGCGCATCAGCGAACTCGCCGGCAAAACTGTCCCCGGCCAAATCTGGATCAAGCGCACCGTTCTCGAAATGGGCGGCAAAGACTCCATCATCGTGGATGAAGAAGGTGACGTTGACGCTGCCGTCGAAGGCGTTGCGCAAGCCGCCTTCGGCTACCAGGGACAAAAGTGTTCGGCGTGCTCGCGCGCAATCGTTTCCGAAAAAATCTACGATTCCTTCCTCCAGAAACTCGTCGAGCGCACCAGGAAAATCGCCGTCGGCCCCAGCGATGATCCCAACAATTACATGGGGCCGGTCGTAAGCAAATCCGCCATGAACACGATTCTGAATTACATTGAAGTCGGTAAGAAAGAAGGGAAGCTGCTCCACGGTGGCAGCCGCGCGCCAGGCGACGGCTATTTCATTCAGCCGACCATCATCGCCGACGTCGATCCCCTGGCAAAAATTTCCCAGGAAGAAATCTTCGGGCCCGTCCTCGCCGTCATCAAAGCGAAGAACTTCGATCATGCTCTGGAAATCGCCAACAATACCGAGTTCGGCCTCACCGGCGCAGTCTACTCAAAAAATCCCGCCAAGCTCCAAAAAGCTCAGGAAGCCTTTCACGTCGGCAATCTTTATCTGAATCGCAAATGCACCGGCGCGATGGTCGGCGCGCATCCCTTCGGTGGCTTCAACATGTCCGGCACCGATTCCAAAGCCGGCGGCCGGGACTATTTGTTGCTTTTCTTGCAAGGAAAATCCGTCGCCGAAAAATTACAGAATTAGGGGAGATTTCAGAGAAAACAGGCGGCGAACACAGTGGTGCCGATCAAGACGATAGGTCGGTCGAAACTCTGTTTTTCGTCCCCCATTTTAGTACGCGAAACACGGGATAGCTAAGGATCAGCACCGCGAGCGCCAGCGCCGCCGGGCTTGGCGGCCAAAAATGGCTCGTGGCCAGCGAGCCTTGGAGGTCCGTCACGATGGAAGCGGCCAGAAATACCACGGATGCAATCAGTGCGATTCCCGTCGTCCACGGATAGCCCCACGCTCGATAGGGCCGGGCCATCTCCGGCTCTCGCTTCCTCAGCACGAAGAGCGACGCGTAAGAAAGCGTGTAGTTCGCAACGAAGAAAAACGCAAGCATGTCAATCACGCGCTCAAACGTTCCGCTCAGCAGAAAGAGCACGCCGGCAACTGTGCTAAGCAAAAGCGCGAGCACGGGGGTCCCGCCTTTGTTTACGCGCGCGGCCCAGCTGAAAAAAAGCCCGTCGCAACTCATCGCGTGCAATGTGCGCGTGCAGAAAATCTGGTTCGCGTTCATCGAGCTTAGCATCGAGACGATCATGATCGATCGGATCACACCATCGCCGTACCTGCCGAAGATTCGCGATGCCGCCGCACCCAGAGCGAAATCGTTCCCGGCGATTTCGTTCATCGGCAAAACGTATAGCACCGCGAGATTCAGCAGTAGATAAATTCCCATGACGGAGAGAACACTGCCGAAAATTGCGCGTGGAACATCGCGCCCGGGATTGCGCACTTCTCCCGCGACGTACACCACTCCATCCCAGCCGTCGATCGTGTACACCACAGCCTGCAAACTCAGAAGGATCGCAATCATGAACGGCCAACCGGAAGGGACCGCCGGTAACGTTGATGATGCAGCGGAAGATGCAGCGGCGGACGTTGAGTTTGCGTGGTGCCCCAGCGCGAAACATGCGCCGACGAGGACCAGGAATGCGCCAGTTTTCATTGCAGAGGTGACGAGCTGGGTGCCACTGCCCCAGCGAATCCCACGCCACTGCAAAATAAGAAACCCAACAATCAGTCCGACAGCGACTTGCAATTCGTGGCCCGCGAGAACCGGAAAAAGATCGCGGCTGTACTCGGCAATGACAATGGAGACGGCGGCGGCAGTTCCGCAAGTCGAGAGCCAGTCACTCCATCCGACGATGAACCCCGCATACTCCCCAATCGCGCGGCGCGAAAAATTGTACTGTCCGCCGCTGCGCGGAATCGATGCGCCAAGTTCAGCGAGCGAAGACGCGCCAAAAAGTGCATACATTCCGCCGATGACCCACATCCCGATGAAGAGCCACGCGTTCGGCAGCATTTTTGCGATGCTGCCAGGCGTGCGTACGATTCCGGCACCGATAGCGTTTCCAACGGCGACGGCGATGCCGAACCACACACCGAGAACTTGTAGCAGCCGTCCGCGGTTGCGCGCGACAGCGGACGCCGGTGTCGCGGTGCTGGTGGAAGAGCCGTCCGATGTGTTAGACAATGTGGAGTCTCAGGGGATCACGCGAATCTCCGCCATCATAATGGCGAGGCGGCAAAATGCAAGCTGGAACTCGGCCTTTGCGGATTTATGTCAGGAACTCTCGCTCCGATCGAACGGGGAGGTAGCGGATTTGGCCGTAGAACGCGCACCTGCTATCAAGACGGAAATGACCACGCGGCTCGATGTGACCGGCGACGCGCCGCCCGCGGATGTCTCTGTCGTCATCCCCTGTCTGAATGAGGCGAATTCCATTTCGCTTTGCCTGGAAAAAGCGATGAAGTCTTTTCAGTCGGCGGGATTGCGCGGCGAAGTTGTGGTTGCCGACAACGGATCAACGGACGGCTCGATCGAAATTGCTGAGAGACTCGGCGCGCGCGTGGTTCGCGTCGAGCAGCGCGGCTATGGCGCGGCGTTACGCGCCGGAATTGTCGCCTCGCGCGGTGCCTTTATCATTATGGGCGATGCGGACGACAGTTATGACTTCGGCGACGTGCCGCGCTTCGTCGAAATGTGGCGACAGGGCTACGAGGTGGTCATGGGCAACCGCTTTCGAGGAGAAATTAAGCCTGGCGCGATGCCCTGGCACCACAAGTACGTCGGCAATCCCGCACTTACTTCGCTACTGAATCTTTTTTTTCATGCACACATCGGAGACAGCCACTGCGGCATGCGCGGCTTTACCCGAGCCGTCTATGACCGCATGGACTTACGCAGCACGGGTATGGAGTTCGCCTCGGAATTCGTTATCAAGGCCGCGCAACTCGGCGCACGCATCACGGAAATCCCCATCACGCTGTGGCCCGACAAGCGCGGCCGGGCCCCGCACCTGCGCAGCTTCCGCGATGGCTGGCGGCACTTGCGATTCATGCTGCTGTACGCGCCGAACTGGCTTTTTCTGTTGCCAGGCGGGTCGCTTGTTCTCTTCGGCCTTTTTCTTGTGTGCTGGCTGTTGCCGGGACCTCGCCGCATTTCTCCGCATGTGGTGCTCGATATTCACACGATGATCTTCGGCGTTATGTTCACGCTCCTCGGCGTGCAAATTCTTTCGATCGGAACCTTCGCGAAAGTCTTTAGCTATGCGGAGCGCTTTGACCGCAACACGGTATCGCTCAAGCGCGTGTTGAAGCGCGTCAGGCTCGAAACCGGGCTGCTGCTCGGCGGCGCGCTCTTTCTTGCAGGCTTTGCCGGCTGCGCATGGGTTGCCTGGCAATGGGCCGCGAGCGGTTTTGGCCCGCTGCAGGAGGTGCGCCAAGTTCTTTTCTGGTCCATGTGGCTCTTCATCGGCGTGCAGGTGATTTTTTCTTCTTTTTTTCTGAGCATGCTGGGCATCAGCCGCGGCACGTACATCGGCGACTACGACCTAAAATAAATGCCCTACACCGGAATAGACCGTTTCATTGCGCGGATGCGATTTCGCGCTGCCTATCCTTTTATTCGGCCAGGCTCGCGGGTGTGCGATCTGGGATGCGGTTTGGAAGCCGCTTTCCTGGATTACGCTTCCGACCGCATAGCAGTAGGAGTCGGCGTTGACGATCAAGTTGACGCTGACGTGCAAGGCCGCTGGCAGCGCGTGCGCACGGACTTGTCCTCGCCGCTGCCTTTTCCGGATAGCCAGTTCGATCACGTGGTGATGCTTGCCGTTCTAGAACATCTGACCGAACCTGAAAAGGTCCTGCGCGAGTCGTACCGCATCCTCGCGTCAGAGGGCTCGTTGATTCTTACCTGGCCCTCGGCGATGGTCGATCCGATCCTGCGCGTGTTGCACACGCTGCACCTCGTGAGCGACGAAATGGAAAGCGACGAGCACCAAAGACGCATTCCTGTCGCAGCTCTTCAGCAAATGCTCCATCGCATCGGTTTCCAGAAATTCATTCATTGCCGATTCGAATTAGGTCTCAACAATCTCATGGTTGCTTTTCGCAGAGATTTGCCGAGTTGAGAAGGACTTATAGAAAATCACTTATCAGGAGGAGCGCTGTAAGGCTTGATTTCGGTGTTGTCAACATCGGGTTCGACTAGCCAGATGCGGCGGTCCTTGAAGTAGGCGAAGAGCTTCGCGTTTTGTTCCTTGTCAAGTTCGCGGGCCCAAATGACTTTTGAGCCATCGATGTCGGCTCCGTTGTAGACCCATTCATCGTGGATGTTGTGATCCTCCGAGTAGCGCACCACGATCAAGTGCTTTCCCGGCAGATGCAAAAGTTTTTCCATGACGGTGAGCCGGCTCACATCGCCCGTGCATGTCCACCACATAGGGTCGCACGCGCGACGACCAACGTTTATGCCCGTTTCGAGCACAAGCAGAACAACGAGTGCACGAGACAATGCCAGGCCCGCGGGACGACGCTTCCATTTCGTGGTGCGCAAATGGCGTATGGCTTGCACAAGGAGCGCATAAACAATGCAAGTGACCGGCGCGGCATAATGGGGTTCCGACCAGATCACCGCAAAAACTCCGGCAAGGCTTACAAGCAGGGTGACGACGAGCAGGCGCATCCTGCGGTCTCGAAACGCAGCTGGTATCGCTGGCAACAGAAATAAAACGCCAGGCCAAAAGAAGGCCACGCCCATGCGAGCAAGCTTTTCCACCGTTACCCTCTGAGCGTCTTTCCACGTGGTCTTGTAATCTTCGCGCTCCCACCCGTTATAGAACTCTTCGAATTGCTGGTTGTTGTACTCGAGCTCGGCTTTGGCGTGCTCCCAGAGGAAAAGCGGCGCCGAATGGTACGTCCGCGTATTCAAGACGTGCGGCATGAGCACCGCATCTCCCGTGAGTCGCCAGTTGTAATAGCCGATAAACGCGAGGGTCAAGACGATGCAAATGAATAGCGGCAAGAGCACCATTCGAATACGAGACCCCAGGGAATCGCGCGATTTTATTTTTCCCAGCAGCCACCAGATGATCCAGACTCCCGCTGGAACACAAAAGAGAAGTCCTTCGTAGGGCCGGCTATTCGCGAGGATGGCAATTCCTAATCCAAGGAGCATCGCATTGCCTACACTGGCGCGTTGCCGGATGCGCGCCAGCGCTCCAAGCACAAGCGCTCCGCCCGCGCCCGCAACGGCGCCGCCCCAATAGCTGTTCATCCAGTAGCTGGCGATTCCCAAGTTCAGAGCTGCAAATGTGCCGCCGAGTAGCGCCCATCGCGCGGGCATCCATGGTTGCAGCATCCAGAAGATCGCCGCACACATCGCGGCATCGCTCAAGAGGACACCGATCCAGGGATTGCCAAGCAATTGTCCGATGGCCAGGACGAAACCCTGAGCAGGCGGGTACATCGAGGAATAGGTAGGGAACCAATTCACGTGAAACGTCTCGAAGCTCATCCACATCGGATGAGTGGGATTGGCAAGGCGGCCATGTACAAAAGTATCCGCCTGCAGCAGATAGCTGAATTCGTCGTGAATCCCAGGCACCGGCACCGGCAATAGCGTCAACACGGCGAGGCGGATGGCCAGGACGCCAAAAAACATCGAGCCAAGGGCAAGTTTTTTGCGCTCCGCAAAGCGAGAGAGGGCTGCTTCTATTCTGAGAAAGACGCTTTCGCCAATTGTTGGTTTCCATGCAGCCAACAAGCCGATGATGAACGTCAGCAGCAGAGCAATTTCGGCTGAAGGCCAGAAGTGAGTGTCCGCTTGGCTTCCGAGAGGGTTCATTTAGCAATAAGGGATTCCAACGCTGGTCGCTTCCGAAGTGCAGGAATGCGGAAGCGCTCCACAATTGGGGTGCAGGGATTCTAGCTTATTGCGGGACGATCAGCGTTCGATTTCCATCTCGATTTTATCGGCGGCTGGCTCCGATGCCGGAGCGGTTGCCAAGCCTTCCTTGAAATCCGCGAGCTCGAGCCTCAAGTTTCCCGCATTGGAAGAAAACGCAAGGCCTGTCTCCATGCTTATGACGCCTGTGCGAATGAGTTTCTCGATTTCTCCGTCAAAGTGCTGCATGCCTTCCGTGTCGCCGTCGCGCATTGCGTCGAGCAGAGACTTTCCCTCGGTTTCTCCCTTCTCGACATATTCGCGAGTGCGCATCGTGGAGGTGAGAATCTCGATTACCGCGATTCTGCCTTTCCCGTCCTTACGCGGCAATAGACGCTGGGAAACGATATATCGGAAGGCCTTGGAAAGCCGGTTGCGAACTCCGTGTTGATCGCTCATGGGAAATGCGCCGACAATTCGCTCGACGGTTTTCGCCGCGTCGATGGTGTGCAGCGTGGACAAGACGAGGTGTCCGGTCTCCGAGGCTTCGAGAGCGATCTCCATCGTCTCGCGGTCCCGCATCTCGCCGACGAGAATGACTTTGGGCGCCTGGCGCAGGGCCGCGCGCAGCGCGAGCGCGAAGGTCGGTGTGTCGCTATGGAGTTCCCGCTGGTGAATTGTCGCCTTCTTGTGCTTGTGGAGAAACTCGATGGGGTCTTCAATCGTCAAAATGTGGAAGGCCTTTTCGGTGTTCATCATGTCAACAATCGCCGCAAGGGTCGACGACTTCCCCGAACCCGTGGGCCCCGTGACTAAGACGATCCCGTTTCTTAGTTGCACGACTTCCCGCAGCTTCCCCGGCAAGTGCAATTCTTCAAAGCCCGGGATGCGATCCGGAATCACACGCATTACGATCGCGCAGCTTCCGCGCTGGCGGAAAATATTTACACGAAATCTCCCCACACCTGTGACGCCATAGGAAAGATCGGCCGAACCTTCCTGTCCGAGCATGCGGATCGGATGTTCGTTTTTGCCCATCAAATCGCGCGCAAGATCGTCCGTATCTTGGGCAGTGAGGCGTTCGAGTCCTTTGAACTTCAGTTCTACCAGCTGACCGCTGACCTCAATCTGCGGGGCGCGGCCTGGAGAAAAAATCAGATCACTAACATGCCCATGCGCTTTTAGCATCGCGGCTATGAGCTGCGGCGTGTCAAACTTGCGCTGCGCGGAAGGTGCTGGCGTTGGTGCAACCTGCGTTGGGGTTCCCATAGTTTGTTAACCAGATCACCTGAGGAAAGGGGATGGGTCGAACGAGTGACAACAGGAGTTAGTGTAGGCGAATGGATGGTCGCTGCGGCGATGACGCTTGGCAGAGGTGCCGTAAAGCTAATGAGTGAAGTGCAGCTAGTTCGAGGGGATTCCCGAGGTCAGGCCGCTAACCGGGGCTTGCCGTCCGCACCAACTTCCGCAAAGATATAATGGCTTCACTTTGAGGAGTGTCCGGACGAGGAGCAAATTTCAAAACTTGTTACTTCGAAGCGCCGTCGATAAAGTTGGCGACGTTTGCCTTGAGCTTAGCAAGGTCTTCGTCGCGCAGGTACATCATGTGGCCCGCGTCGTAATATTGCAGGTGGATATTCTTCTGCAATTTATCCGGCAGGCCGAGATGCTCCATGGTGTATTCCGTGGCGTAAAAGGGCGTGGCCAAATCGTATAACCCATTTTCAACTTCAATCTGAAGATGCGGGTTCGTGAGCATGGCCTGAATTAGGTCTCCCTCGACATTTGGCGAGCCCGGAAAACCAAAATTGTCTCCGCCGCCGCGATGCTTCCAATCCCAATTGTTGCCGGCTTCGTCGGAACCCGTGTGGTAGACCTTGTCCTGACCGAACTTCAGATCTTCGCGAACGTAGGCGTTGAAGACGGCAGTGAAAGGTCCGGTGATGGAGGTATCTTGCGGATCGTACTCGGCATACTCGCCGAGCAAATCGTAGCTGAAGCCGGAGAAGCGAGCGTCCAGCCTGCCGGTGGTTAAGCCGCGGCTTCGCTGCAGTTCTTTCATGAACTGCGGCAGATTCACGCGCAGGTCGGCCTTGATCAGGTAGTCTTCGCCAAGGCCGGTGTAGCGCGAAAGTTGCTTCGCCACTTCAGCCTTCTCCGTGTCGCCGATCTTCCCTCCTTTCACCAGAGCATCCAAATATCCCGTCTGCGCAAAATGCCGGGCTTCCTCAAGAAATGCGCTCAGGTTATCGGGCCGGTCCTTAAGCACCTTGTGATACCACGCGGTCGCAGCATAGCTCGGGAGATAGAAGACATAAGGCATGTCCTCGCTCGGATTGAAGGAAATCGTCCCCAGATCCAGAACCGAAGAAATAAGCACGATCCCGTTGATGTACATGCCATCGTGCGATTGCAAATAATTTGAGAGAGCGGCCGAGCGGAAAGTTCCGTAACTTTCGCCGATCAAAAACTTCGGGGAGTTCCAGCGATTGTTGCGGCTTACATACGCATTGATGAATTGCGCCAGCGACTTCACATCCTGGTCCACGCCCCAGAAATCCTTGTCCGCAGCTTTGCCGACGGCGTGGCTAAAGCCTGTGCCTACGGGATCAACGAATACCAGATCCGTTTTGTCGAGGAGACAGTTCGCGTTGTCAATCAGCTTGTAGGGAGCGGGCGGAGTGGCTTCCGCGTTCACGGTCACAACCCGCTTTGGTGAAAATGCGCCCATGTGCAGCCACACGGAAGAAGACCCTGGGCCCCCGTTATAGACAAAAGCGATCGGGCGCTGGCTTATTTCCTTCACATCGCTGCGCGTGTAGGCAGTCGAGTAAAGCAGCGCCGTGGGCTCGTCTTTCTCGTTCTTCAAGAGGATCGTAGCCGCTGTAGCTTTGTAGGGAATCGTTTGACCGCCAATTTTGATCGCGTGGTCGGTGACGGAAGACTCTTCCTTTGGTGCTGGCGGTGCCGCCGCCTCCGCCGGCTTGTCCGCAGGTTTTGTGTCTTTATCCTGCGCCGGCAGGCTGAGTGGGAATGAGGTCAAACACAGAGCCAGGGTGAACAAGAACTTGCAGTGCGTGGAGATATTTTTCAAGTTTCCCCCATCCAGCTTGAATTGCGTCACTCTTTGAAACGGGGAATTGTATCCCTTTTTGCCCCGTGTCGCTCACTTCTTCGCCGTAAGCCGAAACGTCAGTTCAGTCGCTTGCCCACCTTTGTCTAAAGCAAGGTCACTCAAATCGTCCGCGATCCAATCAGCGCCCGCGACCAAAAGTTCGGCATCCGTCGAAGTCGTGCGCAATGCCAAAACGCGCGCGCCCGCTGCTTTACCGGAGCGGATGCCGGAAGCGGCATCCTCTGCGACAAGGCATTCATGAGCCGGGATTCGCAGGATTTCCGCACCCTTCAGATACGGATCGGGGAAGGGCTTACCGCGCTGGAGATCGCTTGCGGTTACCAGATGTTTTGGTACCGGGAGTCCAGCTGCGCGAAGGCGGACTTCCGCAAGCTCGCGAGTTGCGGAGGTGACGACACCCCACCGCGCCTCCGGAATGGCATGCAAGAGGCGGGACGCACCGGGGAGCGCTACCACATCCGCGATGTCTTCGATTTCGCGGCGCTCGACTTCGCGATTTTCTGCGTTGTGATCGCCATGCGGGAGTAATTCGATGATCGTGGCCAGGCTAGGCCGGCCATGCGCTTGTCGCACGACTTGCTCGGGCGCAAGTCCGTGTTCGAGCGCCCACGCGGTCCAAACGCGAGCAACAGCGGGAGTGGAATCGACGAGGACGCCATCCATATCGAAAAGCACAGCGCCGCACTGAATTGAAGTCATCGGGTCATTCATTTGCCGTTTCCTGAAAATACCAGCGCGTAAGCCTTTAAGCCTACCGGAGTGTACGGAAACTCGGAAGGTTTAGCGAAATCGTTGTCGCCATTTGAGCGCGTTCGATTTGGCAGGGTAACTCTGAGAGCGCGCGGGAAAGGCCGTTTGACTTGACTTAGTTTAGTGACTTAGTCCATCCTAGGACGATGAAATCCGTGAACACCCACGAAGCCAAAACCCATCTTTCGCGGCTCCTGCGTCGCGTCGCCGCCGGCGAAGAGATCACGATCGCGAATCGCGGTGTTCCAGTCGCACGGCTAGCCCCGGTGGCCGATGCGACCCGGAAACTTGGCGGGTTCACGGGCCAAATGACGATCCCGGAGGATTTTGATGCCCCCCTAGCGGAGGCCTTGCTTGATGCTTTCGAGGGCAAAAAGAAGCGGCGGCTAAAGAAAGCATGAAGTACCTGCTCGATACCAGCGTTTTTCTCTGGAGCCTGGGCGCCGAGCACAAGCTGAACCACAGAGCGCGGGATCTGCTGGCATCCAGCGATACAGCGCTTTACCTGTCCGCGGCCAGCTCCTGGGAAATTGCGATCAAATTTGCACTAGGCGAGCTTGCTCTTCCCAAGCCGCCCTCGCAGTTCGTTCCGAGCGCCATCAGAGCGCTGGCAATTCGTTCTCTGGAGATCACTCATTCCCATTCATTGATGGCCGGTGAGTTGCCCCCGCATCACCGCGATCCGTTTGACCGCATGCTCATCGCCCAGGCCGGGATGGAGAATATGGTGCTTCTCACGGCGGATCGAACCTTCCTGAAATATGAAGTTACGATCATGTATTGCGGCAAGTAGGAGAACAACGAACTGGCAGGGCTGATTGGGGTGGGAGACGGGGATTGAACCCGCGACATTCGGTGCCACAGACCGACGCTCTACCAGCTGAGCTACTCCCACCGCCGGTCGATGCACTTCAGTTTACGCTACTTTCTCCCCATGGAAAAGTGGGCAGAACAGAGGCGCAGAGAACCCTCCAGGGGCCGCCACGTCAGCTGCCAGTTCACATGCAACTGAGGCCGACACGTCTCATTTTCTGGAATGAATCGACAGGGTCGCACAACGCATCCAAGAACACTTACAGGGATTGCAAGAAGCGGGCACAAACGCTTACAGTACGCTATGCGAAACTCAGCCCAGGCCTGAGGACCTCCTGTTTCCGCACGTTCTCTATGGCTACCTGGGCGGCATTGGGCAAGTAGTTGCCCTTGCTGGGCTCTTCGGGTTTGTTCGAAGCGAGCGGCGAAAGAGCCGCCGCGTGGCGTGTTTCGCGAGACGCGCTGTGTTCTGGAAGAGTGGCGCAGAGATTTGAAGACGGTCGGGGGGAGTAGACACAAGTTTCGCATGAAAACTCTGCAACCAGGGCGGCGAGGTCAAGTGAAGGAACGCAACGGCGAGTTGAACAGGGGATTACTGCTGAGGCTGGAGTTGCCAAGCGATCCCGGCTTGCTTTGCGCCGTGCGAGGTGCTGTCGAGCGCTTGACGGAATCCTTCGGGTTTTCCGCCGAGGAGTGCAGGGCCGTGACGCGCGCCGTCGACGAAGCGTTGACCAACATTATCCGGCACGCCTATTCCGGACGTCCAGACCGCCCGATCGAAATGTTCTTCCGCGCTATTCAGGGCCAAGCTGCTCAGAATGCCGCCGGTGGTTTGGAAATCCTGCTCTGCGATCGCGGTCCAGCTATAAAGCCGGACCAAATGTGCATGCGCGCACTGGAGGAGGTAAAGCCGGGCGGGCTGGGGCTGCATTTTATTCAGCAGAGCATGGACATCGTGGAGTACAAGCGCGCGAACGGGACCAACCGTCTCCGCTTGGTCAAGTATGTTCACGCGCCGAAGCAAGGTGTGAAGTCGTAAACGCATGAAGGAGAAAAACTGTGCAGATTTCCAGCAGAGAACTCGACAAGACCATCATCTTCGATGTGTCGGGAGACATTGATCTCGCAAATTCACCGGCAGTTCGCAAAGCTCTTTTGCGCGAAATGCGCGACAAACGCACGCCCCGCGTGGTGATGAACATGAGCAAGGTGCGGTATATCGATAGCTCCGGGGTGGCTTCTTTGGTCGAGGGCTTGAAAGCATCCAGGGACGTCGGCTCCCGCTTTATCTTGTTTGGCTTGAGCACCTCCGCTCGAGAGGTCTTGCAGCTCTCACGCCTGCTGAAAATTTTTGAAGTGTACGACAACGAAGAGCAGGCGCTGGCGGGCTAATCGTTTTATTTCACGGCGGCGGATTGTCCCAAGTCACCGTGAACTGAGTTATAGAGAATTGAGCGGCAAGGCACAGTGATGCAATTCGTGTCTCAAATTGGCGGCGGCGTGACAAATGGACTTGCCTACGTCGGTTCTCTAGCTTCGCTCGGAGGGCGCGCAGCCTACTACACCTTTGTTGGGCCGTTCCGGGGCAAGCCGCTTCGCGTGGAGCGGGCCGTTTCACAGGCCATGGACGTCGGTGTCCGCGCACTGCCGATTCTCTCTCTGATTACATTTTTTATTGGATTGATTCTGGCGCTTCAGGCTGCGTACGAGCTGCGGCGTTTTGGCGCGATGAACTATGTCGCCACGGCCGTGGCAATTTCCATGTCGCGCGAGCTTGGCCCGCTCATCACCGCTATCGTCGTGATTGGCCGTTCGGGCTCCGCGTTTGCAGCGGAGATCGGCACGATGAAGGTAACAGAAGAGATCGATGCCCTGGAAACGATGGCCATCAGCCCGATTCGTTTTTTGGTGACGCCAAAATTTCTGGCCATGATCGTGATGCTGCCTTGCCTGACGATCTGGGCCAACGCCATGGGTATTCTCGGCGGGTCGCTGTTCGGCGTGGCCCAGGCGGATTTTACGTTTGGCCGGTACATCCAAGCGTCGCTGGATTCGCTCCTCCTCCGAGATATCATGACCGGCCTTGTGAAGAGCGTAATGTTCGGGATTACCATTACCGCCGTGGGCTGCCAGGAGGGCTTGGCGACAGGGGCTGGCGCGGAACAGGTTGGCCGCTCAACCACGCGCGCAGTCGTAATGTCGATTTTTCTTGTTGTACTTGTAGATTTGGTGTTCACGGGTCTGTTCTTTTTTGTGAGTGACAGCTAGGGCGGTATGACTTTGCCGATGGAAATGGAAAACGCGGATTCGTTCGAGTCGCAGGCCATGATCTCTCTGCGCGATGTGCGCGTGAGCTATGGCGAGGTCGAGATTCTCCACGGCATCACCTTCGACGTGAAACGCGGCGAGACTTTGGTAATTCTGGGAGGATCCGGCTCCGGGAAGAGCACGCTCTTGCGGACGCTCGTCGGTCTCGAAAAAGCGAGCTCCGGAGAAATCTGGATCAAAGGAAAAAACATCGCGGCAATTTCCGATTCCGAAATGGACGAGATTCGTAAAAAGATCGGCATGTCGTTTCAAGGCGGAGCGCTGTTTGGCTCAATGACCGTAGGCGAGAACGTGGCGTTGCCGCTGCGGGAGCACACCAAGCTCGAAGACTCGACCATCGGAATCATGCTGCGACTGAAGCTCGAGCAAGTGGGCCTGGAAGGGTTTGAGTATTACATGCCGTCGCAACTAAGCGGCGGCATGAAGAAGCGCGCGGCGGTCGCCCGCGCCCTGGCCATGGATCCCGAGATTCTTTTTTTCGATGAGCCGTCGGCCGGATTGGACCCAATCATTGCTGCCGGGATCGACCAGCTGATCCTCGAATTGAAGCAAGCCTTTCGCATGACCATCATAGTCGTCACACATGAATTGGCGAGTGCGTACTTGATCGCTGATCGCATGGTGCTGATCGACAAAGGGCATCTGATAGCCATTGGAACAACCGCGGAAATGCGCGCAAGCACTCAGCCGCGCGTGCGGCAATTTCTGGATCGTGTCCCGGAGCCGGAAGTGGCCCGCGAAATGGATTATCTGCAGATGCTCACGCAAGATCGTCGCGTGTAGAGAGCAAAAGCATGGGAAAGAGGACGTGATGGCAGGTAAGCGCGAGCAGGTTTTTGTGGGGCTGTTCGTTCTAATCGCCGCGGCAGTCTTGATCGGCATGGTATTTGCCATCTCGGGAGCCTTTGGCCGCGTCGAGAAGACTTATCATGCCTACTTTCCGTTCGCAGGCGGACTCGAGCGGGGCGCGACGGTTCGTTATGCGGGCGGGCCGAGAGTGGGCCGCGTCGAAAAACTGACTATCGACCCGCAAAATCCCGCACGCATTGATGTCGTGTTCAGCGTGCAAACGGATGTGCCTGTTAAGAGGGACAGCCACGCCAAAATCATGAGTATGAGCCCCCTGGGCGACAATCATTTGGAGATTCTTCCCGGTGGCGCGCAGACCCCGCTCGCTCCCTCAGGCTACTTATTGCCATCGGACGCTTACGTTGATTTCAACGCGCTCACGGCGCAGATTAATGACCTAGCCCCGCAAGCCAAGCAACTGATTCAATCGCTCAACGATCGCGCGGCCGAGCTGAAAGTGACCGTCGACCGCGTCAATGACCTCCTGAACGCGGAGAACCGCGCGAATCTTTCCGCCACCCTTGCGGACACGCGCGGCATGATTGCAGAAAATCGCCCCGAGATAAAATCGACCGTACAGCACTTGAACGCGATTAGTCAGAAAGTCGAACCGCTCATTCAGGACCTGCACAAGACTTCCGAGGAAGCCAACAAAGCGCTCACGCACATCGACGAGCTTCTCGGCGAGAATCGCGCCGATGTGCGACAAGCGGTGGTCGAGCTTCGCAAATCCTTGACAACTTTGACCGATATTACCGGGCGGCTGGACCAAACGCTGGACACTAACACGGAAAATATCGACGAGCTTCTCGATAATTTCCGCCGCGTATCGCAAAATCTGAAGGAATTCACGGACACGATCAAGAAGCGTCCGTACACGCTGATTCGCGCGACCAATCCGCGCGAGCATAAACCGGGTGAGCAGCAATGAAGCGGGAGAATCGCGAACTTATGATAAGCAGCACGGAATTGTCCGCCATGCAGGCACGCTGCGGCGCTAGAAGCCGGGTCTTTCCCACGTGCGAGAGAGTTATACAATGCCTGCTGATGCTGGCCGCGGGCTTGGCCGCCGGCTGCGGCGCCGCACGGCCGAGCAAGTATTACCAGCTTACCGTTCCCGGTGACATGATGCCCGCGGCGAATCCAAATCCTGTTCCTATCACTTTGCTGATTGGCCGCATGACCGGTTCCGCGCTCTATCGCGAGGACCAAATCGTCTATAGCTCCGGCGGCGAGAGCATGGGCACTTACGAATATCATCGCTGGGCTGAACCGCCCACCGAAATGATCGCGGAAATTTTGTTACGGCGGCTTCGCGCGTCAGGAAATTATCGCGGCGTCTATACTTTGCGTAGCGACGTCCACGGAGATTTTCTTCTGCACGGCCGGCTCTACGATTTCAAAGAAGTTTCGGGCAGCTCCGAGGTAGCACGTGTCACCATGGAATTGGAGCTGCGCAACATCAAGGCTGGCACAACAGTCTGGACTCACTTCTACACGCATGACGAGCCCGCCAGCGGAAAAGACGTCAGCATGGTCGTGGCGGCTCTGGACAAAAATGTCCAACAGGGCATTGCGGAATGCCGCGCCAGCCTGGACCAATACTTTGCCGCCCATCCGCCGGCGTCCCCCGCGCAGGCCGCGCCGTAAGTCCGCAGGGAGCTCCCAAATCCTGTAATGGTTTTCTCAGCCGGAACGACGGATCGTCAAGAGAGTGACGTCATCTTCGAACTCGGCGCCGCTGCGGTACGCCTGCAAGCCCTTAAGCAAAGCGGAGGAAAAGTCAGGAAGTCGCAATGGCCGCGGCAGTGTTGCCAGCGCTTTCTCCGCCAAGTGCAAAAAGCCCGCGGGAGTCATTTGTTCGTCGTCAGGAGAACGCACTTCTGTGGCGCCATCGGAAAAAGCCAGAATCATATCCCCGGGATGCAGGAGCACACTCTGCTCGCTGTACATTTCTCCTGTCACAAAACCGATGGGCAGGTTTTCCAAACCTTCGCCAATTGCAAGAAACTTGCCTTCGCGCGCGCGCCAGAGAAGCATTCGCGGATGTGCCGCATACGCAAAATTAAACTCTCCCGTCGTGCCGTCAAATGTTCCGGTTACCACGGTTGTCAATCGCAGCGCTCCTTTTGACTTTTCGGAATCCAAAGTAAATTCGTCGTTCAACGCGGATAGCAGCGATGCGGTGTCCCGTATATCTTGATGCTTGTGCAAAAGGTGGTGGACATGCCGTGCCACGCCGCTGGCAACATACCCGTGCCCCACACAATCCGCCAGCACCACGCGCGCAATATTGTCGCTGCACGAAAACACCGCCGAGAGATCCCCGCCCCGTTCTCCGCCCGCAGGCACGGCAATAACATCCGCTTCCAGCCCAGCCAGTTCCAGCGAACGGTGCGCTCTTTCGTTGCCCGCCCACAGTTCCATGCAGCCAAACGGCCGCGCCACCGACGTAGTGCATGCAAACTCTTCCGGTTCAATCTTCTTGATGCTCATGACAATTTCGATGCGCCAAGTCGCCTATCCGCTACGCACAGGCACAAACCCTTCCACGCGAGAATCACCCTCCAAGTTATTGGCCTCTCCTGCAGGGAAAAGAATCTTTCCTGACCCGCGCAGCGCATTATCACCAAGCCTCAGCCGCCGCCCGTCCCCATCATTTATGTTCGCGTTGTCTAAACCGTGGCAATCCGGATACGCCGCCTTACGCATTCTCCCCGTCTTGCTAGACTATTCAAGAGGAATTGCGTCCCCGCGCATGAGCCCCCACGAAACGGATCGCCGCCATCTCGAGCGGCAAATCGTCTATGCGCGCCCGATTGTCGTTTTGCTTTCCCTCCTGGCAGTGTTCGAGCAGGCTAACCTCCACACAGCCAAGCGCGCCATCTCCTTCCTGATTGCCTATCTGATTGTTTCTCTCGCGGTCATCCCTGTGGAACGTCTCCTGCGCAAACGAGCTTGGCACTTGCCGATTGCCTGCGATCTGCTCGCCCTCGGCTTTTTCATGTACATCAGCCCACTGTCCGTCCCCGTCTGGTTTCCCTATCTCTTTATCTGCTGGGTCGCGGGCATGCGCTGGGGTCTACGCCCCGCTATCCCGCTCGCGGGAGCGCTTGCGCTGATCCTGGTTCTGCTCACAGCCGTCAAAGGCGAAATTGGCTGGATCCGCGTGATCGCCTGGCTGGGCCTGGTTGGCGGCACCTTTGCCGGCGGCGCCGCATTAGCCTTTTTGGCCGACCGCAGCCGTCATTTCGCCTCCCAAAACGATTTCTTCTCCCGCGTCACCGCAACTCTTCAAGTGGATCAAGGCCTCGCGGAATCACTCCGGCTCATGCTGGAGGAACTCGCCCGCGCTTTCGATGCCGAGGTTGCCCTCCTCGCTTATCGCGACACGGACCTCGAGCGCATCTACCTCTGGCGCCTCAAAGCCGGCGAAAGCGAGCGCCTCATCCCTGAGAGTCACTCCCTCACTCGCGCCGACGGCTTCCTCCTCGATGACATGGATGCCAGCGTCTGCTGGAACAGCCTCGAAGGCGCTGGCAGCGGCTTTGGATGGGATCGCCGCGATGGCCGCAGGCTGCACACTCTCCCGCGCCTGCCTGGCCCCACCCAGCAGGAGCTCACCCTCCGTTCCATGCTCTCCGTCACGTTTGACCAGAGCGGCCAGCCTGCCGGCCGCCTCTTCTTACTGAATGGCCGCAAACCCTTCGAACACCCCGACCTTGCCTGGCTTGAGCGCATCTCCCGCCACATCGGCCCCGCGCTTGAAAACGTCTTCCTGCTGCGCCATCTGCGCGCCCGCGCCATTGAAGGCGAGCGCAGCCGTATCTCTCGGGACCTCCACGACGGCATTCTCCAGACCCTCCTGAGTATCGAAATCCAGCTTGATGTGCTCCGGCGCCGGGTCGCCGCCTCCCCCGACCAGATTGTCGCCAGCCTTGGCAATCTCCAGCAAACCGTCAAAAACGAGTCCGCCGAGCTTCGCCGCATGGTGACCGACCTGCGCCCCCTCCGCGTTCAGAGCGCCGACCTGGTCGACCTGATGCACGGCTTCGCAGAGCGTTTCCGCAACGAATCCAGCCTGGCTCTGGACGTTATGATTGAGTCCGCCGACATGCACGCTCCCGACCGCGTCTGCCGGGAGATTTTCCAGATTTACCGTGAAGCACTTAACAATATAAAAAAGCATGCGAAGGCTTCCCATGTCGTGGTAAAACTGTCGCAGGATGACAGTCGCATCGTCCTCGTGGTTGACGATAACGGCGAGGGTTTTAGCTTTGCAGGCCGGTTTACCGGGGATGAGCTCGACCGCCTGCGGCTGGGTCCGATTTCCATCAAGGAGCGTACGCGTACTGTGGGGGGCGTGTTGACCGTTGAGTCTAACCCTGGCCATGGAGCGCGACTGACCATCGAAGTCCCGCTCGGTTGACATGGCCAAAACTAAACAGCAAATTCGTGTCCTTCTCGCGGACGACCACGCGATCTTTCGCGACGGCCTCCGCAAACTCCTTGATTCCGACGAAGACATCACCATCGTCGGCGAAGCCCAGAATGGCGCGGAGTGCATTAAGCTTCTCGCTAAGCTCAAGCCCGAGATCCTTTTGCTTGATCTCCGCATGCCGGATAAAGACGGACTCGCGGTTCTCGAGGAAGTTAATTTCGATACGCTGCCTACCCGCGTCATCGTCTTGACGGCTGCTGAAGACGATCGCGACGTCGTTCGCGCCATGCGGCTCGGAGCCCGCGGCGTCGTCCTCAAACAGTCCGCCACGGACCTGCTCGTGAAAAGCATTCACCGCGTTCACGCCGGCGAAATCTGGCTCGACAACCGCATGACCGCCGAGGTCATGAAAGCGTTCTCGAAATCCTCCGAGTCCGGCCCGCGACGGGAGAAGCCGCTCCTCAGCGACCGAGAAAAGGAAATCGTCCAGCTCGTGGCCCAGGGCTTCCGGAACAAGGAAATCGGCGAAAAACTCTTCATCAGCGAGCAGACCGTCAAGAATCACTTGCACAACATCTTCGACAAGCTGGGCGTTTCCGACCGCCTCGAACTCGCGCTGTACGCGATTCACCACCGTTTGATCGACCAATCCTAATCGTCTCCCCCGACCCATCTGCCTTCACCGGAGTTTCGAGTGACGGATATCCTTGAAAGAGAGTCATGAGCGACACACAACAAGCAAGCCGCGTTCTTCGAAGCATTGGCGCCGTGCTCGCAGGCATGTTCGTAGGCATTGCGCTCACGCTTGGCACGGACGAGTTGCTCCACCTTACGCACGTCTTCCCGGCGTGGGGCGATTCCATGGTCGGCTTTGACGGCCCGCTCTTGCTTGCCACCGTCTATCGTACGATCTACGGCATCGCGGCCAGCTACATCACGGCGAGGCTTGCCCCAGGTCGGCCCATGCTCCACGCTATGGTGGGCGGAGCCCTGGGCCTCCTCGCCAGTATCGTTGGCGCTGCGGCCACCTGGAAAAAAGGGCCTGCCTTCGGCCCACATTGGTATCCGCTTGCGCTCGTCGTTCTTGCGCTGCCATCCGCGTGGGCCGGCGGCAAACTCCGCCTAATGCAAATGAGCGCTGCTCAGCCGCGTTGAGAAATCTCTCGCGGCTGAGCTTTCGCCATCACCGAAAATCCGAAAGTGTGGCCTTTCATTGACCCGCTACGCCTTTCTCTGCTATCAACGAAAGTCGCAAACTCAATGAGCGAGGAACCTATGCCTTTCACACGACGAAACTTCTTTCGCAATATTGCCGCCGGCGCGGCAGTCACAGCGGGTCTACCTCCGCTCGCGGATCTCGCATTTAGCGAGATCGTCCCTGCATCCCGCGCTAGCGAACCCGGCGGCCCAATTATTCTCAGCCGCAATGAAAACGCCTATGGCCCTTCGCAATTAGTAATTGCCGCAATGCAAGACTCCCTTCAATTTGCCAATCGTTACCCCGATCCAGCGGTCAGTGCACTTCACGCCAGAATCGCTCAATCTCATTCCATCAAGGCGGAGCAATTGGTTCTCGGTTGCGGCTCTGGAGAAATTCTAAGCATTGCAGCTTCCGCCTTTGTTGGCCCCGGCAAAAAGCTCATGACTGGTTTGCCAACCTTCGAAGCCATCGGGCGCTGCGCGAAAACTGTCGGCGCGGAAGTCGTCGAAGTACCTCTCGCCAAAAATTACTCTCACGATTTGGCAGCCATGCTCGCAAAAGCCGGCTCCGCCACGGGTTTGATCTATATTTGCAATCCAAACAATCCCACCGGCAGCCTGACCCCTCGCAAGGACCTTGAAGAGTTCATCCGCAAGCTTCCTGCTACGACAACCGTTCTCATCGACGAGGCTTACCACCACTTTGTCGGATCCGCGCCGGACTACACATCGTTCATCGACAAGCCGATGAACGACGACCGCGTCATTGTCGCGCGAACCTTCTCCAAGGTTTATGGCCTCGCAGGAATTCGCGTAGGTTACGCCGTTGGCGCACTAGAGAAAATGCATGCACTTTCCACCCGCCGCCTTCCCGAAGGAATTAACGCCGTCGGCGCCCACTGCGCTCTCGTAGCCTACGATGATCTCGGCTATGTCCAGATGAGCGAAAAACGCAACGCCGCCGATCGTCAAGAATTTTTCAACCAGGCCGAAACCCGAAAGGTTCAGGGAATCCCTTCTTATACGAATTTCGCCATGCTGCAAACCGGCCGTCCAGCCGTCGAGGTCATCGCGCATTTCAAGAAAAACAACATTCAAATTGCTCGCCTCTTTCCTTCCATGAACACCCATGTCCGCGTTTCCTTCGGCACGCCCTCAGAGATGAAGGAATTCTGGCGCGTCTGGGATCTATTACCCGCTGCATAGCTGGAAATGTAGCGGTTCATCCTTGGCAGAGAAAGCTTTCACTCCCGCTTGCTACGGGGCCAACTATCGGCCACGGAAGCTGCCCTCTGGGCTAGCAGCCATAGGAGAGGTGCTGATCGGAAAGGCCCCGAGAGTGCCTAGAACGACACGCAATTCAGAATAACGAAAGATATTGTTGACGCAGGTTGCTCCCTGCTCTAAATTTTTGTAGTTCGACCCTTTCTGTACTTTTGGCTCTTTCCCTCGACCAGGTCCTCCCAGCCCAAACGCATTTGTGACCAGAAGCTGCATCTGTAGCCGGATGGTTCTTGGGGAACCGCTCAGGCCATCGGCAAACGCGATCTGCCGGCTACCCTGACCGGACAACGCGGCTCGCGATTGTTCCTTCTCGGTTCCAACGTTTCGAAATCGCACGCGCAGAGGAGACGGCCAGGCCATGTTCGCAAGACGCTTGCATCAACATCCACACTCCACCAGAACTCCCTCATTTTTCTTGGTTCTACCGCCCAATTTTTACGACGGCCATGACGAAATCGCCGCCCGCAAGCATCGTAGAGGCCAGTGGGCGATACGTCCGATGGAGGCAGGCGTGTGTGCCTCATTGCGCCTGGTTGGCTTGCCAATGCTCGGTTTTCCGCAAAGCTCGACGGGATTTGCAATCAAAGAAATTCCGTTCAAGTCGCTTCTTATAAGGCCTGTCCTTGCGGTGGCGAAATCAACTAGCGTGAGCCTCTCATGATGAACCAACTGGCAACTGCGAAGGTTCATGTTCTAGTCTCTGAAAAGCGCAAGTACTTGTTTATCCATCCCGAACAAACAAACATCTATTGTTCAGAGACAGATCTAGGAATGACTCTAGCCTTGTTTTCTGCCAGAAATAGGTTCGCGATTAAGGATTTAATTATTTTTATGGAAGTTGATAGCGTTGTTCGGGACAACGCTGCAGCTCAGGCGACCGAGCTGCTCAATACGGTTGGCGTAGACAAAAAACTCACCAAAAGAGAATGGGAAGTGTTGGAGGGTATAAATAGAAATCTCTCCAATAAGCAAATAGCCTCCGAGCTGAATCTTTCCGAACGAACAGTCAAGTTTCACGTGAGCTCTTTGTTGGTAAAGTTTGGGGCTAGCAGCAGGTTACAGCTGCTAGGCGAAAGCTTGCCAAAGAGATAGTGTCAGCTCCGGAGTGCTCCCGCCACTCTAAACGTCCAAGACCTGCATAGCCGCGCAGGGATAACCTGCCAGCGCCGTAGGCTTAGAGGGTATCGGCTTCCTGCAGTGCCACAGATCGTCGCTACTCTTCGTGGCGCTGGGACTGCGCCGTAGATCGTTATCTCAGACCGTATTGAAACAGAATGGTCGAACCATCGTTTAGGCTGATGGCATACACGTACGTGTTGCCTGCCGAAAGACTAGCGGTTGCGATGTTGAAGATCCATTGTTGACTCGTAGTGTCCCACCGGAAGGCCGTGTCCGGGTTGTTCGTATCCACAACCTCTTGAGCTGATGACGTAGTTGTGTTGTTCAAGACTTCGACCAGCGCGAAACTCGAGACTACGCCTGGCGTGCCAATTGAAATTCCATTCGCGTCACAGACGCGAAACTTAGCGGGAACGGTCCGACCCTGTTTCAAGACGCTCGAGCCTGCCGGGTCGATGGGCCGCAGGATTTGATGGCCCGCGTCGCCATCGCAACTGGTTCCCGCTGGCGCGTACTGCACGGTTTGCGTGAACACAGCGGAAGTGGCGCCGCTAAAATCGCCGTCTCCGCTGTAGACGGCAGTTAACATATGCGGGCCGGCAGCAAGTGTCGAAACAGTTAAAGTCGCAACGCCGGAAGAGGTAAGCGTGGACGTCCCCAGTGCGGTCGCACCATCCTGGAAAGCAACCGTACCTGTAGGTGTGCCTACGGCTGGGGGCGCTGCGGTCACCTTGGCCGTTAGAACGAACGGCTGGTTCAAGAGAGACGGATTACGCGAAGAACTCAAGGTGACGAGCGCCGTCGGCCTGGTCACCGTTTCCGTAAGCGTCGCGGAACTGCTACCAGTGAAGTTTCCATCGCCCAGGTAAACGGCTGTGATGGAGTGCGAAGCGATCGAGAGCGAATTCAAAGTGAAGGCCGCCTGTCCTCCTGCAATCAAGGCTGTCCCCAGCGAACTGCTTCCATCCAGGAAGCTGACTGTCCCGCTTGCCGCGCCCCCGCCGGGAGCCACTGCTGCCACCGTCGCTGTGAAGGTGACCGACTGATTGAAAGCTGCTGGATTGGCGGACGAAGTCAGGTTCGTCGAGCTTGCCGCTTTGGTGACGGCTTGCGCCAAGGGCGCGGACGAGGCGCCATTGAAGTTGCCGTCACCGTTGTAGACGGCCATAATCGAATGCGCCGCCACGCCTAACGATGACGTGGTGAACGATGCTTGCCCGTTCGTTAGAGCCGAAGTGCCCAACGAAGCGGCGCCATCCTGGAAGGTGACCGTACCCGACGGCGAACCAGCGCCCGGTCCAACCGGAGCGACAACCGCAGATATGGTCACGCCCTGTCCGAACACGCTCGGATTCGCAGAAGAGATCGAGGTCACCGTCGTTGCGGCCTTATCCACTGTTTGTAATAACGGGGAAGAGCTGCTGGCGTTGAAATTCGTGTCTCCACCATAGGACGCGGTGATGGAATGCTGTCCGACGGCGAGAGAAGCAGTCGTCAGAGAAGCCATGCTCGAAGCGCTAAGCGTTCCCGTGCCGAGGCTGGTGGCCCCGTCAAGGAATGTCACTGTGCCAGTCGGGCTGCCCCCCGGCGAGCTAACTGTAGCCGTAAAAGTGACCGCCTCGCCGAAGATGGACGGATTTGCTGAAGACACAAGGGCGGTTGTCGCCGCTGGATTGAGCACCGTCAACTGGGCGGCGCTGGAGGTCGCGCTGCCGGCGGAATTGGTGAACACCGCCTGATACAGGTTGCCATTTTGGGTCAAGCTGGCCGTGAACGTAATAGTAGTTGAAGTCGCGCCGGCGATATTGCTGAAGGTGATGCCTCCGTCGGTGCTCAGTTGCCACTGGATTGTCGGTGGTGGCGTCCCGCTGGCCGCAGCGGTGAACGAGGCCGTTTGTCCTGGGGTAATTGTAAGGCTGGACGGCGATGTGGTCACCGCGGGCGCAAACTGGGTCGTGATCTGACGGACAAAAATCTGGGTCGTGCCGTTCGGCACACCGAGGCTGCTGGCCGTGGATTGGAAGGCCATTTTCGCCTGATCGTGCGAGAAATTTGGATCGCTGCTGCCGTTGTTTCCTGGCACGCCGCTGGCGTCCGTCGACACAATGACTACTGCGCCTGTCGTCAAATCTTTGAGGAACACCTGTTCACCGGCGGAGCCGCCCGCCACGAGGTTGCCGGCAGCGGATTCGAACGCGATTTTCGTGCCGTCCGGCGTGAACACAGGCAGTTGGCTGTTGTCGCTGTTCGCTGGGACGCCATTGACGTCTGCAGACACAAGCGTGACTGCGCCACTCGTGAGGTCCTTCAGGTAAACCTGTTCACTGCCATTCGTGCCGCCCGGGATGAGGTTTCCGGAACCGGAGGCGAACGCCACCTTGGCGCCGTCAGGCGAGAATTGAGGCAGCGAGCTGGAACCATTGCCCGCAACGCCGTTGGCATCCGCCGATACGAGGGTGATGGCGCCGGTCACCAGATTCTTGACGTAGATCTCGGAGTTGACGTTCGCGACTCCAGGAACGAAGTTGTTGGAGGAGGATGCGAAAGCTATCTCTGTGCTGTCCGGCGAAAACACCGGTCCGGAGCTGACATTATTGCCTTCGATGCCGTTGGCGTCCGCCGACACGAGCGTGATGGCCCCGGTTGCCAGGTCTTTCACGAAGATGTCCTGCGTGTGAGTTCCCCCCGGCAAGAGGTTGCTCGAGGATGAATCGAATGCGACTTTCGTGCCATCCGGCGAGAACGTGAAAGCAAGGCTGTTGCCGTTCCCCTGGATGCCCTTGGCGTCCGCCGACACGAGCGTGACCGCGCCAGTCGTCAAGTCCTTGATGAAGATTTGCTGATTGCCGTTGGTGCCGCCTGGAACGAGGGTTACCGACGCCGATTCGAAAACGACTTTTGTGCCATCCGGCGAGAACATTAGAACTTGGCAGGAATTATTCACGTTAATGCTGACGTCGTTTCCTTCGACGCCGTTGACATCCGCTGAAACAAGCGCCACCACGCCGGTAGTCAGATCCTTGATGTACAGCTGCTGATTGCCATTTGTGAGGCCGGAAACAAAGTTGGTAGAGTTAGACCAGAACAACAGATGCTTGCCATCAGGCGAGAAATTGGGATGGAAGCTGGAGCCGTTTCCCGCGACTCCGTTGGCTTTCGTCGACACAAGCGCCGGTGAGCCAAACGTCAGGATCGAGGTATTGGTCGAGGGCGCGTCCGTGCTGCTTGTCTGCGAACTGGCAAACTCGCACTGAACCGTCAGGCCAAGCAAGATAGCGCTGGAAAAGACGGCTAGAGCCTTACCGACTGGCCACGTCCCGAACCGTTTCGCGAGAAAACGTCGAAGTCGAAGTGCCATAGGTACTCCTGGATTGCAGTTCTGCTTTCAAGATTGATTGGCAACTACATTTCTGGCTGGATTTGCATAGACGGACAATGGTACGACCGAACCATGGTACTAGTACCGTCCCCGCGATTGCTTTGGGACTTTCCCACTCAGGTGAATTTTTGCTCTGGCGATTCCGACGTTTTAGCCTACGATTCCAATACTCTTCGCATGACCCAGTTCAAATTCAATGTCGGCGCGCAACCGCAATCCTATGTTGGCGGGCTCACCTGGAACGCCAACGGCACGCTCAATCAGCTGGCCATCACCGACCCGTTCAACAGCTCCGACGCGCAGACCTGCAACTACTCCCACGATGATCTCACGCGCATCGCCGGCGCCAATTGCGGAAGCGCCGCAGCCCAA
>DATLVZ010000094.1:0-10278 GCA_035576885.1 Candidatus Acidiferrum sp. | reverse complement strand
CGCGCACAGCCACACCATTGCCAGTCGTCATCATCGCCTCTCGATGGTACTACGCATGTGGCGTCCTTTGGGTTACCGCCTCTCGCCCTTTGCATTGACGTCATTTTCGCTCAATGTTACGCTCGCGCCGCAGTCTCCAATGACGCATGCGCGCCGTCGACCTGATCCGCAAAAAACGCGATTCCGGTGAACACTCCCGCGAAGAGATTGACTTCCTCATCTCCGGGTACACGAGCGGCGTCATTCCCGACTACCAGATGGCCGCGTGGCTCATGGCTGCGTGGCTGCGCGGCCTCAACCGCCCCGAAATCACGGCGCTGACCGAAGCCATGCTCTATTCGGGCGAAATCGTGAATCTTTCCGATCTTCCTGGGAAAAAAGTGGACAAGCATTCGACGGGTGGCGTCGGCGACAAAACCTCGCTGATCCTTGCGCCCATCGTCGCCGCGGGCGGCCTCACCGTTCCGATGATCAGCGGCCGCGGCCTCGGACACACCGGGGGCACGCTCGACAAACTCGAATCCATCCCCGGATTCAACGTAAATCTCTCTCTCGAGGAATTTCGCCGTGTTCTTCGCGAATGCGGCATGGCTCTAATCGGGCAAACCGCAGAAATCGCTCCTGCCGACAAAAAAATCTACGCCCTCCGCGATGCCACATCGACCGTCGAAAATATCGGCCTTATCTGTGCGTCCATCATGAGTAAGAAACTGGCCGAAGGGATTGACGCTCTTGTGCTCGACGTCAAAACCGGTTCTGGCGCGTTCATGAAGCGCGAAGAAGATTCCGTCCGTCTCGCGGAAGTCATGGTAGAGACCGGTCAGCGCATGGGAAAGAAAGTTGTCGCGCTTATCACCGATATGGACCAGCCGCTCGGCCGCATGGCTGGTCATTCGAATGAAGTCATCGAGTGCATCGAAGTTCTCAGCGGCGGCGGCCCAGCCGATTTGCGCGAGTTGAGCCTCGAACTATCCGCTTGGATGTTTTTTCTTGGCGAACGCTCCAATACTCTTGCCGAAGGCCGGTGCCTCGCCGAAACGATGCTCGCCACCGGCCGGGCCAAAGAAAAATTCAAGCACGGCATTCGACTGCAGGGCGGCGACGAACGCGTCGTCGACAACCCGCAACTTCTCCCGCAAGGTCGCAACCATGCCGACGTCCCCAGCCCTTCCGCGGGCTTTATCTGCGCAACAAATTGCGAGCAACTCGGGACCGCTCTTGCCACTCTCGGCGGCGGCCGGGAAAAAAAGGAAGACAAGATCGACCACGCCGTCGGCCTCGAATTTCACAAACGCATCGGCGACCATATAGAAAAGGGCGAGCCTCTCGTCACAATTCATTACAATAGCGGCGCAAAGCTGGCGGAAGCGCAGCATCTCATCGCTTCCAGCTATCAGATCGGCGAAGCGGCGCCTCGAGAGAAGCGCCCGCTTATTCGCCGTATACTTGGCGGCTAGCGCGGCAACGATTTCGGATTAACCTGCACGGCAGAAAGAGGAGATCGCATGGGACGTTTCACCGGGATACTCGGCCTGCTTACAATGCTCGGTCTCGCGTATCTCTTCTCGACCGATCGCAAGGCCATTAAACTCAAAACTGTTCTCTGGGGTCTCGGCCTGCAGCTTTCTTTCGCCATTTTTGTTTTGCGTGTTGCGGCCGGCCGCGATCTTTTTCAATGGGCGGGACAAAAGGTCAATTTGCTTCTCGGCTACGCTTTTTACGGTTCCCAATTCGTTTTCGGCGAACTCGGGTTGCCATCCACCGCCAATTCCAATTTTCCGGCGTCTCCTGAGCACTTTCTTTTTGCCTTCCAGGTCCTCCCTACGATCATTTTTATCGCCGCCTTTTTCGCGCTGCTCTATCACATTGGCGTCATGCAGCTAATTATCCGGGCGGCGGCGTGGATCATGACCCGCGTCATGGGCGCTAGCGGCGCCGAATCCCTGAACGTTGCGGCCAGCATCTTCATGGGCCAAACCGAAGCTCCGCTTACCATCCGACCTTTCCTGAATAAGCTGACGAAATCCGAATTAATGGTCGTGATGACCAGCGGCATGGCCCACGTTTCCGGGGGCATCATGGCTGCCTATATCGCCTTCGGTATCAAGGCCGAGTTCCTGCTCACCGCCGTCATCATGACAGCGCCCGGCACTTTGCTCATGGCCAAGATGCTCGTGCCGGAAACCGAGCAGCCTCTGACCGCAGGCCGCGTCGAAATGCCTGAAATGGAAAAGGAGACCAATTTTTTAGGCGCCATCTCCCGCGGAACCGTCGACGGCCTCCATCTCGCCCTCAACGTCGGCGCCATGCTCATCTCCTTCATCGCGCTGCTCTATCTCGTCAATGCGCTGATGGGGGGCGCGCACAACTGGTTCGCCATTCATCCGCATCTGCACCTCACCTGGTTTCCCTCCAGCCTGCAGCAGATTTTTGGCTGGGTCTTCGCCCCCATCGCTTGGCTCATCGGCATTCCCTGGCATGAATGCATGGCCATGGGCAACTTGCTCGGTACGCGCATGGTCATCAACGAGGTCGTTGCGTTCCAGCAGCTCGGCGAACTCATCAAAAACAGCTCTTTCGATCCTCGTGCCGCCAGGATCGCCACTTTCGCTCTTTGCGGCTTCGCGAATTTCAGCTCCATCGGCATTCAAATTGGCGGAATCGGGGCGCTTGCTCCCGATCAGCGCGGCCAGCTTGCCAAGTTCGGCATTCGCGCCATGCTTGCCGGCACAATGGCAAACTTGATGTCGGCTTCCATCGTCGGCATCCTTTCATGACTCCCTGGTGGCACAGCCACCCCTTCTCCATCGCGTGGTTTTGGCGCGATGAATCCTGCCTGTACTCTGCAATTGGTGCCACATGCCCATCTCAAGCTAAAATCGCAACAACAACATGAGCCCCCAACCAAAGCGCTCTTCAAAGAGCAAATCCCCCGACTCCGAATTCGAACGCGCCGAAGCCGCCGCGCAGTTTATTTTCTCCAAGACTCAACTCCGCCCGAAGATTGCCCTGGTTCTCGGCTCAGGCCTCGGTGCTTTTGCCGATGAATTTGGCAACGGAACAATAATTCCTTACGCCGAAATTCCGCATTTCCCAAAATCGACTGCCATCGGCCATGCGGGCAAGCTCGTTGTCGGGATGGTCGGTGATATTCCTGTTGCGGGGATGCAAGGCCGCGTCCATCTTTACGAGGGCTATTCCGCCAAAGAGGTCGCGTTTCCCATCCGCGTTTTTTCGCGCATGGGCGCGAAAGCGGTCATCCTCACAAACGCCGCGGGTGGGATCAAACGGGAATTCTCGCAAGGCGAGCTCGTGGTGATCAAAGACCACATCAACCTGCAGGGCGTGAGCCCTCTCACCGGAGAGAATGATGAGCGATTCGGCCCGCGCTTCCCGGACATGACCGTGGCCTATGACCGGAGATTTCGCGAAATGACGGTTGGCGAGGGAAACCGCAATCACATTGGACTTTACGAAGGCATCTATGCTGCGCTGCCAGGTCCAAGCTACGAAACGCCCTCTGAAATACGATATCTGCGGACCATTGGCGCGGACCTTGTCGGGATGTCCACCGTACCCGAGGTGATTGCCGCGCGTCACTGCGGGATGCGCGTGCTTGGCATCTCTTGCGTCACGAATGCGGCAGCGGGAATACTCGATAAGCCGCTCGACCATAAAGAAGTTCTGGAAACAGGTGAGCGCGTCCGTGGCCAGTTCATCGCGTTGCTCAAAACTGTTCTTCCGCGGATTGCGGCGGAGCTCGCGTGATGCGACACTCATTTTTCTTTGGGAGGAACCAGCGTGCATGAGCATGACGTACTAGTGGAAGCGGCGCGGCAAGCGCGCGAAAATGCCCACGCGCCCTTCTCGAATTTTCGCGTAGGCGCGGCTTTGCATGCTACTTCCGGCAGAATCTTTGGCGGTTGCAACGTGGAAAACGCCACGTATGGCCTGACGGTGTGTGCGGAGCGCGTGGCGATTTTCAAGGCCATGAGCGAAGGCGAGCGCAACTTCGACGCCATCGCTGTCGTCACGGACACAGACACCCTCACGCCGCCCTGCGGCTCGTGCCGCCAGTTGATTTGGGAGTTTTGCGGCGATGTCCCCGTGATTCTGGCAAATTTGAAGGGCAAGGTCGAAACGCAGCAAATGCGCGAACTTTTTCCTAAGCCGTTCGATTCATCCAACTTGTGACGACCGGGGATAGAACATGAATCCAAACCGAATTGCAGACCGGATCAGCGCCATCGTGTTTGCCTTCATGGCGATTGTTTTCGCGGTCGCGCTGAAAACTAATGCTCAGGAGCAGACGCCGGCAAAGCAGGCCAATTTCGTCGATCTTCTGATCACCGGCGGCACGGTTGTCACCATGGACGCAGACCGCCGCATCATTGAGAACGGATACGTGATCGTCAAAGGGGATGCTATCGTTGCGATTGGCGAGGGTCTTCCACGCATGCCCAATGGGCCGATCTTCGCGAAGCAAACCATCGAAGCCAAAGGCGCGCTTGTGCTCCCCGGCTTTGTCAATGGTCACACGCATGCGGCGATGTCCTTGTTGCGAGGTTTGCACGATGATGTCACGCTCGATGACTGGCTGCGAAAATACATTTTTCCGGCGGAAGCGAAAAATGTGACCGAAGATTTTGTGCGCTGGGGTACCCGCCTCGGCGCGGCCGAGATGATTCGTGGCGGCGTCACCACATTCGCGGACATGTACTACTTCGAAGACGCCGTCGCCGAAGAAACCAAAGCTGCCGGGATGCGCGGCGTGCTCGGTGAAACGTTCATCGATTTTCCAGCGCCAGACAATAAAACCAACGCTGCCATGATGGAATACACCGAAAAGTTCCTGAAGCGCTGGCAAGGCGATCCGCTCATCTACGCTGCCGCGGCGCCGCATTCCATTTACACCTGCTCGAAAAAAACTCTTCAGGATTCCGCCGCTCTCGCGCGCAAATATCACGCGCCGATTTTAATTCACGTTGCCGAAATGAAAAAAGAGTTGGACGACAGTCTCAAGCAGAACGCCCTTACTCCCGTCCAATATCTGGACAAAATCGGCACCCTTGGCCCAGACGTTCTCGCGGCGCACTGTATTTTCGTCGATGAAAAAGACCGGTCCATTCTCGCGGAGCGCCAGGTCGGCTGTGTGCACAATCCTTCAAGCAACATGATGCTCGCCAGCGGCGTGGCTCCGGTGGTCGAGGAGCGCGCCGCGGGCATCGCCGTCGGCCTCGGCACCGACGGCCCGGCTGGAAGCAACAATGACCTTGATTTGATGGAAGAGATGGACCTGGCCGCGAAACTGCAAAAAATAACCAAGATAGACCCCCGCGCGCTTGGCGCAAAATCCGTGGTGGAGATGGCCACCATCGAAGGCGCCAAAGCGCTGCACATGGAAAAAGAAATCGGCTCGCTCGAGGTTGGAAAGAAAGCGGATGTCATTTTGATCAGCCTCGACGAACCAAACGCCGTTCCCATGTACGACGTCTACGCGCAACTAGCGTACGCGCTGAAGGGCAGCGACGTGGAAACTGTGGTGATTGGCGGCCGCGTTGTCATGCGTGACCACAAACTTCTCACGCTCAACGAAACCGAAATCCTCTCCAAAGCAAGAGAATACAAGAGAAAGATTGCTGCCTCGCTGAACATGAACTGAACTCACCGCGCGAACAACCTATATCTTCTGGGCGCACTTCCAGCCGGCGAATTGCGTACGCCAGTTATGGCGTTTCGTCCGTAGACGTCGGCACGAGTTTACGGCTGCGATTCCACCAGACCAACGTGCCAGTGATCGTCAGGACGGGGAGAATCAGGCTAATGACACAAGCCAGGAGCTGCGTAGGCCATCCGAAAATATCGCCCGTATGAATTTCTCGAATCCACATCCGGCTGATTTTGAAACCCAGTGGAGCGGTCCGCGTGCTCCACGCGCTGAGCACCTTGCCGGTGTAAGGATCAAGAAATAGGCGGCTCCGTCCGATTGGAGTGCGATCTTCCGGAAACTTCATTCTCACGTCCACAGGCTTGCCGGTTTCCATCGAGAGAGAATCAATCTGCGCCCCAGGAAGGGCGGTGCGCGCCGCAGCCACGATGGCATCTGGGCCGAGCGCGATCGCGCCCTCAGGAGGTGGCGTCATGCGAGGCCTTCCGGGCATGGAGCTGGAGTGAGTGAGGCGGTTCACGAGGCCGCTCACGGCGCCGTCCCAGGTCAATGCGATACCAGTCAACGCAAAACAGAACAAGAAGAGCGAAGAAAAAACGCCGAGCACATTGTGCAAATCGAAGTTGATGCGCTTTCCGCTGCCCCGCCAGTTGATGGTGAAGAGCTTTCGCCGCCACCAAAGAAAGATTCCCGAGCAGGAAAGAAAAAGAAGGAAAACCGAGGCAATGCCAAGAATCAGTTTTGCCGCATCGCGATGCTTATCCAGGAGCAGGTGCGTATGAAACTGATGGACGGAATTCACGAAGCTGTTCGCAGTCCTTGCATCGCCCAGTTCTTTGCCACGGTACTGATCAACCGTCATGACCGATCCTTCGGCATCGTTGCCGGGGTCCAGATACATTTCATAGGCAAGGTCCGGTTGCCGCGAGAAAGCCATTTCCGTCACCTTATATCCGGGATGAGCCTGCTCAAGGTGGGCGAAGATTTCTCCGAGCGAGAGGGGCTGTGCGGTGGGCCGGACCGCCACCAGCCGCCGGTTGAGGACATGATCGATTTCTCGTTCGTAGACCATGAAACTGCCGGTCACACCAAGGAGCAATAGGAACACGCTCGCCAGCAGAGCTGCCCAAAGATGGAGAACCAGCAAAATTCTTCGCAGTGACACTCGCCACCTCCTGTCCTTCGTCCTTGGTTGCGAAACGGGCCCAACCGCTTTTCTTGAGTTTGACGCATGGCGCGGGTTTTTGACTCTCTCAAGTTTCCGTATTGAGTTAGCTGCCTTGTTCCGAAGTGGGTCGTCGACGGAGAGCAAAATTGCAACACTTCTTCTCTGCCGCGTTCTCGGCTTGGGGCTTTCGGTTCCTCCAGTCAACGGTTTACGAGATTCCGCGACGATTGTTATCCTTACGGAACCATGAGGATCTCCTCTGAAGCGATAGCGGGACAGAGCGTGAAGGGGCTCGCTGCCTTGAGCGACGGAATCTTCGGCGTGGCAATTACATTGCGCCTTCTCGAACTTCATGTGTCCGCGAGAGAATGTTTTCACAACGAAGGTGAGTTGCGCCACGCGCTTGCCCTGGAGCAACTAGCGAGGTTGCGTAGATGAATCAATCGAACTATTTGACGATGCTTGAAACGGCCGTCGAAGAAGCGCGGCGCGGACTCGCCGAAGGCGGGATTCCGATCGGCGCGGCTTTGTTCGACAATACCGGAAAACTTTTGGGGAGCGGACACAACCGGAGGGTGCAGGACGGGGATCCCTCGGCACACGGGGAAACGGACGCTTTTCGCAGAGCGGGGCGCCAGAAGACGTATCGCGATAAAATCATGGTGACGACGCTTGCGCCGTGCTGGTATTGCAGCGGGCTGATCCGGCAATTCGGAATCGCGACAGTGGTCGTGGGCGAATCCGCGAATTTTCGCGGCGGGATCGACTGGCTGCAAGAAAATGGAATCAAAGTGATTGATCTTGCGTCTAAAGAATGTGTCGAGATGCTGGGCAAGTTTATAGCGGATAATCCCGCGCTTTGGAACGAAGACATCGGAGAAGAATGAAAAGCGCTCAGAAGAGGTGTCGGGCCGTTGTGCAAACTGGTGAAATTCACATGACCCACAAATTCCCTCACAAAAAATGGATCTTGCTTGGCATGAGCTGCGTCGCTGCCGCTATTCTGGCGTTTGCGTTGCGCGCGAACGCCGCTGCTGCTGATGAAATTGCAAAACTCGCGGCGGTGATGGACTGGAAGCAGGGGACGGTCGTGGCGGATATTGGCGCGGGAGATGGGAACTACGCATTCGCTGCAGCGGACGTCGTGGGAACTTCTGGAAAAGTGTTTGCGACGGAAATCGACAAAGAAAAACTTGCAAAGCTCCGCGACGAAATCACGAAACGGAGTTTGAAAAACGTGCAAGTTGTGGAGAGTGGCGACGCGGAAACGAATTTGGCCGCCACCTGTTGCGACGCGATTTTCTTGCGGCGAGTGTACCATCATTTGACGAAGCCGCTGGAATTTGATGCAAGCATTCTTCGCTCGCTGAAACCTGGAGGAAAATTGGCGATTATTGATTTTCCTCCGCATCCTGAATATGGGAGGGTGAAAGGAGTGCCGAAGGATCGAGAAGACCACGGCATCCAGCAGAAAATCCTGATCGATGAACTTGGCAAGGCGGGCTTTCAAGTCGAAAAAATCGTGGAGGACTGGCCAACGACCGATTATTGCATTTTGTTTGTGAAGAAATGAGTCGGGAGCAAGGATTGTATCGACAAGAGGAGAGAGCCGATCAAAAGATCGGCCACTACCGGCGAAATTAAGCGGTTTCATTGTAGGTATCGTATTTGAGGGCGATGTCGCGGACTTCCTGGAGAGTCATGTCGCGGAGGACTTTGCCGTCTTCGAGAATGGTTTCGAGGGCGTTAGTGCCGAGGGCCGAACTATCGGGATTGGGAGAATCGTTTAGTACTTCGACGGTGACGAATTCCTTGCCGTTGTGAATCAAGTTGAATCGGCCGCCCTTGCTGGCTTTTGAGGGATCGGTTTTGGGGTTTTTGTAGACGTTGTGCCATTTGCCGCCGCGATCGATGGCGGAACATTTCAGAGCAAATTTTAACGTGTCGCGATTCACCTGCTGGAGCAGGGCGCCGCCCATGCCGTAACTCCAGATATCCTGGGACCAGCCTTTGCGCGTGAGCTGAGCAGTGATGTTCTGAATGGTGTAGTAGTTCACGCCGTCGCCCTGAATAAAGCGGACGCAGGGGACGGTGGTCTTCCAGCCTTTTTTATTCACTTCATAACCGAAGACATCCGAGACGATTTTGAATAGCTCTTCAAGAACGGTGACGGCGTCGCCGGAGTCCGGACGAATCACGAGAGTTCCTTTGCGTTTGAGAATTTTGTCGCGAAGCGCGCCGCCCCAGAGATTGCGCACGGCATTGTAGATGTCGTAGGAGTCGCTGACGCAGGCGACCACGCCTTCCGGGCAGTTTTCGAGCAGATTGGCGTAGGCCTGGCCTTCGTTGGCTTCGCCCCAAGCGGTGATAGTCGAATGCTCTGAAGCAGGGATACTGTAACCGGCGCAGTTAAGCGGCTGTTTCGACGTCAGGTCCGCGGAATAGAATTGATTGAGAAGCTGGATGGCCGCGAGCGTGTCCGTTCCGTAGAAGTTGAGCAGGTGAGCGGCGCCACCGATGGCGGCGGATTCCTTGGAGGAAACGCCGCGGAAACCGAAGTCGTGCAGCTTGAAGGGGAGAAGAGATGGATCGCCTGTGCGGACGAGAGCCCGGCCGATGACTTGTTTGATGGCGCGGGAAAGCGTCGCGACTGTAATGGGATACCAGACTTCCAGGAGAACAGTTTCGGCCCAGTTGGTGAGCCAATAAAATTCGGGATCAGTGTTCTCGATGGTGATGAGCGCGTTGAGACTCTTGACGACAGTGCCTTCCTTAACGGCGCGGATGCGAAGGGGGAGGCGGCCGCCATGTTTCGCGTAAAGGGATTTGAAGCCCTCGTAATTGAAGGACTTAGGGTGGCCGCTGAAGTGGGCGTGGGCGATGCGGCGGGCTTCTTCGATGTCGTCGAGCGTAAAAACCTGTCCTGCGAAATTGGATTTGACGATGTACTGGAGCATAGCCAGCATGGTCTCTTCAAACATGCCGCCGCGGGATTCGACGTAGGAATAGATATGCCGGGTGTCCGGCGGGTATTGCCACCAGTGGGTGAGCTTGTAGGAGTCCGTATTGAGAATCGGATTCAGGCGCAGCGACTGCATGAGGCTCCTTTGAAGAGCAATTAGGATAGCAGAAGTGAAAAGTGAGGTGGGTGGTGAGTGGTGAGTAGTGGCCCGTGACCGGAGTTCCGTGCAGAGGGAAGAGGATAGCCAGGATTCATCGCATGCAAAGTGCACATTCGATGGGGCAGCGGTTGGCTGTCCCAGTCGTGACCGCCCGGGCGGACGTCCTCCATCGAATGTCGGGTTAACATGTGCGGATTGGCGGATGGTTGACATTTTAGACCGGGCGGATGCCTGACAGTTTCTGGTCGTTCTGTTCGTGATGCGGGGCTGCCGGGGAGGGGGACGCGTCCCCCTCCCCGGCAGCGGTGGCGCGTCCGGTT
>DATLVZ010000093.1:0-53816 GCA_035576885.1 Candidatus Acidiferrum sp. | reverse complement strand
GTCTTCGGGTCGGATAGGGCGGAGGGTGACTTCGCTGGAGTCTTTCATTTTCCAACGGGAAATATATTGCGATGGGTATGGGCGGATGGCGGGACGAGGAAGCTGCGCGTCCGGGACATCGCTCGGAAAGAGGACCATGCGGGCGTCGAGAGCGAGGAGCTGTTCGGCGGAGGCGAGGAGGGGATTGATATCGATTTCGCGGAGGCGGGGCTGCTCGACAACGAGCTCGCTGAAGCGGACAAGAAGAGTTTCAAGGGCGGGAAGGTCGACGGGTTTGCGGCCGCGGACTCCGCGAAGGGCTTTGAGAATTTTGGTTCGCTCCATGAGGCGAGCGGCGAGAGTGGAATTCAGCGGAGGAAGGGCGAGGGCGCGGTCGCGATAGATCTCGACGAGCTGGCCGCCGGATCCGAAGAGAATGACGGGGCCGAACTGGGAGTCGATGGAGCTGCCGAGAATGAGCTCGTAGCCTTCGGCGCGAATCATGGGCTGGACGGTGACGCCCAGGAAAGCGGCTCGGCCGGATTTGGCGACTACTGAGGATTCGATGGCGCGATAAGCTTCGCGGACTTGCCGATCATTTTCCAAATTCAGCTGAACCCCTCCTACGTCGGTTTTGTGAGTGACGGTTTCGGAGTGGAGTTTCAGGACAACAGGAAAACCGATTTCTTTGGCTTTCTCGACGGCTCCCTCGTCCGTTTTCGCAAGGAGCGTATTTACTGTGGGAATTCCATACAATTTCAGGATTTCTTTCGATTCCAATTCGGTGAGGAGCTCGCGGCCGGAAGAGGTTGCGGCCTCGATGAGATGCCGGGCTTTTTCTTTTCGATCGTTTAAGACGGAGGGATCGTCGGCGGAAAAAGGCGTCTCGTACAAGCCGCGGAGATTGTAGGAGTAGTTCCACATGGACTTAAAGGCGCGGGCGGCGGAGTCAGGATAAGAGAAGGTAGGGATTCCCGCGGCGTTGAGAATGTTGATGGCGGCCTCGACGGCTTGGCCGCCCATCCAACTGGCGAGCAGAGGCTTGCCATGAACCTTGGCGTGGACTTTCAAGCCTTCGGCGACGTGCGCGGGGTCGGTCATGCCCTGGGGAGCGAGAATGGCGAGGAGGCCGTCGCAATTGGGATCACGGATGGCGATTTCGGAGGCGCGCGAATAACGCTCAGGGTCGGCGTCGCCGAGGATGTCGATGGGATTGGCGTGGCTCCAGTGCGGGGGAAGAAAGGCGTCCAGGGCGTTGTGAGAGGCTTCGGAAAGCGGGGCGAGTTCGCCGCCTAGCGCCACCAAAGTATCGGTTGCGAGAACGCCGGGACCGCCGGCGTTGGTGAGTATGGTGAGGCGAGGGCCGCGAGGGCGCGGTTGTTTGCCGAGAACGTCGGCCATGTGGAAGAGCTCGTCGATGCGATCGACGCGAAGAACGCCGCAGCGGCGGAAAGCGGCGTCGTAGACTTCGTCGCTGCCGGTCATGGCGCCGGTGTGGGAGGCGGCGGCCTTGGAGGCGGCTTCGGAGCGGCCGGCTTTGATGACGATGATGGGCTTGCTGAAGGAAACTTCGCGGGCGGCGGAGAGAAAGGAGCGGGCGGCGCCGATGGATTCCATGTAGAGAAGAATGCTTTCGGTTTTTTCGTCCTCGCCGAAGAAGGAGAGAAGATCGCCCCAGCCGACGTCGAGCATGGAGCCGGTGGAGACGATGGCGCTGAAGCCGACGTTTTCGGAGAGGCTCCAATCGAGTATGGCGGTGAGGAGAGCGCCGCTCTGGCTGAGGAAGGCGACGCTGCCGGGGCGGGCGATGTCGTGGGCGAAGGTGGCGTTGAGGCCGAGCCAAGGATTCATGATGCCGAGACAATTGGGACCGATGAGGCGGGTTGCGCCTTTGCGTAGCTCGGATTGAATGGCGCGCTCGAGGGCAGCGCCGTCGGCGCCCATTTCCTTGAAGCCGGCGGAGATGACAACGAGTGCTTTGACGCCTGTTTGCACGCACTGGGCGACGATGCCGGGGACGGTCGCGGCGGGTGTTGCGACAATGGCAAGTTCGGGGATTTCCGGAGTGGCTCCGACGGAGGAAAAGCAGGGCGAACCGAGAATTTCGTTGTGGCGGGGATTCACAGGGAGGACGCGGCCTTTGTATCCGGCTTGGAGAAGATTTCGGAGGACGGTGTAGCCGACGCTGCCTTCGCGGTCGGTGGCGCCGAGCAGGGCGACGGAAGCGGGCGAGAAAAAACTCATGATGGGAGAGTGGCCGGTGATCCGTGTGGGTTCGGTCATGGAAAGTGTGGCGGAAGTTCGCCGGGAGTCGCGCCGTTTTTCTCGTCCATAGGCAGGGTAGCGCAGAAGAGCGCTTGCGATCAAAAATCACGGAGCTTGCCGAAGGGGGCGGCAACGCGGACGGCGTTGAGCACCGCGGCGAGGTCAATGAACTCCTGCGCGACGGCGCCGCCGATGGGGGGAAGTATACCGTAAGCGGCGAGCACCATGCCTGCCATGCTGAGAACCATGCCGCCGACGGCGCTTTGAAGCGCGATGCGGCGCATCCTTCGGCCGATGTGCATGAGCTCATCGACCTTTTCGAGCGAGCGATCGAGAATGACGGCATCGGCGGCTTCGGCGGTGATGTCGCTTTCCTGGCCGAAGGCAACGCCGACGGTGGCGGCCTGCATGGCGGGGGCGTCGTTGATGCCATCGCCGACGAAGACGGTTCTGGCGAGTTGAGTTTCCGCGCGAACCATGGCGACTTTTTCCTCGGGACTCTTGGCGGCGAAGGCAGCATCGATGCCGATTTGATCGGCGAGAGAGCGAACTTCGGGCTCGCGGTCACCGGAAATGAGGATGACTTTTGTCACCTGGTGGCGAGGGAAAAGGTGCGAAACAAAAACACGGCTATCCGAGCGGGGAGAATCCTCGAAGCCAAATAGCGCGGCGAATGCCACGTCGATGAAGACGAGGCATTCCAAGCCGGGTTCGATGGGCGGGAGGTCCAGTTTTGAGGCGGAGACTTTGTTGCGGCCGGTAATCAAGATCTCGTGTCCGTTCGTCGTGCCGCGCATGCCTTGGCCGGGGCGCTCGCTGACGCTTGTTGCGGGAGCCAATGTGCAGCCGCGGTGCTGTGCGGCTTCCAGGATGGAAGTGGCCAAAGGGTGCTTTGAATAGCGCTCGAGGCTTGCGGCAGCGGACAGGACTTCGTTTTCCTGAAAGCCGGGAGCACAAACAATTCGCGTGAGCGACGGCTTGCCGTACGTGAGCGTGCCCGTTTTGTCAAAGATGAAGGTGCGGCAAGTGTCGAGCTGCTCGAGAACAGCGGGGTTCTTGATGATGATGCCGCGCCTGGCCGAGAGGGAGATCGCGCCGATGACGGCAACAGGAATGGCGAGGAGCAGGGGACAAGGCGTGGCGATCACGAGCACAGCAAGAAAGCGCTCCACCTGGCCACTGAGAATCCATGAGAGAACGGCGATGCCGACGGCGAGAGGGGTGTACCACGCCCCGAGAATGTCACCCAAGCGCCGCAGTTGCGGCCGACGCTGCTGGGTCTCTTCCATGACGCGCATGATGCGGGCATAACGAGAATCGATAGCCAGTTTTTCGGCGCGAATGGTGAGGGCCGCTTCGCCGTTCAATGCGCCTGAGAGCACGGCGGCGCCGGGAGCTTTCTCGACTTCGAACGGCTCGCCAGTCAGGTAGGCTTCGTTCATTGAACCCTGGCCTTCGCTGACGACGCCGTCCACTGGACAGATTTCATGGGGCAGGACGACAAGCGAGTCTCCCACGAGAATGTTCGCAACTTTTAGGTCCTTGATTCCTTCAGCGGACTTGCGGTGAGCAAGGCTGGGCATTCGCTTCGCCAACGCATCGAGCACGCGTGAAGCACGTCGAGTAGCAAATTCTTCGAGCGCGCTGCCTCCCGAAAGCATAAGGACGACAATGGAAGCGACAAGGTATTCATGAAGCAGAACCGCAGTCAGGATCGAAATGGCGGCCAGAAAATCGGAACCGAACTCGCCTGCCCAGAGCCTCCGGCCGAGGCTAATGAGGAGCGGCAAGCCGCCAACAACCAAGGCCACATACAAGGGAACATCGGCTATAGATCTGGCGCCGATGGGCGCGAAGCGGAAGAGCAAATGAAGAGCGATTCCCGCCGCCGCAATTATCGCAATGAATCTGGTTCTGTTTTCCGACACTCCGAAAAGGTAGTTTCCCGGTACGGGCGCATGAGTCCTGGCGGAGGCTGGGAGTGCGGGGACGCCCGCGACCGGGTCAGTGCGTGGTGTTGGATCGGAGGCCATTGCGCTTTTTCTACCCGCTAGAATACCGCCCATTGACGGTGGCGGCGATTCTCCCGCCTCGAATACCCAAAGTGTGAGGGGCGCAGGGTCCCCAGAATGCGAAGTCCATCACGGCGACAAGTGATGTGGGGCACAGCGTCAAGCTGCGGACAGGGCTAAGCATGGAGCCTGGAGGGCCACCCCATGAAAGCCGCAACCGCTACGACCGCAGTAGGATTCCGGAACATCCTCTTTGCGACGGACTTTTCCACGGCAGCCGCAAGCGCTATCCCATACGTTAAACGAATTGCAAGACACTACGAGGCGAATTTGGTCGTCCTGCATGCGCATCCACCGGTTGTGAACCCGATGACCCCACCTGAAACGTGGACTGCGGATGCCGCGGCAGAAGAAGCTCGCGATCAGCGACATCGAGAGGAGCTACTGAGTATTTTTGCGGGAATTCCTACCAAAGTCTTGATCGAGGAGGGAGGACTCCAGACCATACTGCAAGCCGAAATAGAGAGAAACAAGATCGATCTGGTCGTCATTGGCACGCGAGGACGAACTGGGTTCGGAAAGCTTCTCCTGGGTTCGGTGGCTGAGGAGGTCTTACGGGCAACGACATGCCCTGTACTGACCGTCGGGCCGTATGCCGATCTGTCGCGAGGAGCGGACGGGCAAATCCGCGAAATACTTTTTGCCACGGATTTCACTTCGGAGAGCAAGGGTGGAGCCGCATACGCGGTTTCACTGGCAGAAGAGTTTCAAGCGCGGCTAGTTTTCCTGCACGTCCTACCCCAGTTGGAACCGAACGACCTGGTGATGGCATCAGACGTTGCGGCCTCGTCGAAGGCGCTCCTTGAGAAGCTGGTCCCAGCAGAAGCGACGAATTGGTGCAAGCCCGAATATTTCGTGGAACAAGGCAATCCTGCGGATAAAATTCTGGACCTGGCACACTTTCGCGAATCAGACATTATCGTGTTAGGAGTGAGAGCGGAAGCTGGCGTGCAGGGAGCAGCAACTCATCTGCCGATCGCGACGGTCCACAAGGTCGTCGCGCACGCAACCTGCCCTGTTTTGACAGTGCGCAGCTGATTCTCACACGGTACGTGAAGGTCAAATAGTCAACCTAAGGAATTTGCATGGCGAGGGTCATGCTGCGGCGACGAATCGGCGTTCTTCGCCGGGCGCCGCTATGGCAGAGTGATTCTGCAGCAGGACACCGCGATCCTCCGCATAGACTAACGTGTATTCTCCTGAACATTTCCCGCACAGCCAAAAGTGTTGAACGGAATGAGTGTTCGGGGGTTGCTGGCCAGCGGGATGAGCTTTGTGAAACCGGAATAGCTGTCCGTGGCGGTAGTCAAACGGGATATTGCAGGCGGGATTTGCGCACAAGGAAATCATCGATTTTTACCATCCCCACGGTTTTAACTTCGCAGAACCTAATCGACCCGAGCAGCTCTCGCTCTGACATGAATTTCAGGTTCACCTGAGGTTTCGGGTTGCTTAAGGTTTTCGAGACGTTCGATCGTTGCGCGAAGCCAATTCCGGAGAGCGCCTTCCAATTCATCTCTTGTCCCGAAGCGGTAAAACGAGTCGATTGTCTCGCCCAGGTCATTCAACGGAATATATCGGCAGGCAATCTTTCTGGTTCTTTGAGCTTCGGGCACCAATGGCATCAGAACGCACTCACTGCAAGGCTTTGGCGGCTGAGCCGGATCGAAATTCAAGCAGGTCGGCGAATCTTGAAAGATAAACTGCGGGCGCCAAGCGGCACGCGACGTGTGGCGGTAGCCGCCTTTGGTCACGAACTCCAATTCGGATTTGAGGACCGCAAGCAGGTCACGGTTGTCATTGGTGGTCATAAGAGAGTCCCCCACTTACTGATAGAATTGCGCCGCATGGGCTGTTGTGCAGTGACCACCGTCACAGGTCGTGGTGTTCGGACGCACGCTCGCTGGTCATGTACCACGCCCGACGCGGGCCTCCCATGAGCTATACTTCGCAAGTTTAGAAGTCCGCGAGAACTTGGCAGAGCCATTGCCGAAAGCGCATTACCTCCGATTCAGTTTCCGGCATGGTAGTCCTGACCAGTCACGTCTAGTCCCGAGGTAGCGGCAACGTGAGTGAAAAAGCTTCCCCCGCCCCTAACAGGGCACCCATAGAAGGATTGTTCGAACGGCTATTTGAGTTTTCTCCGGACGCCGTTTTCGTCATGGACAAGACGGGCACGATAGTTCGTGCGAACGCCCAAGCCGTGCGCCTGTTCGGCTACGACCGCCGCGACCTCATTGGTCAGCCGGTCGAAACGGTAATACCCGAGCGATTTCGCGCCTCCCACCCCAAACACCGCAGAGACTATGCATTGCAGCCTCACATTCGGCCGATGGGGGCCGGGCTCGAACTCCGTGGTCTACGTAAGGATGGAAGTGAATTCCCCGTGGACATCATGCTCGGACCAGTGGAAGGAGTGGAAGGAGTTGCTGTTCTGGCCGTAGTTCGCGATCTCACACAAAAGAGGCGCGATGAGGAAGCCCTGAGGCGCGGAGAGCTGGAACGGCGCTATCTCGAGGAGGAACTGCAAACAGAATATCGATTCGAGGAGATTATTGGAGAGAGCAGAGCGCTGAAGAGAGTCCTGAAACAGGTCGAAACCGTGGCACGCGAGGAAGCCACGGTCCTAATACTGGGAGAAACCGGAACTGGCAAGGAGTTGATCGCTCGCGCGATTCATGAATCGAGTCCGCGGCATGAGCGAACTTTCGTCAAGATAAATTGCTCCGCGATTCCCGCGGGTCTGCTCGAGAGCGAATTATTCGGACACGAGAAAGGAGCGTTCACCGGGGCGCTCTCACAAAAGATTGGACGGCTCGAGCTTGCCCACGAAGGAACACTATTTTTGGACGAAATTGGAGACTTACCTTTGGAGCTGCAGCCGAAGATTCTGCGTGCCCTTCAAGAGAGAGAGTTTGACCGATTGGGAGGGACAAAGACTATCCCGGTAAATGTGCGGTTGATTGCCGCAACGAATCGGAATCTCGCCAAGATGGTCGCCAATCATGAATTCCGCAACGATCTGTACTATCGGTTAAAGGTTTTCCCCATCGAAATCCCTCCGCTTCGAGAGCGCCGTGAAGACATCCCCATCCTCGTCAATTATTTTGTTCATAAGCACTCTCGGAGGATGAACCGGCAGATTGCGACCATACCGTCGGAAGCAATGGAGGTGCTGATTTATTGGAGCTGGCCTGGTAACGTAAGAGAACTCGAAAACTTCATGGAACGTGCCGTGATCCTCACGCAAGGACCGGTCCTGCGCGCGCCGCTCTCCGAACTCAAACTCCTAGATGAGCCAGCTGGTGAATTGGATCCCAACTTTGAAAATGCTGAACGCGAACACATCCTCCGCGTACTTCGAGAAACTAAAGGAATGATAGGCGGCCCGCATGGAGCGGCCAATCGACTGGGCCTCAAGCGCACGACACTCAATTCCAAATTGAAAAAATTGCGCATTGCCCGCAGAGACTATATTTAGCCTCGGCGACGATATTTCGTCTCGTCACTCGGCGAAGTATTTTTCGTCAGAGTTGGGCTGGCTGCTCCGCCGAGGTCTAACTCCAATCTTTTCTATGCAAAGCTGGCGCAAGCGATTCAGAGCACATTCTAGTGTGACGTGGCGCACAAAATGCACTGATTAGAGTGTGCTGAGAATTTTCGTAGAGCCGGGAAATAGCCTAGTCACCATGCGGCTGGAGGGAAAAGTCGTTGGGCCTTGGGTCGAAGAGTGCCACCGCACATGGGAGGCAATCCGAGCGGACTTAGGATCAAGAAAGCTCCGGCTCGACATGCGTGGGGTGATGTTTATGGACGACCGAGGAACGGCGTTATTGCGGCAGATTCACCGAATGAGTGGTGCGGAAGTATTGGCGAATTCTCCCCTCACCAAATACTTTGCAGAACAGATTAGGCGAGGAATTAAACAAATTGAAAAAGAAGGAGTCTGACATGAAAGGTCCCTATGGTTTTGAAACCATTGAGCATTGCCAATCCTGCAAGTTGAAAGCGAGCGGTTTCTTCTGCCAGCTTGGTGCCTCGGCAGTAAAGGACTTCGACGAGTACAGATCGTCCACGACCTACCCAGAAGGGGCACTACTTTTCCTCGAGAAGCAGGAGCCGCGGGGGGTCTTTGTTCTCTGCGCAGGAGAAGTGAAGCTTTCCATCAGTTCCAGCGTTGGCAAGACTCTAATCTTGAGGATCGCGAGGCCTGGCGAAGTTCTGGGGTTAATGGCCACGCTCTCCGGTGAACCATATGAAGTGACGGCGGAAACGATTCGTCCGTGCCAGGTGGCGTACATTCGCCGCGAAGATTTTCTCCGATTCATAGCCAACTACCCGGAAGCCTATCAGGGAGTTGTGCGGCAGATGACTACTCTCTATCGGGGCGCTTGCAGCCAGCTTCGCACAGTCGGTTTGTCCGCATCCGCTCCAGAAAAGCTGGCCCGGCTCCTACTGGATTGGTCATCTGGCGGCAAGGAAACCGATCAAGGAATCCAAGTTAGACTGCCCTTGACCCATGAAGAGATAGCCGCGCTCATCGGCACGACGCGCGAAACGGTGACGCGCACGCTAAGCGAATTCAGGAGTAACCATCTTGTGGATTTGCACGGATCAAATCTGATGATCTCCAACCGATCCGCGCTGGAAGCCCTTGGGGCTGACTGAGCGTCCCTTGAAAGAGGAGAAACCGATTCGAGGCGGGCAGATGTTCCAAGAAGATGGGAGGCCCGCAGAATGAACGCTTAGCCCGCTCTTGCTTCTAAACAAAAGCAGATTGCCGGACGAAGGTTTAACTGTTATTGGCAGCTGCGTTGAGCGCGGAATATACGGAGTACTAGCTTAGCAGCGATGGTGGCGGTGTTGAATCTGGTGGGATCTGCTTCTTGTGTGAAATCATGAGTGAGCCCGCAACGCTGAACCTCTCTTCTGAAGCTCATCTCTTGCGGTGCTTGAAGAATTCCACCTGGCGCAGGCGTTTCTTCGCTGCTTCGAGGGATTTGTACGGCCCGCCGAGATTCTTGCCTTTGCTGGAGACTACATGATAGCCATCTCTTAGTTTCACGATCATAGTGACTCTCCAACCTTTTCAGGAGCCGCATTGCGGCATCGAGTCAGCATTCGCTGCGGACCGTGAGCACCGGACAAAGCGCGTGGGCAACCACATCGTATGCCGTATGTTTTTGAACTCGCGCTGCGACGCTCCCTAGAGCATCCATTCCCCGGACTCCGAGAACGACCAGATCTGCTCCGTGTTCCTTGGCGGCAGCTAGAATTCGGGTTGCCGGGTCGCCGTGTTCCACCAAAACTTGCGGCCGGCACCACAATTCCACTTCCCGGGGAATGAGGACTTCGAGCCGATGGATCGCCTCGGCTACGGAGAGATCACCCGGTTTAGCCGCTTTCCCGGGTTTTGGCAGCGGGAGGACGTGGAGAAGAATGAGCTGCGCCTCATTTTCTTGCGCAAGAGAAATGGCATAGGGAGCGGCCATCGAGGAAACCATATTGAAATCGGTTGCAAAAAGAACGCAGCGAAATCGTCCGCCACCATGCGCCCCCACTCGTGCTGCGGGTCCGCTCATAAGAACTGGAACTCGCGACCTCCGGAACACTTCTTCCGCAGATGAGCCGAGCAAAGCCTTCTTTAATCCCGTCCGACCGTGGGTTCCGAGTACGATCAAATCGACGTCATCTTCCTTAACAAGCCGCGCGACTACCTCCCAAAGGCTGCTCCCCCGTTCGATGATGGTCTCGCGCGGCAGGCCGCTCAGTTGGGCCTCCACGCGATCCATTTCCACTCTTGCCACTTCTTCTTCGTCATCCAGAAGTGTACCGGCCACTTCGGGTGTCATGTAGGTGTAGCTGGAGGGTACGATAACGTGAAGGGCGTGCACCTTCGAGCCGTAGCCACGAGCGATGGCCGTCGCGAATGGCAAGGCATCACAAGATGGCTCTGAAAAATCCGTTAGAAACAAAATATGTTTGAAGTCAATTCGTTTGGTGGCCTGCACGGTCGTCATGCCGCTACTCCGTGCCTGAGTATGTCGCTTTTAGGGCGCCTTTTCCGTGATTGAAGGCACGGCTTTATGTGATCTTTGTCACCGCGGGTTACGTTGCCGAGCCCCAGACTGACGGGTGTACTCGGGCAGCCGAACGTTGTTGAGCGGAATTTCGAGAAAGGAGTCGCTTTTGAGAGTTCTTATCGCCATCGACTCATCGCCCGCCTCAGAGCGAGTCCTGGAAGAGGCTACGCTACGGCCTTGGCCCGATAACACGAGCTTCTGTGTAGTGAACGCCATCAACGTGGCTGGGTTTTCCGAGCTTCCTGCGCTCATTGACGACGCAAAACGCGAGGGGGAAAGACTGGTTAAGGCAGGTACGGCGAAACTTGCGCGTGCAAACCGCCCCACTGAGTCAAGTGTGCTATGGGGCCCTCCGCGGCACGCCATCTCTACCTACGCTGAGGAATGGAAGGCGGACTTTATACTCGCCGGGTCTCACGGTCACAGTGCAATAGGGCGCTTTCTGTTGGGAAGCGTAGCGCAAGGAATCCTGAGGAAGGCGCATTGTTCCGTTGAAATTGTGCGGGCGCGCCCGGAGCGACCGTCGGTTTCCTCTCGTGCCATGAAAATTCTCGTTGCCACGGATGGGAGTGAGTTTTCCGTGGCTGCTGCCCGTTCCGTCGCGAATCGGCCGTGGCCAGAAGGAACCGTATTCCAAATTCTGAGCGTGCAGGAGTTAGTCGTTCTTGACACTTCAATGGCAGGCTACCCACTTTCGGCGATCTATCCCGCAAGCCTGTTAGAAGAACTGATGACCGAGGCCCGCGCACGAACGGTCGCAGCGGAGGAATCGACCAGGCAGATTCTGTCGCTGGCGGGGCTAAAAATACTCGACCCTCAAACTAGCCAGATAGGCGATCCGCGGACCATTATTTTGGACACCGCCCAAGATTGGCCGGCGGACCTCATTGTCCTCGGGTCGCACGGGCGTACTGGCTTGGATCGGATGCTAATGGGCAGTGTTTCCGAGGCCGTCGCGATTCATGCTCATAGTTCCGTGGAGGTGATCCGCACTCAGCTTCCAGCTACAAAGAAATGAAAGCATGCAGAGAGGACATCGCCATGTTGCCTTCCAATCAAATTCAAACAATCGCAGAACTGCAGGCACCGATCCTGAGCGTATGCCTGAACACGATGAACCGAAACTCCTCGCGTCACCCACAAACGCCTGCTCATTTGGCTTGGTTCAGAAAACAAGCGGCTGCAGTTGCCCTCACCCTATCCATCCAGGACAGAAAACAGTTTCTGAGGGAAGCCGACCGCATCGAGCAATTTCTGGAGCGCAGGCGCCCTGAGGAGCGCGCGCTGGCCATTTTCGCTGGCGGGAAAGCGTGGACTGTTGTTCCCTTGCAGACAAACGTGGAGAGTGAACTCCAATGGGGAAAGCCGGCATTGGGGCAGTTGTTTCGCCTACTAAATGGGCACCCACCCTACGGTGTCGTTGCGGTAGACCATCATGCCGCACGATTCTTTGTGTATCGGCTCGGTGAGCTTACCTCGCTCGGCGAGAAAGTATTCGACGTCGACGTGTCCGGGTGGAGAAAAAAAGATCTTGGCCATTTTGCGGGCGAACGGGTTCGAAAGACGCGTGGCTCCAATCGCGAGCCCTACGAGCTTCGTTTGGAAGCGCAATACGAACGTCTGTGCCGCGAAACGGCGGAGGAAACTGTCAGCCTCTGGAAAAAGTGTGGTTTCGAGGGACTTTTTCTCATTGGCCCTGATCAACTGACTCATTTCATTCGAACAAAACTGTCTAATCCGTTTAGCGCGCAGGTTTTTTCCATTGCGATGGTTATCGGCAAGTTTTCGCCGCGTTCCATTCTTCGAAGGGTGGAACCGCACGTGGCAGAATTCGAACAAAGACGGCAACTTGCGACCGTGAAGCAGCTCCTTATCGAAGAAGGTAAGTTCGAGACGGACCTGGATGAGCTGCTTGCGCGTTTGCAGCAGGGGGGCATCCACACGCTCGTGGTTGCCTCCGATCTTGATCTCAAATTGCACGAGTGCATCCAATGCGGATTGGCAGCGCGTTCAGCCGACCCCGTCTGCATGAACTGCGGAGGAGAATTGCGCCCTGCTTCGCTGTTCGAATTGCTTCCGAGCCTCACCGCGACGCACCATACAAGAGTAGAGTTCGTGAGCGGCGAGGCCGCAAGGCTTTTGGCAAAGGTTGGCGGGATCGGGGGCTGGTCACGGGAACACAGTTTGATGGCCGCAGGATAAGAGATTCCGCCGACTAATCAGGACACCGATGCGCATCAACCGCGCTGATGATTCGACCGACACCAACCCGGTACTACCGGCATCCCCTTGAATTACGCAACAGCACGTTTGGTAGCCACCGCCTGAGGCAGTTGGCGCACGTTTATCGCCTGGTAGGTCTTCACAATCTCTTCACTCGAAAGCTCCGGGGTCTTGCCCAGGCTGGGCGCTTGTGCTCGGAGGAGAACGTCGTCCATAGAAATCACGCCAACCAATGCACCTTTATTGGTGATGACTGGAAGCCGGCGCACGTGTCCTTCACGCATGGCACGAAGTGCCATGTGAATGTCGTCCTCCGGTGCGCAAGAATACACCTTTGTGGACATCACCTCGGCTACAGTGACTTCCCCAGAAGGCCTGCCTCGCGTCCCAAGAGCCACACAAATGTCCCGGTCAGTGATGATTCCGATGACCTTATCGTCGTCCCCCACAACGGGCAGGAAACCACAGTTCCCCGTCCACATCAGTTCCGTCGCCGAACCTAGATTTGCCTCCGGCCGGCAGAAATACGGAGTTCCCATCATTACATTAACGACTTTCATTTTATTGCTCCCCTCTTGGATAACTTCTTTGACTTCTTGTTCGGACCCAAAGCTGCCCGAATCACTTCCACGGAACATGGCGCATGCAAGGCAACGTGTTCCGAAACGCTTCCCATGGTCATTAGGTCGAATCCGCGACGGCCATGCGAACCAAGAACTACAATCTGGGCCTGCCACCGCTCCGCTTCCTTGACGATTTCTCTGGCGTCGCTGTCGATAGGAAGCGGCGTCTCTGCGGTTGCTTCGAGACCGGCTTTCGAGAGAACCTCGGCGCCAAACTCTGCATACCGCTTCGCATCCTGAAGTGCGGCCGTATTCAGGGCGTCGATTTCCTTCAATTCAAAGTAAGGAAATTGCCCTAGCGGCATGAAGGGTTCGGGAATCGAAATCACCCTACCGTTGCTGCCTTGCGGCCATGGGCGGCTTGCCACGGACTGAATCGCCGCAGTGGAATACACTGAGCCATCAGTGGCCACCAGGATCTTCATCCCGCGAGGCTGGCTTGCCTGCTTCTCAGTGGAGCCCGGGCGCACGATTTCGACTGAGCAGGGTGCATGACGCAGAACGGACCTGGCAGTGCTGCCGAGGAATAGCCGCGTCAAAGCGCCTATTTCGTTCGAGCCAACCATCACCAGGTCCGCGTGCCAAGATGCGGCAATTTGCGAAACCAAGCGCCGCGGCATCCCTAGAATCACGTCAGTCTCTGTCTTCCAACCGGCTTCAACCAGGCTCTTGGAGGCGTTTTTAAGTTGAAGAGCAGCAGCTGCTTGAGCGCGTTTCAGAGAAATTGGAGCCTTCACAAAGGGGAAAGGGTCCAGCACATGCATTAGCAGAAACGTAGACTCCGCAGGCCAGGGGCGAAACGCGGCCTCATTCACGATCTCAGTGCGCTGTGTGGTTACATCTAGTGCGATCAGGACTCTCATCTTCGCACCTCGTTCCATTCTTATTCTTGTACCTTGCTTTCCTCGGTCTCTACCTAGCTATGTAAGTGCAAGGGTCCCGCGAGTGCTGTGTTTTCACGCATGCGCCGATGTGATGCCGCTCACAACCACCAGGCGGCTACAGTGTGCATTGAAGAAAGCAGCGCGCATCAGAGGCGAAAAATCTGGCCAGGCCCACGTGCATAAGCGTTAATGCTATTGAAAGGTTTCTAATGCCCGAGAATATTCAAATTCGCTGGACTGGAATAAACGCCAATTGGCTAAATGACTGAGATTCTAAGCAAATGGTGGGCAGACGGAGCACTGGACAGAAGATGCATGAGAAGAAACAAGCGCTCAGCTTGTCGTAGTCACTGAAGGGATTGTGTCAGGGCTCAAGCGAACCGTGGCATCGTTCCGACGCATTTCGGAGGAGAGCAAAGGAATTTGGCCGTGGTCTTTCGCGATCGCGGGCCACGTCTCTTCGGGAATGCTCAGAAAGACTTGTGCCACGTGAGGGTCAAACTGGCTACCCGAGCACTTGCGGATAATCTCGCGCGCCTCCTCGAACGTGGAAGCGCGACGATAAGGCCTGTCGGAAGTGATGGCATCCAGAGTATCCGCTATGGCGAAAATCCGAGCGCTAAGTAGAATTTCACTACCACTGAGGCCACGCGGATAGCCGCCCCCCGCGTACCGCTCGTGATGCATGAGGACGATTTCAGATGCGTCGGAGAGAAAGTCGATGTCCTTGATGAGATCAAAACCGATCTGGACGTGCCGCTGCATGACTTTTCGTTCTTCCACCGTGAGAGGCCCAGGCTTGAGAAGGATGCCATCGGGAATTCCTAACTTTCCGATATCATGTAGATAAGCTCCTCTGGCGAGATTTTCCAATTGATTCACAGACCAACCCAACGCGCGGGCGATCTCCAGAGAATAGCGGCAGACACGCCGGGAGTGGCCTGCGGTTTCACTGTCGCGGAGGTCAATCGCCGCACCGAGCGCTTGCAGGGTACTTTCGTAGTTATTCTCGAGCTGGTGGAGAGCTTCACGCAGCTGGCCGGTGCGTTCTGCAACCATTTGTTCCAGATGCTGACGGTAGTTCTCGATTTGCTGTTCGAGTTGCCGCTTGTGGAGGGCACTCTCCAAGCTTATACGGACGGCACTTTCCCGAAGGGGTTTAACCAAATAGTCGTCCGCGCCGCAGCGCATGGCCTGCACGCCGACCTCCAGGTCGTCGACACCGGTGGTAACCAGGAACGCCATATGAGGGTAGGAGCGACGAACCTGGGTGAGCAGCTCCATACCACTGATTCCGGGCATTTGAAGGTCGGAGATAACAGCATCGAATCGTTCGCGTTGTAAAGCGACAAGAGCATCTTCGCCGCTGGAGGCGGTCGTACAGCCAATAGCTGGGGAGGAAAGCATGAGGGCAATAAGCTTCGCAGCGGCCAACTCATCATCGACGACAAGCACACGGACAACCGAAGGCCGAACTTGGGCAATCGCACCCGAGATGGCTTCGATTTGTGGAGTCACAGAAACTTCAGCATTCGACATGAAAAGGGTTCACCTAGAACCCTAGCTCAGCACCCAGGGTCCAGTCTTCTCGAGAAAGCGGAATCCGAGGTATCGAAGGTGGGCCGTCTTTTTGTCCGCATGAACAACCTGCGCTTTACCCACGAGGTGCGCTTCGCGATCCGTAAGATAGACTTCCACTATGGAACCGACAGGCAGCTCGACCGTGGAGGAACACAGAAAGCCGCTAAGACTCACGTCTTCGGTAGTGGTTACCTGCTCGATGCTTTTGCCGTGATTATCCGTGCCTCGCAGCTTCAGCGGAACCCGCAAACGCACGCGTACCTCGGATCGGGGGATAAATCGGCGGACTTTCGTGAGCTGGCTTAGGCAGGCCCGCAGGGCATCGAAGTCTATGGGCTTTTCAAAATAGGAGAACGCCCCGAGCTGCTTGCAATGCTCTTTCGTTTGTGCCCCGCCCTCGCCGCTAACGATAATCACCGGGATTTTCTGGGTGTGGCTGAAGGCTGTAAACGTTTGAAGCAGCTCATAGCCTGAATACTTGGGCATCCGCAGGTCGAGCAGAATGGCGTCTGGCTTGTTTTCGAGAGCGAGAGCCAGAGCCTCTTCCGGCACACCTGAGTCGATGATTTCGAAGGTGTCGCTCAATTCAACGCGAATCAAGCGTCGTAACGCCTCGTCATCGTCCACAACCAAGAGTTTATCCATCGCGGAGCCTCTCCTATCGGGCCGAGGGAATGCTGGTATCAACAAATTCTGTCGCCGGGCTTGAACTGGCGGCGGGCTTCTTGCCACCATCAAGCACCTCGCGAACTTTGCGAATGAGAACCTCCTCTATAAAGGGCTTGTGCAGAAGGTGGGTTCCAGGATCCAGAACACCGTGGCCAGCGATGAAACTGTCCGTATAGCCGGACATGTAGAGAACTTTCATCTTGGGCTGTCGCAGTAACATATGTTCCGCCAACACCCTGCCGTTCATGCCGGGCATAACGACATCCGTTAGAAGGAGATCGAAGTTTCCGCTAAAGCGCTTCGTGACTTCCAAAGCGTCTTCGCCGCTCTCCGCTGAGAGCACGTGAAATCCGCTGGATTCAAGATAAGTCTTGGCGAGTTTTCTTAAGGGCTCAGAGTCCTCGACCAGGAGTATGGTTTCAGATCCGTGCAAATTATCTGCGGAGTCGGGTTTCAATTCTTCGACGGCAGGATGACCGGCAAACCGGGGCAGGTAAACGTGAAACGACGTGCCTTTTCCTGGAGCACTGTCTAGGCCGATATATCCGTTACTTTGTTTGACAATGCCGTAAACGGTGGCGAGTCCGAGCCCGGTGCCTTTGCCTAGTTCCTTTGTGGTGAAGAAAGGTTCAAATATGTGAGTGAGGGTGGCAGCGTCCATGCCCGTGCCGGTGTCGGTTACTGTAAGGAGTACGTAGCTGCCCACCTTGGACCCAGGGTGGTCCCAGACGTAAGCCTGGTCTAACTCCGCGTTAGAGGTCACGACTTTCAAATTGCCACCCGCCGGCATGGCGTCTCGGGCGTTAACGGCCAGATTCATAATGACTTGTTCAATTTGACTCTGGTCCGCTTTCACATTGCCGATCTCCGGATCCAATACCAGGGACACTTTGATGTCTTCGCCCAGCAGTTGGGGAAGCATTTTTTCCATATCAACGGCAAGCGTGTTGAGGTTTAGAATGGCAGGCGTCAAGACCTGCTGCCGGCTGAATGCTAACAACTGTTTCGTTAGGGACGCGGCTCGCTGGCCCGCTTTTTCGATTTCCAGCGCATGTTCACACAAAACGTTGTTTGTCCCCAACCCGCGCTTTAGCACCCTGCTATATCCGATGATTACTCCGAGGAGATTATTAAAATCGTGCGCAATGCCTCCCGAGAGCCGCCCGATCGCTTCCATCTTTTGCGCCATGCGCAATTGCTTTTCAAGAACTCGCTTTTCCGTGACATCCTCGGCAAAAACTTCCAAGTAAGCGGGAGAGCCATTTTCATCATTGACGCTGCGGCCCGAACAGTGGACTGTAATTGGAGTGCCGTCTTGCCGCTTCCATTCCATTTCGACATCTTTGCTTTCTACCGTGCGGGCAAGTAATTCGGTGAATCGCTGATATTCGCCGAGATGCCGGAAGATTTCGCTCGGCATATCTTTCTGGAGGAGTTCCTCCTTTAAATCATAACCGAGCATCTTCTGGAGTGCGGGATTCACCTGGAGTAATTGCCCGGCCGGGTTCGCGCGATAAATCCCGTATGGTGCATCTTCCACCACAGAGCGAAAACCCGCTTCCGACCTGCGCAGAGCTTCTTCCGCTCTTTTGCGCTCGGAAACGTCGCGGTTCACAATAATTAATTTTTCTGGCGCGCCTTTATCATCTCGGATAACGCTCGAGGTTGATTCGAGCACTAACCACGTGCCATTCTTATGCCGAAGACGATACTCCATTGTTTTTCCGATTCCCGAGTTCCGCGCATCGTCGGCCGCTTTCTTGACGCGTGCGCGATCATCGGGGTGAATCTGTTCGAAGCCGGAAGAAGCTTGCAGTTCCTCCGGGGAATATCCCAGGACCCTCTGATAGGAAAGACTGTTGAAAAGCCGCCGACCTTCCATGTCCACCACGGCGATCATGTCGGCGGCGTTCTCACTGATCAGATGGAACAATTCTTCGCGTTCCACCATTTGTTTGCGGATTTGGTGAATCAGCAGATGTTGATAAATAGTGTAAAGATCGAACAAGAAAACCAACCCCACCAGAGCTCGGATAGCTTGGGGCAGCAAATTCTGGGTAAAGAGGTCTTGATGAAGGTGTTCATTTGGAAGAAGAAAGGAGGCTAGGCCGACAGTGAGCAGCAGAGTGATAATTCCGGCTGCCACCCACAGCCACAGTTCCCGCCTCTCAATTCGGCGGAAGCTCGCGCGTGGGTCCTTCGATTGCGCAAACACCTGCTTGTCGACAGTCTTTGATGGATGCAATGGCAACGATCACCGAGCAGAGCCCACTCATTCGCACAGGTCCTTACTGCTTTGGTACCCGAGTCCTGCGTCTCATGTGGATCGCTAATCCCTTCTATAATTGCTTGCAAGAACATACCCATGCGTTCTTTCCTCCGCGTCGTCGCGACGGGTCGTAATGTGTTGAATTCTCAGGCGATGTTCTAGTTGCTTACGCAATAGCCTTGGAGGAGTTCCAGCCGTTCATGTGTCATCGCGGACCGATGGTCCCGTTTTGGAACAGCTCCAGTAAGACTGTGCTGAACACCGTATGGAATCCTGCTCTCCGATTTCAAGGCAGCCACACTGCTCCGGAATTTGTTGAAGCCGGTTTGCTCATGAGTTTAGATCGCAAGGAATCCTTTTTTCCCGTTGCGCACGTCGATAAGCTGAATGGGTGAATGTTGCAGCTGTGTCGGGTTAGCACTTACACGTGCGAGAATCCGTTCGGCCCGAAGTTGTTACCCAAGTGGCCGGTACGTTCTGTTACCCATGTGTCCGGGTTGGACCCAGGGAGTTTTGGTGGACGTGACAGGGTTCGAACCTGCGACCCCCTGCTTGCAAAGCAGGTGCTCTCCCAGCTGAGCTACACGCCCACAGCGGGCACTTCTATTGATTTTAGAGCATTTGCAACCTTTCGCAAACTCCGAAATCCGGGCTCTTGCTTTCTTGGAGGGCCCGAGTGAGACATTTTGATTGCGCACACTTTGCGCGGAAGGAGCCGCCAGGTGAAACGGGACAAGGTGGAGCGGTGCCTTTAAGAAGTTCGGAGTGGGTCGTCGAATGCACCGGCCTCGTAACAACGCCGAGACCGCGGATTTTCTGGCTAAGGGAATGGAAACTCCGAGCGAACACGCGCTAGGCATAGCTAGCGGAGGCGTGGCGATTTTTCTCGCTCCGCTCACGTGTGATGCGTTCCAGGTATCCACTGACGCGGAACTCCTGCAATGGATCTTCCGGAAGTCCGTGCGATTTTCTCCACTCCCGGAGGGCGGGCCGAACGTCCTGCCAGAAGGCCCCGCGCAACGTTTCCTCGGCGTCGACAAGCGAGCATTCTTCTTGGAGCTTCGAAAGGACGGCGTGGTCCACGAGAGCAGCGCGGGCATGAAGTTCCTGAGCTGTGCAAACGGTTTGGATCATCGCCTCGATTTTTCCTTTAAGATTGTGGCTTTGGTCGACCATGTAGGCGATGTCGGCAGTAGTCTGCGTTTCCCACTCGAACATCCGAATTTCGTGAAAGATTCGGAAAACCTGGTAGGGATCGATGGAGCCGAGCGTCAAATCGTCGTCCGCGTAACGCCGGTCATTGAAATGAAACCCTCCTATCATCTTGTGATGAATCAACCACGCAACAATCTGCTCGATGTTCTGCGCCTGGTAATGATGTCCCGTATCGACTAAAACAAAGGCCTGGGGCCCGGCATTCTTGGCGAGCAGAAAAGCCATTCCCCAATCAGCGATATCCGTGTGATAGAAGGCCGGCTCGAAGGGCTTGTATTCGAGCAGCAATCGCTGGCCAGGCTTCAGCGCAGCGTGGATTTCTTTGAGGGCTTCCTCAAAATAACCGATTCGCTTGCGAATGTTTTGCGTGCCGGGATAGTTCGAACCGTCGGCAAACCAGGGAGTGATGTCTCGGGAACCCAGGGCGCCGGCGATTGTGACGCATTCGAGTATATGACGGAGAGCCATCCGGCGAATTGAGGAATCCGGATTGCCGATGGATCCATACTTGTATTCCTGATTCTGAAAGACGTTTGGGTTGATTGATCCCGGGCGAATCGCGAATCGTTTTGCCAGCCTCTCAATTTCGGAAACATCCTCCATGCCGTTCGGCAAGTCCCATTGAACGTGAAGCGCGAGAGTCGGGCATGCTCCGGTAAGAGAGTGAACCTGCGCGGCGTCGCTGAATTTCTCTTCGATGTTTGTTGCGGCCGAAGGCTGAATGAACTTACCGAAGCGAGTACCCGTATTGGCAAAACCCCAAGAAGGCAGCTCGATATGGAACTTGTCGAGGGCTTTCCAAACGATTTCAATTGCCGCGTCTATCATTGCGAAGCCTCCGTTCGAGGTGTTGGTCTCATTTTTGAAAATAGGCATGAGTTGGCTTAGCGATCGCTGAACTGCGCCAGGGAGTTAGCTGATATCTGTTCAGCCCACTTAGCGACCGAATTTGCGGTCACGCCCGTTGACGGACTCCAGTCGTTCTCGAAAGTCGCCAACTGAACCGCGAAATTCCCGATCGTCGCACTTTCTTTAGACCCGAGAATGACTTCAAGACCCGTGCGCTCAGCGGTGATGCGATTGAGTACTGAGTTCTGGCTTCCACCTCCTACGATGAAGAGACGTTTGAGCTTTTTCCCTGTGATCTCCTCGATCCTTGCAAGCACTTCGGCGTACCGCGCAGCCATGCTGTGGAAGATGATGTTGGCAATAGCGAGTGGCTCGGAACCGTCCAAGCCAAGCCGTGGCTGGTCAAGGCGTTCAAGTTGCGAGTTGATTTTGTCGATTGTATTTCCTGGAATCATCAATTGCGGATCATCCACGTCGATCAGGACGGCAGGCGCAGGCAGAGAGAAACATCCGGAGAGAATATCTTCAAGAGTCCAGCGAACGCCTTGCTGTTCCCATTCGTCCATGCATTGGCGGAGCAACCACATTCCATTTACGTTTTTCAAAAAGCAGATTCTTCCGCCCACGCCCCCGAGGTTTGTGAAATTCAAGGATCGCGCATTATCGCTAACACAGGGAGTGTCGAGTACCAACCCGACGAGCGACCAAGTACCAGAACTAATGAAGGCCCAGTCGTAGCCGACCGCCGGGATCGCAGCGACGGCCGAAGCCGTGTCGTGGCAAGCGGGAACGATGATTTGCGTTTCGCGGAGCGAAGATAGACTGGCGAGCGCAGTGGAAATCGGCCCAAGCACAGAACCGCTGGGCACAATTTCAGGAACTGCCGTCATTTCCAAACCAAGCTCTTGAAAGATCTCGTCGCACCAGCGCTGAGTTCCCAGCTCGACAAGCCCCGTATGGGTTGCATCCGTGTACTCGCTCACACGCCTTCCGCAGAGGCGGTAGGCGATAAACTCCGGCAGATTCACCCATGGCAAGCGCGGATCGAACCCTGCGAGTTTGTCGGCATATAACTGGTAAAGAGTATTCAGTCGCAGGATTTGAATCCCGGTCAACGAATAGAGACGCGAAGGAGATAGGAGAGCGTGCACTTCCTTCTCCGCCTCCTTCGTCCTTGCATCTCGATAACAGAAAGGAGGAGCGACAGGATTGCCGCCTTCGTCCAGTCGTACATAATCGACGGCCCAACCATCTATAGCCACGGAAGCGATTCCTTCAGGGGCGTGGGCCGCGCAAGAACGCAAACCAAACATGACGCCATCGAGAATTGTATCGATGTCCCACTGGAGGCCGTTGTTCGCTGAAACAGGCGCGTTCGAGAAACGATGAATGATTTCGATCTCGGGTTCGCTTCCGTTCCAACGGAGCAGGGATACGCGGCAACTTTGCGCGCCCAAATCGACCGCCACCAGCGCCTTCTGATTTGCCGATGCCCTCATATTCCCTCAAGAACTCAATCGTCTTTTGGCGGTTCCCATCTTAGGACAAGGGGGCGCGGCTTATCGCAGAAATGCTTCCGTTAACCCACCATCGACGGGAATCAAATGGCCGGTCGTGCAGCGCGATTGCGGCCCCGCTAGAAACAGAATGGCCGCGGCGCAATCCTGAGGGTCGATCGGCTGGTGGGTCAGCGTGCGCTTTGCATAGAATCCCGCGAGAAGCGAGCGCAACTGTTCGTCCGAATTTGCTGCGTCGAAGGGAATGGAATACTTCTTAAGCGAGGCTACCACTCGATCGCGGGGAAACATCGTCGAACCTTTGACGACTGTTGCCGGACTGATTCCGTTCACGCGAACTTTCGGCGCCAGCGAAATCGCAAATTCACGAACAAGATGGCTTACCGCTGCTTTGCTTACGTCGTACGCCTCGCTCCCCTGTTTCGGCACCACGGCGTTCGCTGAACTGACTAAAACCACACTTGCGGTCAGATCCTGTTCTCGGAATATTTTCGACGCTTCCTCGAGCAGCCGATGATTGGCCGTCACGTTGACGTCCAGAGTCAGGCCCCATTGTGCGTCGTTGATTTGCCCGTCCGGCGACGAGGGAAATATCGCAGCCGTGTTCACGATAATGTCCACGCCGCCATACGCCGAAACGGTTTCATCGAGTGCTTCCCGGATGGATTCCCGATTGCGAATATCGATGGCTGCCGCGATAGCACATTCCTTGCCTCCGATCTTTTGTGCTTCAGTGGCCGCTGCCTCGGCAGCTTCAAAATCTCTATCGGCGACCGCAACATGCGCACCCCGATGCGCCGCGAGGAGCACGGTCTCGCGGCCTACACCGTTTCCACCGCCCACCACCAAGCAAATCTGCCGGCTTAATTCCTTTTCTGGTGGCTGACGGCGGATCTTGGCCTCCTCGAGCTGCCAGTATTCGATTCGAAAGGCCTCTGACGGCGGTAGCGCCACATAGTTGGAGTGCACGCTGAATGCCTCCGTCTTCGCCGCAGCACCAGCTTGCGGCAACACCGCCGGCCTTGCCTCCCCGCCCAAGGCCGTAGCGCCTTCCATCACGTGAATCGCGTTCGTATAGAATTCGCCCGTGATGCGCGCTTCGGTTTTGCTCTTCGCAAAACTGAACACTCCAATGCCGGGCACCAGCACAACTGTCGGATTGGCATCGCGCATTTTGGGAGAGTCGGCCTGCGCGAAAGACGTGTAGTAGGCCGCATATTCCTCGCGATACTTCGCAAGCGAGACGTCAATCGCCTTGCGCAATCCAGCCAAGCTCCGCTCTGGCTTCCAATCCACAAACAGCGGCCGGATTTTCGTCCGGATGAAATGGTCGGGGCAGCTCGTTCCAAGATGCGCAAGCTCCCGTGCCTCGCCCGAGTTCACAAATCGCAGAACCTCCGGAAGACTGTTGAAATGGCCGATCACACGCTGGTTGGCCGATACACGTCCGCGAATAAACGGAAAGATCTCTTTCGCGAGCGCCGGATAATTCTCAAGCGTCGTGAAACGTCCCCGGCCAAATAAATCCTCTCCCCGTCTTTCCAAATGCCCCGATACAAATTGACCAAGCTGATCGATGATGGCAATCGTGTTCGAGTAGCATTCGCGCTGCGTGTCCCCCCAACTGAAAAGGCCGTGTCCGCCAAGCACAACGCCGTCGCAGTCCGGCCTCTGCTGGATTGCATCGCGCAACATCATCCCCAGCTCAAAACCAGGCCGCTGCCACGGCAGCCACACCAGCTTGTGACCGTAAATGCGGTTGAACTCTTCCATTTTCTCGCGGCCATTTGCCGCAGCAGCCAGCGCGATTCCCCAATCGGGATGTAAGTGATCGACGTGCTTGAACGGTAGGAACGCGTGCAGGGGCGTATCAATGGACGCCGCCACTGCATTCTTGCCGAAGACGCACAGCGGATACAGGCCCACCATCTCATCTTCGGTATCGGCCCCGCCGTAGCGCTCGGCAAGTCCGCGCAGCTTCTCTAAATATAGCGTGGCAAAACCACTTCGCTGAATACTGCCAATGTCCCCGCCACTCCCCTTGATCCACAACACTTCCTTCGGCAAACCGTCGAGCGGATCGGCCTCGATAATCTTCGAACTGGTATTTCCCCCACCAAAATTCGTGATGCGCAAGTCGGAGCCCAGGAGGTTGGACCGGTAGCGAAGCTGCTCAGGTCCGTCCAGCGCGTTTGCGACACGCTCATCCCACCGATCTTCCAAATAGCGCAGCTTTTCTTGGGTCTTCATCAAGAGTCCGTGGGTATAGCACAAAGCTTCGCTCGACGTGGGCTTGCGGAAGTTCCACGACGAAGCCTCGAAACCATACTGCAACCGTACCATCCCCGCAAGAGCCGCGTCATTCCCACATCTCCGCCGCTTTTGTATTGACCCTGCCGCCCATCAAATCTAAAGTCGCTCCCCGTGCCCGGTCGCCCGAATCACGGCCGCACCGGAACGCTCGTTCGCAGGCGCCTCGATCCGGCTATGGAAAGGATTTCCCTTGGGACCAAACCCGTTGCTCGGCGTTTTCTTTCACTGGCTGGGCGGCCTCGCTTCCGGCAGCTTCTACGTCCCCTTCCGCCGCGTAAAAGTCTGGGCCTGGGAAACCTACTGGCTCGTCGGCGGATTTTTCAGTTGGATTATCGCCCCCTGGATTCTCGCACTTTGGATGACCAGCGATCTCTTCCGCGTTCTTCGAGAGGCTCCGAACAGCAGCCTGTTTTGGGTTTACACCTTCGGCGTTCTCTGGGGACTTGGCGGCCTCACCTTCGGCCTGACCATGCGCTACCTCGGCATGTCTCTCGGCATGGCCGTCGCGCTCGGCTACACCGCGGCGTTCGGCACGCTGATGCCTCCCATCTTCCGCGGACAGTTCGCAACCGAAGTTCTCGGCACCCTCTCCGGTCGCACCATTCTCGCCGGAGTCGCCATTTGCATGCTCGGAATTGTTTTTGCCGGCATGGCGGGCATGTCCAAGGAAAATGAACTCTCCGAGGAGCAAAAACGCGCCTCCATCAAGGAATTTAATCTCAAAAAAGGTTTGCTCGTAGCCACCTTCTCAGGAGTCATGAGCGCTTGCTTCGCCTACGGCTTGGCTGCCGGCGATCCCATCAAAGCGCTCACGATTCAGCACGGCACGCCCGTCCTCTGGCAAGGTCTTCCCGTCCTGGTCGTAGTTTTACTCGGCGGTTTCACCACAAACTTTATCTGGTGCGCCATCCTGAATGTCCGCAATCGCACCGGCTACCAATATTTCACATCCAAAATCCGCGGCCCTGTCCCCTCGCGCGCAGACGAGCCGATCCTCGAAAACGTAATCGACGCTCCCGCCGAAGAAATGGCCGAGCTCGCAAAATCAAAATCTCCCAGCCTCTCGCGAGCGCCCATGCTTTCCAACTATTTCTTCTCCGCCCTCGCCGGCACCACTTGGTACTTTCAATTCTTCTTCTACACCATGGGCGAGACTCAAATGGGCCGCTACAAATTCTCTAGTTGGACTCTGCACATGGCCAGCATCATTATTTTCAGCACACTCTGGGGCATCGTCTTGCACGAATGGAAAGGCACCGGCCGCCGCACCAAATGGCTGGTCGCGCTCAGCCTTTTTGTCCTGGTGTCATCAACAATAGTCGTCGGCTACGGAAACTATTTGGGCGTCGAACGTCCGGTGGCAATCTCGTCAGCGCGCCGCTAATATTTCACAAACGAAATTGGGAGGTCCACATGCCTCGAATGGCGTTTCGCTTGCGAATAAAACCTGGCAAAGAGGATGAATACGACTCTGCGCACAGGAAAGTGTGGCCTGCGCTGCTCGCCAAACTGAACGAAGTTGGAATTTCAAAGTATTCGATCTTCAGGAGAGAGCAAGATCTATTCCTCTTCATGCACGTCGATGATTTCGAAGCCGCGTGGCGCGCGCTCGATCGAGATCCAACGAACCTCAAATGGCAGCAAGAAATGGCACCACTCTTCGAAACGGTCCCAGGCCTGAAACCCGGCGAAAAATTCGCCATGATGAGGGAAGTTTTTTACTTGGATTAATACTGCCACTTCCTGTTGATGATCTCGCCGTTCACAGTCGTAGTGCACCGCTGATGAAGCAGGTCAACTTTGGCCTTCATGGTTGTTTGTTCTTAGGCGAGGCAGCCACCGGCGGATGCCCCCGTGGGAGATTCTTCTTTGAGGTATCCGTTCCATCATGCAATTTTTCCAATACCTGGAAAACATCTGAGTCGCTTCCCACTTTTCCGCCGGCCCCGGTTCCTTGCGTCTTGTCGAGTCCCGGGTGTGAGAAATTACTGCCGCCGGGAGTCGATTCGAGTACGGACCACACGCCATCCCGCTTCACAAGAGCGTAACTCAGTTGCATCGTTCCCCCACCGCTCTTCGCATGGAATTCCACCTGCGCACGGGCGTGGTCTCCATCTAATGCCACTTGTTTCACTTCCATGTCGAAGGAGTCAAGCCTGAGGTTACTGTTATGGGCCAGATGCGCCTGGATGGCCGTTTGGATAGCAGAATTGGGGCTGGTGTCCACCGACGCGACGGAGGGAGTTCCCGGCTTGGAATTGCCGTGCTGCTGGCATCCCGAGAAAGCCGCAACAGAAAAAGCCAGAGTGATTGCAATTCCAATTCTCATGAAGACCTTATCCTTTTCGCTCCCCGCTGATCCGAGCCACCAGCAGGCGCTAACCTTTAGTATCTTCCCTTTCCCAACAAAGTTTACTGCGAAATTTCGACAGGCTGATTCTTGAACAGTGCTGCTTTCGTTGTTTTGCTTCCGATATGGAATTGAACTTCTGCAGACTGGTCGAACGAACCGGATATATCCATCTCGTGCTGGAGTGCCTCGCCAATCGGCGTTAACATTGAGACGCAGTTATAGTGATACTTGAATTTGTATCGTCCAGGAAGTCTCTCCGATCCCCGGATTGGCTTCGTTCCTCTATGCGAGGTGAAACCATGGGACAAACTCCAAGCGGGCGACTCACCGCTCCCCTAATTCGCGAAAACGGAAAGCATCGTCCTGCTTCATGGGAAGAAGCTCTCGATCGCGTCGCCGATGGTTTTCGCAGCGAAGTTGCACTGCGCGGACCTCATTCCTTCGGCATGTTCAGCTGTTCAAAGACCACCAACGAGCTCAACTACATCGCCCAGAAATTCGTACGTTCTGTCATCGGTTGCAACAACATTGATAGCTGCAACCGGACTTGACACGCCCCCAGCGTCGCCGGTCTGGCGGCGGTCTTCGGCGCGGGAGGCGGAACAAGTTCCTATCGCGAGACGGAAGAGACGGACGTTATTCTTCTTTGGGGCTCAAACGCCCGGGAAACTCATCCCATCTTTTTCCATCATGTCCTTAAGGGTGTGCGCCGCGGCGCCAAACTTTTCGTGATCGATCCGCGCCGCACCAGCTCCGCGCAGTGGGCCGATGTATGGTTGGGGCTGGACGTAGGCTCGGACATTTCGTTAGCCAATGCGATGGGCCGCGAAATTATTGCCGCCGGCCTCGCGAACAAAGCGTTTATCGAGAATGCGACAAGTGGATTTGAAGCGTATAAAGCGTGCGTCGAGAAATACACGCTGGATCGCGCCCAGCGAGAGACCGGCGTTCCTGCCGAAGCCATTCGCCAGGTGGCCCACACGTACGCCACAGCCCCGCGCGCGGAGCTGTGCTGGACGCTGGGCATCACCGAGCATCACAACGCAGTGGATAACGTTCTTGCGCTCATCAATCTTGCGCTTCTCACTGGCCACGTCGGCCGCTACGGCAGCGGCATCAATCCTCTTCGCGGGCAAAATAACGTCCAGGGCGGCGGAGACATGGGTGCGATCCCTGATCGTCTGCCTGGCTTTCAGCACGTGGAAAACGATGATTTGCGCGGGAAATTCGAAAAGGCCTGGGGCTGTAAAATCCCTCCCAGACGCGGCTGGCACGTAAGTGACATGCTGCAGGCAATGGAACGCGGTGACCTGACCGCGCTCTACGTTCTGGGAGAAAACCCCGCGGACTCGGAAGCGGATCGTCACCGCGCTCTCAAACTTCTCGGCGGCCTGAAATTCATGGTGGTGCAGGATCTTTTCTTTACCCATACAGCTGAACTAGCGGACGTAGTCCTGCCGGGAGCAGCCGGTTGGTGCGAAACCGACGGCACAGTCACCAGCAGCGAGCGCCGTGTTCAACGTGTGCGAAGAGCCGTACCGATTCCTTCTGGCGTACGCGACGACACGGAAATTCTCTTCGCGCTTGCCCGTAGGCTCGGTCACGATTGGGGCAAGCCGGAACCAGAACGCATCTGGAACGAACTTCGATCCCTAAGCCCCATGCACACTGGCATGAGCTACTCCCGCCTCGAGGAGCTCGGCGGAATCCAGTGGCCGTGCTATGACGAATCTCATCCAGGAGAAATGTATCTCCACGGCCGTTTGTGGCAGAGTCCGGTGCTCGGCCCCCGCGCACCGTTCCTCCCCGCGGAATTCGAACCGCCCGTGGATCAGTTGGATGAGCAATACCCGATCCGCCTTACAACCGGCCGCCGCCTCGATTCCTACAACACCGGAGTTCAGACGTCGCGCTATTCTTCCCCGCTTCGTCGCGATGAAGCTCTCGATCTCTCCCCCGAAGATGGAACACGCTACAACCTTCGCGAAGGAGAGAAAGTGCGCGTCAGTTCGCGTCGTGGTTCGGTGGTAGCTCCGGTTCGCTTCGACCACGGGCTGCGGCCAGGACTTGCTTTTCTGACGCTTCATTTCCACAATCAGGTGGCAACCAACGACCTCACGATCGATGCCGTCGATCCCAAGTCCGGCACAGCCGAGTTCAAAGCCACGGCCATCCGGATTGAGAAGTTCTAAGAGCGCTGAGTGGACCTGCACCTAACCGAAGACCAGGCAACCAGCTCCGAGAAAGCGGCGGTTGATGTTGTACTAGGCCTGCCGGATTCGGGATGGGAAGGCGGCACACGTTCGGAGCTAGGCGGACACGCCGCTCTTGCTAACTCGGCTCACCGTGACCAGCTTCTTCCTGTCCTCCACGCGATTCAATCCCATGCCGGATGGATTAGCCCTGGAGCGATTAACTACGTGGCTGTGCGGATGAATCTCCCGCCCGCGGAAATCTTTGGCGTTGCGTCATTTTATGCGATGTTTTCGCTGTCGCTTCGCGCTCCGATTGTCGTGCACGTCTGCGATGACATCGCTTGCTTGGCACGCGGCGCAGGCGAGTTGTGTCTACAACTAGAAAAGAATCTTGGTCCCTCAAGATCTTCTGGCGCGCAAAATCACGCGACCTGGCTCCGCAGTCCATGCCTGGGATTGTGCGAGCGAGCCCCCGCTGCTCTCATTTCCGCGGCTGGCGAATCTCCGCGCGAGCTTGTCCTTGCTCCCGCGACCTCAAGTTCCATTCAGTCTGCGTTGGACGATGCAAAATCGGGAGGACTTCCGGCAGAAGCGGATACACTCGATGCAAAAATCTCCGTCCCTCAGTCAGCCAGTCCGCAGCTTCGCCTGCTTCGCCGCATCGGGAAGATAAATCCTTCCAGCCTGGACGACTATCGCCGCTCGGGCGGTTACGAAGCGCTGCGCCGAGCCATGGAAATAGGTCCGGAAAGAATCGTGCGGGAAGTGATTGACTCGCGTCTTTTGGGTCGAGGTGGCGCTGCTTTTCCCACCGGGAAAAAATGGGAAGCACTTCTGTTGCAGAGAGGCTCCGGCCGCCCTCACTATGTCGTCTGCAACGCCGACGAGTCTGAGCCAGGCACCTTCAAGGACCGCATCCTGATGGAAGGCGATCCATTTGCAATCTTAGAGGGCATGACCATTGCTGCGTTGGCCGTCGGCGCTGAAAAGGGGTTCATCTACATCCGCGGAGAGTACCCCTTGGCCGCCGAGCATTTGGCCGTTGCAATACAGTCTGCGCGAGCCCAAGGGTATCTCGGCCAGTGTATCCTCGGCTCTTCGATTCACTTCGATGTGGAACTCCGCCGCGGTGCGGGAGCCTACATCTGCGGCGAAGAAACGGCTCTCTTCAACTCCATCGAAGGCTATCGCGGTGAGCCGCGCAATAAGCCGCCCTTTCCAACGCAAGCGGGCCTTTTCCACCAGCCCACGGTGGTTAATAATGTCGAGACTCTCGTGAATATTCCCAGCATTATTCTCGAAGGAGGCGCGGCGTTCGCCCGGACCGGCACGGAAAACTCTTCGGGAACGCGATTGTTTTGCATCTCTGGACATATCGTCCGTCCAGGCGTCTATGAGGTTCCGTTTGGTGCGACGCTGCGCGAAGTCATCGATCTCGCAGGCGGAGTTGGCGGCACGGGTAGACTCAAGGCGATCTTATTGGGCGGGGCGGCAGGAACTTTTGTTTCCCCAAAAGAACTGGACACCCCGCTTACTTTCGAAGGCACCCGCGCCATTGGCGCAACGCTTGGTTCTGGCGTCATCATGCCTTTTGACGATTCGACGGACCTGAGAGTGATTCTCCTGCGCATCGCTGAATTCTTCCGCGAAGAAACCTGCGGCCAGTGCGTGCCATGCCGCGTCGGAGTTACTCGGCAAAAAGAAGCACTGGAGCGTCTGATAGCAAGTAAGCCATTTGGGTCCTCCGCGCAGGAACTGCAACTGCTTCAGGAAATGGCGCAAGCCATGCGCGACGCCTCAATCTGCGGTCTTGGCCAGACCGCGTCAACCGCACTGTTGTCCGCGGTCAACCGCTGGAGTCTTTTTTCATGAGCGACGCACTCAACGCCCCAGCGCCTCTCATCCCCGTGCCGCGTGGTCCACTGCCAGATGTCCCTACGGATGCTGCCCTTCGCCAGGTCGAAGTTCAGATCGACGGCAAAAAAGTTTTCGTTCCCGAAAACGCTACAATCCTTGACGCTGCGCGCCAATTGGACATCGATACGCCTACACTCTGTTTTCTCGAGAATCTGACTCCCGTAAATGTTTGTCGCATCTGCGTCGTCGAGCTCGAAGGTTCTCGTGTGCTTGTTCCCGCGTGCTCACGAAAAGTTGAGCCCGGGATGAAAATAAAGACGGATTCCGAGCGCGTGCGCCTCAGCCGGCGCCTTGTTCTGGAATTTCTCGCCTCTTCCGTGGATGTTTCCACCGCGCCCTCGCTGCAGTCATACATGCTGCGATACGGCGCCGATCCAGGGCGATTCGGTGCTGCCGCCACGCATGCGGCCGAGCCGCCTAAAATCGACAACGAGCTCTACGTCCGTGATTACGCGAAATGCATTCTCTGCTACAAGTGCGTCGAAGCCTGTGGTTTGGACGCGCAGAATACTTTCGCCATCGGCGTAGCTGGCCGCGGTTTCTCCGCTCACATCGCCGCTGAGTTTGACATTCCGCTTCCGGAATCAGCTTGTATCTATTGTGGCAATTGCATTGGCGTGTGTCCGACGGGTGCGCTGATGTTCAAAACCGAGTTCGACATGCGCAAAGCTGGAACGTGGGACGAGGCGCACCAGATTCGCACAGACACGATTTGCCCCTATTGCGGCGTAGGGTGCACTTTAACGGTTCACGCGCAGGACGGCAACATTGTCCGCGTCACTTCTCCGCTCGATCATTCGGTGACCAGCGGCCATCTGTGCATCAAGGGGCGATTCGGCTGGCAATTTGTCGAGATTCGCGAGAAAGGCCTGGACGCCCTTGTGCCTCCCCGTGCTTCCTCTCCAGAAAAAAAGTGAAGGCAGCAGCTTAAGCTGCAACGGAAGATCGGCTCCATCTCAGATTCCAACAATTTTCCCGGATTCATCCACGTCGATCGTTGCAGCGCGCGAAACCTTCGGCAGGCCTGGCATCAGCATCATGTTTCCGGAAATCACCACAATAAATCCTGCCCCTGCCGAGAGCGACGCATCTGTCACATGCAATGTCCACCCTGTCGGCGCCCCCAGTACTTTCGGATCGTCCGTAAAGGAATACTGCGTCTTCGCAATGCAAACCGGAAGCTTTTCGTACCCCCACGCTGAGAATTGTTGCAACTTTGCCTTAGCTTGATCGCTGAAGCTGATGTCGCCTGCACCGTAAATTTTCCGCGCCACCTTCTGAATCTTCTCGGCGATTGGATCGTCCAGCTCGTACGCGGGCTTCAACGCGGGAGTGGGATTCTTCGCGATTTCCTCAACGACCTTTTCCGCGAGCTCTCTTGCTCCCGCTCCGCCCCTCGTAAACGCCTCGGAGAGCGCAGTGGGCGTCCCGTGCTCCGCGCAATAATCCGCCAGCCGCTGTAGATCTGCATCCGTGTCTTTCGGGAACCGGTTAATCGCAACGATCGTCGGAACTCCAAATCCTCTCAGGTTATCAATATGTCTTCCCAGATTAGGCAGTCCGCGCTGCAGCTCGCCTTCGCCCTGGTTTCGGATGCTCTGTACAGTCGTCACGAGCACCGCCGCGGCGGGTGTGATACCCGCCTGTTGCATGACAATATCCACATATTTTTCGCATCCAAGGTCCGCCGCAAACCCTGTTTCGTTCACAACGTAGTCAGCAAGCCGCAGCCCCATCTCTTGTGAGATAACGCTGCTTGTTCCGTGGGCAATGTTGCCGAAGGGCCCCGCATGAACAAACGCTGGAGTGCCTTCAGTCGTCTGGACAAGATTTGGAAGAATCGCCTCGGCGAGCAGCGCCATCATTCCGCCGGTCGCTCCCAAGTCCCGCACCTGCACAAGTTTTCCGCCGCGCGTAACACCAATAACGATCGCGTCCAGCCGCTGCCGCAAGTCACTCACGTCCTTCGCCAGTGCCACAATCGCCATAATCTCTGAAGCCGCGGTGATTACGAATCCGGTCTTGCGCCCTCCGCCGTCCTTCTTGCTGTCCAACGAAACGGCAATCCGTCGCAAGGCGCGATCGTTCATGTCCATGGCGCGCGGCCAGGTGATCCGCTCGGGATCGAGCTGCAAATCGTTTCCGTGGAAAAGATGTGCGTCAATCAGCGCCGCGAGCAGATTGTGTACGGAAGAGATGGCGTGAAAATCTCCATGAAAATGCAGATTGATCTTCGCGCTCGGCTCAATCTGGGAGAGCCCGCCGCCGACCGCGCCACCCTTCATGCCGAATACAGGCCCAAGCGAAGGTTCCCGCGAGGTAATCACTACTTTCTTTCCGAGGAGTGCGAGGCCCTGCGACAGCCCAATGGCGGTAACGGTTTTCCCTTCTCCCGCAGCCGTGGGCGTCGTCGCCGTTACCAGAATTAACTTCCCGCGCCGCGTGAACGTGGGATCTGCGAGCAACTCCAGGCGCACCTTTGCCCCGTATGGCCCAACTTGCTCGAAATATTTTTCTGGAATCCCTAATTTGCGCGCTACATCCTGAATCGGAAGAAGAGTCTTGTTCATTTTGATTTGGAGTTATGCTCAGTGGTTTAAATTCGGCACGTCAGAGTACCACACTCGGCGTCCCTCTTCTTTCTTCCTTCCTGTTGCGGCCTTCACGCTGCACATTTGATCGAGTGCATCCGCGTATTCTTGGACGATGCATTAAAATTCTGCGGAAAGAACATTTCACGGCGGCCCCGTCTACCGGATTCCCACATACAGATCAACCACAGCATCCGCTGGATTCTGCGCCCGCTCATCATAGACCTCGAAATCCGCCTTATACGTCCTGTCTCCGCTTAGCGCACTCTTCGGCGTGGCCCAAACTCTTTGCCACATTTCGACCACTACTTTCTGCGCCGGGCCCTTTTCCGAAGTGAACAGTGCATATCGTCCCGCCGGCACCTTCTTCGCAACCATTCCCGCGGGAATGCTTTCCGCATTCGTCACCCGCGCGCCGAGCACGTAGGTGTACTCCCCGTCCTTGTCACTCGAATACTCTGTATATACCGCCACAATGTTTCCGTCCGCTTTGTTCGGAATCTCTGCTAGCAGCCCGTCCCTCATCAGGCGCTCCCACTGCTTCCCAATCAGCCCCTCTGAAGTCCTTTCTTTCGCATTACTCGTTCGCGCCGCAATCCCGACGACGGTGAATGCTCGCTGCTGTACCGCCTTCGGGTTCATGTCCGTCTCTTTCTTCACCTCCGAAGCCATGGCAATCGCCATCGTGGCCATCGCTACCGCAATCATCGCGGGCCACACCGCGCTCAGCCCTGATGTTCGCATCACTCGAGAGTTCAATTTCACACGCGTCGCCACAACCTTTCTGTTTTTGAAAACGCCGCCTAGTTTACACGCCGTGCCGCTGCCTCGACACCCGCGAGCATTTTGTCCAAATCTTTTCCGGAATAGTAATGCCCGTTCACAATTACCGCCGCAATTTTCTGCGTATTGGAAATATCGTCCAGCGGATTGGCGCTCAATAAAACAAGGTCTGCCAGTTTCCCCTTTTCAATCGTCCCGATCTGCTCTTCCATGCCCAAAAATCGCGCTGGATTCAGTGTTGCCGTTTGTAGCGCCTCGAGTGGTGTGAATCCCGCAGCCACAAATCGCTGCATTTCGTCGTGCAAACTGAATCCTGGGAAAACGTAAACCCCGGGCGGTGTATCGGTACCTGCAAGAAACGGCACTCTTGCCTTGTGCAGCTGTTGCACGACTTCCAGTTCCTTCTCAATGAACTTCTTCCGCACCAAAATATCGTCCGTGCCGAAACCTTGCTGGATCTCGTCCGTAAACCGTTTCCACGTTCTATTTTTCCACGCAGCAGGTACATACTTCGCGCGCCCATCTTTCGCAAAATCCGTCACGTCAATCATGTTGCCGCCGCGTTCCCAAACCAGCGTCGGACATTGCCACGTCTGGTTTTTCGCAAGCAGCGTTGCAAGAACGGCCGCTCGCGCCGGATCGTATGTCGCGAGGAATCGCCCTTCCGTCTTCCCGCCTTTCAAAAAATCATCTTCGCTTGGTGAGCTGCCCTCGAATATTCCGATCAGGTGCTCGAAGCTCTTCATGCCAGCTTCCGACATCTCGCTCGCACGCACGGAGTCTGGAACGTGTCCCTCAAACGGGATCTCCTGCTTCTTGGCTTCCTCGGCGATCGCAAACACCGCCTCGCGCGGAATGAGCGACTGCAATTTTATGAAATCCGCCCCGCGCTGCTTCAAATTGTCAACAGCGCGCCGCCCATCCTCCGGTGTCGTTATCGCGATGGAACTCGGGAAACGCGGCTTCGGACCATCGAGCATCGGTCCAGCCGTAAAAATCCTCGGCCCCAGCAGGCGGCCCGCTTCGATTTCATTCCTCCAGTCCTGTACAGTTTCCAGCTCGCTGCCCATGTCCCGAACGCCGGTCACACCATTGGCAATCAAGAGCGGCAGCGTGATCTCCTTCGCGCCGGGAAACCAATCTCCAAACACTAAATGGACGTGCATGTCCCAAAGTCCGGGAATGAGAAAGTACCCGTGCCCATTGACGCTCGGCGCGTTTCGCGGATACTTCGCGGATTTGCTCGGTCCAACTGACGCGATTCGGTTTCGTTCAAGGATGACCGTCTGATCCACCAAAAGCTCCCCGCTTCGAACGTCCACTACGGACACATTGTTGATAACCACAAGATCGCTCGCCGGCGGTTTTTGCGCCTCCGCCACGGCCACGAGAAGGACCAGCGATGAAGTCAGTAAGACGCCGCGGATACAACTCTCAAACCTCATGGGCGGGCATTGTATCTTTTCCTGAGGAGAAGTCCACAATCGCGACTCGATCTTCCACCCAGACGCCGCGACCTCCAGGATGGAGCTATGATGAAGAGGTGCGGTTCATCCGCTCCAAACGAGGGTAAGACCATGCGATCGACGACTTTCTTTCTGGCGAGCCTTCTGGCCTCCGGAGTAATTCTTGCTCAGGACAAGCCCGCCGATGCCCCTCACGATATGGGCCACATGCAACATGGCGGCTTTATGCAAGGCGGCATGCATCACTCGGTGGCCAAAGGCGTCAAGCTGGAGCAGAAAATCGATGGCCACACAATCACAGTGCGCATCGGCCCGATGAACTTGCCTGCGCACACCAGTCATATTAAAATGCCTCAGCCTCCGGATCTGATCTGGCAAATTCCCATCGATGGCTGGCTTCTCGCCTACTCGCCCAAGCTCGTCGACGCCAACGGCAACACCGTGCCCGGCCGCGTGCTTCATCACACCGCCTTCTGGAACGAAAACCGCGCCGATTTTCTCTGCCCCAACAAAGAGGAACACATTTTCGGCGCCGGTGGCGAGCTCACCAACTGGGCCGAAGTCCCAGGCTACGGCTATCGCGTCAAGATGGGCGACAGAATCCGCGTCGAGACCATGATCCATAACCCCACGAATACTTCCTATGAAAACGCCTACCTCGAAGTTTCCATTCCTTATCAGCAAGCCTCCGACCGAGCGAATATCAAAAGCGTCTATCCCACCTGGATGGATGTGACATCTTGCGGAAATTCCGGCTACGACTTGCCCGCAGGCAATAGCGAAAAAACTGGAACCGTTACCGTGAAATACAATGGTGTCCTCCTCGGCGTTGGCGGCCACATGCACGACTTCGCCAAACAACTAGTGCTCGAAGACACCACTCGCAACGAAACCGTCGCAACTCTCGACGCCAAGGTCGACGATCGCGGCGAACTTCTCAGCATGCCCACGGTCTTGTTCCTCGACCGTGGCGGTTACAAATTTGCCTCAGGCGACGTTCTCAAAATTTCTGCAACTTACGACAACACCACCGGAAAACTCCTGCGTGACGGGGCCATGGGCATCGTCGTCGGCTATTTCGTCCCCGCCGATGACTCAGCCATGGCTGCTCTTCGTCGCAAGCCCGCGGCCCACAAAATGAACGGGATGTCCCACGATCAATAAGTGCGCGTCGCGCCGTTACGCAGCTCTTACTGCAGCCCGCGCCTGGAAGTCTGCCTTCCAGGCTGGACGTGATCCGCTCTCTGGCATCCAGACTGATTACATCTCGAACTGACTCGCCCCGCCACACTCTGCATCATCAGGCTGCAATTCGATTGCACGTCGAGGTATAAAATCTGTGTCGGCGGACTTGGTTTCAGCAAGCATTGATGTAAGCTGTGTTCTCCTCGGAGGCTGCTTATGTCTCTTTTGCGCGTGCGTGTGCTGTCGATTTGCTCGATTGTCACTTTTTTGTTCGCTGCCGCTGCCGCGGAGGCGCATGTCACTCGCGTCGAGATCATTTCCCGCAACGACATTCAGGATGGCCGTCCCTTCGGCTTGGCGGGAGCCTACGAAGAAATTGCCGGCCGCGTCTATTTTGCTGTTGATCCCGCGAATCTACACAACCGCCGGATCGTTGACCTGGACAGAGCGCCGCGCAACGCGCAGGGAGAAGTCGAATTTTCCGCCGACCTCTATCTCCTGAAACCCAAGGATATGAACAAAGGAAACGGCTCGGTCTTGTTCGAAGTTTCAAACCGCGGCGGAAAAGGAATTCTGCACATCGTGAACGGCGTAACCTCTTCCGATCCAAAAGCCGAATTCGGCGACGGCTTCCTCATGCGCGAAGGCTTCACCGTCGCCTGGGTCGGTTGGGAAGCGGACCTCGCCGAGCAAGGCGACCGCCTCCGGCTCTTTGCTCCTGTTGCTCACGATACGGAAGGAAAAACGATTCGCGGACTGGTCCGCTCGGATTTCACGCCCGCGCTAAAACTGAAAGATATGCCTCTCGGACATTTCCTCCTCGGACCAACAGGCGGAAAAAGCTATCCCGTCGACGATCCGAGCAACGCAAAAAACATTCTGACCGTGCGCGACACTCCGGATGGCTTGCGGAAGATAATCCCTCGCAGCCAGTGGAGTTTCGCCCACGCCGTCGACGGCCATCTTGTAACCGATCCGCGTTACATTCATCTGGAAGGCGAATTTCAGCCGGGCAAAATTTATGAAGTCGTTTACGAAGCCAAGGATCCAGTTGTCGCGGGCCTCGGCCTTGCCTCGGTACGCGATTTCCTCTCTTATTTAAAATACGATCCGCAGTCCACCGCGCCCGTTCATCGCGTTTATGCCGTCGGAATTTCTCAGAGTGGCCGCTTCCTCCGTCATTTCCTCTATCAGGACTTCAATGCTGACGAACAGGGCCGTCAGGTCATGGACGGAGTCATTGCTCACGTGGCCGGCGCAGGCCGGGGCAGTTTCAATCATCGTTTTGCCCAGCCTTCGCGCGACGCTCAACCGCTCTCCAGCATTTTCTTTCCGACGGATTTGTTTCCCTATACAGACTTGCCGGAAACCGATCCAGAGAGCGGCGAGACCGCCGGTCTCCTCGATGCTCCAAACAAATCCCATACCTTACCGAAAATCTTTTTCACAAATACTTCTTACGAATATTGGGGCCGCTCAGCCTCTCTGATTCACACTTCTCCCGAAGGTTTGAGCGACGCGAAACTCGGCGAAAATGTTCGGGTCTACATGCTCGCGGGCTTGCAGCATTTTTCCGCGCCGTTCCCTCCGCACAAGAGCAATCCTGGCTCGCCGGATTCCAACGCCCAACAGCGCTACAACCCAAATCCCGTCCAGTGGTACTGGCGCGCGCTGATCGCGGACATGGATCAGTGGGTAAAAGACGGCACGCCGCCTCCTCAGAGCATGTATCCCAGAATTGCAGATGCCACGCTCGTCCCATTGAGCAAATGGAACTTCCCGAAAATTCTCGGCGTCAACAAACCCCATGAAGTCAGCCTCGCATACCATCTGGACTTGGGTCCCCAATGGAACGAAGGAATCGTCAGTTTTGAACCTCCTAGAATGGGCAAGCCGTTCCCCGTTCTGGTTCCGCAATCCGACGCCGTTGGAAACGACTTGGGCGGCGTGAGCTTGCCGGAATTGCAAGTTCCGTTGGCCACTTATACTGGATGGAATCTCCGCGATCCGAGCATCGGCGCTTCCGATTTGCGGCTCAGCTTCTACGGTTCTTTCATTCCTCTCGCGAAGACTGCGGCGGAGCGTAAGAAATCCGGCGATCCACGGCTCTCAATTGCGGAGCGCTACGCCTCGCGCGACGAGTACCTGGGCAAATTCGCGCAAGCGGCCATGAAATTGATTCGCGAACGATTTTTGTTGCGCGAAGACTTACCCGCGGTGCTCGATCGCGGCGAACGCGAGTGGGAAGAAGTCATGGGACACTCTCCCCAATAGGGTGGGCAAGAGAATTCAAGCTGAATTTCTTTTGCGTTATTCTCGCGGTCCATGTTTACACCCGGCCCGCTCCGGGCATATCGCTTCCGCGTCCCTCCTTGAGCTTGGCGCACACATCGTCCAGGTAGCCGGAGTTCGAGGAGACATATCGTTTGGCCACGGCCTGCAGATTGGCAAGATTTTCCGGTGACACGTCGTCCATTTCGCTCGAGGCTTCCTGCAAATCGTCCACTTGTAGGCGACAATAATTAGTTCCGAGCATGGTCTTCAGTTCGTAGTCGACAGCCTCAGAAACACTATCCATGAGGACCGGTACAATCTCCTTGGCCCAGCCGATCAAACCCCATTTGTTCGCCGCCGCAAACTTGATGGAATCCTGGCGGTTTCCCGTGCCTGCAGAAACAACGACGATCTCCGATGCTTCCGGATAGAGAGAACATGCCTCGGCGTACGCGGCCATCGACGGATTGTTGACAAACACTCCGCCATCCACGAGTGCGTAGTCTTCCGCACCTTTGATGAGATGATACGGCGGAAAAAATGTGGGCGCGGCGGAGGTGGCTCTAGCAAGATAGATTAACTTCCAGTTGTATTCCGGAGATGCGGCGATGCGGTGGCTCTTGAAAAAAAACGGAAGCTGCGACTGCAAGTCGTAACTGGAGATCAAGAGCGGAGTAAGAGCCGAGCGGAAATCGGTGTCCTTGAAGAACGTCTCGAGAGTCGTTTCCAAAGCTTCTGGTGAATACTTGGGAAGGATGAGCTCTCTCAGTGGCGTCAGCCATGTTTTCCTGAAGATCGCTGGACCGTTCTGAACGTACATACCGACGAGCTGATCAGGCGAATATGGCCCCCCGTTGTTGCAGGCTGTGCCTATGCCTAGCGCGATGATGCCGCCCGTCGAGGTCCCGGCGATGAGGTCGAAGGTTTGCCACAATTCCCTTCCCAAGCGCTTTTGGAGTTCGCGGAGAATGACGGCAGGGATGATCCCGCGAATGCCGCCGCCATCAATCGCGAGGACCTTGATGCTTTTCGCTTGCAAGTCGGCCATGGTGTTCATGCTCCTGTGAGAAGAGGGGACGAGATGCCTGCTGTCGCTAATTCTAGCCCCGCTGCCCGCGCGGGTGAGTGTTGCCGAGAGCATACCGCTTTCATACTTTACCGGGGGATGACGGAAGACTTCTCTGCTGGGCTGCACGACGCGATAGGACAGATTGATTTGAACAAATACGGCTCGCCGAGATGAGCGTGGCTATGCTAGCTTCCATTGCGGCCTGGATGGAAAAATGGAGGAGAAATGAATCGCAATCGCCGGGATATCTTGAAGGGCGGGAGCCTTGCGTTGTTGGGCGGCGGCCTTTTCAAGCGCATGGACAAAATTGATGGAATGCAAACGCAGGGCGGCGGGGGCTCGCTGGCTGAAATTGTGAACAGCCGCGGCACGGGCATCAGCGAAAAGCTTCTCCTTGGCCCGACCCCCGGAGAAGAAGGACCACCGGAGCCTGCGAAGGCCGACCGGTTGCCGCTCGAGTGGAACAAGCAGGTTGTCGCGCGGTTCAAAAACGAACTGGCGAAAAAAGACATCCATGCGTTCCTGGTCCGCGACGAGCTCAACATCATTTATTTGACCGGCTACTGGCACACCCACACCGAGCGCCCGCAATGTGTCTTCATGAACAAAGAGGATGCCGATCCCTGGTACTTCTACCCCGCGCTGGACCGAGACTTGGTGAAGGGCTGGTGGTTTGGCGGCGGCTGGGAGTATTTCGACACCAAGCACGCCGAAGGCGGCTTTCCGGAACAGGGAAAAGTTGTGCAAGGCAAGACGATGGATTTGTTCCAGATGCTGCTCGAAGGAATAAAAGCGAAGGGCGTCCAAGGAAATAAAATCGGGATCGACGGTAAGCTTTACGCGGACGAACTCGCGACGGCGAAAAAGGTTCTGCCAAAAATTAAATGGGTGGACGTCAGCCAAACTCTGTTGGACATGCGCGAAGTGAAGGGGCCAGAAGAACTTGCCCTGATACGCCGCGCGTACACCTATTTTGACCGTGCACATGCTTATGCGCGGGACTACATTCTGACGTACGGGACGGATGTAACGGATTTCGAAGTGGCTGCTGCAAGCACATTTTGGATCAACAACATTTTGTTTCCGGACCTGGACCTTGCGAATGGCGCACCTCATCACGGCGTAGCCACGCGGATCGAGATTGACTGCCGCGTCGGCCCCCTCTGCGCGTATCCCCATCCGAATCAGCCGCGCTTCAATCGCATCCAGCGGAATATGCCCCTGCAAGTTGATGGCGATGCCTACATCGGCGGACATGGCGGAGAAAACTACCGCATGTACATCCTCGCGGATAATGCCGGCCAGTTCGATCCGCACATGCGGAAGCTTTGGGAGGTGAGCCAGCACACCTGCGATATGCAGGTGGAGTTGCAGAAAGAAGGCTCGACGTGCTCGAGCGTCGCGTTTGAAATTCACAAATATCAGGTCGCTCAGGGGATGCAAGACTACATTTACCACCGGCCCGCGCACGGCGAAGGATCGGAAGGACATCAGCCGCCCTACATGTCGCTGGGTGATTACACGGTTCTGAAGAGGGGCATGTGTTTTTCGGAAGAGCCGGGCTTGTATGACCCCAAGAATGGAGTCGGATTCAACTGGAGCGATCAAGTTGTTACCGGCGTGAAGTCCGGATACCGGATGAGCCGCGTCCCGTACTCAAAGGACTGGAGCTGGATAAAGATTTAGAAAGTCACTGACTGGTAACCCATTGCTCGTGAACGATGGGACGCCCCTTGGACGCTTGAGTCGCAATCGCGCTTCGCCAAAAACAAGACAAACCGTGGGCATCCACTTGCTCACGGCTCCTCCTCGACTGATGCAATGCCGTCAAGACGCATACTCATGAGTTGTATCTTTGCGCTGATTAATTATTTTCCGAACAGATGCCGCCCCCGAGTCCGAAATCTCCTGGCCAAATCATTACAAGCACTGTCTATCTGCAAGCCGCTCATGTATTTCAAAGCGCCCGTTCGGCCCTATCGCCTCTTGACACCGCTCGGGACCCATTGTTAACTCCCCGCTGCGAGGAGGTCCCCACGCATGAGGTTCAGGCTTTACGTTCCCGCACTGGCGGCCACGGCATTTCTTCTCTGGCTTCATCCAAGAGTTCTTCAGGCGCAAGAGCCCTCACACAAACTCACGGTGATGGACGAATTTCAGCTCCAGCTCCCAGCCGATCCCCAAATCTCGCCCGACGGAAAACATATTGTCTACGTGCGGCGTTTTGCCGATCCCATGACTGATCGCCGCTACTCCAATCTTTGGCTCGTCAATTCCGATGGCACCGATCATCGCCCGCTCACCTCTGGCAACCACACCGACGCCTCGCCGCGCTGGTCCCCCGATGGCACGCGCCTCGCCTATCTCTCCGACGTCGATGGCAAGCAGCAACTTTACATCCGATGGATGGACACCGGACAAACGGCTCGCATCACCAATCTTGAACAATCCCCCGATGCCATTGCATGGTCTCCCGATGGGAAAATGCTCTCCTTCTCGTCGCTCGTTTTGGGGAAAGGTCCTCACCTCGCCGATTTGCCCACACCGCCCGCCGGTGCCAAGTGGGCCGAGCCGCCCTCGGCCTATGATCGCCTCGTCTATCGCTTTAACGGCGCTGGTTACTTGAAGCCCGGGTACATGCAGATTTTCGTCGTTTCCGCGGAAGGTGGCGCCCCTCGCCAGATCACCAACGGCAATTTCCCGAACGGCGGCAACGAGTTCGGTCCGAATCGCGCCTCCTGGACGCCTGATGGAAGGTTTCTCATCGTCTCTGTCAATCGCCACCCCGAATCGAACCACGAATACTTCGACACGGAAGTCTACGAATTCAGCCTCGCCGACGGCTCTCTCCGCGCCCTCACCAATCGCAAAGGCCCTGACAACTTCCCCGCTGTTTCTCCCGACGGAAAGTGGATCGCCTATACAGGTTTCGACGACCGCTACCAGGGCCACCAAACGACCAAGCTCTACCTAATGAAGCGCGATGGCACCAGTTCGCACTCTATCTCCGACAAACTCGACCGCGACATTCAGAATCCCGAATGGGCCCCCGACAACAGCGGCGTCTACTTCGATTACAACGATCAAGGCGACACCAAAATCGGGTTTCTCTCTCCTGATGGCACTCTCAAGAAAATTGCCGATCACGTTGCGGCCGCTTCCAGCGCCTATGGCGGCGGCTCTTTCTCTGTCTCCCATTCCGGTGTTCTCGCCTTCACCTATGGCCGCACCGACATCCCCGGAGATATCGCCGTCAGCAACATGGGCGCGATGAAAGTCCTCACCTCTCTCAATCAAGAATTGTTGGAGCAAAAGAAACCCGGCCACGTCGAGGAAATTTGGTACGACTCCTCCAAGGACCAGCGCAAGATTCAGGGGTGGATCGTTCATCCCCCCGATTTCGATCCCGCAAAAAAATATCCTTTGATCCTTGAAATTCACGGCGGCCCTTTTGGCGATTATGGCGACCGTTTCGATTTTGAAAAACAGGTTTGGGCTTCGATGGGTTACGTCGTCCTTTACACCAACCCGCGCGGCAGCACCAGCTACGGCGAAGAATTCGCCAACCTTATTCACCACGCCTATCCCGGCGACGATTTTGCCGACCTCAATAGCGGCGTCGACGCCGTCGTCGCCAAAGGCTACATTGATACGCACAATCTCTTTGTCTCGGGTGGCAGCGGTGGCGGCGTTCTCACCGCCTGGACCATCGAACACACCGAGCGCTTCCGTGCTGCCGCATGTCTCTACCCGGTCATCAACTGGTACAGCTTTGTCCTCACCAGCGACATTCCCTGGACCGCAAAATATTGGTTTCCCGGCAATCCCTGGGAGAACACCGAGCAATACATGCAGCGCTCGCTCACCAATCTCGTTGCCAAAGTCAAAACGCCGACTCTTGTCATGACCGGCGAAGCGGACTACCGCACACCCATCTCCGAAGCCGAGCAGTTCTACTCCGCACTCAAGCTCCTCAACATCGACGCCGTCCTCGTCCGCGTCCCGGAGGAGCCTCACGGCATCAGCCGCCGTCCTAGCCATCACATCGCCAAAATGCTCTACGTCGCCGGCTGGTTCCAAGAGCACAAAGCGAAGAACTAGGTCATTTGCGCCGGTAAAGCCCGAGTCACCTTACGGCTGCGAAAACACGGCGTTTATCTTGGGTTTAGGTTGGTCGCTGTATAGATAGCTGCGCCTAATCTCCATCAAGGACGCTGCATTTCAGGAGAGCAACTCCATGTGTAAAAAAAGATTTGTAGTCCTCACAACCCTCGGTTTCCTCTCCGTCGCAATGATCGTCTGCGCCGGCATGCTGTCGCGCGCTGCGTCCCCCGCGCCGGGTTCTTCCGGCTATCACCTCATCAAAACAGTTTCCGTTCCGGGTGACGAAGGCTGGGACTATCTCAACGTCGACGCCGCCACGCGCCGCGTCTACATTTCTCACGGCTCTCATGTTGTGGTGATGAACGCGGATACCTACGCCGTCGAAGGCGATATTCCAGACACTGCGGGCGTGCACGGCATCGCCCTCGCTCCCGATCTCGGCCGCGGCTTCGTCAGCGCCGGCCGCGCCAACACCGCCGTCATCTTCGATATCAAGTCGCTCAAAACTCTCGGCACCGCGAAGACTGACGCCAATCCTGACGCTATCGTCTACGACAGCGTCACCAAGCGCGTCTTCGCTCTCAACGGCCGTGGCCAGAACACCACCGCGATCAACGCCGCCGACGGCACCGTCGCGGGCACCCTCGCTCTCGGCGGCAAACCAGAGTTCGCCGTGGCCGACGGCAAGGGCAGCATCTTCGTGAACATCGAAGACAAGTCCGAACTGGTCGAATTCGACGCGCAAAAACTCACCGAAACTCATCGCTGGCCGCTCGCTCCGTGCAAATCGCCTTCAGGCCTTGCCATGGATCTCAAAACTCGCCGTCTCTTTTCCGTTTGCGACGAAAAAGTCATGGCCGTCGTCAACGCGGATACCGGCAAAGTCATCGCGACTCCGGAGATCTGCCAGGGCCCGGACGCCTCAGCCTTCGATCCAGCCACCGATTACGCTTTCGCCTCCTGCGGTGACGGAAATCTCATCGTTATTCATGAAGATTCTCCCGACAAATTCACCGTCGTCGAAAATGTCCCCACCAAGCGCTCCGCCCGCACCATGGGTCTCGACTTGAAAACCCACAACATCTTTCTTTCTTCGGCTGAATTTGATCCCCCGGCTCCCGGAGAGCGCCGCGGCAAGATGAAGCCCGGCTCCTTTGCCATCTTGGTCGTGGGCAAGTAGCCGCTCAAACCTTCTGCGCGGGCCAGTTCCGCGCATCCGCCTCTCCACAAAAATAAAGCGTCCCGGTGAATCGCTCCACCGGGACGCCTTGGTTTCTCTCTACGAATTTAGTGCGCTAGTGGGCGGGCACGACTCCCATGTTATGCACTCCCGCGAACAGCGACATTCCCGTCCCCGCCGTCTGCGGCAGCCACCACAACCGGCGCAATAGTGTGTGCCGGCTCGTCATCATCCTCCGCCCGATGTAATCCATCACCACCGGGCTTACTTGCGTCGCTGCGTACAGCGCTCCCGAACCTGCGAAAGGCCTAAGCAGCGGATTGGATTCCGTCCCGTATCCGCCGGAAATCGCTCGCCGCGTTGACCACGCATCGAATGCCGCCGCGCCGGACGACGCGACCATCAGCGCATACCAAACCTTCTTCTGCCGTTCGGTATTGTATTCGCGGTTAAAAGCCGGCTTGCCTGGCCTAAGGGCCAGGGGCGAGTTCCCCGGCTCAATCGGCTGAGCCGCAGAAGCGGGAGCCACAGTCGCTGGACTCGAGGCATCCGCGATTTCCACGTCGCTCTTGATCTTGGGTTCTGGCACTGACGGCAGGGCCTTGGCGGGAGTGGAATCCTTGGTCGCTTCCACGGAAACGCCTGCGGGGCGCTCCACCATTGTCTTTGCTACATCCCCGCTCTGCGGAAAGGGGCTAAGTAAAAGGATCGTGGCTAGCAGCATTCTTCCACCTCAGTAGTTGAAAGCTCTGCACATCGGTCCCCACTCTCAACTTCGGAGAATATACTGCCCAAAAGGGTAGGTCGCACTGGCCCATCGGTCACATTCTAATTAGTACCCTCCTCTAGCCCGTCCGTTTGTCTCTTTTAGCACACCCGTACTAGCCCATAAAGTGAACAAATTTTCACTTTTCTGGCATGGCCGTACCGTACTCTCGGTTGAATTAATTGTCCGCTGGACCACGTTCGGCGTTCTTCCGCCCGTTTGCGTACTCAGCAAAACGGGGCATCTCCGACCTTGTGGTGCGAACGACTCTGCTATAATCCCCTCCATTGACCCCGGCCTTGCCGCGGTCTCACTAGAGGTTCCTCCAAAAAAATGGCGCCCAACGAATCCACCGCAGCCAAGCGCGCGCCCTCTCCAGAGCGCGGCCCTCTATCTCCCCGTTTCATCGTCATTGAAGGCCCGCTTCGCGTAGGCAAAACCACTCTCGCAAAGATTCTCGCCGAGCGTCTCCACGCCCGCCGTATCTACGACTGCGAAGACAATCCCTTCCTCGCCGATTTCTACAAGGAAAAGGCCGGCGCCGCTTTCCGCGCCCAAATGTATTTCCTGATCGAACGCCAAAAGCGCATCCGCGAAGCTCTCGCCGTAGAAGCTCCTGGCCCCGTCCTCTCCGATTTCCTCCTCGAAAAAGACCGCATTTTCGCCAATCTCAATCTCGATGACGAAGAGCTAAAACTCTACGACCGTTACTACGAATCTCTCACCTCCGGCATCCCCGCTCCCGATCTCGTCGTTTACCTCCAGGCCAAGCCTGAAGTCCTCCGCGCACGCATCGCCAAAAAAGCCTCTCGCGACGAATCCCAAATCTCCCCCGACTATGTCGAAGAAGTCGCCCGCGCCTACGAACACTTCTTCTTCCGCTACGCCGCCTCCGACCTCCTGGTCATCAACACCTCCGACATCGATTTCGTCGAACGCAGCGAAGACCTCCAACTCCTCCTCCGGCGCCTCCAGGACCCCGTCAAAGGCACGCAATACTTCCTTCCCCTCGCCCCCTCCGAATAGCTTCCGACGGAAGTGGGCTCTCGCAGCTCGTTGCAAGCGAGCAAGGACACCCCTGTATCATTCCCAGGTTTGAACCGCGTTATGTTCTTGCCGACCGCCTCAATCTCGCCGGCCACATCGGCGCCTAGCCGTGAGTGCTTTGGTTTGCGCAGCCCACCGGCCGCTATGCGAACGGGGTACGGCTCGCCTCTCATGAAATGCCAGTCATGTGGATTGACGGAAGCCGCGCGAATTTTTATCAAGACTTCATTGTCCGCGGGGGCGGGCTTTGCAGTCTCCCCACACTTGAGGACATCGGATGAACCATAGCGGTCATAAGAAATGGCTTTCATGGATTCCTTTCCGAAGCGACTGGAATCGAATCGAGCAGGGCAGGAGAGCGCCATTACTTTGGGCGCTGTGGAGAAACCTTCATTGCTCTTTGGTTTCGCTGGTGGGCGCTGCAAAGCCGCCGCAACGTGCGCGCCAACTCTGGCGGAACTTCTCGCGCTCCTCGGGCGTCATCTTCTCCCAGCGCTCGTCAATGCGTTCGGCCACGCGGCGGCGCATCGTGGAGCGATGCGAGGCGCGAAAACCATGGCTTCCGAAGAGAATGCGGCAGAGAGCCAATAGTCCGATAGCCTGCCAGAAGGTTATTAGCCGCCACCCGAACAGGGCCGGTACCAACCAGTTCCAGAGACGCATGACCAGCTCGCCGCCGATCCAGATGAAAAGCGCGATCGCAAAGGGGGCCAGAATAGCAATCCCTATCCGTTTCTGAATCTTATTCATGTTGTGCTCCTTATTTGTTCGTATCATTTCTTCGCTTCATTTCTTCATAAACTCATCGCGAATGCTCTGCAATCGTTCGCGCAGATGAAGCACGGCGTAGCGCTTGCGGGCGAGCAAGGTGTTGATGTTGACGCCGGTTTCCGCGGATAACTCTTTGAATTTGCGCCCTTCCAGTTCGTGAGCGACGAATACTTCCCGCTGCTCGCGGGGAAGTTCGTCGAGCGCAAGTTCCAGCTCATCCAGAAGCACGTTGCGGAAGTAAAGCGCTTCTGGCCCGGCATCGGGCGATGGCAGCAGATCTTCGATCCGCAGCGAAGCTCCCTCTTCGTCCGCGACTGCTATGTCGGTGAAGGTCACGGGTTTCTTCTTGCGGAAAAGGTCGGTGATGCGATTGCGTGCGACACGAAAAAGCCAGCCGGTGACGTGGTCGATAGGCATCAGCAGGCGATTGGCCTCCACCAGTTCGCAGAAGACTTCCTGCAAGATGTCGTCGACCTCCGAAGGATCGGGCACACGCCGGCGGATGAAATTGCGCAGCCGCCCGCGCTGTTCCGCGACGACTTCGGAGATTTGGCGATCTTGCTCGGTCATCGAGAGGACGCTCAAGGGCTCATCCATCCACTGCTGTAGACGAATGGAGGGTGCAGATATTGTAGAGGACAGGGAGCGGCGAGCAGTGAGTATTGAATGGCGGCAGAGAGGAAAGGACCCGAGCGGCGATGCTCCTCCTTTTGGCTACGCTCCGTTCTTGGATAGCTGTGTCTTTTGCTGGGACAGGGTTCGTGCTTACCACCCCTTCTTTCTTGTAAGTGTTGCATCTAAAAGGCTTAGCGACCTTGCAAGTTATTTAAAATCAATGGCTCCAGGGGGATCATGCAAGTCTTGATTCTAAATGGCTTGGAACTGCGCCAAAATTGTGCAAGTTCGGATCTTGCAAAGCCATGAGACTACTGGGTTCGCCGTTGAAAGCGTTCGCGATTCTACGAGGCGGGGCTGCACTGGGGTGAGGAAGCGCACAGCCAGAAGTGCTTGTGCTGCCAAAACCAAAAGGCCAGCCAGAGGCTGGCGCTACGAGAACGAGACGAAATATTATATAGCCAATACTATAAGCTTCGAGTAACGATTTGTCGAACAAGAAGTGAGGAGGTGCGGGGTTCAGAAGGACCGATAACCTTGCGGGAGGCACTGCGTCCAAAGGATCGAGATCCTTGGTGCGAACCAGTGGATAGACCGCAGTTCTTTGCTGGTTCCATGTTAGGAGGTCGACAGGCTTGACTCCAAGCATGACAATAGGCAGCCAGACCGAAAAATGCCAAAACTAAATCGTTGGTTCCTATCCTTGCTTGCTTTGCTCCTGCCGCTTTTCTCTTGCCGTGGCGCTGCGTCTCCGTCATCGGGCACCACTTCTTTAATCGTTGAAGGGAATCGAATTTACGCCGAGTTGGAATTTGTGCGCCCGGACGGAACGCTGCACAAATCGCTCGCCTTCGTCGACCTCGGCAGCCCGTCGATGATCGTTTCAGAAGCACTGTTCAAAGAGCTGCAACTCGACGAGAAGAAATCGCTCGCGTTGCAAGTTGGCGAGATGCCCGTTCATGTGGATGCCGGCGCGGTTGCGAAAGACGCCTGGCTGCCCTTTCCAATCAGCGACGATCGCATGGTGGAAGCGCTCCTCCCCGCTGGGGTGTTGCAGAAATTTCAGGTGGTGATCGATTATGCAAAGCGTTCGCTTACTCTGGCGGAGCCCGGGATTTTGAAACCCGAAGGCACCGCTGTGCCTATCCGTGTGAACCAGGAGACTGGGCTCATTGTGGTGGATGCCGCTATCGACGGAAAGTCCTACCCAGTGACGATGGATTGCGGATCGGCTTACACGTGGCTCAGAAAGGCGACGGCGCAGCGTTGGCTTGCGGCGCATCAAGAATGGGAGCGGGGAATCGGCGCAGTCGGCGCAAGCAATATGAGAATGGCGGACGACGGGATCGAGGCGATGGGAACGCTGTTGCGGATACCGGAAATCCAATTGGGCGCCTTGCGGCTGCCGCAGATTGGAGCGCTGGCCATCGGACCGAGCAAAACCAACTGGGATTTCATGGATTGGTATTCGAAGAAGAACCCTGTTCCGGTGATCGGCTGGCTGGGAGGCAATGTCCTGCGAGGATTTCGGATCACCATCGACTATCCAAATCGCACGAGCTATTGGTTGAGGCAGACGGACCTTGATCCCCAGGATCTCGATCAAGTCGGGCTGACGCTGGAGGCGAAGGGCGGAGCGTACTTCGTGAGCGCGATTGCCACGCAGAAGGGAAAGCCGACTGTGGAGGGCGTCGACGTTGGGGACAAACTACTGCAAATCGGCGGGCTGCAGACTAAGGCGGCGACTCGGGGAATGATTTATGAGGCCATGCACGGAAAACCAGGCGAATTGCGGACGCTGGTGCTGGAGCGAAATGGGAAGCAGTTCACAATTCACGCCAGCGTGATGACTTTCTAGCCTTGCGAGTCAATCTTCGGAGGAAGAGTCAAAACACGCACCCTTGAAAGCGAAGGCTGCCGCACCCTTAAAGTCAAAAGCCACTGCTAAGGCTTTGCTGCCCGCCGTTGAAGGTGCTCCACCTGCCACCGCTTGGGCAAGCGCGTAGCGCAGTTAAGCTCGGGGCGAATGAAGGAAATCTGTGCTGCTGTACGGTTCGCTTTGGGCTGCGACATCAGCTAAGCGCCGACTGGTGTCAGGACGGGATTGCGGCTGGCGGTGCTGGATAAGGGGCTGCGCGCTGCGTGCGGTAGGCTTGGCAACAGGTTCAGGACGGGAGTGAATCCCCGGCCCCGTGCCGAATGTGGAGGACGTTCACTGCGTTTTTGGGTTTATCCAGCGCGTAGATGATTCTGTACGTGTTTGGACTTTTGCCAAAGAGCAAATGGCGTAGGTTCTTGTTTTCTGAAGTGACCGGACCGCGCTCGGGGAATCGCTCCAGACTATAGATTGTTTCTGCAAGGCGGTTGAACCACGTGAACGCACTTTCGGAAGAATCTGCTTCCATGAAATCGTAAATGGCTTCGAGATCCCGAAAGGCGCGATCGGTGAGCCTAACGAGGTATGGAATGACTGCGCCGGAATATTTCGAGCGCTCTTCGGGCCGGACGCACGCGGCCTTTCTTCAGATCTTCCAATCCTTGACGAATGCCTTCCCGTGTATCCGCTTGCGCGGCGATATCGAGCAGCCGCTGATAGGCTTCGGCATCCTGTACGACTGCTTCTGCCTTTCCATTGACGGTGAGAATGAGCGGTTTTTTCGTCTTTTTGAGATGCTTCATGAACTTCGCCGGATTGCGGCGGAATGTCGTCATGGCCTGAATGTCTTTTTTTATGTCGAGCATGGGTACCTCGCGCGATGATAATCGTAGCACCTTTAAAGGTGCGATAGAAGAGTGGGGGGAGTGACCCACCGTTTGCCAGCAATACGACCGCGAACGGCAGGCCACCCAAGAGTTAAGGCGCTGCCACCCGCGTGGCTGCATGCCAATTCCCAAATCAGATGGCGGATGCTGTTGGGCGGTTTCACAAGCCATCCACTTGGTGATTTAGGTGAGCTAACTCGGAAAACTATGTGCCGAGAGGGAGGTCTAATCGCGAGAGGGAAGCTCCAACGAGCTACATGCCCTCCGTCACGCTTCTAGCTAAGTCTTAATAAATAAACGATCTGCTATATTACTGCCATGAATTGGCCCGGCTGGAACGATCTCGATACCATCAAGACGGTCGCTTCAAGAATCGCCGATATCACAGTCGGATGTTGGGCTGCAATGGTTATCCTTGAAGCGCTGGCTCTCTTTCCTACACGTTTTAAGAAGTGGTTCGCTGGCTTTGGTTTCGCTGCGATTGCCCTTGCTGTATGCGGCGAAGTCGTTGTGCGCAGGTATGAGCACCGCAAAGATTTCTTATATGAACAGCACGAAGAAGAAACGACACAAAGACTCAATACAAAGATTGATGAAGCCAGGGCCGATGCAGAAGCAGCCCAGGTAGCGAATGCGGCGGCTGAAAGGAGAGCGACAGACGCCCAGACGATAGCCCGCACTGCCGAGGCTGAAGCGCATGCTTTACGGAAGCAAGACGAGCCTCGTATCCTGACAAAGGAGCAGCAACAAAAAATTTCTGCGTATTTAGATAAGTGCCAAGCAGGGGCATTTGTTTTAAATGCATCGGTTGATGAGGCCGATGCACGGCCATATGCGGAACAACTTGCCGGGGTTTTTCGGGGCAAGAATTGGCAGGTCAAAATACAAAACTCGATGTTTTCGGGACCTGACATCACGGGCACATGGATTACGGTACAAAATCTCAAGGCTGCGCCACGGTCCGCCGTTGATTTGAACAATGCCCTGAGCGCAGCGGGCGTGGCTCATAAAGTGTTTTACGACCCGACGATGACAGATCCCAACCTCGTGACTCTTTCAGTGGGTTTTAAGCCGAAGCAGAAGTGACAAGACTTGTGTCATTCCGGACTCCGGCCACGAGCGAGTTCTCGGCAAGACGGCTTTTGCACAGGGCCCACTGGGCTGAGGAAAATGGCAAAAATAATTATTGCAGGGACTTGACGAATTTAGGAAAGTCGGTATACTTACAAATGGCTTGGGGGTTCCTCGGGATCCACGAGCCAGCAGGGGCATCACAGTCGGGTCGAAGAAGCGTCTTCCCAGCGTAATATCAAGCGAAGGCCAAGAAGTAGATCCTATAGTGAGGTTCATTACGAGCACAGGCTAGAAAGAGTCGAGCATCGCGTGGAGCCACCCAAGTGTGGGTGGCTGTACCCGGCGCTCGACGCCGGGTTTTTTATTTTGTGGAAGTGAGCAGTGGATAGTGAGTAGTAGGTAGGCGAGGCAAAAAGCCATCCTGCGGTCACGATTCATCTAACACGGAAACAAAAGCAGAGCTGGAAGGCAAGATCGCGAAAGCGGTTGGGTAAGTCCCTCCAGACGGGCCTCAAGACAATTGAGGCATTCCGACAAGCTCGGAATAAAACGCTCTTTGACAACAGAAAGGCTGGCAAGTCCACGCCGATAACTTTGTGGGGATTACGGTTCCTGCTGGGGCAATGGTGTGGATTATTTACAAGTTTGCTCGAGAATCGAGCAATACTGTGGAAGAAAAGGCGGCTTATTCAACTTAGAAGCTAGAGGCTAGAAGTTGGAGGTTAGAAAAAACCTCAAACCGAAAACCCTTAGCTGCTAAGTCCGAGGACTACAGAGTCGAAAGCCTGCAACGGATACCTGAAGTGATTTTCCAAAAAAATCATCAAGACTTCTTCGTGACTCATGCCCGAGTTGCGTGAAGATCGGTTGCGAGGATATATGGAGCTGCGGGAATCGGAGCGTCGAAAGCCGGATTTACAAAGCACGGACTAAGCACCGTGCGAATCGCAACGGATGAAAGTCCGAAGCGGAGTCTGGCAGAAGACGGATTGAGTAAGTTTTATGATTAAGCTACTAAGGGCGTACGGTGAATGCCTTGGCGCCAGAAGGCGATGAAGGACGTGGCTAGCTGCGATAAGCCTCGGGGAGCCGCAAGCAGGCTTTGATCCGAGGATCTCCGA
>DATLVZ010000092.1:0-34772 GCA_035576885.1 Candidatus Acidiferrum sp. | reverse complement strand
TCGCCTTGATCGATCATCACGGGAACTTGCGTGGCGTCCCAATCGTGTTCGTCGTGCCTGGTGAATTGGAAATACCATTTGAGTTTGCCACTGTCCGGATCGAGAGCCAACAAGGAGTCACTGTACAGATTGTCGCCGGCGCGGCCGATGCCGCGATTGCTGGGCGAAGGATTGCCCGTGGTCCAGAAGGTCGTGTTGGTCGCGGGATCGTAGGAGCCAGTGATCCAGGCGGGCGCGCCACCAATTTTCCAGGAGTCGGCTTCCCAAGTTTCGTGGCCTGGTTCGCCGGGGCCGGGAACGGTGTAGAAGCGCCATTTGCGTTCGCCGGTGGCGGCATCGTAGGCATCAATGAAGCCACGGATTCCGTATTCGCCACCGGATACGCCCACGATCACGAGATTCTTGATCGCCAATGGTGCGAGGGTAATGCTGTAGCCTTTGCGATAGTCAAACGCTGTTGCATCCCAGAGGACATTGCCGGTTTTGGAATCGAGCGCGACGACGTGCGAATCGAGCGTGCCGAGGAAAACTTTGTCGCCGAGAATAGCGAGGCCGCGATTGACGCGGCCGCAGCAGGGACGAATGTCCGCGGGAAGCGCCCGCTGGTATTGCCAGATGGGACGGCCGGTACGGGCATCGAGAGCGTAGGCGCGGTCGTCTTGGCCGGTGCCATAGAGAATTCCGTCAACGACGAGAGGCGTGGTTTCAAATTTTCCGCCGGCCATGGTTTGATACGCCCACTTGGGGACCATCGCGGCTGCGTTCGATGTGTTGATTTGGTCGAGCGCGCTGAAGCGGTGACCGGAATAGTCGCCGGAATACATCAGCCAATTTTGCGGCTCCTTTGCGGAATCGAGGAGCCGTTGCGGTGTGACCTGGGCCCGCGCGGTGGAAGCAGCGAGGCTGGTGACGGCGAAAAGAAAGAGCGCGGCGTAGAGTGATTTTTTCATGAGTGGCCTTCTCATTGGGCACCTACGCTGAGCAGGAATGCGAGAATGTCCTGCAGGTCTTTGTCGCTCAGCAAGTTCTTGTCGTAGGCAGGCATGAGGGATTGCCGGCTCTTTTCGAAAGAGCGGAGTTTGTCTTTTTCAAAAAGGTGAAGTTGTTCGCGGAGATCGAGCATCTGCAAGGTGAAATGGTCTTCATTCAAGACTACGCCCGTAAATTTCCGGCCATCGGCGGTTTCGACGCTGACCGTTTCGTATTCCTGGGAGAATTCCTTCATCGCTTCGGAAAGTCCTTGAGCGAGGCGGCGGCTGGGGTTTCGCACGGAGTCGATAAGGTAATCGGTGGAACGGGCCGAACCGGTGGTAGTGAGGTCGGGGCCGAGGCGGCCTCCCTTCCCTTCCACCATGTGGCAGGTGTAACAAACGGCCTCGCCGAAAAAGAGTGTTTTGCCGTGGGCGGCGTCACCGAGTGGTTGCGGGGGCGCCTTGACTTGGACGCTGCGGATGTAAGTGATGACCTGCCAGATTTCTGCCTCGGTCATGCCTACGCCCTGCTGGGTGGCGCCATTCGGGGGCATCGCCGTGCCGGGAACGCCTTCGTTGATAGTGCGAAAAAGATCGGCGTCACCATTTCCGTGGCGCTTTTGTGCGCGGGTCAAATCCGGACCGCGACCACCGCCGCGCGCGCCCAGTCCATGGCAGAAGGCACAGTTCGCGCGAAATTGGGATTCGCCCAGCTTGGCGACTCTGTCGTCGCCGGCAAAGGGATTCTTGTCCTGGGCGGAGAGTGAAGAGGCGGTGATGCAAAGAACGATGGCGACGAAGAAGGCCAACGAGAAGTGATGATCTAGTTGGCTTCGCAGTATTGGAAGAGAAGGGTCGTTTTTGTTTGATTGTTTAGGGGCACGCATACGGAGTCGGCCTCCTGCAAGCTAGGCGGAATCGCGGTCACTATACCATCCCGGAGCCAGCACAACGCTGGCGGCGATGAATTGTTTCAAGACGCTACCGATGTAGAAAATGGACTGAGGAGTGAGCGGGACTCCGAGTTCGAGGCTCGCGGTGCTGTAGCCTTTATTGTAGAGAAACTCGCCGTCGCGCACGACGCGGAGCGCACAGCCCGGCGTATCTGGCTTGTCGTAAGTCGCAAAAACTTGATCCACTTTGCGTTCCAGATCGCTCGCGCCCTGCGCGTCCTGGCGGTCGAAGGATGAGGCCGCAACTAGCGTGCCTGCGGAGAACAGTAAGATGGCAGCAGGACGGAAGAGGCTCAATGGCGCGGACTCCTCAAAAATCATCCGGCCAGCCGAGACTATCTCCGCGTGGAATGGAAAGCAAAGCCTTCTGCCATCCACAAACCGAAAGCGAATCGTGGGCATTTTCCGGTTACCGGGTTATCAAGCATGGGCTCCATTGGCTGGCGAAACGCCCGAGTTAGCTGCAGTTACCGGGATTGAGGGGTCCGAACAGCGCGTCGAAAAGGCGCTTTAGGAGTTTCATCAGGAAAGAAAACCATTTCACCGAGATTCCCCAAGCCGGAAATATAGTGTTTCGATTTCCCCTGTATGGTGATACTCAAACCATAGCAAGATCGAGTCTCGTGCGCATTGATTCGCGGGCCGAAATAGGCAAGTACGATGTACACTCCTTTGACAGCGCAATGAATGCCTCGGAGCTGGCGATTGAAGCGAATAACGTCATCCGTTTTCGAAGCCGAAAAGAAAATTCCGGTTACACCCAGTGAAGCAATGGAGCGACGCAATGCGGCTCGCGTGGGCGCAGCTTCGCTGCCACTGAGCCGGGCGGTGTACGCTTTAGCGATTGCGGGGCTCGTTCTCCACTTGGCTTTCAGCGGCCGGTTCGGATTTTTTCGGGATGAGCTTTACTATGCCGCTTGTGGTCAGCGTCTGGCATGGGGCTATGTCGACCACGCGCCCCTCGCTCCGTTTCTCGCCCGCCTTAGCCACGCTCTACTGGGCGATTCGCTCCGTGCACTGCGTTTTTTGCCTGCGCTTGCGGCTTTGGCGAAGATACTTCTTGGTGGACGGCTGGCTAGGGAAATGAGCGGCGGGAAGTACGCACAGTTCCTCACCGCATTTTGCGTGTTGCTTACTCCGATTTACCTGACGTTTGACAATTTTTTCTCGATGAATGCGTTTGAGCCGGTGTTTTGGATGGCTTGCGCGGCGATTGTGCTGCGCATTCTGAATGGCGGAAATCCAAAGCTGTGGCTCCTGTTCGGGCTCATCGCCGGCCTCGGTATTTTGAACAAACACTCGATGCTTTTTTTCGGTTCGGGGATTGCGCTTGGGCTGCTGGCGACATCAGCGAGGAAGCACTTCCTGCAGCCGTGGATTTGGCTGGGGGCCGGAATCGCGTTCCTTTGCTTCCTTCCCAATCTGCTCTGGGAAATTCAAAATGGCTGGCCAACGCTGGCGCTGTTTCACGCGGTGATGGGTACGAAGTACGTGATTGATTCACCTTGGGTATACATCTGGCAACAAACCTTGCTGACAAATCCCCTGGCTGCGCCAATTTGGATAGCCGGTCTGTGGTTTTTGCTGCGAGATCCGCTCGGAAAAAAGTATGCCGTGCTGGCTTGGGCGTATCTCACAGTTCTGTCGGAGATGCTCATCCTGCATGGAAAAATCTATTACCTCGCACCGGCGTACGTGATGCTGCTGGCGGCTGGCTCAGTCTGGATTGAGCTGCGGTTGGTCCTGCGAACAGGAGCGTGGTTGCGTCCGGCGATCGCGGCGCCTTTATTGATCAGCGGAATGATTGCGGCTCCATTGGCGATGCCGATTCTCCCGGTCGAAGCCACAATCCGCTATACGCGCTTCTGGGATGTGCAGGCGATCCATGTGGAAAACGTGCCGCAGGGGGAGTTACCACAGCTCTTTGGGGATATGTTCGGCTGGCAGGAACAGGTGCGCGCGGTGGCAGGAGTATACCAGGGGCTGCCCGAGTCCGAGCGCGCTCAAACGGTTGTGCTTGCCTACAACTACGGGGAAGCTTCCGCCATAAATTACTTCGGATCGAAGCTGGGATTGCCGCGAGCCATTAGCGGCCACAACCAATTCGGGCTATGGGGACCGGGCTCGATAAGCGGCCAAGTCGCTGTTGCGATTGGGTTTACAGAGAATCAGTTACGCCAGTTTTATGGCGAAGTCACCCCTGAAGTAACCGTCTCGCCTCAATACGCAATGCCGGAAGAGTCCGGGCTTACGATTTTCGTTTGTCGGCGCCCCAAAAAGAGCCTGCAAGAATCCTGGGCAGGATGGAAGTACCTGAGTTAAGGTCCCAGCGGTGGCCTCGACGCGACGATACGGAGTGTCCGCGACGGGTTCGACATACTCGGTTAGCGCGTGAATCAGGATTTGAGAAGTTAGAATTGCGCAACCCATAGCATCAGCAGTTTAGATTAATTGGGAGTTCGCACAAAGCCTACACCGATGGCTGAGCGCTTGTGTCGCAGGCGCTCTTTCAGTCTTAGCCGTTCCTTCTCTGCTGCCTTCCTGGTCTTAAGGAGCTTCGAGAGAAAGACGAACTCGCCCTCCCGTCGTTCGTACACAACCCATCGACCACTCTTTTTCGCAACCATAGGAGTTCTATCTCACAGCTCTCGCATCCCTGTCCAGCCGCCGCCCCCAGCTCTTTATTCGCCGCTGGGGCGTGGAGTTTGCGAAGTTCTCTTCGGCAGCTCAGGGGGCTTGATGTAGCTCATCGGAACCTGTCCCGTCAGCGAATCCATCCAGGTTTCAATCGACTTCACCTGGGCGTCGTTGAGTGTTACTCCGCGCTGGTGAACCGCCATGTTGCGGATCGCCTGGTCCAGCGTCGGAACCGAGCCATCATGGAAGTATGGTCCTGTTTCCTTGATGTTTCGCAGCGAGGGGACCTTGAAGACCATCTTGTCGGTCTCCTCCTTGGTCACCTGATAGCGTCCCTGATCGGTTTGGTTAGGCCACGGTTTCACAACGCCGAGCTTCTGATACACCGATCCACCAACGTACGGACCGTAGTGGCACCATTGGCAGCCGATTGCGGCAAATGTGTTGAAGCCTGATTTTTCGGCGTCCGTCAGGGCCGACTGCTCGCCATCGAGGAAGGCATCCCAACGCGACGGGGTCACCAATTCGCGCTCGAACGCTCCAATCGCCAATGCCATATTGTTGTAGGTAACCGGATCCTTGTCTGTGGGAAATGCTGTCTGGAATAGCGCAACATAGTCCGGCATGGACTTGATCACTCGCACGGCCGCGGCATTGGAGGGCATCGCCATCTCAACCGGGTTGGTGATGGGGCCCTTCGCCTGTTCCTCGACGGTAGGAGCTCGGCCATCCCAGAACTGCACAAAGTGCCCCGCGGCGTTGTACACGGTAGGCGCGTTGCGGTTCCCTTTCTGGTTCTTATGACCAGTCGACACGCTCCTGGATTCCGCGCCATAGGCGTCGAGCGGATGACAGGTATTGCAGGAAATCTTTTGGTTGGCCGACAGGCGAGGATCGTAATACAGGATTCTCCCTAGGGTCACCTTCGAGTCAGTCACAGGATTGTCAGGCGAGCCCATCACCGCGGGAAGTGGCGCAAACATCTGCCTTGCCTCGGCGTTCACCTCGACCTTGCCGGATGCCGACAGAAGGTAGGTGGCGGGGATGAGAACGAGCATAGGTAGCAAAGCGAGCCATCTAATGTGGCGTGACCTGAGATTTGACATAACCACCCCCTTGCAGATGTCCAACCGCTGGTGGATAGAGGCCAGACATCTTTCTAAGTCTTGTGGGGAGCAGCAGAAGCCTCAAGGACATCAATCACATTGACCTGTAACCAGAGTCACATCCGGCGAAAGAGATGGCGGATAAAGGGAGTCCTGGGATTTGCATTCCTACGTTCCCGCTGTGTCAGATATGCGCCTGGTCCATTCTGTCAGCCATCCGCCCGGTCCGTACCACCCTTGCGGGGCCCTCCCCCAGGGTTTTGCGTAAGTGTTCATTCTAGACGGGGTTAAAGTCTTTTGTTTTGTTACACTTTTGCAAGTGTTGATTCTAATGAACTTGTTTGCACCAAGAGTGTGGAGGATGCGGATGGTTTTGCAGGTGTTGCGTATACAAGACCTAGGCCAACTGCGTGTGCCGGAAAGCAAAAACGCCAGCAAGGATGCTGGCGCTCCGGGATACCAGGCACATTGTTACCTAGAATATTTTATATGCTTGGAGTAACCGTTTGTCAAGGAAAAAGGGAGGAAAAGGAGCAAGCCAATTCATGGCATCTGGCGTTCCAGGCCGGGTGCTATCCTCCCAAATCATTTCCTATCAGGAAGGTACCGGACGGCAGGGTGGCTTCGCGGAATTGGCATGCGCGGAGTAAGATGGTCGGCTGGCCATTTGAACTGAATTTACAGGACAACAAAGATGACAACTGAAGCGAACATACGGATGCAGCGGCCGCTTAAAGCGGTGGACGCGCAGATTGCTGACTTGTTGCAACAAGAGGCGCAGCGGCAGGCTACGGGCCTGGAACTGATTCCATCAGAGAACCTCGTGTCGGAGGCAGTGCTGGAGGCGATGGGGTCGATCTTTACGAATAAGTATGCGGAGGGGTATCCGGGGAAGAGATATTACGGAGGATGCGAGTACGCGGACAAAGTGGAGCAACTGGCGATTGACCGTGCTAAGGAGCTTTTTGGGGCAGAGCACGCCAACGTGCAGGCGCATTCGGGGACTTCGGCCAACATTGCGGTGTACATGTCCACTTTGCAGAAGGACGACGTGGTGTTGGGGATGAATCTGTCGCATGGCGGGCATTTGACGCATGGCCACCCTCTTAATTTTTCGGGGAGGATGTACAAGTTCATCGCATACGGAGTACGAAAAGAGGATGAGCGGATCGATTATGAGGAAATCGAGAAGCTGGCCAAGGAACGCAAGCCGAAGATGATAGTAGCGGGGGCAAGCGCGTATTCGCGGATTATTGATTTTGAGCGGATTGCCAGGGCGGCGAAGGCAGCGGGGGCGCTGTTTTTTGTGGATATGGCGCACATCGCAGGGCTGGTGGCGGCGGGCGTGCATGCGAGCCCGGTGCCGTACGCGGATTTCGTTTCGACTACAACGCACAAAACGCTGCGGGGGCCGCGGGGCGGCTTGGTACTATGTAGAGCGTCATTTGCAAAGGAATTGGACAAGCTTACGTTTCCAGGGACGCAGGGTGGGCCGCTGGTGCACACGATTGCGGCGAAGGCGGTGTGTTTGAAGGAAGCGATGGAGCCGAGCTTTAAGGAATATCAGAAGCAGGTGGTGGCAAACGCGAAGGCGCTGGCGGCAGCTATCGCGAAGAGCGGATTCCGGATCGTGACGGGCGGGACGGACAATCACGTTTTTCTGGTCGAGGTGCATTCGCGCAGGATCACGGGGAGCGACGCGGAAAAGGCGCTGGACCGCGCGGGAATCACAGTGAATAAGAACTCGATTCCGTTTGATCCCCTGCCTCCGATGAAGGGAGGCGGCATCCGGCTGGGAAGCCCGTCGGTGACGACGCGAGGAATGCGCGAGGTGGAGATGGAGCAGATCGGCCGCTGGATTGGGGAGATTCTTTCGCACCTGGGAGATGCAGAGACGGAGCAGAGAGTGCGGAAGCAGGTTGCCGAGTTCGCGGCGCGATTCCCTATCTACGAATCGCGCGTGAGAGGAACGTCTCGCGCGGAACACGCGCAAGCGTAAATGCAGAACGGATCAAACAGTAAGAAAATCAGCTGAATGGCGAGTTCTTACGTACTGTACCGGGCTGCTGCTCTCGTACCAAAGTGCGGCTGGACCAAGACTGTCCCACCGGTCAGTAGATTCCAGCAGCGAGAGCGCGTAGGTTCGAAAAGGACTGGGATGGGAACCATAAACGCCACTTTGCACGCCGCTGAACCGAACACCACCTGGGTGAATGCAACATTTTCATGGGGAACCTCGAAAAGGGCGATCCAGCCAAGCCCGGCACCTTGGAGTCCGGTGTTCTCGCTACTTGCAGTGTGCGGCGGGTTTCCTGCTTCCCGGGAACTCCTAATCCTTGCCCTCGGTGAAAGAGTTGGGGGCTACGAGGTGAAGCGATGATGGATACGGAAGCCTTCCGCGAATTCAAGACCGGCCTAACGCTGCTGAGAGACAACTACGCTGTAAAAGCGCTACCGCACATGAAGCGAGCAGTGGACCTCGACAAAAACAATCCGTACTACATGTCTTATCTGGGCGTGGTGCTGGCACGCTCCGAACAGAAGTGGGGCGAAGCGGAACGGCTGTGCGATACGGCCGTGCGGATGAAGAGGAACCAGGCCCAACTGTACTTGAATCTGGCGGAAGTGTACGCGACAGCAGGGAGACGCGACGAGGCCGTGGAAGCTTTGCAATCCGGTCTGAAATTTGCGAGGCGCGACGTGCGGTTGACGATTGCGATGAACCGGCTTGTGGAGCGGCGGGCGCCGGTGCTGACATTCCTTACGCGGAGGCACCCGATAAACCGGCAACTAGGGATGCTGCGCCACAAGACTTTGCAGATGTTTGGACAAGATTAGTACCGAGTTCTCTCCAACCCCCCAATAACAAGAAGGGGCGGATGGCTAAACGCCATTCGCCCTTTTTTGCTTCCAAAATGGCTTGAGATGCGAGACAAAAGCCCCGGCTATCCGCGAGAAGTGGAGAAGCCGAAGGCAGAGTTCTGTTGCAAGCCCATTTCCATGAGAATTTTCAGGCCGACCCCGAACATGCCCGTAGGTAGAGCGTCTCTTCGCACAACCTCCGCGAGATACTCGCGATTCAAGGCCATGGGATCCTGAGAATAAGGAAGAGTCACAAAAAGACGCATGCCGATTTCGTAGGCCGATTCGCTGGTCTGAAAAAAAACGCCGTTTCGAGAAACGCTGAGTGTCCCGCGCAAGTCCTCGAAGTGCTCCTTCTCTGGATCGGAAGGACGGATGCGCATCAGCTGGGTAATTTTGCAGCGGCGTGTGGAGCGGCGTTCTTTCGAAGCGGGTTTTGAAGTGGCGGTGCCACCAGTGCTGGGTGATTTGCCCATAATGCCTTGCTGGATCTCCATGTAGGCCTAGCCTCTCGCCGGTTGGACTGCTTCAAGAGAGAGTGTAGGGCTCGCGCAATATAAAACCTATAGCTGAAGCGTACCTCCGAGGGAGTAGAACGCTCGAAAGGGATGATAGTACGGAAGTACTGCGAAAGAAAGAGGGCGAAAGCCGGTTGTGCGCTAATGAGAAGAATTAGAAGGAAATAATTGGAGAGTTCCGAACTGAAGCGGCAGCTGGGATTGGTACCAATGTGGGACCTGGAATGCCGGGAGTTCAGCGGCTGCGGGACAATAAGACATAGCTAGGATGGGAGATAGTTCGGGGTTGCGCGGCAAAAGAATAGGGAGCGCGGCTGCGCAATTGCAGCAAAAGCGTGCACGCCGCGAGTGAATTCCTAGGAAACATGAATACCTGGAAGGCGGCAGGAAGAGCTGAGGGATAGTCCATCATGAGCACAGCGGCGCACAGAATTGCACTTTCGAACGTGAATGGGGAGCGCGATGAAGTCGGAAGGGATGAAGGCAGAGGGCATCTATTGGCCTCAAAAGATGCGGAGGGTGCAATAACAGGCGGCGGAACAGGGGAAAGAGCGCGCGTCTATATAGCGGCGGAAAACCAGCTGTTACGAGTAGCACTCTCGCGAATGTTGACGAAGCGAGGCGACATTGAGGTGGTGGGATTGAACTGCACGGGGCCTTTCCGAGTGGAAGGGCTGCTTGAGGAGAAGCCCGACATCCTGCTACTGACGTCACGAGGGAGTTTGGCGGAAGACGTAGAAGTAATTCGCCAGGTGCGGTTGACGGCACCGGCAGTCCGGATCTTGTTCATCGGAGTCTCGGAAGATGAGACGGAATTTTTTCAATACGTGCGGGCCGGTATCAAAGGGTACCTGCCGCGAGACGCCTCCTTGGAGGACGTGGTTAAGGCCATGCAAGCGGTGCACGCCGGCAAGGCAGTGTGTCCGGGGTCACTGTGCGTAGCGCTGTTTCGGTTTTTTGAAAGCGAGGCGACGTCCGTAAACTCGGGAACAATCCAGCCGAGGCTAGGGTTGACGCGGCGCGAACAGCAAATCGTGCCCCTGATCGCGCAGGGACTGACGAACAAGGAAATTGCCAATAAGCTCTGTCTGTCTGAACAAACGGTAAAGAACCACCTGTACCGAATGAAGCACAAAGTCGGAGCCGGCGACCGATTCGGGATCGTACATCTTTGCCGCACGCAGGGATTTCTGGTTTAGTTGTTAAAGCCTTGTGGAGGCTCACGTTTTCTGAGTAATTTCTTCTGTCCGGGCCGCCGGAGAATGCAAGGAACTTCCCGCCGAATTCCGATTCCCAACTGCAGGTGACAACTTTCCGCTGTTTGTGCGATTCTCTTCCTCGACAAAAGACGAGGAAGTGCCGATGCTAAAAAAATTCAAAGATTTGACGGAAAAAGAGATTCTGGCGCTGGCCATCGCGTCGGAAGAAGAAGACGGCCGCATCTACGGCGAATTTGCGGACGCTTTGCGGGAGACCTATCCGGCGACAGCGCAAATGTTCGAAGAGATGCGCCAAGAAGAGGTTGTACACCGTGACCGGTTGCTGGCAACGTTCCGGGAGCGGTTTGGCGACCACATACCGCTAATCCGGCGCGAGAACGTGAAGGGATTTCTGCAGCGCAGGCCCACCTGGCTGGTGCGGCCGATAGGCGTGAACGTGGCCAGGAAACAAGCCAAGATCATGGAGATGGAAGCGGCTCGATTTTATTCTCGGGCGGTGAGCCGAGTTACGGACGCACCTACACGAGAGTTACTGAACAAACTGGCGGATGAAGAGCGGAAACATTCCGCGACGGCGGACGGCCTAGAGGAGAAACATCTGACCGAGCCGGCGCGTGCACAGGAGGACGAATCGCACCGCAAGTTGATCCTCCTGCAAATTGTGCAACCCGGGTTGGCAGGATTGATGGATGGCTCGGTATCGACGCTGGCGCCGCTGTTTGCAGCCGCGTTCGCCACGCACAAGAGCTGGGACGCATTTCTGGTTGGACTGGCGGCTTCCATCGGAGCGGGGATCTCCATGGCCTTTTCGGAGGGACTTTCCGACGATGGCTCGCTGACCGGGAGGGGTTCGCCATGGCTGCGCGGAACAGTGACGGGGGCGATGACCACTGCCGGCGGCATTGGGCACACGCTTCCCTTTCTGATTTCCAATTTTCACGTCGCAACGCTGGTGGCTGTGATCGTGGTAGGCGTGGAGTTAGGCGTCATCAGCTACATCCGGCACCGGTATATGGATACGCCGTTCCTACAAGCAGCATTTCAAGTGATAGTTGGCGGCGTGCTTGTCTTCTTCACCGGATACCTCATTGGCAGTTCGTAAGATTGGCGCACGCGCCGAGCGCCTTTCCGAAGCGAGAAGAGCCACTCGAAAAGCGCATTAAGGCTGAATCAATCCGCTTGGGCCGCGGCAGGCGAGGCGGTGTGCCCGTGCTTGCGAACACCTTGCAGCCAGGATTGCAGGCGATCCATATAGATATATACGATAGGCGTGGTGAACAAAGTGAGCATCTGGCTGACGATGAGGCCGCCGATGATGGTGATACCGAGAGGACGGCGAAGCTCCGAGCCAACGCCATTGCCGAGCGCAAGAGGCAAAGCGCCAAAGAGCGCGGCCATGGTGGTCATTAAAATTGGACGAAAGCGCAGAAGGCAAGCTTTGTAAATGGCATCCAACGGGGAGATTTTCTCCTCGCGCTCAAGCTGAACGGCAAAATCAATCATGAGAATGGCATTTTTCTTGACGATGCCGATGAGGAGGATGATGCCGATCAGGGCGATCATGTTTAGATCGGTACCCGCTAATCGAATCGCGAGGATGGCGCCGATGCCAGCAGAGGGGATGGTGGAAAGAATTGTGATCGGATGGATGAAGCTTTCGTAAAGGATGCCGAGGACGATGTAAACGGCAATGAGAGCGGTGATGATAAGAAAAAGTTGGGAAGAGCGTGAGTCTTGAAAGGCCTGGGCTGTGCCTTGAAACGTGGCATGGACCGTGGCAGGAACGCCGATTTCCCGAGTGGCCGACTGGATATGCTCGACGGCGGGGCCGAGAGAAGCGCCCGGAGCGAGATTGAAGGAAAGTGTTATTGCAGGGAAGATTCCCAGGTGATTGACGGAAAGAGCGGTGTTGGAAGGCTCGTATTGGGCAAAGGCGCTGAGGGGGATGAGGTTGCCACCAGTCCCAGGCACATAGATGGACTTGAGCGCGTCGGGGCTTTGTTGAGCGCTGGGCATGACTTCCAGGACGACGTGGTACTGATTGAGACCCTTATACATATTGGAGACTTGCCGCTGGCCAAAAGCGTCGCTAAGGGTATTGTCGATCGCTTGCATCGAGACGCCGAGGCGGCTGGCGGTGTCACGGTCGACGACGAGAGAGCTTTGCAGCCCGTGCATCTGCTGGTCGGAATTCACGTCGCGAAGTTCAGGGATCCTGCTCAAACGTTTCTGAAGCAGCGGGGCCCAATGAGTCAGGTCGTCGAGATTGTCCGCTTGCAGCGTGTACTGAAATTGAGCGGCCGTGCCGTGGCCGCCCATACTGAGATCCTGCACGGCCTGGAGATAGAGAACGGCCCCGGGAACCTTTGAGGTTGCCTTGCGGATACGAGCGATAACTTCATCAACGCTGATCTTGCGTTCGCTGAGGGGCTTGAGCTGGCCGAACATGCGGGCGGTACTGCCGCCGCTGCCGCCGCCGGTGAACGAAGCGATGGTATCTACGGCGGGGTCTTTTAATACGATATCAGTGAACGTGCGCATCTTCTGCGACATGGCGGCGAAAGACAAGTCCTGGTCACCTTGGATCATGCCGGCGATGCGGCCGGTATCCTGTTGGGGGAAAAAGCCAGAATTGACGTGAAAAAACAGGTAGGCGCAGACCCCCGCGGTGAGAAACGTCATGCCAAGAATCAGCAACTGTCGGCGGAGAACCCAACGGAGGGAAACATCATAGAGGTGAAGAACACGGTCAAAAGAGCTTTCAAAGAACCTGTAGATCCAGTTGTGGCGGCCACTCTCATGCTTCAGAAAGCGCGCACACATCATCGGGGTAGTGGTGAGAGAAACAAAGAGAGAGACGCCAATGGCAACGCTGAGCACCACGGCAAATTCGCGGAAGAGACGGCCGACAATTCCGGGCATTAACAGGATGGGGATGAAGACAGCGACGAGCGAGGTACTCATGGAGAGTACGGTGAAACCGATTTCGCTGGCGCCCTTCATGGCGGCTTCAAAAGGCTTCATGCCGCCCTCGATGTGACGAGTGATATTTTCGATCACGACGATAGCATCGTCCACGACGAAACCGGTACAGATGGTGAGAGCCATGAGGGAGAGGTTGTCCAGGCTGTAGCCGCAAAGATACATGATGCCGAACGTTCCGATAAGGGAGAGCGGAACCGCGACGCTGGGAATGATGGTGGCCCAGGTATTCCGAAGAAACGCGAAGACGACGAGGATGACGAGAATGATGGAGATAAGCAGGGTGAGTTCAACCTCGTGAACGGAGGCCCGAATGGTGGTGCTGCGATCAATGGCTACGTTAAGGTGGAGAGAAGGAGAGATGGAGGCCCGCAGGACCGGCAGGGTGGCCATAATTCGGTCGACGGTATCAATCATGTTCGCGCCGGGTTGTCGGAAAATGGCGAGAAGAACCGAATTCTTTCCCCCGAACAGGCCCAAGTTGCGGGTGTCCTCGACCGAATCGACGACCTCGGCCACATCCCGCAGGCGAACGGGAGCGCCGGCATGACCTGCAACGATGAGCGATTGATACTCGTAAGCTTTGAAGATCTGATCGGAGTCCGCGACGTGCCAGGTTTTCTGGGCGTCTGAAAGTGAGCCCTTGGCAAGATTTGCGTTGGCGGCTTGAAGGGAAGAACGAATCCGCTCAAGACTAATGCCGTAACTGTTGAGCTGATAGGGATTGGCCTCGACGCGGACGGCGGGGCGTGAACTGCCCCACGTAAATACCTGACCGACGCCTTCCACCTGAGAGAGCTTTTGGGCGAGGATGGAATCGGCAGCGTCATAAATCTGCGGTCGTGGAATATTTTCCGAGGTCAAGGCGAGGATCAGGATGGGAGCATCAGCGGGATTGACTTTGCGATAGTTGGGCTGGCCAGGAAGGTCTGCCGGAAGCTGGCTTCGAGCGGCGTTGATGGCGGCTTGCACGTCGCGCGCGGCGGCGTTGATATCGCGATTGAGATCAAACTGAAGAGTGATATTGGTTGAACCGAGGCCGCTGGAAGATGTCATTTGCGTGACGCCCGCGATGCGGCCGAACTGGCGTTCGAGCGGAGTGGCAACAGCAGAGGCCATCGTTTCCGGGCTGGCGCCTGGGAAACCCGCGCCGACGGAAATTGTGGGGAAATCGACTTGGGGAAGCGGGGCAACAGGAAGAAAACGGAAGGCGACGATGCCGGAGAGAAGAATCGCGAAGGTGATGAGCGAAGTGGCCACTGGTCTGCGAATAAAAGGAGCCGAAAAATTTGTTGAGCTAACCATGACTCAATCTCCGCGTGCCGGCTCCTCGACAGGATTGCCCAGATGAAACGCGAAGCGGTGGGCCAGCCAATCGAAGGCGAGATAGACGACTGGGGTGGTGTAAAGCGTAAGAAGTTGGCTGAGGATGAGCCCGCCAACAATGGTGATGCCGAGTGGCCGACGCAACTCCGAACCTGCGCCGCTGCCTATTGCAAGAGGTAATGCACCGAGTAGAGCCGCCATGGTCGTCATCATGATGGGACGAAAGCGCAAAAGACAGGCTTCAAAGATGGCGTCGAGGGGCGACTTCCCTTCCTTGCGCTCCGCCTCAAGGGCGAAGTCAATCATCATGATGGCGTTTTTTTGCACAATGCCTATAAGCAGAATAATGCCAATGAGAGAAATGACGCTGAACTCCATGTGGAAAAGGAGGAGAGCAAGGATGGCGCCGACGCCCGCGGAAGGAAGCGTGGAGAGAATCGTAACGGGGTGAATGTAACTCTCGTACAAAACTCCGAGCACGATATAGACGGTGACGAGGGCGGCAAGGATGAGGAGCGGCTCATTCGCTAGCGAATTCAGAAAGGCCGCGGCAGTACCTTGGAACGTCGCCTGAATACTGGGAGGCATGTTCAATTCCTGCTTGGCCTTATTGATGGCGTTGACGGCGTCGCCAAGCGCCGCACCAGGAGCCAAGTTGAACGAGATGGTAACGACGGGAAACTGCCCTTGGTGGTTGATGGCCAAGGCAGTAGCGCCGGGCTCGAAACGCGTGAATGCGCTGAGGGGAACTTGCGGGGTCGCGGCGGAGGTGATGGCTTGCTGTTGAACGCTTGAAATATTGGAAGTAGAACCCGAAGAAGCCTGCTGGCCCGCGGAAGTGGACTTTACGTAAATGCTCTTAAGAGCGTCAGGATCCTGCTGGAACTGAGGATCGACCTCCAGGACGACGCGATATTGGTTGAGCTGGGTGAAAATAGTGGAGATCTGACGCTGACCGAAGGCGTCGTAAAGTGTGTTGTCAATATCCGCCGGGAGAATGCCCAGACGGGACGCGGTATCGCGATCGATGACCAGCGTGGCGAGGAGGCCCTGGTTCAACTGGTCGCTGGCAACATCGCGGACGTCCGGGAGCGAGCTGAGTTTGTCGATGAAGCGTGGCGTCCAATAGGCAAGCTCCTTTGCGTCCACGTCTTCGAGGCTGTATTGAAATTCCGTGCGGCTTACACGATCTTCGACAGTCAAATCCTGAACGGGTTGCATGAATAGAGAGATGCCGTCCACTTTGGCGACTTCGGGTTGGAGGCGGCGAATCACTTCGGAGGCACTAATTTTACGTTCGGCGAGGGGCTTGAGATTGATCTGGATGCGACCGGTGTTGAGAGTGGTATTGGTTCCGTCGATGCCGATGAAGGAGGAGAGACTTTCGACCGATGGGTCCTTGAGAATGACGTCAGCGAGCATCTTCTGGTGCTGGGTCATGGAGGTGAAGGAAATATTCTGCGCGGCTTCCGAAATACCCAGGATAAGCCCGGTGTCCTGCACGGGAAAGAAGCCTTTGGGCACGTAAATATAGAGGAGGATGGTGCCGACCAACGTGGCGAAAGTGACGAGGAGAGTGATCATGCGGTACTGCAGGACAAACTTCAAAGTGCGCCCGTAAAAGGCGATGACGGAATCGAAGGCGTGCTGCGACTTGCGATAAAACGCGCCCTGCTCTTCCTCTTTTTGATGACGAAGAAGTTTGGCGCACATCATCGGAGTGAGGGTGAGCGAGACGAAAGCAGAAATAAGAATCGTGATCGCAAGAGTTATGGCAAATTCGCGGAAAAGGCGGCCGACGATGTCGCCCATGAAGAGCAGAGGAATGAGCACGGCAATGAGAGAAACAGTGAGAGAAATGATGGTAAAGCCGATTTGCTCGGAGCCTTTGAGCGCGGCCTCGAGAGGAGAGTCTCCGTACTCGATGTAACGGCTGATGTTCTCAATCATGACAATGGCGTCGTCGACGACGAAACCAGTGGAGATAGTAAGCGCCATGAGGGAAAGGTTGTTGAGGCTGTAGCCGCAGAGGTACATAACGCCGAAAGTACCGACTATGGAGAGGGGAACGGCGAGCGCGGGAATAACGGTCGCGCGCACGCTTCGGAGAAAAAGGAAGATCACCAACACGACCAGACCGATGGTGAGCATCAGAGTGAACTGTACGTCCTCAACGGAGGCGCGAATGGTGGTGGTGCGGTCGGTAAGAATGTCGAGCTTCACTGACGCAGGAAGCGCGGCCTGGAGCTGCGGCAGAAGGTTCTTAACGCGGTCGACCACAGCGATGATGTTGGCGCCCGGCTGACGCTGGATATTCAGAATGACTGCCGGATTCTTGCCGGCCCAGGCAGCTTGTCTGACGTTTTCCGTTCCATCAAAGACCTTAGCAACGTCCGTAAGCCGGACGGGTGCACCTTTGCGATACGCGACGATGATGGGGCGGTAGCTGTCGCTGGAGATAAGCTGGTCGTTCGCGCCGATGGTATAGGCCTGATGAGCGCCGTCAAAGGTGCCCTTAGCCTGATCGACGTTTGCCGCGCCGAGGGCAGTTCTCAAGTCTTCCAAACTCAGACCGTAAGAAGCGAGCGCCGTGGGATTGGCTTGAATGCGTACGGCCGGGCGCTGGCCACCACTGATGCTGACGAGGCCTACCCCTGTCAGCTGGGAAATTTTCTGAGCGAGGGTGGTGTCCGTCAGATCTTCAACTTTCGATAACGGCAAAGAATCGGAAGTGAGGGCAAGCGTGAGGATGGGGGCGTCAGCGGGATTGATTTTGCTGTAGATAGGAGGATTCGGGAGCCCCTGAGGGAGAAGATTGGAAGCGCTATTGATCGAAGCTTGGACCTCTTGTTCAGCGATATCGATATTGAGATCGAGATTGAATTGCAGAGTGATGATGGAGCTGCCGAACGAACTCGTCGAGGTCATCTGGTTCAGACCGGGGATTTGGCCGAACTGACGCTCGAGAGGAGCGGTAACGGAAGAAGCCATGACCTCAGGACTGGCGCCGGGATAGAAGGTCTGAATTTGAATGGTAGGGTAGTCGACCTGAGGAAGCGCGGAGACCGGAAGTTGGCGGTAGGCCACAAAACCGACAAGCAGCACGCCGACCATCAAAAGAGTGGTGGCGACAGGCCGTAAGATGAACGGCCGGGACGGGCTCATCGAGACTTTTCTCCCGCGTTACTCCGGGCGGGATTGTTGGATTGTGTGCCGCGTTGCGCGGAAGGTTGTGCTGCCCCTACCCGTTCAGCACCGGTAGGAGAGGTGCTTGTGACAACCTTGCTTCCGTCCTGGAGCTTGTCCTGACCATCAATCACAACAATGTCGCCACCGTTGAGTCCGGAACTGATACCGATGTTGTTGCCGGTGGTTTGCGCGATGGTGACCGGACGGATGTTCGCGGTCTCGCCGCCTGAGATGACATAAACATAAGTGCCCTGAGGTCCGCGCTGAATGGCGGAGGCGGGAACGATAACCAAGTTTCGTCTGGTATCGACAAGCATGTGAACGTTGACGAACTGATTCGGGAAGAGAACATTATTCTCGTTGGAAAAGATGGATTTGAGTTTGTAAGTGCCGGTGGTGGGATCAATTTGATTGTCGATGGTGGCGAGCTTGCCGTCGGCAATCTTGGAGGTGTCATCGCGGTCAAAGGCTTCCACAGGAAGCTGGCCACCGCCCCGGAGTTTGATCAGAACCTGTTGAAGTTGATCCTGCGGCAGGGTGAAGATCACGGAAATGGGCTGGAGCTGGGTGATGACAAGGAGTCCACTGGTATCGGAGGCGTGTACGATGTTTCCCATATCGACGAGCCGCAAACCAACGCGGCCACTGATAGGCGCAGTGATATGGGCATAGACCAACTGAAGCTTGGCGTTGTCGATGGTGGCTTGGTCCGCTTTAATCGAACCTTGGTATTGACCGACCTGGGCTTGCTGGCTATCCACCTGCTGCTTGGGGACGACTCCTTCGTTGTACAGAAGCTGATATCGCTCGAAATCGACTTGCACGTCGTGGAGCTGAGCCTGGTCTTTAGCAAGCTGCCCTTCGGCCTGCTCCAACATGACCTGGTAGGGGCGCGGATCGATTTCGATGAGCGCATCGCCCTGGTGGACAAATTGGCCTTCGGTGAAATTTACTTTGACGATTTGGCCATCGACGCGGCTGCGAACGGTCACGGTATTAAAAGCCGTGACTGTACCTAGACCGATCAAGTACACAGGAAGGTCGCCCTTTTGGGCTGTGGCTACTACTACGGGAACGGTGAAGCCAGCGGACCCTGGACCTCCTCTACCCTTGCCGCTTGTGCCGGTGGCCGCTTTGCCGTCTGCCTCGCTCGTGGAGTGGGCTCCGCGGTAGTACCAAATACCAATGGCGACGACGCCGAGAATCAAGATCCAGAGCCACCAGCGGCTCTTGGCGGGCTGTGCCGCGGAGGAATCACGCGTGCCCGGTTCGGGAAGGTCAATGGAATTGAGGTGGCCCATCCGTGCGCTCCTATCGATAACAGCAATAATGCGAGTGAGTCTGCCGGGGCATGACAGCTGCGGGCCTACATTGAGGGGTTCCCCGCCCAATCTTTGAGCCTACCGGAAAAGTCAACCTGCGCATAGATAGGACGGATTTTAGGGGCAAATGGTTACTCAGCCTGAACATCGCGGAGAAGCTTCCGCGGGGAGCGGAATCAAGATCGTAGCAACTTCTGGCGTGGTCGCTCCGGGAGGAGATATTTGTGGTGGGCAGCAGGGTGGGCGAAAGTTTACACTATCGCTCCCGAAGATTTATCCGGGAGAATTTCCAACAGAGATACTGAAAAAGGCGGGTGAAAAGCGAAATGCTCAAAGGTCTAGTTATCGGCGTTCTGCTAGCGATAGTGCTGGTTGCCTGCGGCGGATACTTCTATTTTTCAACCGGGCGCGCGCCCGTGGCAGTAACAGATCCGCCGATGCCATTTGAGAAGAAATTAGCGAAGATGGCCTTACATGCACACATTGCAAAAGAGAAGATTCCAGAATCGCCTGTGGCTGCGGACGAACAGAGCTATCTGAGCGGCGCGGATGTTTACAAACAGAACTGCGCGGTCTGCCATGGGCTTCCGGATCAGCCGAAGACTACAATTGCGCAGGGAATGTACCCCCCTCCTCCGCAACTTTTCCATGGAGTTGGAGTGTCGGATGATCCGGCGTCCGAAAGTTATTGGAAGGCGGAAAACGGTATTCGGTTGACGGGAATGCCGGGGTTCAAAGGGCGTTTGACGGAAACGCAGATTTGGCAGGTGAGTGTCCTGCTCGCAAATTCGGACAAATTACCGGCTTCTGTGAAAGCGGCTTTGATCGCCACGCCGCCTCCCACCGGTCAGATCGGCGCTCCAGTGAGTACTGCAGCGCCTGCAGCTGTCACAACTCCACCAAAAACAAAACCATAAAGCTGCAGGCTGGCATTGAGGCGCGTTGGGGTGCGGGATGGCCGGGCGCAGCTCCCGCGATTGTTTAAGCTGGAAGAATTTACGCTGGACGGCTTGGCAGCGAATGGACCTGTTCCACTTTCCGAAGTTCCGGGAAACGCCACGCCCAGAGCGCGGTTACCACCAGAGTTCCGATACCCCCGATTACTACAGCGGGCACTGTTCCGAACCATTGCGCTGTCAGTCCGGACTCGAATTCACCGAACTCGTTAGAAGCGCCGATGAAGACCATGTCAACGGCGTTGACACGCCCGCGCATTTCGTCAGGCGTGGCGACCTGAATCAGTATGGCGCGGACAATCACGCTGACCATGTCCGTCGCGCCGACAAAAAATAGAGCCAACAGGGAAAGCGTCAGACTGCGGGAAAGACCGAAGAGGATCGTGAAGAAACCAAATCCGGCGACACACCACAACATGATGAGGCCGGCCTTGCGGCGGAATGGGCGGTGGGCGAGGAAAACGGCCATTGCGGCGGCGCCAACTCCAGGAGCAGTTCGAAGAAGACCAAGTCCCCACGGCCCCGTCAACAGAATTTCGCGCGCGTAAACCGGCAAGAGAGCGACCGCTCCTCCGAGGAAGACGGCAAACAAATCCAGGGAGATGGAGCCGAGAACCACCTTTTCGCGCCAGATGTAGCGAAGGCCGGCCAAGACGGTGGTCCAGTTAACGGGTTCGCGGGCGCGAGACCTTCTCTCTAATTTCATTTTCAGAGTGCAGGTGACCGCAACAATCGTCATGGCAATCGCCAAGACGTACACCGCGGCGGGACCGCGAAATGCCGCATAAATGATCCCCCCGAGCGCCGGACCGAGAATTGCCGCGCCCTGAAACATGGTGGAAGCCCAGGCAACCGCGTTGGGAAATACCTCTTCTGGCACCAATTGGGGGACGATGGCTCGGCTGACAGGTGCGTTGAACGCGCGAGCGATACCAAGAACCGCGAGAATAACAAAAATAAAGAAAACCGAGCCGGCTCCTCGAATCGCGCTAAGCAATAGCAATCCAAAGCAGACGCCATAGCCGAGGTAGCAAATGACGATAAGCTTTCGGCGGTCATGCCGATCGGCAACGTGCCCGGAAACCAGGAACAGGAGAATTCCTGGCAGAAACTGTACGAGTCCCACGAGTCCGAGGTCGAGGGGGCGCTTCGTGATTTCATAAACTTGCCAGCCGACCGCCACCGACTGCATTTCCATGGCAAGGACCATGCAGAAGCGGGCCGTTTGAAAAAGAACAAAGTTCGGATACTGGAATGCCGCACGGCCGGAGTCTATGGATTGCCCAGGTTCTGCCATCACGAAATACTCTGCCACAAAAATAATTCAAGGACGAGTCTCGGAAATGAAGGCGGAAGCTGGCGCGCCTACTCTTTCTCAGGCAAGGGATCGAGTTCGGCGCGCGCTGCACCCGAGGCTAGACTCTGCGTCTTTCGCCGGATCAACCAATAGGCAAGCGAAATTAGCAAAAGGCAGGGAGCAAAGGCGGGAACCGTGTATCGCAATCCCTCGACGTAAAAAGTGCTCGCCGCAATTCCCAAGAGAGCGGCAATTCCCAATACATTCGAATAGGGTGAAAAGCGGAGGCGCATTGGGAGTCGGGCGACACGCTCCCGGCCAAGTGTTCGCCGAAACGCGATGTGGGTGAGGAGAATGACGATCCAGACGAAAAACATGCCGGCCACGGCAACACCGTAGAGCATCAGGAATGCGCGCTTGGGAGCGTAAATCGCAAGAAGGATGGCGGCGACCATGCCAGCTGTCGAAATGGCAAGCGCGCGGCGAGGAACGCCGTTGCCGCTTAGGCGGCCGAGCCAACGCGGGGCGTAACGGCCTCGCGCGAGGGAAAAAAGCATGCGCGTTGTGAGGTAAAGATTTGTGTTGGAGCTCGAGAGTGCAGCCGTGATCACCACTACGTTCATAATGCCCGCGGCAAATGGGATGCCCACGGTCGAAAGAGCGCGTACAAACGGACTCCCGGTAAGATCGTTGCTAGTCTGATCCCACGGCGTCATCGCCAGCATGACGGTGATAGCGAGAACGTAGAAGATCACTAGGCGGAAAACAATCGTGCGCATTGCGCGCGGAATGGATTTTGCGGGATTTTGGGCTTCGCCTGCTGTGACAGCAATAACTTCAACGCCCATATAGCTTGTAATCGCCAGAGTAAGAGCAAGCCAGACGCCCTTCCAACCAAAAGGAAGAAATCCGCCATACGCGGTGAGATTGGATAGGCCAATCGCGGGAGCGGAACCGAAACCGAAGATGAGGACCACGCCCAGGACTATGAAAACGATGATGGCTACCACTTTTATCAAGGCGAACCAATACTCGAACTCGCCGAAACGCCCTACCTGGAGAGTGTTGACGGCCACCAGACAAATCGAGACGGCAGCCACCCAAACCCATTGTGGAACCGCGGGAAACCAAAACGCAAAATAGATCGCGACGGCTGTTACTTCCGCGCCGATGGCGATGATTTGCACCAACGCATAGGTGGCCCTAACTGAGAAACCAGCCCATGGACTGAGATAGGTTTGCGCGTAAACGCCGAAGGAGCCTGCCACCGGTTGCACCACAGCCATTTCTGCTAGCGAATAAGCGACGATCATGGCAATGAGCGCGCCAATCAGGTAGGTGATGATGACTCCGGGGCCCGCAAGGCGGATGGTTACGCTGCTGCCGAGGAACAGGCCGACTCCAATGGCGCCGCCAATGGCCAGCATGGTGAGCTGGCGCTGCGTCAGCCTGCGACGCAGGTCGTCAGCCTCAGAAGGGCTAGCAGTCGAGCCGTCGCCCATGGACTGCGGCGAGCGCGCAGGAAGAGGCTCGGAGATTTCACCCATGCCTGGTCAGATCAAGCAAAACGTTACCGAAGCTTCGAATTTCATCAGCTGTGTTGTAGTGAACGAGGGAGGCGCGGACGACGCCGCTGTCCTGGCGCAAGCCCAGGCGCTTCATCAGCCGCGGGGCGTACATATGGCCGTCGCGAATGCCGATTCCCGCGCGGGCTGCGGCCTCTGCGACATTGGCCGGTGCGATTTTTGGCAAATTGAAGCACAGTGTTGGCACGCGCTGGTGAACGCGTTCTTCTCCGGTTAAGCCGTAGACCTTAGCGCCGCATTCGTTTAGCACCTGCAACATTTCGAGTGAAAGAGACACTTCGTAAGCTCTGATGTTCCGCATCGCGCGGGCGAGATTGGCTGGCCGCGAATCTCTCTTCTCGCCGCATTGAACCGCTTCTGCTTGCTTGCCGAGTGACTCCAGATAGGAAATGGCGGCATCCATGCCCGCGACATTTTCATAAATAAAAGTGCCTGCTTCAATTTTCCCTGGCGGCTCATTGGGGATGAAATCTTCGCGGAACGTCGGGAGTTTTTGCAAGAGTTCGCGGCGTCCCCAGAGAAATCCCATGTGCGGCCCGAATATCTTGTAGCCGGAGCAGACGAGGTAGTCGCAATCCCAGGCTTGCACGTCGATCTGGCCGTGAGGAGCATAGTGAACGCAGTCGAGAAAGATTTCCGCCCCGGCCTGGTGAGCAATTTTGGCGGCACTTGCGACGTCTAAAATGGAACCGAGAGAATTCGAGGCGACGGTGCAGGCTATCAGGCGAGTTTTGGAGGATACGAGCGGTTTCAAGTCGTCAGCGTGGAGATTGCCATCATCGCCCATCTTCCACCAGACAAATTTCGCGCCCTCTTTCTCCAAGGCGAGCCACGTGGCGACGTTAGCCTCATGGTCCATGTCGGTCACAACGATTTCGTTGCGTTGGCCGAGCGTTTGTCCAATTGCGAGACTCACCAGGCGAATGAATGACGTGGCGTTCATCCCGAACGCAATTTCGCTCGGGTCACGCGCGTTCAAGAGATCCGCGACACTTTGGCGCGCGCGGGCAATCGTCGCATCGACTTCCTGGCTTTTCGCGTAACGCCCGCCGCGCTGGACGTTGCAATCGAGGAGATGGTGATTGACTGCATCGATCACCAGCTGCGGAACCTGAGCGCCCGCGGCATTGTCGAAGAAGGTGAATGCCGGGGCGCGATGAAGCGCCGGAAAGCACGAACGAATTTTGTCGATTGGAAAATGCAGGTGTGGCTTAGAAGAGATTTCCTGCCCGAGGACACTCTGCGATTTCGCCTGCAAGTTTCTGCTCCTGATGGAAATCGAATATGCGGAAAGGAAGGCTTGTGAAACGAACAAAGCGAACGCTATACCTCGGCTCTAGAGGCTGTCAAGGGAGTGTTTTCCGCCTGAAGTTCGCTTTCGGGTCTAGAATATGCCTCGACAATTTTGGCGAATAAGAAAGACAGCCCGCATGAGTAAGATCCTCGGAGAGCTTTATTCCGCCCTTCGGCGGCAATTCCGTGGCGACTTGTTGCGCCCCGACGATAGCGAATACGCCACCGCGCGAAGCATCTGGAACGGGATGGTAGCTCGCAAGCCAGGACTAATCGCGAGCTGCGCGGATGTCGCAGACGTGCAACTGGCGGTGCGAGAAGCTGCGGCGGCTGGTGTGGTGACAGCGATTCGCTGCGGCGGGCATAGCTTGGCGGGGTTCAGCACTTGTGACGATGGCCTGGTGATCGACCTTTCCCACATGCGGGCGGTCCATGTCGACGCGCAATCACGGCGTGCGCGATTTGAAGGCGGGTGCCTCCTTGGAAACATCGATGCCGCAACGCAGAAGGTCGGCCTCGCCTTTCCGGCCGGAGTCGTATCGCACACCGGAGCCGCCGGGCTTGTTTTAGGGGGCGGAACGGGCTGGCTGAACCGTTTGCACGGTCTGTCTTGCGACAACGTTACCGGCTTCACGCTCGTTGTCTCAGATGGATCAGTTGTCCGCGCAAGCGCCAAGGAGAATCCTGATCTCTTTTGGGCTTTGCGCGGCGGAGGGGGAAACTTTGGCGTGGTGACCGAGTTCGAAGTAAATCTTCACCCGGTCTCCTCTGTCCTTTTCGGAGCGGGCATGTGCTTGGGCGACGATATTGCCGCCATCGTGCAGCAATGGCGGGACTTCATGCCACAAGCCCCGGACAATTTGCGTTGGGGAATTTCTCTAACGATTGCGCCCCATACGGAAAACATTCCCGCCCACTTGCGCGGGCGCCCGGCGGCGAGTCAGGGCCTGGTTTGGATTGGTGACGCTGAAAAAGGGCGTTCGATGGTGGATCGCGTGCTGTCTTTTTGCAATCCAGTGGCGGTAACAAAGAGCGAGCTGTCGTTTCTCGCACTGCAGACGATGGCGGACGCTGAATTCCCGCATGGGCGAAGGTACTACACGAAGTCGGGCTACTTTAAGATTCTCGACGATCAGGATATTCGACGCATGGTGCAAGCGCTGGCAACAATTCCCTCCCCTGTCAGCCAGATCGAGCTCTCCTATCTCGGCGGTGCGGCAGCACGTGTTTCAGCCGGGGAGACGGCATTCGGCGATCGCAGCTCTCCGTTCATTGTTAACCTGCTCGGAAACTGGGCTGACCCTGGAGATGACGACGCAAACATCGCATGGATACGCGGGCTGTTCGCCCAGTTGCGGCCCTCCATGACGCCGGGCGTGTATGTGAATTTCATGAGTGGCGACGAACAGGAGCGCGTGTCCGAGGCGTATCGGGAACGATGGGACCGGCTAGTCGAGATCAAGACGCACTACGACCCGGACAACTTCTTTCGGTTGAACCAAAACGTGAGACCGCAGAAATCATCGAGAGGGCAATGAGAAGAAAGCAGCCGGCGCGTACGATGGTCATTTCGTGTACATCCGCAATGCCATCTAGATTTTCTTTCTAGAGGTTTATTGTTCGTTCGGCTACTGTTTTTCCACGCCGACGTAATAGAGATCGGTCGCCACGCCGAACTCGTCCTTCGTAAGCGGTGACTTCATGGTCTGCCAATCCGTCGTTGCTTGAATGAGTTGCCAGTTGTCTCGCTTTCCGACGCGCACAGCCATCGCAAAGCCGGGCTCATCGGCTTTCCAACGATACGAAACGGTGTCCTCCGCTCCATTGAATTTCAGTTCGAGAGTTGGAATTGCCGTGCGGCGAAGATACTGATTGAAGATCGGCGTCATATCCTTGCCGGTCTTCTGGTTGAAAAACTGCACGATGTCCTCGGTCATGATGTTCTTGTATTTGAAACGCTGGTAGAGATCGTGAATCAGCTTCCACCAGCGCGCGTCGTCATTCACAACGCTGCGCAACGTGTTCAGAAAAAGCGCGCCTTTGAAATACATATCTTGAGGAGGCTCGGCGTTGACGCCCCGTTCGGCGATGATCGGCACGGCGTTCTTCACCTTGGCTTTGTAGCCGTTGACATATTTGATCGCATCGTCGTGGCCGAACATGTATTCGACGTAAAGGCATTCGAGGTACGTCGTCCAGCCCTCGTGAATCCACATGTCGGACGGGTCGGCTGCCGTTACGGCGTTTCCAAACCACTCGTGCCCGCTTTCATGGATGATGATGAAATCGAACTTCAGGCTGACGCCCACGCCGGTCCAGTCACGCTCGAGATAGCCATTCGCGAAGTGGTTGCCGTAGGTCACGGCGCTCTGGTGCTCCATGCCGGAATACGGCGCTTCGATCAGCTTGTAGCCATCCTTCTTGAACGGATACTCGCCGAAATAGTGCTGGTAGGCCTCGAGCATGCCCTTGGCTTGCACGAACTGCTTTTTTGCCTTGTCCAAATCTTCGGGCAGGGCGTAGAAATCGAGCGGCAAGCCGCCGAGGTGATCGGAGAAGTGCCGATAGTTGCCGATGTTCAGTGAAACGTCGTAATTGTTGATGGGGTAGTGGACGAGCCAATCCCACCGCGTGTAGCCGTCGCCCAAGTCGGTTTTGCCCATGAACTTTCCGTTGGAGACGTCGACCAGATCATTCGGAATCGAGACGCTGATTTGCATGCTCTCGACTTCATCGCGCCACTGATCTTTGTTCGGCCACCAGATGCTCGCGCCGATTCCTTCGCAGGCGGTGTTAATCCAGGGGTGGCCGGACGGATCCTTGCGGAAAGCGATGCCGCCGAACCGGCCAGTTTCGAGAGGATTGCCGGAGTAGTAGAAGTCAATCGTGTAAACACGTCCGGCACGGAGTGTCTTCGGAAAGTCGACGAACACGGCGCCGAACTCGCGCTCGTACTTAAGTTCGGTTGTGTCAAAAAGAATCTTGTCGACCCTCAGGGCAGGATGGAGATCGAGCTGAATCCGCGTATCGTTCTTAAGCATCTTGAAGCGAATGGTGTTCTTCCCGCTAATGAACTTCTTTTCCGGGTCGACGCGGACGTCGAGATGGTAGAAGAGCAAATCGTTGTTGGCGCGATACGGACCGTACGCGCCGCGCAGGATGTTGGCTCGAGTCGGTGCCGATGGGGCCTGGGGCGGTTGCGGCGCCGGAGCCTGTTGAGAATTTGGAGTGGAATTGGGAGATGTAGTCTGGGCAGCGAGGGAGGCCGTGAGCCCGGCGGCAGCAACAAGAATGCGAAGAGGGCACAACACTAGTTGGGAAAGCGACATAGGGTATCTCGCAAGCGCAGATTTATACTTTATGCTAGAGCGCCATGCAAGCTTGGCGATCTGCCTCCCTTGCTGGAAGGACTGTGTCTGCGAGCCCAAATCATGCTGCGGGATCTTCGCGCGCAACCGTGTAGGAACTCAACGTGCGCATGTAATTGACCCGCTCGAATGCCGCCGGGTCCGGCGCGGAACGATAGCTCATGCTCCCCCGCATCTGCTGAATGGATTCGTACTGATGCTCATCCATCCAGCGCACAAGCTCGGCAATGACCGAGGAAGCGTGTCGAACGCCGTTTTGCAAGAGCGCCGAAGTCATCATGGCGACTTTGGCGCCCGCCATCGTGGACTTGATGACGTCTTCCGCGGTGTGTACGCCGCCGGTGATCGCGAGGTCCGACTGCACGCGGCCGTAGATGATGGCAACCCAATGCAGGCGAAGGAGGAGCTCCTGCGAATGGCTGAGAGCGAGCCGAGGTATGACTTCCATTTGTTCGATGTCGAAATCCGGCTGGTAAAAGCGATTGAAGAGAACAAGCGCGTTGGCGCCCGCCACATCAAGCTGCCCGGCGAGATTGGCCGGAGCCGTCAAGAAATGGGAAAGCTTTACGGCCACGGGTACGCGGAGCGATTTCTTCAGCTCGCGGACGAGATCGCAGTAGTCGTTTTCCACTTGAACGGAAGTGCGCAGCGGGTCGGTGACGAGCGAATAAAGGTTTAGCTCGATCGCATCGCAACCTGCTTGTTGCGCGTCGCGCGCGTACTGAAGCCATCCACCGCGAGAAGTGCCGTTTAGGCTTGCGACGACTGGAATCGAAACAGCCGATTTCGCCTTGCGAATCAGTTCGAGATAGCCGGCCGGGCCGAGATTGTAGTCGCTGAGAACCGGTAAATAGCTGAGAGCTTCACCGAAACTTTCCGTGCCGCGCGCGAGGTCGCGATTGAGATGTTCGCCTTCCACCAGGAGTTGCTCTTCGAAGATGGAGGGCAAGACTACGGCGGAGACGCCGCTGTCCTCGAGTGCGCGAATATTGGAAACGGACTCCCACAAAGGCGAAGAGGAAGCGACGATGGGGTTTTTCAACTTGAATCCCAGATAGGTAGTAGTGAGATCCATCATTTCTCTCCGGCTGGCAGCAATTCTTGTGCTGCTTCAGGCGACGACTCGAGCGGTCGCACGCGCAGTTCTTGGTTTCGCCCCGGCATAGCGGCTCGCGCTTCGTAGATTTCCCAACGCCGGGCGACGTCGTTCTCGGCCGACCGCAAAAGCGCGCGCGCTGTCTCTGGATCGCTGCGGGCAAGCATGGAATAGCGCGCTTCCGCGTAAACGTAATCCCGGAGAGGAATGGAGGGCGCCTTCGAATCGAGTTGGAACGAATTTTTTCCTTGTTGCTGGAGGCGGGGATCATAGCGAAACAGTGGCCAGTAGCCCGAGAGGACCGCGGCCTTCTGCTGTTGCATACCGAAGCCCATGTCGTAGCCATGCGCGATGCAGTGACTGTACGCAATGATGAGCGATGGGCCATCGAAGGACTCTGCTTCCTGAAAGGCCTTGAGAGTGTGCGTGTCGTTGCCGCCCATGGCCACTCGGGCAACGTAAACTTCGCCGTAGCTGATGGCTTCGAGCGCGAGGTCCTTCTTAGCGGTAGATTTGCCGGCGGCGGCGTACTTCGCGACGGCTCCGCGTGGAGTAGCTTTGGACATCTGCCCGCCGGTGTTCGAATACACTTCCGTGTCGAGGACGAGGATGTTGACGTTGGCGCCGGTGCTGAGCACGTGGTCCAATCCGCCGAAACCGATGTCGTAGGCCCAGCCATCACCGCCAACAATCCACAGGCTTTTCTTGATGAGTGAATCGCAGACAGCAAGAAGCTCCCGCACTTCCATCGAAGAGACATTCGCCAGAATTCTCTGGAGTGATCCGACGCGCTCCCTTTGCGCCATGATCCGGGCTTCCGTGGATTGATCGGCAGAAAGAATCTCGTTGCTCAGTGCTGCTCCAATTTGGTCGGAGTAGCGCGAAACGAGTGCGCGAGCGTAGTCCCCTTGCTTATCGAGAGCCAACTGGATACCGAGGCCGAACTCCGCGTTATCTTCAAAAAGAGAGTTCGACCAGGCGGGGCCTCGTCCTGCAGAATTCTTGGTGTACGGCGTGGTCGGCAAGTTGCCGCCATAGATCGACGAGCAACCAGTTGCGTTCGCTATGACCGCCCGATCGCCAAAAAGCTGCGTGAGCAACTTGATGTAAGGCGTTTCCCCACAGCCTGCGCAGGCGCCTGAAAACTCGAAGAGCGGCTCGAGAAGTTGGACGTTCTTCACTTGCGTGTGCGAAAGAAGGCCACGATCAAGTTCGGGTAGAGCCAGGAAGAATTCCCAATTCGCGCTTTCGCTCTCCCTGAGCGGCGGCTGGGAAGCCATGTTGATAGCTTTGTGCTTTGCCTCGCTCTTGCTCTTCACCGGGCATACTTCGACACAAAGCCTGCATCCGGTGCAGTCCTCGGGAGAGACTTGCAGCGTGTACTTCAAAGTTTCAAATTCGCGCCAACGAGGCATGGCGGACTTGAACGAAGACGGAGCACCGGCGAGTAACGAAGAGTCGTAAACTTTTGCGCGAATTACGGAATGCGGGCACGCGAGAACACATTTGCCGCACTGAATGCATAGGGGTTCATCCCAAACAGGAATCTCCTGGGCGATGTTGCGTTTATCCCATTTTGCGGTGCCTGTGGGAAAAGTGCCCCCAGGCGGCAGCGCGCTCACGGGCAGGCTGTCGCCGTGCCCGGAGATCATCGCGCCAAGGACATCGCGGACGAAGGATGGCGCGCGGGAAGAAACGGGAGGCAGGATGTTAAAGGTGCTGGAAGGCCGCTCTGGGACGTGCACTTCTTGCAGACTGGCCAAAGTGGCTTCCACGGCCGCAAAATTCTTCTGCACGACCGCTGCGCCCATCTTTCCGTAGGATTTTTGTATCGAAGATTTGATGGCAGCGATTGCTTCATCTCTGGGTAGGACGCCGCTGATTGCGAAAAAGCAGGTTTGCATGATGGTGTTCATACGCGAACCCATTCCCGTTTCGCGTGCAACCGCATAGCCGTCCACCACAAAGAATTTCAGGCGTTTCGCGATGATTTGTTCCTGAGTGTGCAGCGGGAGGTGCGGCCAAACCGTTTGTGCGTCAACGGGCGAGTTAAGCAGAAATATCGCTCCAGGCTCCGCGGCCTCAAGCACATCCATTCGTTCCAGGAAGTTGAATTGATGGCAAGCGACAAAATTCGCTTTGTTGATTAGGTAAGAGGATCGGATGGGCTGGGGTCCGAACCGAAGGTGCGAAACGGTGACGGACCCTGATTTCTTTGAGTCGTACACAAAATAGCCCTGTACGAAGTGGGTCGTCTCCTCACCAATGATTTTGATGGAGTTCTTGTTTGCCCCCACGGTTCCATCCGAGCCCAGGCCGTAAAAAATCGCCCGGGTACCTTCCGGATTTTCAGCGGAGAAGGCCGGATCATACTCGAGACTGGTGAACGAGACATCGTCCTTGATTCCGATCGTGAAGTGGTTGTGGGGATTTTCTTTTTTCAGTTCGTCGTACACCGCCCTCGCCATCGCAGGGGTAAACTCCTTGGAGGAAAGCCCAAAGCGGCCGCCGATAATTCGCGGCCGTGCAAGGAATGGAGCGCGCATGCCTGCTGAGGGATCGAAGGCCTCTGAAATGGCTGTAACAACGTCCGAATAGAGAGGTTCGCCGATGGCTCCAGGCTCTTTGGTGCGGTCGAGCACGGCAATGGCACGCGTTGTGGCAGGTAAAGCGGAAAGAAAAGCGTCGACGGCAACGGGTCGAAACAAGCGCACTTTCAGGAGGCCGACTTTTTCGCCCTTAGCCTGCAGGATGTCGATCGTCTCTTCCACCGCGCTCGCGGCCGAGCCCATCAAAACGATTACCCTCTCGGCGTCGGGAGCACCCACGTATTCGAAGAGATGGTAGGAACGGCCGGTGCGGTCTGCGAACTGGTCCATCACCTGCTGAACGATGGTTGGGCAAGCGGAATAGAAAGGATTTGCCGCCTCACGTGCCTGAAAGAAGACATCCGGATTCTGCGCCGTGCCACGCAAGACGGGGCGGTCGGGAGTTAAGGCTCGGTCCCGATGCTCGCGGATGCGCGCGTCGCTCATCATCGCGCGCAGATCCGCGTCTGAGAGCGGGACAATCTTTGCGATTTCGTGCGAGGTTCGGAAACCATCAAAGAAGTGCAGGAACGGGATGCGCGATTCGAGCGTGGCGGCGTGGGCAATCAGCGCCATATCCTGCGCTTCTTGCACAGAATTTGACGCAAGAAGCGCAAAACCAGTGGAACGCACGGCCATTACGTCGCTGTGATCGCCAAAGATCGATAGGGCGTGCGTAGCAATGGAGCGCGACGCCACATGGATTACGGCTGGCGTCAGCTCACCCGCGATCTTGTACATGTTGGGGATCATCAAGAGCAATCCCTGCGAAGCCGTAAAAGTTGTTCCCAAAGCTCCTGCCTGGATGGCGCCATGCAGCGCGCCTGCCGCTCCCGCTTCGCTTTGCAACTCAACCACGCGTGGTACCACACCCCAGATGTTCGTGCGCCCCTCATGGGACCACTGGTCCGACCATTCGCCCATGGGCGACGCCGGAGTGATGGGGTAGATGGCGATAACTTCGTTCAGCCGATAGGCAACGGAGGCGACGGCCTCGTTTCCGTCAAGAATGACCTTCGGGGGACCGCCGATCTCAGTCATTTGCGTGTGATCCTTTGGGGCTCTGAAGAACCTATGGACAACTTAGCCTCAAGGGAGACGGCTTGGACATGCGTCACATCACAAGGAAGTGTGACGTGGATCACAGGCGATGACCTACCTGCTTAGTCCCTCGCAATATTGCGAAGTAGCGGTTTGGAGTGCTGCAGCCCTGCTGCCGCTTTTCTCTTCGACCAGCACGACTCTATATTCGGCGAGGCTCAATTGGAACGGTTTGTTGAAAGAGCATCATCGAGCCAGAACTTCAGCCAGCTTCAGCAGTTCCAGATCGAGGCCTTTTCGCTTGCCAACGATTTCCGCCAGAGGCGTAGCTGCAATCTGCCCTTTGATAAGCCCGACGAGAACACCGAACTTCTCCTGGGCGACACACTCCGTTGCAGCCGCGCCGAACCGGGTAGCTAGCAACCTGTCAAACACGCCTGGCGTGCCGCCTCGTTGCACATGACCTAGCTTTACGACCCTCAAGTCGAACCCGATTCGTTCGCGATGCTGCTTGAAATAATTTGAGAGCCCTTCGGCATTGTATTTCGCGCCTTCGGCGACGACCACGGTGGCGTGCGTCTTCCCACGTTCAGAAGCCTGTCGCAGTTCGGAGGCTAGAACTTCGGGATCTGTCTCAGCCTCCGGAAGGACAATGCATTCCGCTCCGCCCGCAATGCCTGAAATCAAGGCTAGATAACCGCAGTTGCGGCCCATGACTTCGACGAGAAAGGCCCGTTCGTGGGAGGATGCCGTTACTTTGATGCGGTCTATGGATTCGAGCGCGACATTCAGCGCGGTGTCAACTCCGATAGTCATATCGGAACCGAAAAGGTCGTTGTCAATCGTCGAAGCAACGCCAACCACAGCGAGCCCTCGCTGAGCAAGAGCAAACGCTCCGGCTTGAGAACCATCGCCACCGATGACGACCAGTGCATCGATTCCGCGCTGCCGAAGGAATCGGATGGCGTTTACTTGCGCTTCTTCATCCTTGAAAGCTGGGCATCGCGTACTGCCGAGAATCGTGCCGCCGCGCTGAATGATTCCGCTAACATCGCGTGATCCGAGTTGCACGAATTCGTCATTCATCAATCCCGCGTACCCGTGGCGGACTCCAAAGACGCTCCAGCCTCGAGCGACTCCGGTTCGAACGACGGCACGAATTGCCGCGTTGATTCCCGGCGCATCGCCACCGCTCGTTACAACGGCAATTTGTTTCATCGAAAGGTCACCGAAGAGCCGGCGGTCAAGCCTTGCTCAGCGCTTAAGAGCCTCGATCGAATCTTATGATGCGGCTCGTCGGCCCGGTTTTATCCAAAACTCACACCCGTAAGCTATGCTCCTGCCGGTCTGCCGTGTCCCTGCGGGCTTGCGCCAACTTCAGTTCGCTGCGCACATCATCGAGATGGATGCGCCTCGTCAAAACTAAGCGGCTGCCGCCCTCGTTGCTTGTGCTGGTTTTGCCGGTGCTTTTTTCAAACGAATTTCCAGAAACTTCCCGTTAATGCACGCCGTGACGCTGAAAGGATCAATTTCGATGGGAAGCGTAACTTGACGGAACATAACTTCTTCCTGCCGAACTGAACTGCTTGGACTCAATGCGCTCGCCTGCTGCTTGGGCCGCGGCATCCCGCAAATGGTGAGGCGACGGGCTGCCACCCAAATATTGATCGTGCCTTCCTGAAAATTCGTGGCGTCCGCGCTCACCCAAAAACTGTCGTCAACGGCCATTCTTCCAATGCAGATTGGTCTCAATAATGCCGATTCGGCCTGACGCCAGTCTTCTTGTTCGTGCGATCCGGTGCCACGTTTCTCAAAAATCTCGAACGCGCGGCGCTTGACCGCCTCATGTATCCTTCGGGCTTGCTCCTCGGCCTCGACCACCACGATGTTCAGCTTTTCGCCAGCCCTCGAATGTTTCACTTCTCCTACTAGCCTCATGATGCACCCCCCGGTGCGCTTGTTCGCATGGGTGACATTTCATGTTCCCGCCCGGCGATGGCGCCCGATATGATTTCGGTCACTCCAAATTGTGACCCCGAACACATTTGCGTATTTGGATGGAGAGTAATGCGTAAGGCCCACGGATGGCTATGCGAAACCGGCGGGATGATATTTTTGCGAAACGCGATTGAAAAGCGGCGGGCGAGCCTGTAAGCCGGATTCTGTGCGGCGCGCCGACCTGTGAAGGACGGCATGTCGCGGCGATCATTCCTCTAGGCCGTGATTCGCACCACGGCTCCAGCAGCCTACCCGAGGGTTGCTCTCTGCGTTGGATTGCTCCATCGCACAGGAAGAGCACTTGGTTTCCCAAGCGTTCTCGGCGAGCCGGGCCGGCTCTCCCCTCCTATTTGGCCTTGCACCACGCGGGGTTTTCCGTGCCTCCGATGTTGCCACCGGAGCGGTGGGCTCTTACCCCACCTTTTCACCCTTGCCAAACTGAGCGAGCATTTCGAAGACGTCC
>DATLVZ010000091.1:0-50978 GCA_035576885.1 Candidatus Acidiferrum sp. | reverse complement strand
CGCGTTTCCGCGTTCCTTCCGTGGCGTTGTCGGCGTCGGCTTTGCTTTCGTGATTTGTACCCCGGAGCCGCCCTCCACGTGATACATCCAGATTTCAAAGGTCCCGATGCCGGAGCCCCCTTTCGACACATAAATGTAGTTCCCGTCCGGTGCCCAGCTCGGCGACGCAAACGCGTTATCGGGATCTTTTGAGACCTGCTTCACACCGCTGCCGTCCGGATGCATGATCCAGACATTTTCGCTGCCCTCGCGGTCGGAAATAAACGCGATCCACTTTCCATCGGGCGAAAACTTGGGCTGGCTGTCGAACGCCATTCCCCCATCGATCAGCTTCGCGGTTCCACCCTCAATCGGCAGCGTGTAGATGTCGCCCAGCAGCTCGAAAACAATGGTTTTTCCATCCGGCGAAACATCCAGCGACAGCCACGTGCCCTCATCCGTCGTGAACTCAATCTTTCGAGCGGGCTTCAACGACAGCCCTTTCTTTTCGTCCTTTTTCCCCTCCTTCTTTTCTTCTTTTTTCTCGGACTTGTCTTGAGCCGCGGCACCCCGCGGCTTCGCCTGAGCGGACTCTCCGAAACCTCCGAGAATCGCCGCTAATACCACGAACCACGCGGCCACACCGCGCAGGCTGAGCTGCATCGCGTTCATACACGTTCCTCCGTCGTCTCTTTAGATCGTCCGATTTGTTGGTCTATGTGATTGGCTGGCCGCGGGCACGCAGTCCGCCGGATTCTCACACTGTTCTGCACCCTTAGACGCAAGCTTGTTCACGCCGTTTCACCGCTCACAAACAACCCGTCACCGCGTTTTGCTCAGTCCGATCCCCAGTTGGCATTCGACTCGCGGTTTTAACCACCCAAGTAAAGCAAGAAGTCCCTTGCGAGCACGCGCTTCGAACCCCTCTTATTGTTCGTCCTCTTCCGCACCACCCCGCCTGCCTGTTGGCGGCGGTGTTACGGGAACGATGTGCGGAATCCCCGCGTCATTCATCTTCTTGTTCAGTGCCGGCAGATCCTCCTCCGCAATTTTCTTAACCTGCGCGGATGCATCGCTCATTAGCGGCGGCAGTTCCGCCAGCTTCTCCTTCTGTTGCTCGCCCGGCGCTGCCCAGAACCCGTCCAGGTCTCTCAGCAATCCTTGCACCTGCTGCGGCAACGGCTCTGGCTTCCACACAAACGGCGGCCCGGCATTCCCGAGTCCTTCACGCTCGCGCACATATTTCTCTGCGACCGCATCCACTTTTTTCTGCAGTTCCTCTGCCGCCTTCTGTATCTCTTCCGAAATCTTCGGCATTTCCGGCTTGCCGGCATCTTTCTTCCATTGATCCCTGGCCGCCTTCAGCCCGCCCTTGATCCCCTCGATTGTTTTTCGGTCCTTGTCCGCGGTTTTGGCCAGCGCGTAAAGCTGCTCGATGGCCTCACGCCGCGCCGCACGGTCCGTTGGCGACATCTGCATTCGCGGATCGTCTTCCACGACGACCTTCTGCGCTGCCTCTTTGCTTCCCGCCTTGATCTTGACGGTGTATTCACCGGGCTCGACCAGCGGTCCCCGCGGCCCAAAATCAAAACCGGCTGCAGCGGCCTCCACTTGTTCCGGCGTCGGCACTGCCGGCGAATTCCATCGCAGATCCCAGTTCGTGCGGTTTACTCCAGCTTTGCCTGGCCCTTCCAATTCCCGCACCAGCTTGCCGTCCTTGTCATAAACGCTGATCTTTACCTTGCCCTCTTTCTTCGCCGCCTCTTCAGTTTTTACTTCTTTGTCCGTGGCGGCAGTTTCTTTATTATCCTTATCTTTTTCTTTTTCGTCTTTCGCCGTCTTCGGCGGCACAGCCTCTTTGAGGTAATAATTCAAGATCGCGCCGTATGGGGGATTCTTAGCGGTGAACATTTTCTGCCCCGCACTCCACCTGCGCTGCCGCAAGTCCCACAGCGTCGCGGGCCGCGGGCTGAAAAATGTCAAGTCAGAATTGGTCACTCCAGTGTCGAACTTCTCGATCGGCGTAATGTCATCAAAAATCCAGATCGACCGCCCATGCGTCGCCAGCACCAGGTCGTTCTGCTCCGCTTGAATCTCGATGTCATCCACCGGCACGGTCGGAAGATTATTCTTCAGCGCCGTCCAATTGCCGCCGCGATCCCAGGACACCCACAATCCAAATTCCGTTCCTGCAAAGAGCAGATTTGCGTCTCTGGGATGCTCGCGCACCACGTGCACGGTCCCCGCCGAATCCGGAATTCCGTTTCGAATCGCTTTCCAATTCTCCCCATAATCCGTCGTGATAAAAATGTACACGTTGTAGTCGTCGTTGCGGTGCCCGTCGAACGTTGCATACGCCGTGCCCTCGCCATACTTCGACGCTACCACCCGGCTCACGTAGGTTCCTTTTGGCAGCCCCGGCACTCGCGACACCACATTCTTCCACGTCTTCCCGCCGTCGCGCGTCACCTGCAAATTCCCGTCGTCCGTTCCCACCCAAAGCACGTCTGCCTTCAGCGGCGATTCGCTGAGAGTAGTGATCGTCGGGTATTCCTCGACGCCATCGTGACGCGAGAGCGTATTCTTGTCCGGCACCTTGCCGAAGATTGGCAGCTTGTTTCGGTCCACTCCCGTGGTCAAATCGCCGCCAAGCCGTGTCCACGAATCTCCGCGATCCGTCGACTTGAACAAATAATTTCCGCCGTAATAGATCGTCTTGTGGTCGTGCGCGGAAACCGCCATCGGCGAATTCCACTGAAAACGGTAGTGCGGTTCGCCTGCCTTGGCTTCCGGCATGATTTCCCGCTGCTGTCCGGTGTGCGCGTCGCGCCTCGAAATGTGCCCGTCTTGTGATTCCGTATAGACGATCCACGGCTCGACGTTATCGATCTCCGCATAGAACCCGTCGCCGCCTGGCATCAGCGTCCAATCCTCATTCGTAATCCCGTCGCGTGCCAACGACATGCTCGGCCCGCACCAACTCCCGTTGTCCTGCAATCCGCCGCAGATTTGATACGGCTTTTCGTTATCCAGTCCGATTTCGTAGTACTGCCCGATCGCAATTGTGTTGAGGAAATCCCACGTCCGCCCGTTGTCGTAGCTCCAGTGAACTCCTCCATCGCAGCCCGTGATGACGTGATTCGAGTCCCCGGGATCAATCCACATCGCGTGAAAATCTCCATGAATGCCCTTTATCCGCTGCGTCGAAAACGTCTTCCCGCCATCCTCCGAATAAAACATCTGCGCGCCAAGTTCCCAGATTCGCAGATCATTATTGGGGTCAATGCGAATTTGGCTGTAGTACGAAGGCCGCGGATTGGTGTCCCCCATCTTCTTCCACGTTTCGCCTTTGTCTTCGCTTCGATACGTTCCGCCTTTTTCGTGCTGCACGATGGCATAAACGATGTTCGAATCCTTGCGGTAAATATCCAGCCCGATTCGCCCCGTATCGCCGCCGTTTTCATACGGCAGTCCTTTCGTCAATTTCTTCCACGTCGCTCCGCCGTCGATCGTTTTATAAATCGCACTGCCGGGCCCGCCGCCGTTGAATCCAAATGGCGTCCGCCGGCGTTCATATGCCGCCGCATACAGCGTGTCCGGGCTCTCGGGATCCATGGCGATATCGCTCACGCCCGTGTCATCATTAATTTTCAGCACTTGGTTCCACGTCTTCCCGCCATCCGTCGTTTTATAAACGCCGCGCTCAGGGTTAGGTCCCCAAAGATGTCCGAGCGCCGCCGCGTAAACCACATCCGGATTTTTCGGATGGATCACAATGCGGCCGATGTGGTGCGTCGCCGCCAGCCCCATCTTTTGCCACGTTTTTCCGGCATCCAGCGATTTGTAGATTCCATCTCCCCACGAAGAACTCTGCCGGTTGTTGGGCTCCCCTGAGCCGACCCACACCACCGAGGGATCGGACGGAGCGATCGCTATGTCTCCGATTGTCGACACGCCCTCCTTATCAAATACAGGCTCCCACGTCGTGCCGTTGTTCGTTGTCTTCCACACACCGCCCGACGCCGTCCCCACATACACGACGTTCACATTGCTCTCGACGACAGCAAAATCATCGATGCGCCCGCCCATCACAGCGGGCCCGATCTCTCGAAACTCAAGATTTTTCAGTTTGTCGGCGGCGCTTGACTGTGCCGCCGCTCCACCCGCCGTCACCATTGCTAATCCAACGCAAAATATCCCCGCGCTCAGAACGATCTTCAATGCAGACAAAGTACGACACATTTTCTTCCCCCTGGTGTGCAAGGCCGGGCATCATACCTCCTCGATGCCACGCCGTGCATCAATTGTTTCTGGAAAGGCAAACCAACCCGTGTGGAGAGAGACGCGCCGCACTGACCCTGCGTTTCGTTCCCATGCCTTCTGCGTCGGAACGCTGCCTCGCGCAACGCACTGGCCGGACTTTTCCGCCTCGGCTACACATCCCCTCGACCGCATGCTAGGCTATTCCACTGTTTTCATCGGCAAAATGTTCCGCTTGAATGGCTACTCCAATGCCTGCAATGTGTTCCCGCTCCGGTTCCTCTTATTCCTAGCGGCGCTTCTTTGTTTTTTCTGCGGACCGGAGTCACCCGTTTCCATTGCCCAACAAATCCGTCTTCACTCCGGTAAAGGCGGCGACGTCGAAATATGGTCTCGCGGCCCCCAACAAAAGCGCGGCGACCTGTTCGTCGCCGACGGCGATGTAGACATTCATTATGGCGACGAGCGCCTCCAGGCCGACCACATCGAATACAACGAGAAAACTTCTGAATCCCTCGCTCGGGGCCATGTCCGTTTCGATTACAACATGGAACACCTCGAAGCCGAGGAAGCCCGCTACAACGTAAGTACCGGCCATGGCATCTTCATCAATGTTCGCGGCACCGTCAAAATCGAGCGCCGCGCCAATCCCTTGATTCTGATTTCTCAGAACCCCCTCTATTTTCAGGCGCAAGAAGTCGAGCGGTTTCCGGGTGACGTCTACCTCGTCAGCCGCGGCTGGATTACCATTTGCGATCCACTGCATCCCACCTGGCAGTTCTATGCCCCGCACGCCCGCATCCGGCTCAATAAGAGCGTCGCTCTCGTCAACGCTAACTTCCGGCTCTACCGCGTACCTCTCGTTTGGCTCCCCTACGCCACCGCCCCCGCCGGTGAAAAAATCCGCCAATCCGGAATCCTGCTTCCCGTCATAAGTCAGAGCAACACCAAGGGCTTTGTTCTAGGCGATGCTCTTTACTTGGCTCCGAAACCTTGGCTGGACGCGACTCTGGGCGCCGAGCTGCTCTCCAAGCGCGGCTCCGCTGAACGCGCCGAATTTCGTGCCCGGCCCTTCGAGAACACTTCTATCCATTACACGTACTTTGGCGTGATCGACCGCGGCCTTAGGCTACCCGGAGTGAACGGCACAACCATCGTCGAGAAGCAGGGTGGCCACCAGCAACAACTGGAAGTTCAGTCGCTTTTTCCCAGTGGCTGGCGCTTCGTCGCCGACGTTAACGAACTTACTTCTCTGACTTTCCGTCTCGCCTTTGCCGACTCATTTGGCGACGCCATCACTTCCGAAGTTCGCAGCGCTACTTTTTTGACCAACAACTTCCGGGGGTTCAGTCTGAATTTAGCTGCCATTGCCGATAAGACCTTTCTCAGCATTCCGATCACTTCCCCTGCCACCGGCATAACCACTCCGGCGGTCAGCGTCTCCCTTCGCAACGCTCCCCAAATCCGCTTCGGCTCCGTCGAGCAATCCCCCTGGCAAAATCTCCCCGTCTATTTTTCTTTCGATGCGTTCGCGGGAGCCGTGCATCGGCAGGATGACAGCCCTCTGAACACCCCTGCGTTCGTGTCGCGCACCGAATTCGCTCCGAAAGTGACCGTCCCGCTCCACCTCGGCGCGTGGCTGGGCGTCACCACTTCCGCCGCGTTCCGCACGAGCTTCTACGGCGATTCCTATAATTCCGCAGGCCTGCTAAGCGGGCAATCGATTACGCGAAATACGGGAGAATTTGCCGTGGAGTTCCGCCCGCCCACACTCGAGCGCTTTTTCGACCGTTCCTCTCTTAACAAAGACAAACCTCGCAAACGCTTCAAGCACACCATCGAGCCCGCAATCACCTACCGCTATGTCACAGGCGTAAACAATTTCGCGGATTTCATTCGCTTCGACTCTGACGCCACCCTCACCGATACCAACGAAATCGAATACGGCGTCACCCAGCGGCTCTTTGCCAGAACTGGCGACGACCAGCCCCAGGAGCTTCTCTCCTGGAGAATTTTTCAAAAGCATTACTTCGACCCCACCTTCGGCGGCGCCATCGCGGATGGCCAGCGCAATGTGTTCTTGGCCTTCGACTCTGTCTCGCCCTTTGCCTTCGCCTTCGGTCCGCGCAACTGGTCCCCCATTGTCAGCGATTTCAAGATCACCCCTGGCGGCCACTATGATCTGGAACAGATTCTCCAGTACGATCCTCAAATTCAACGCCTCGTCACCGTCGGCACGCTCCTCAAAATAAAGCCCTACCGTGAATTTTTCGCAACCGTCGCCCATTTCCGCCTGAACGACAATCCCGTCGATGCGGATCTTCCTTCGTCTCCCCCGTCCGGTTTTGTCCCCTTTCAGCAGCCCGTCTCAAACCAGGTTCGCGCCCTCCTTGGCTACGGAAACCTGACGCGCAAAGGTTTCAATTTCGCCACGGGCATTAGCTACGACTTCACCAACCAGACCCTGCAAAACCAGCTCGTGCAAGTCAGCTACAACGGCGGCTGCTGCGGCCTCGCCCTCGAATACCGCCGCATCAACCTCGGCCAGGTCCGCACGGAAAACCGTTTTTCCGCCACCTTCATCATCGCCAATATCGGCTCTTTCGGTAATCTCCGCCGACAGGAACGCATCTTCTGATTCACTCCGCCTTGTCTCTCTCTTTCTGTTGTCCGTCCCCTCTCCCTTCCCCAAATCAGTTTCCAACGATCCGGCTTACCGAGAGTTAACCGCCGCCCGGATCCCCAATTGGCGCTTAGGCCTACATTTTCGGCCCATTGAGCTACTCCTGAACCTTGGACCGCCGCATTGCGCCTGGAAGTTGATCCCAATGACCTCATTCGCGATCGGCAGAGCCAAACGGTGAAGCCCGCCTGCTCAAAGTGTTCGGGAGCGAACGGTCGCATGCGGCGTCATCCTGCCGTGTCGCTATGAATTGGAATGCCACCATATCGCATCCGTTAAGCATTGCTATCGCCCTCACTCTTGGTCTATGCTGCCGCCCGGGCGCGATCGTCAGAGTAGTTTCTTGGCCGCCTGTGGTGTTTGCTTGGAACGCGAAGGCCCGGAGAACGCTCGGATGCAGAACGCACGCCTGCTCCGACCAGCTTGCTTCTCCGTCGTATCTATATCCGAGTGTCGGATTGGCACTTGCTCCACCATCAACGCAGATCGAATGGCATTGGCGAAAGACTCGGCAATTGATGTTTAGTGCGCTGTCACATGTGGCTCCTCGGGCTACGCCCGCCTGCACGGATTCGGCAACGATTCCCGCAGATTTTGTAGGTGTGAGCCACATTTCTCCGTCTTCGGTTTTGCTGCTTCCTTATAGTGTGAGAGCGCTCAAGATGTTTAACTTTGCAACAATATGGGAGCGTCATAGTTTTCGCCGTATGCGCAAGCTCCACTCTGCAAGAGGATCTGCGGTGCTAGGTGGCATGCTGCTCGCCGCGTGCGCTTCCGCAGGTTTCTTCTCCTCCCCTTTGGGCGCACAGCAGACTGAGCCCGCGACCCCTGTTGTGGTGCAGCCGGGTGCGCCGGGCCAGCCGAGCAGGACCTTGCCGCCCTCGACTCGCGCCACGCTGCCACCGCGGTCGCACGCGGATGTCGAGTTCATACAGGGCATGATCATGCACCATTCGCAAGCGGTGGAAATGACGGCGCTGATTGCATCGCATACGGAGAACAAGGAGTTGCGTTTGCTCGGGGCGCGAATCAGCAGCTCTCAGTCAGACGAAATCAAGTTTATGCGGCGGTGGCTGGCGGCTCGCGGAGAGCCACTTTCCATGGCCATGCCGGGAATGCCGGAAATGAGCTTGTCGGGCCACAAGATGGCGCTCATGCCTGGAATGCTTACGCCGGAGCAGATGGAAGCACTGCGAAAGGCCAAGGGTGCCGAGTTCGATAATTTATTTCTGACCGGGATGATTCAGCACCACGATGGCGCGCTGACCATGGTTAAGGATTTGTTCGACACCGCGGGCGCCGGACAGGATGCCGAGCTGTTCAACTTCGCTACGGATGTGGATAGCGGGCAGCGGGCGGAGATCAGGATTATGCAGACGATGTTGGACAATAAACTTTTAGAGGAGAAACGATGAACCGACTCTCCAGTCTTGCCCTGGGTGTGTTGGGGGCCGCAATTATTCTCTGTTTTGGTGTGCCCCGGATGCAGGCCCAGACTCCTGCAACTCCGCAACAAGCACAGGCCCAGAAGCCTGTAACCCCGCCGCCCGCCGAGGAACCCAAGGAGGAAGAAGAGAATCCGTTTGCTCCCCAACCCGCGCCCTCGCTGCCGCCGGGGATGACGGGGTCGGATGCAAACGATCCGCGAGCCAAGCTGCAGCCGGGGCTATATGACGCGAGCGAAGCGTCCATGGGCATCAAGCACCTCCTGCTGCTCAAGAAGCCTGACGCGTTTCAACTGGGGTCCTCTGATCCCGACGATCCGAAGGTGCAGAAGATTTTTGGTCAGCTCGGCATAGGCAATCGAGAGAAGATGCCAAAGCCGCTGCAGTTGGTCATCGCACAGCTTGCTTTCTCGAACTCGGACTTGGCCTTCCAGGGCAACCACCTGTTCCAGGGAAACTTTTACGGCGTGAATATCTTTGACATCTCCAATCCTGCGAACGCCACGTTGCTCACTTCCCTGGTGTGCCCCGGCGGCCAGGGAGATGTGTCGGCATACAAGAATCTGTTGTTCATGTCGGTCGAGATGCCGAATGGACGGCTGGATTGCGGTGTGGAAGGCTTTCCGCCGGAGCCTCCGCCGCCCGCAGGCGCTGAAAAAGATAAAAAGCGTCGCCCGCCAGCGGCGCAAAAGGACCGTTTCCGGGGCGTGCGGATCTTCGACATTTCCGACATCAAGAACCCAAAGCAAGTCGCGGCGGTGCAAACGTGTCGTGGATCGCATACGCATACTCTGGTGGTCGATCCGAACGACAAGGACAATGTTTATATCTACGTGTCGGGTACATCGTTTGTGCGTCAAACGGAGGAACTTGCTGGCTGCTCCGGTGAGCCGGCGGATAAGGACCCCAATACAGCGCTCTTTCGTATCGACGTGATCAAGGTTCCAGTGGCTGCGCCGCAGGACTCGAAGGTGGTATCCAGCCCTCGGGTATTCATCGACCCGCGAACAGGCGCGCTGAACGGCCTGAACAACGGTGGAACTCACGGCAAGAAGGGCAGCGAGAAACCCGCGGACACCAACCAATGCCATGACATCACGGTGTACTCGGCGATTGGCTTGGCGGCGGGCGCGTGCTCCGGAAATGGAATTCTGCTCGACATCAAGGACCCGGTACATCCGAAGCGCATGGATGCGGTAAATGATCCGAACTATTCATACTGGCACTCGGCTTCGTTCTCCAACGATGGGAGCAAAGTCGTGTTCACCGACGAGTGGGGTGGCGGTCTGGGGGCGCGGTGCCGTCCGAACGACCCCAACAAGTGGGGCGCGGATGCGATCTTCCGTCTGAAGGACGATAAGCTGAATTTCGCGAGCTATTACAAATTGCCGGCTGCGCAGGGCGATACGGAGAACTGTGTGGCGCACAACGGCTCGCTGATTCCCGTCCCCGGCCGCGACATCGAAGTGCAGGCCTGGTATCAAGGCGGCATCTCCATTGTGGACTTCACCGACGCGGCGCAACCTTTCGAGATTGCCTACTTCGACCGCGGTCCCATTGATCCGAATATACTGGTGCTCGGCGGCGACTGGTCGGCGTATTGGTACAACGGCTACATTTATGGGTCAGAGATTGCGCGCGGCCTGGACGTCTTTGAACTGACGCCGACCAAATTTCTGTCCCAGAACGAAATCGACGCGGCGAAGGCGGTTCAGGTGCCTGAGCTGAATGTGCAGAACCAGCAAAAGATCGAGTGGCCTGCACGGCTGGTTGTGGCGAAGGCGTACGTCGACCAGTTGTCGCGGTCGCAAGCTTTGCCGGCGGACCGAATCGCAGCTCTCCATAAGGCGATCCACAGCGCAGAGAGCTCGCACATGAGCAAGAGCAATCTGGCCAAGTTGAAGCGCATGGCACCGTCGTTGGAAAAGAGCGCCGCCATGACGAAAAGTCCGGCTGACTCCACACGGCTGCATGCTTTGGCGGAGATTCTGAAGCATCCGTCAACGTAATAACGTCTCGCACACGTCGGCCTTCCGTTTAACCCGCGGAGCCAGGATCGGTGTGCAGGGATTTGTAAGAATGCTACTGCGCCCAAGATTTACTTAGTCCCGCATAATACTGCGAAGCAGCGATTTGTAGCGCGGCAGCCCTGCTGCCGCTTTTCTCATCGACCCCCACGACTCTATCTTTGGCGAGGCTCAATAGGTCCGTCCGCGATCGCGCCATTCCTCGTTAACACACTTACCGCACATCGGTCTGCTACCAAGGCCGGTCGACTGCACGCCATCTCGATTCCGTTCTGCCTCTTTTCGCAAGAATCAAGTTCAATTGCTCCGCCCGCGATGAGGTGTGTTAAATTCCCCACTCGCATCTGCTCCCATGCCACCAATGAATGTCACCGATCTCGCCTTCGCCTCCATCGAGGAAGTCGCAAGCCTCTTCCGCAAGCGCAAACTCTCTCCCGTCGAACTCGCGCGCCTCATCCTCGCTCGCATCGAGCAACTCAACCCAAAGCTCAACGCTTACCTCACGGTTACCCCAGAACTCGCCCTTGCTCAAGCCAAAAAAGCCGAAACCGTACTTTTCGCGCCGCGCGGCCGCAAAGGCCATCGCGACCTCGGCCCTCTCCACGGCATCCCCATCTCGTTGAAGGACAACATTTATACCCAAGGCATCAGAACTACTGCTGGCTCAAGGATTCTCGCCACGTTTGTTCCGCAGCACGACGCCGCTGTCGTTGTAAAACTCAAGGAAGCTGGCGCGGTTATCCTCGGCAAAACCAACTTGCACGAGTTCGCTTACGGCGTCACAAGCAACAACCCGCACTTCGGCCCCGTCCACAATCCCTGGGATCTCGCGCGAATCCCCGGTGGATCCAGTGGCGGTTCCGCAGCCGCCGTTGCCGCCGGCCTCTGCTACGGCAGTCTCGGCACCGACACGGGCGGCTCCATTCGCATTCCTGCATCTCTCTGCGGCGTCGTCGGCCTCAAACCCACTCTCGGCCGCGTCAGCGTTGAGGGCGTCATCCCGCTTTCTCCCAAATTAGATTGCGTAGGCCCGCTCGCCCGCACCGTTCAAGATGCAACGCTTCTTCTCGAACCCATCCTCCAGCGTGTCAAAAGCGAACCCAGTCCTCGCGCCTTGAAAAAATCTCCTGTCAAGCCCAGCAAATTCACCCTCGGCATTCCCAAGCAATTTTTCCTCGATGTGGTTTCGCAGGATGTCTACTTCGTCTTCGACGAAGCGATCCGCATCTTGAAAACACAAGGCGTTCGACTGAAGGAGATCTCTCTTCCGCTGCTAATAGAAACCGAAGACGCCGGCAATCAAATCGCCTGGGCCGAAGCCACTCACTATCACCAGCAATCCGGATGGTTTCCCTCTCGCGCCTCCGACTACGGCGACGACGTTCGCTCCCGCCTCGAAATCGGAACCAAAGTCTCCGCAACTGTCTATCTCTCCGCTCTCCAGCTCCGCGAAAAGTTCATTCAACAATTCCATCTCGCCTTGCAGGGCTCGAGCATCGACGCGCTCGCGGTTCCAACCACGCCAATCACTGCTCCCCTCATCGGCCAGGAAGTCATCCGCATAGGCGGCCAGGATCACCCCATGCGTGCCCTCCTCCTCCGCAACAACCGTCCCGCCAATCTCGCCGGCATCCCCGCCATCTCCATCCCCTGCGGCCTCACCCCCGCCGGTCTCCCCGTCGGCCTCCAACTCATGGGCCCCGCCGCCCAAGAACTTCTCCTTCTCCAACTGGCCTACATCTTCGAGCGCGCCCGCCCTCAACAGCCCAACCCCTCCGGTTTCTAGGGGCACGATTCATCGTGCCCTCTTTCTTTTTCCAATCGCCTATTTCGAACGCTTAGCTACCCCAATCGCGCAATCACTTCAAGACCAAACCTTTCTACGATTCCAAACTAATCCCAAAAAATAGGTGTTATTTATCTTGCCTTTCAAGGCAACATTGGGTACCCTTTTCATCGGAGCAAACCCGAATTCCCAAAGAGCGGCAGCCAGTCTGCCGCTCTTTCCTTTTCCAGGCCTTTTTCTGCCGACCTTCAGCTTTCAGGGAAGCCCCAAAGAGGTCCAGTGGTTTGCAAAATTGCACATTCTTTGTGCAATTCTAAAACCCCTAGAATCAACACTTGCACAAACGTCCACAAATGTTGATTCTAATCGACTTACAGAAACACTAAGCTATTTAGAATCAACACTTACAAGAAACCTGGGAGGGGGGTACCACGGCTAACCAGAAGATTTGGTGACGCAGACTTCAGTCTGTGCTGTCCGTCTTGCGCTGTCCACTGCTGGCAAGCGTCGCTCCATCAACCAACTGCCAATGACATAACCAAGCGTTCCGGTGATCATCCCGCCGAAAACATCGGCCACATAATGATTTCGCACATAGACCGTCGATACGCACATGCAAGAGACGAAAGGGAGGAACACCCAGAAGAGCCACCGCTGGTGCCGCCACGCGCCCCACAACGCCGCCATCGCCCCCGCGACGTGCTGCGAAGGAAACGCCGCCCCATGCACCCGCCCGCACTTCTCGATCAAGTTGATCAGCGCGGTGAACGGCCCCCCAGTCAATTCCCCGTGCCACATTCCCGCAAACGTGAACCACGGGCTCTGCACCGGGAAAAATATCGCGATGACGTATCCCAGCGCATACCCAATCGCCGAGTACGTCATCACCGCCCAATAGCTCTCCCATTCGCGCCGGTAATAAAGAATTCCGCACAAAATCAACAGAAAGAAAAAATATGTGAAGTAGGCAAACTGCATCAATTCGTTCAGCGCCGGATGCGCAAACTGTTCCAGCCACAGCGAGGGATTTACGCCCGTCAGCCAGTGATCGAACGCAATTAGCTTTGCATCCTGCCACGCCGGCTGCACCAGATGCACCAATCGTCCCATCTCTTCAAAGCAAAACAAGAAAAACAGATGCGGATACCAATGCCTCCAAAAATGCCAAACTTTCTGCGGCATCGTAGGCCAGACATACCCGTCTGTCTCCTCCACAGCTCTCTCACAGACCTCCTCACGTCCAGCAATCAGCGCCTCGATGCGGCACAGGCTCAAAATCAGCGCGGCCACCAATGCCTGCGCGCCCAACAGCCGCGCCAGATGTGCCAAATTTTCCGCAAACCAAACAATCAGCGCGCTCGAAATTCCCAAATAGCCCAGCGCCACATGCTCAAAAGTCCCGCAAGCCGCCCATGCTGCAGCGAACTCTCGCCTCGTCCACTCCCAATAGCTCGATCCCTGAGCGTCGATCTCTGCTGCGCCATCATTTCTCGGAAGCACAGTCTCTACTGCTGCGATCTCATAGTTCCGATGTCGATATCTGTTGCCGCTTGCTCGATTCATATCCCGTTCCCCGTTCCCTCGGCAGCGATTTCCTTGTCGTTGCAGTTCATCTCCGCGCCCTTTGTCCTCCCGGAACTCTGCGTCTGCCGCGCTGCATGCCTTTTGTCCTTCCATTGCACAACGGGCCAGCCATTTCGCGCCGCGATCCGTGCCAGGTCGTTCGAGGGATTCACGGCGATGGGTTTTCCAACCGCCTCAAGCATCCACCGATCGTTTGCGCTGTCCGCGTATGCGAAGCAACTCGAAAGTTGGATTTCTCTGGATGCGCAAAAACGCTTCGCTGCTCCCGCCTTTGCTTCGCCGAACATTGCCTCTCCTGCAACTCGCCCCGTCCACGACCCCGCGGCCGCCTCCAGCCGCGTCGCACACACCGCAATCGAAACTGCGAATCCGCGTTGCAAGAGCTCCGTCTCCAGCGCCGCTCCGGCCTTCTTCGCCAGCGGCTCCAGTGTCCCGCTGAGGATCACCATCGCGTGGCCTCGCTCCGCGTGCCACGCCGCTCGCTCAACGGCATCCGGAAAAAATGGCGGAAAATGTTCTCCAGCGCATTTCTGCTCTTTCTCCGCCTCTCGCGCGGCATCGCGCCGCAGGCAGGATGCGCTTATCTCCGCCGCGCAATTGGCTTTCTCCACGCGCACGCCTCGCAGATACATCTTATTTGCATGCTGGATCTGTTTAATCCCGCGCGGCGCAAGCCGCAAAGCTTCGCGCATCCACAGCCAATAACTCGCCATGCAGATCAAATGCCGGTGGCGAAGCATCGAGAAAAGTCTTTTTTCCAACGATGGTTTCGGCAGCAGCGTTCCATCCAAATCAAAAAATGCTGCAACGCGCGCGTCCCTTTCCTTTGCTTCCTCTGGCTCTTGTACCTCCTTCCTCTCTCTCACATCGCCCCCTGCGCAACTTTCTTCGCGCCGCGCACCTGCCCAACGCCCGAAACATAGCGCCACCCTTCCGCCAACAGCGGCAATCCTCGCAACAAACAAAACCCCGCCGTCGTCCACGTCAATGCCAGCGCCCCAGCGCGAATCATCGCATGCGCATCCGCGGTCATTCCTCCCAGCAGCGCAACCGGCCCGCGCGTGAGCGCCAGCTCCAATCCCAGGTAGCAAAAGCACAGGCACTTCATCGCCGCATACAATCCCCGGCTCCAGCGCGAAGCCACCAGCGCCCGGCCCCAACGCGTCTGCAGCATCGCATTCGCACCCCAGCCGGAGTGCCCAGCGCGCAACGCCAGCCCGCGCAGAAAATCCGTGGCCGCTCCCCGCACGAAGAAGAAAACCGGCAGCCACACCGATACCATCCCCACCACGGCAAAATAAGTGAAGTACACGTTTTCAATCATGCGGTCGCCGAGAATATCCAGTTGCGCGCCGACGGGCGTCGCCAGATTCTTTCGCCGCGCGATGTGCCCGTCCAACGCATCCAGCGCGATCGCCGCCACCGTCAGCGCAACAGCCGCAAGATTCGTCCAGGGCCCTCGCCCGAACAGGCTCACCGCCGCGAATCCCATCCCCACCCGCAGCGCCGTCACTTTGTTCGGTGTCCACTGCATTGCCATCTGCCGGGCCCTCAGTGCGCCCGCAGTGCATAGGGCAACCGCGCTGCCAACTGTCGATGCCACAACCTCTTCTTTGTCAGTGGCTTAGAGCAATTTTGCAGAATTTGGATTTTCTTTATAGTCGTCCGAACACTTCATCTGTCAGGGTTTCGCCGCTGCAGGAATAAAACGGCCTTCGGCCGCGTCTAACACGAGTGCCGCTGCCCTGCTGCTGTTAGCGGTTGGGGATATTTCTCCGTCTTTGTGGGAGAATATTGCTGTTCCAGGAAAACGCAAGTTGCCTCGCGCAAATAGGACGAGCGCCCTCTTGCGCCGAACTTCGAACCGCGAGAAGACTCATCCGGCTTTCGGTATGAAAAAGTGTTCTGTCTTCTGAAAATAAAAAGATGATCGACGTCTCTCTTTCAGCGGCTTTTATCGCCGGGCTGGTTTCCTTTCTCTCTCCCTGCGTGCTTCCTCTCGTTCCGGGCTACATCTCGATGCTCTCCGGCATCGGCATGGAGCAATTGCGCCAGGGACAGCAGCCACGCGGCGGACTTTTTGCTTCCGCACTCTCCTTTGTCGCTGGTTTTTCCGTGGTGTTCATTTCGTTTGGCGCTTCGGCGAGCGCCGTCGGCACTTTTCTTCGGCAAAATCGGACGCTTCTCGCGCCCGTTGCCGGTGCGATGATCCTGCTCTTCGGCTTGCACCTGGTCGGCGCGCTGGCGAAGTTCAGCTTCCGCTCCGGAATAATCGCCGGCTCCATCCTCGTAATTTTGGGTGTCGCATCTATCCTCCATCACGGCCCGCTCTTCTTCGGGCTCGGTTGGATCCACTTTTTCTCGCTCTCGATTATCGGATTCTTCGGCCCGGCTCTCGCAAAGTGGCTCAACCGCGATGTTCACCTTCGTAGCACCACGACGAAGCCCGGTGTTTTTAGCGGTTTCTTCCTCGGCTTTGCTTTTGCTTTTGGCTGGACGCCATGCATCGGGCCGATTCTCGCCACCGTGCTGGCGCTCGCCGCAGCCAGTGACACCATTGCCCGCGGGATTCTGCTTCTCGCAGTTTACTCCGCCGGGTTGGCCGTCCCCTTTTTGCTCACGGCGCTGGGCATCGGGCAATTTCTCAGTTTCTATCAGCGCTTCCGAAAGTATCTCCACGCCGTCGAACTCCTTAGTGGAGCCTTGCTGCTCTTCGTGGGCGGTCTTGTATTCGTAAACAAGCTGACCTGGCTGGTCGGCAAGCTGAGCTTCTTGAACAGCGCCGTATTGTGGCTGGAAAAGTCTCTGACGGGCGGGAAATAGCGAGCTCGGCTAAACCTTCCGGAAGGCTCACGGAAATTCGCCTTCGGGTTATAATTAGGATTGAGGAATGAAATGAAGAAAATGCTGTTGGTTATCGCCACGGTCTTGGCCCTGATTGTCGGAACGTATTTTGCGGACAAGGCGACACGCGTCAAAGCAAAAGCCAATGACACTGTCATGAAGTCGGACAATCCAGGCACGGATTTGTCCATGCCCGAACTCACACTAAAAGATCTCGATGGAAACAACGTATCTCTCAGCGATTACAAAGGCAAAGTTATCCTGGTGAATTTCTGGGCCACCTGGTGCGACCCTTGCCGCGTCGAAATTCCCTGGCTCATCGAAATGCAGCAGAAGTATGGCCCCAGAGGATTCGTTATTCTCGGTATCGCCCTGGATGAGGAAGGCAAAAGCGTCGTTGCTCCCTTCGTCGCGAAAGAGCGCTTCGACGTGAACGGCACGAAAGAGCCAATGAGTTACAAAATCCTGATCGGCAACGATGAAGCTACAGATAAATTCGGCGGCCTCTTCGGTTATCCCACCAGCATCCTCATCTCCCGCGACGGCAAGCAGGTCAAGCGCATCACCGGCATTATCAGTCCCGACGAAATCACCAAAGCCATCGAATCGCAACTCTGATACGCTGAAGCCATGCTGGAAGAAAAGGATTTTCAGAGGAAAGCGGACGCGGCGTTCGCGGAGCTTAAAAAGCGATTGCTGGTGCTTGCGGACGAACATGACTTCGATGTCGAAGGCGAAAGCGGCAAGCTCGAAGTTATTTTTGAGGAGCCCGAGGAAGCAAAATTTGTTGTTTCTCCAAACACGCCGATACGCGAAATCTGGATTTCCGCGCTCTCCACTTCCTTCAAGCTCGGCTGGTCGGAAGCGAAGAACGCTTTCGTGCTCGAAAAAACCGGCGAAGATCTTTTTGAAGTGATGAACCGCGTCGTTTCTCAGCAGCTCGGCACGCAGGTGAAGTTATGAAATTTGTTGCGGCCATTTTTGCCGGCGTCCTGCTCTTGATTGCGGTCGCGGCACTGCCGTCCGCGCCGCAGCAAGTTCCTTCCCCGAAGGATGTCGTTGCTCCAACAATCTATGTTTCGCTAGACCCTGTAGGCCGAGGCAGCCAGTTCCAAATTGCCGTGGTCGCGAAGATTCGCTCTGGGTTTCACATCAACGCCCGCGAAAAATCGGAGGACTACCTGATCGCCACCGATCTCCGCGCTGATGCCCCAGCGGGCTTTCAATTAGGCGAAGTTTCTTATCCAAAAGGCGCGCTGCACAATTTCACTTTTTCCAAAAAGCCTCTGAACGTTTACGAGGGTGCCATCACTCTCCGCCTGCCAGTCACCGCATTGGCCAGTGCTCCACTCGGAGAGCAACACATCCTCCTCAAGCTTCGCTATCAGGCCTGCAGCACGGAAATCTGCTTGCGACCAGTGACTCTCGCTCTGGACGCGGCGCTCAACGTTGCCGGGTCGGCCTCTGACTCTAAGCCCGTCTATCCCAAGCTTTTTCCCCCTCAGTAGCTGCCACTCATACTCGTCCGAATGAACTGGAGGCTAGCCTGCTTGAAGGCAGGCGATGGCATGTAGGGGCTTCATCATCATCGGTTTGGAAAGCGAGGAACATTTTCGACCTTTGAACGTCTTCTACGGCATGAACCTCTACGCGCACCTTCGCTCCGCGTTTCGCCAAATGAAGCGCAATCCGGGTTTTTTCGCCGTCGCACTGGCTGCGTTAGCCCTGGGAATCGGCGCCAACACCGCTATTTTCAGCGCAGTAGAAGGAGTTCTGCTCCGCCCACTACCCTATGCCGATCCAAGCCGCCTCGTGATGGTTTGGGAAGACGCATCCTACGTCGGCTTCGCGCACAATACGCCAGCCGCCGCCAATTACGTGGATTGGCGGGCGCAAAACCAGGTCTTTACGGACATGGTGGCGCTGCGCTACCACAATGCCGCGTTTACGGGAGATCAGGCCCCGGAGGAAGCGCTCGGCCGTCGCGTTACTCCCAACTTTTTTGATGTCCTCGGCGTTCAGCCCGCGATCGGGCGGCCCTTCACCACCGAAGAGGACGCCGCGAAGCGCAAAGTTGTAGTCCTGAGTTATGCGTTCTGGCAGCGGCGATACGGCGGCGATAGTTCGATCATCGGGCGATCTATTTTGATGGACGAGGAACCTACGACAGTCGTCGGCGTGATGCCACACGGCTTCTTTTTTCCAGACCACCAGACGGATTACTGGGAGCCAGCCTCTTTCACTCCCGAGGATCTCGCGAGGCGCAACCGCCACAATTTGGAAGTGATTGCGCGCATGAAGCCTGGCGTGACCTTCGTCCGCGCGCAGCATGACATGGACGTGATCGCCAAGCGTCTGCAGCAACAGTATCCGGCGTCCAATACGAATGTCGGCGCCGTGGTCGTTCCTATTCGCAAAGAATTTGCCGGCGACGCCGCAACCGGCTTATGGGTGTTGCAAATTGCCGCCGTACTCGTGCTGTTGATCGCTTGCTCAAACCTGGCAAATCTTCTTTTGGCGCGCGCCGCTGGTCGTCGCCGGGAAATTGCCGTGCGCATCGCGCTGGGTGCAACCCGCGGACAAATCGGCGCGCAATTGCTTACGGAGAGCCTTCTGCTCGCTGTAGGAGGAGGCGTGCTGGGACTTTTGGTTGGCCGTCTTTGCTGGAGCGTATTCCAGAATTTGGTTCCTTCACAGATGGTCGGCAACGGCTTTGCGCTGAATGCACCCGTGCTGCTTTTTACCGCAACAGTCTCCATTCTGGCCGGGGTGATTTTCGGGCTAGTGCCGGCTCTGCGGGCTACGGGTGTGTCACTCCAGGAGTCCCTGAAGGAAGGCGCGAGGGCCGGAGAATCTCGCGGCGGGATGCGGCTGCGGGACACATTGGTTGTTGCGCAATTCGCCATGGCCTTTGCTCTGCTGGTTGGGGCGAGCCTGATGATCGAGACGTTGTGGAATCTGCGGCGCATCGATCTGGGCTTTCGTCCCGATCATTTGCTGACCATGGGAGTCCCGCTGCCCAACACGAAGTACAACACCAACGAAAAGCTGCGGGCGTTCTACCGGGACGTCCTTGACCGGACGCGAACGCTTCCCGGGGTGAAGAAGGTTGGCTTTGGCTCGGACGCTCCGTTCACCTCGATCGGCGACACGGAAGGCTACGTGATCGAGGGCGCGCCGCCGCTCCTGCCCGGTCAAGATAACGACGCGCTGTACCGCGAAGTGACCGCAGGGTATCTCGAAACGATCGGCGGCACGATTCTGGAAGGCCGGCTTTTGGAGGATCGCGACATCGAGGCCAGCCAGCAAGTGGTTGTCATTAATGATTTCTTCGCGAAACGCCACTGGCCCGGCCAGGATCCTATGGGAAAACGCTTGAAACTCTCGGGCTCGAAGGAGAGGTGGCGTACGGTCGTGGGAGTCGTGAAGGATATTCGCGAGCGCGGTCTCTTGCTGGACATGAAACCGGCAGTGTACGTTCCGGTGAATCAGGTGGATCGTCCGGGAGCTGACTACCTGATCGTGAGAACCGCGCAAGACCCTGCCAGCGTGGTTAACGCCTTACGCAGCGCGGTGTGGGCCGTGGATGCTGACCGACCCGTCGCCTTCATTCGCACTATGGATCAGCTCATGGAGGAGAATGTTGCGGACCGCGAGCGGCCCATGACCCTGCTTGGTATTTTCGCCGGACTCGCGCTGGTGTTAGCGTGCTTAGGCGTCTACGGTGTGCTGGCGTACTCCGTGGCGCAACGAACGCGCGAGATCGGCGTGCGCATGGCCCTGGGCGCAAGGCCGCTGGATGTCACCAGCATGATTCTGCGCCGTGGATTGAAGTTGAGCGCCATCGGATTAGCCGCGGGCGCAGCGCTGGCGGGCGCGTTGGGAATTTTGTTGCGCTCACTGCTTTTTGGCGTTACACCAGCAGCTCCGGTTGTTTACGCCGGGACGGCTGCATCGCTAGTCATCGTGGCGCTCGCCGCCTGTGTGATCCCGGCACAGCGCGCGGCGCGCGTCGATCCCGTGGTGGCCTTGCGCGACGAATAGCGGAGGCAGGAGAAAACACCGCGCATGGTGACAACAGGTCTTTCAGAAGATTTGTCTGGAAATTTAAGAAAAGGCCCTGTGTAAGCGGTCCACGACACGCTTCTGTCCCAACGCAACCATGGTGTCGAAGAGCGGTGGGGCGACAGCTTGGCCAACAATAGCCACGCGGCAGGCGTTGATCAGCAATCCAGCTTTCACGCCAGCTGCTTCGGCCACCGCGCGCGAAGCGTGATCGCAAGCGTCGTGATTCCATTCGGGCAAGGCTGCAAGCGCGTCGGCCAGCTTTGGGAGCAGTTCCGGTACTTTCGGATCTTTCCAAAACTTATCCTTGGCCGCCTGATCGATGGGGAACTCGTCGCTGAAAAAAGCCCGCGACCACGAGGAAAAATCCGGCAACAGGCGAATGCGAGGACGGAGCAAATCCACCGTGCGCGAAAACCACGCATGGTCTCGTCCATCCGGTCCAGGCGTAGAACTTGCGGCCCAATCTTCTTTCCACAACTTGCTGCGCTTTAATTCCGCTTCCACATCCGGCAGAAGCTCCTCGATCGGCAGTTTTTGCAGATATTGGGTATTGAACCACTCGAGCTTGGGCCGATCGAAAACGCCATTCGTACGGCTGACGCCTTCAAGGGAAAATCTTTCGATCAATTCTTTCGTGCGCAAATACTCGTCATCGTTTCCGGGCGACCAGCCCAGCAGCGCCAGAAAATTCCGGAACGCTTCGGGCAAGAATCCATCGGCGCGGTACATGTTTACATCGGTCGCGCCGTGCCGTTTCGACAAGCGCTTTTTGTCAGGTCCGAGGATTAGCGGGACATGCGCGAAGAGCGGCAGTTGCGCGCCAAGCGCGCGGTAAAGGAGCACCTGCTTCGGGGTGTTCGAAATATGGTCGGCGCCGCGAATCACGTGCGTGATGCGCATGTCGATGTCGTCCACCACCACGCCCAACTGATACATCGATTGACCAAACTCTTCGTCGCCCTTCCCGGAGCGCAGCAAAACAAAGTCTTCAATCTCGTCGTTTGAAAATTCCGTCTCTCCAAAAACAACGTCGGTGAATTTCGTTGTGCCGCCCAAGGGCACTTTGAAACGCACAGCAGGTTTCGCGCCGGGAGTCGACGGCTGGCCGTCGCGGCAACTGCACCGCGTCACGCGCCGCGCACCGCCACCCTTTGGCTCTTCGTCCTGGCCAGGTTCCGCGTGGTCCCCGCCTGCGTACTTCTCCGCAGGGCAGAAGCACAAAAAGGCACTGCCATTCGCAAGGCATTTTCTCGCCGCCGTGCGATAGAGCTCCGTTCGCTGCGACTGGTAAAACGGTCCTTCGTCCCACGCCACGCCGAGCCATTTCAGTCCATCCAGAATCCCGGTCACCAATTCCGGCTTGTTGCGCTCCGCGTCGGTGTCTTCAATGCGCAGGATCATGGAGCCGTTTTGCCGCCGTGCAAACAGCCAGTTAAAGAGTGCGGTGCGCGCCCCGCCCACGTGGAGATAGCCTGTCGGCGAAGGCGCAAACCGTACTCGAATGCTATCCTGCGATTTGTCAGTCATTTCACCCATGCGTGTGGCGCGTCCTGTGCTTCGTACGCAACCGTTCAGTTTAGCGAAACCCCCAAATTGCGTCCAATCTGCCTTCCGGCTTGCCTCTCTGAAACTGACCCAACTGCCGCCTCTGCTGGATCGACAGCTGGAATGTATGGAAAGCGTTACCCCCTCGATGCTGCCTCTTTGGCAACCGGTACCCCGGTACACTTGCTTCCTGAAAATTCCATCATCCATAATCACAAGTACTTTGTTTTGTGCACCGAGGTGGACCCCTCGCGCCGCGGCACGATTGTCTCCCTGAGCGACGGAGGAGGTCTCAGCTTCACCTTGAAGCACATATCGCGTGACCGTCTTTGCACGGTGTAACGGAGCCGTCCGCGCGTAGGACGGAGAATTGACCGAGGCCTTGACCAACCAGAGCTTCCTCGCACTGGCATTGCTGGCGGCTACCTCTTTGGTAGCCGGGTTCTTCGCTTATCTTTACAACCTCAAGCGCCGGCTATATCTGATGTACTGGACTGCCGGATGGGCGACTGTAGCGCTCAGCTATCTTGGACCAGTCCTCTCTCGCAGTGAACAACCATGGGCGCTCCAGACGGCGCTCGATCAGTTGCTGTATGCAGCCGCTGGAATCTTCTTCTTTCTCGGGGCGCAGCTTTACGCGCAGCGCCAACTCTGGATCATACCGGCCGCAATAGCGGGGGGCGGGCTGGTGTTTTGGGCAGGGGCGTATTCTCTCAGTTGGTTTTACATTCCTGTGATTCTTCCCGCGGCCGCGATTTTTCTGGCGGTTGCCTATGTCTTCTGGCAAGAAAGCCGCCGCCAGGAAACTTTGGCCGACTGGCTCCTCGCGATTTCCTTTGTCGTGTGGGCCATCGTTGGGCTGATTTTCTCGTTCTTCCGAAACGCACCGTTTTTCCGAGACAACAGTTTCCAGACGGCAGCAGCGGTGCCATCCGCTTTCGTAGCCATGCTTATGGTCATGGCGCTGTACGAAGAAGAAAAACGGCGCGTCGAACGCAACATGCTGGCTCTCTCGAACCTCAATCTCGCCACATCGAGCTTTGTTGGCGGCGAGATTCAGCGCATGCTTTCACAGGCCCTCGAGCGAGTCCTGGGTGTTGTACGTCTTCCAGCGGGTGCGCTTTTCCTGCATCATGGCGACCCGCTAGGCCCGACCTCCGTGGTCGCGGTAGGCTTGAGCGATAACTTCTGCCGGACAGCGCAAGAACAGGGGCTGGATGACTATCTGGTTGGACTGGTCTCGCGTCTCGGCGGCCTTCTCGGATTCCGGGATTTGCGCAACGACGACACTGTCGCGGCGCTTGAGCGCGAGGAGCCCATACGCCGCTTCCGCCAGCTCGCCCTCGCACAGGGGCTTCGTAGCATCGTGGCCATCAGCCTGCAAGCCAAGGAGCAGGCCTTTGGAGTCCTGCTGCTCGGTACCCCGGACAGCCGCCGGTTCACACCGGCGGAATACCGCCTCCTTCTTGCTCTGGGGCACCAAATCGGCATGGCCGTGGAGAACAGCTATCTTATCCAGCAAACTTCCCGCCGCTCGGAGGAGCTGCACGTCCTGAACGAGATTGGCCGCGCGCTGAGTTCCACGCTTAACAAAGAAGAGCTGCTGCGCAAAGTTTGGGAAGAGCTGCGCCGCCTTTTTGATGCGGAAAATTTTTATATTGCCTCGCTAGACCCGCTTTGCGACGAGATGAAGTTTGACCTGGAAGTTATCGGCGGAACACCCAAGCCCCCGCGCTGCCGTCCGGCCGGCAACTACATTACGGAATACATCATTCGAACGCGCCAGCCTGTGCTCATCCGCGACAACTACGTTACGGAAGTTAAGAAACTGGGCGTTGACCCTCTTCGTGATCGCGGATGCTATTGCGGCGTGCCGCTGGTCGCTTACGACCGTGCCATCGGCGCGATGGCCGTATTTTCCGATAACGAGCGTACGTTTGATGAAGGGCATCTCGAACTTCTGCGCGTCCTGGCGAGCGAAGCGAGTATCGCTATCGAAAACGCGCGGCTGTTCCACGAAGAACGCACCAAGGCGCGTCATCTCTCGCTGCTCAACACCATTTCGCGCAACGCCATTGCCACACTCAATCCCGACGAAATGCTGGCAAAGATAGCGGAGCAACTGGAGGCCGGGCTAACCTACGACCACATCGGCATCAGCGTGCTCGAATATTCGACGCGCGAACTTATCGTCCAGGCCGAAGCCGGTGCGCGCCGCGGCGCGCTTGGGAGGCGCATCCCGCTAGGCAACGGGCTCATCGGCCACGTCGCGCGCAGCGGCCAGCTGGCCGACTACCAGATTTCTGCCCCAGGAGACTCGCCTCACAAACCGCTCCTGCCAGATTCCAGCGCTGCCATCGCCCTTCCCGTGTTTTACGCGGAACAACTCCATGGAGTGTTGTACGTCGAGTCTTCGGTCCCGGTAGAGTTCTCCGAGGAAGAGATATTGCTTCTCCGCACCTTGGCCGACCTCATAGCCGGCGCCCTTCACAATGCTTTCTCCTTTCAGAAGGCCCAGGAGCAGGCCATCACGGATGGCCTCACCGGCGTCAAGACGCATCGCTTCTTCATGGAAGCCCTTTCCGCCGAGTGGAAGCGCTCGACTCGCGCGGGTCGGGCATTCGCGCTTGTCCTCATGGACCTCGACCGGTTCAAGTTCGTCAACGATTTCTACGGCCATCTCGAGGGCGATCTCGTTCTCCAGCGCGTCGGCCACATTCTTGAAACGAATTGCCGCCGCTCCGATGTCGTCGCCCGCTACGGCGGGGACGAATTCGTCATTCTCATGCCGGAAACCAACATGGAGCACGCCCGCCAGCTCGCAACCAAACTTCGGGGCTGGGTATCCGCGGATCCGCTTCTGCGCGAGAAGAACATCAGCGCCAGCTTTGGAATCGCCTGCTACCCGCTCCACGGCTCCTCGCCGCAAGAGCTCATCCAGGTGGCCGACGCTTCCATGTATTTGTCCAAGCACCAGGGAGGGAATGCGGTTTCCACCGCCGACCACTTCGATCCCAACGAAGCGAAGAAGTGGAAGCGCGACGTCCTCGAGGCTTATCTGGGCGTAACCCTCAAGCGTCTTTTTGCCACGGGGCCGGAAGCCTTCGAAGAAATCTATTCGCGCCTCAAGCAATTCACGGAATCTCTCGCGACAACCGAGACGCCGGGCGGCAAACCTACTGTGCCGACTTCTTCGCAAGGTCCAGAAGGTCTTCCGCAAGCCGTGCTGGACACGGTCACGTCGCTGGCTTTCGCCATTGACGCAAAAGACCACTACACGCAGGGACATTCGCAAAAAGTTTCCGCGTATGCCTCGCTCATCGCCGAAGCGCTCAACATGACGGACGCGGAGATTGAGGAGATCCGACTCGGCGGCGTGCTTCATGACATCGGCAAAGTCGCCATTCCGGAAAACATTTTAAACAAAAGCGGCCCGCTCAATCCCGAGGAATGGGAAACCATGAAGGATCACGTGAGATTTGGCGCCAAAATACTGGACCCGCTCACGCCGCTGGCCCGCATTCGCGAGATGGTCTTGCATCACCACGAATTTTTCGATGGCTCCGGCTATCCAGACGCTCTTTCCGGCGAAGGCATTCCTCTGGGCGCGCGCATCATTGCCGTGGCCGACGCCTACGACACCATCACCAGCGATCGCACCTACAAAAAAGGGCGGAGTTCTCCGGAAGCCCTTGCGGAGCTGGAACGCTGCGCCAACGCGCAGTTTGATGCCGCCATCGTCCAAGTCTTTGTTCGTGCGATGCGCCAGCTTCCGAACCCCATCATCGAAGTCGCGGCCACGGGCCCGCGCAATTCTTAGCACCGGACCTCGAAGCATACAAAACTGGCATCGTTTTTCCTTCGCTCTCCGGCAAAACCTCACCTAGCCTCTAGATTCACGTCCTTAATTGGCAGGTCCCAGTGCGCGTCCAGTATCTCGAATCGCCGCTGTTCTTCCTTCTGATACGATTGTTGATCCGGGTACAGCTGTCCGAGCAGGGCCGGGGTGTCGAAATTATCATTTGCGATGCTCGCGTTCTTGAACACGATTGTGACCCGGTAGTCCCATCTGCCATCCTCCGTTGTGTGATACCGGGGCCCCGTCATGCTCACCTTTAGGATGCGCCCCATTTCCATCTCTTTCTTCAACACCGGGTAGTGGTTCTTCTTGAACAGCGCGAGAAACTCCTCGGCGTGTCCCCACTTCGCCTTGTAGTAGTACTCGACAACAAAGGGTTGCGCGCTGCTTTCGCTCCCCGCTACGCTCTGTGCCGCTTTCACTCTGTGGTGTGCTGCACCTAGCATTGCCGTCAGAACAAGTGCCGCGATTCCCACCCACCTCACCACTCGCTTTTCTATAGTTCGCATACGTCTCCTCCGTTTAGTCTCCCTGCCATGTCACCTATCCTAACCTCATTTTTGCCACTGGAATGCAAGTGCGAGGCATCCGCGGTTACCGAAACCAGCCCTTAGGAGCTTAGCGCTGCGGTTCCTCCTCCGCGTTGACTTGCCTACTAGCGCGGCCTAAGATTCTCCCCAACGGCAGGTGCCCATGCCATGATCGGCCAAACTATCGGCCACTACGAGGTCATCGAAAAGATCGGCGCCGGCGGAATGGGTGTTGTCTACCGTGCTCGCGATGAGCGCCTCAACCGCGATGTTGCCCTGAAAGTCCTCCCGCCTGGAAAGCTGGGAGACGACGCGCCCCGCAAGCGCTTCCGAAAAGAAGCTTTGGCCCTGGCCAAGCTCAACCATCCAAACATTGGTACGGTCTACGACTTTGATACCCAGGACGAGATCGACTTCCTCGTAATGGAATACATTCCCGGCGAAACACTCTGTCAGCGTCTCGCCAAGGGTACCTTGCCGGAAAAGGAGTGGATTTCCATCAGCTTGCAGATTGCTGCCGCGCTCGAGGAGGCACACGAACACGGCATCGTCCATCAAGACCTCAAGCCAGGCAACATCATGGTGACGCCCAAGGGCCAAGTTAAGGTGTTGGATTTTGGGTTGGCCCGGCTTCTCGATGCCGATACCGGCGCAGAAGTCACCGCCACGCTTACCCAAACTGATGGAGCAGGCACCCTGCCTTACATGGCTCCCGAGCAACTTCGTGGCGACCCAGTGGATGCCCGCACCGATATTTTCTCCGCAGGGGTTGTTCTTTATGAAATGAGCGCAGGCCAGCGGCCGTTCCGGGAAAAACCGGCTCCCCGTCTGATCCAGCAAATTCTGTCTGAAGCACCTCGCCCGTTGCAGGAATGGAACCGTCGCATTTCGCCACAAATCGAAAGCATCATATTGAAGGCGCTCGACAAACAGCCTGACCTCCGCTACCAGTCCGCCCGCGAATTGCGCGTCGATCTCGAGCGTCTCGGCGCACAGCAAACACCCTCTTCTGCGATTCCCGTCGTGCGACCGGCATCGCGCCGCGCGTGGAGGCACATTCTGCGGGCGCATCCTCGTCCGATCTACTTGTCCGCAGCTTTTTTGGGTGTCGCTGTCGCCACCCTGTGGTGGTTGATAGGGGCAAGGCCAGTCCTGTCGTTTGCTCCGCGCGATTGGCTCTTGATCACCGATTTTGACAACCAGACCAACGACCCGCTTTTCGACCGCTCGCTCCTCACGGCTTTGACCGTGAGCCTCGAACAATCCTCGCACGCCAACGTCGTCCCTCGTGCGCGCCTTGTTGACAGCTTGCATCGCATGGGAAAACGAGGCGACGAAAAAATCAGCGAGGATCTGGCGCGAGACATCTCTCAGCGTGAAGCCATTCGTGCGCTCCTCAGTTGCTCCATCGCCAAGATCGGGCAGCAGTATGCCCTTACCGCGCGCTTGATCGATCCCAGGTCCGGCGTGGCCGTTCGTTCTTACCTCGAAGAAGCCAGAGACCAGAACCACATTCTGGACGCGCTCGGCTCCGTAGCTACCCGCGTGCGCCGCGATTTGGGCGAATCGATGCTCGCCACAAGCAATACCGACCGGCCTCTTCCGATGGTAACCACTCGCTCATTACAAGCCCTGAAACTGTTTGCCGACGGAGGCGCTCTCTGGAGCAAGGGACAGTATGAGCCAGCCGTGCAGGCCTTCGAGTCGGCCGTCAAGAGCGATCCGGAGTTCGCCATGGCCCACGCGGCGCTCGGCGACGCCTATTACAGTCACATCTTCAACAGCCCTCCGAGAGGCAAAGAGCATATGGACAAAGCTCTGCAACTCTCCGAGCGCACTACCGATCGCGAGCGGCTCTACATTCAGACCCGCTACGCTCAAGACCTCGGCCATGTGGCGGAGGCCACAAACCGCTTTGATGTTTATCTAAAAGCTTATCCCGATGATTGGGGGATGCGCTTCAACTATGCCTCACTCCTGCGCAGCAACAGCCGGCCGCAAGAGGCCCTGGAACAATACAAAGAGCTTCTACGAATTTCTCCAAACCAGCCTTCGATCTATATCGACATCGCCACCACGTATAATGAGCTCGGCAATTTTTCCGAATCGCTACGCAACTACGAGCAAGCCTTCAAGTTGGATCCTTCCTGGAAGACCAATCAGAACATCAATCACGAATACGGGATGAGTCTATTCCTCAATGGTGACGAACCCAGAGCGCGCGAAACTTTCGAGCTTGCCTTTGCCAAGCCCGACCTCAAACCAAGAGGTCTCCGCTCTCTTGCCTGGCTCGATCTCTACCACGGCAAATATGCCGTCGCCAAACCTCGCTTGCAGGAAGCCCTCCTCTCCGACGAGACGTACAAATGGAGCTTGAGCATTTTGCGCGAGCACAACCTGCTCGCCATTGTTGCGGATGGACAGGGAGACCGCGCAGGCCAGCTGCGTGAACTGGATCTTGCGCTCCCGTACTTGGCCACCTCGGGCGCCCAAGTGCGCGCCGGGCTCTGGCTCGGCATGCAATACGCACGCAGTGGAAGCGTCGCAAAGGCCGTGGATATCCTGCAAAAAGTGCGTCATTCCGCGGATGCTCAAAATCCCGAGCACATGAGCGATCTCCAAACCCTCGAAGCTGAGGTAGAACTCGCCCATGGCAACAAAGACCACGCGATTGAGCTGCTCTTGTTAGCGGACAAGGCTAAGCGCAGCGCCATGACCACGGAAGGTTTGGCTCGTGCCTTTGAAGCTGCTGGAAACCCCGACCAAGCTGCTGTCTGGTACGAACTATTTCTGGGAAGTGTCGAGCCTGCCGTGGGATGGGAGCCTCAGCAAGACTGGCTCGCAGCACATTACCATCTCGCGCGTATCTATCTCGCTAGAGGGGACAAAGCCATGGCCGCGACGCAAATCGATCGGCTCCTTGACCCCTGGAAGGACGCCGACCCCGGGCTCCCTCTACTCCAAGACGCCCGCAAGCTTAAGCAGGTAATAGAGAGCAAACCGTAGAAAATTCTGTTTCGCTTCTGCAACTTCAATTCGCGCTTGCGATCCTTTACGCTGAGAACACCGAGAAGTCTCTCCAGGAGGCAAAATGCAAACAGCATCCATAAAATGGATTGGCGAAGAAAAATTCGTGGCCACCAGTCCATCTGGGCACGCGATCACTATCGATTCCGACCGCACCTCCAACAAGGCCCCGGGACCGATGGAGCTTGTTCTCATGGCTCTCGGCGCTTGCACCGCGACGGATGTCGTCAGCATCTTGAAGAAAAAGCGCCAAAACCTCGAAGCGCTGGAAGTCATCTGTTCCGGCGAACGCGCCTCAGGGCCGCCCACCGTCTGGAAAAAACTGGAAATTCTCTATCGCTTGCGAGGATCGCTCGACGAAGCCGCCGTGAAACACGCGATCGAGCTCAGCGAACAAAAATACTGCTCTGTCTCCGCCATGCTCCAAAAAACTGCCGCCCTCACTTGGCGCCACGAAATCCTTCCGCCCGCGGAATGATTCCTCACGCCTAATTTACCTCACCAGCTGTCCACTCGCCCAAAACCGCCGCATTTCCTTGTATCTTTCGCTCTTGCCTTGTAACTTCGCATCGGCATCGCTTAGAATTTCGGATTCGCTTGCTGTGTTGTAACTCTCAAGGAGAGACATGTCTCACCGCATCGCGGCAAAAATCACCGGTGTCGCAGGCTACGTTCCCCCAAAGGTGCTTACCAACGCGGACCTCGAGAAGTTGGTCGCGACCAACGACGAATGGATTCGCACTCGTACCGGCATCCGCGAACGTCATATCGCAGACAATAGCACCGCCAGTTCGCATCTAGCCACCGAAGCTGCCCAAGCGCTGCTCGCTCAAACCAAGATCGATTCCGCCGACATTGACATGATCATCGTCGCCAGCGTCACACCAGACATGATGTTTCCCGCCACGGCCTGCCTCGTCCAGGATCGTATCGGCGCAAAAAAAGCCTGGGGATTTGACCTTTCCGCTGCTTGCTCGGGTTTTGCTTATGCGCTTACCGTCGGCGCGCTATTCGTCGGCTCAGGTGCTCACAACAAAGTCTTGGTTATCGGCAGTGACAAGATGAGTTCCATTCTGGATTACACCGACCGTGCAACCTGCATCCTGTTTGGAGATGGTGCGGGAGCGGTGCTTCTGGAACCAGCGGCTGAGGGAGCAGGCATCCTCGATTTCGAACATGATGTCGACGGCTCGGGCGGACAGTTTCTCTACATGCCTGGCGGCGGCTCACTGCATCCGGCAACGCAGGAGACCGTGGAAAAGAAGATGCATTTCGTGCACCAGGAAGGCTCGCAGGTCTTCAAGTATGCCGCTCGTCGCATGGCAGAGATGTCCGCGAGGCTCCTCGAGCGCAACGGATTCACGAAGGATGATTTGGCACTGCTGGTTCCCCATCAGGCCAATCTTCGCATCATTCGCGCCGCGCAGGAACGGCTGGGCGTCGATGACTCGAAAGTGCTCGTCAATATCGACCGCTACGCCAACACCACCGCGGGTACGATTCCTTTGGGATTGTGCGATGCGGTCAAGCAAGGACGCCTTCACAAAGGCGACCTGGTGCTCCTAGTCACCGTCGGCGCGGGCTACACCACTGGCGGCGTGCTCCTTCGCTGGGCGTACTAACGTTGTGCTCAAACTTCAGAGGGCCTTCGAAAGGTATGCGAGTTGGCTTTTGCATTCTGCTGCTTTCGCGCGGCGCATGAATGGTGCCGCTTCCCGGCTTGCTGTAGAACTATTCTATAGCCCTACTTCGAGCTGCCCGCCCTGCGGATGTAGATCTGTCCCTGGAAATTTGTGAATTGATATTCCGGTCCGCCGCCATTGATCGTTCCGTGCACGGTCTTGTCGATTCGAACGCGGTACTTGCCGCCTTTTGCGCGTCCATCTTCGACCACCTGTTGCGGCGCGGAGGCCTGGAGCTGTACGTCAAAATCGCTGAACACATCGCCGCGGTCGGACTTGATGCTCACATTCGCTTTCACATCCGCCGGAAATGTGACGTCGATGTCGCCATTCAGTGAACTGAACGCCATCGGCTTTTGCGGATTCACCTTCGCGAACGTGACGTGCACGTGGCCGTTCAACGCATGAGCCACGGCGCTGCCGGACACATTGTTTAGGTTGACCGCGCCGTTTATGTCATCCACGTCCAGGTCCCCGTCCACTCCCGTCACCGCGATGTCTCCATCGTTCACCGCACGCAGCTTTAGCGACGTGTGTACAGGCACGGAAATCGTGAGGTCGATCGTCCGAGCGTAAGACTCAGTGCCGATGCGGACTTCGTTGTTCTCTTCTTCGACCGACAACCCGGTAGTTGATATGTTCAAGCGCTTCGGGCCGCCCGAAGGCCTTTCGCTTTCTTGATTTCGTCCGCGCGCTTCCACGATAACTTCCTTGCCGTCGTAAGCCTTCACGGTAATGCTGCCGTTCACCAGGCTCGCTTTCACAAATGCCGGGCGCGCCGGATCGTCCAGATTTACGGCGATGCGGTCGCCGCTGGACTGCGCTTGTGCCTGCGCGCCGGGCGCGATTAAGGCCGCCCCGGCCAACACTGCCACTGCGAGGAAATGGTTGAAACGAACTGTTTGGTTATTCATGATTTTCAAGAATGCGAATATCTCCATTTAGATTTTCAATCTGAATCTCTGGCCCGCCGGCGTTCACGCGTGCTCCCGTGAAGCGGTCGGCCCGATAAACCACTTTCCCGCCGCGCCGTTCTTCTTGAATCGCATGCACGGGCAGGGTCGTTACGGGAAAATCGCTGTAGATGCCGCCGTTGAATGTCTTGAACCGGAAATCCGCGGACAGGTCATGTGCAAAGTGCAGGTCCACGTTTCCGTTAATCGTCTTGAATTCGGAATTCTCCCGCGGGTTTTGGCGGAACGACACTTTCACCGGCCCGTTCACCGTGCGCGCCGTCCCGGAGCCGGACACGTTGTCCATTTCGATGTCGCCATTCACGTTTCGCACGAGGAAATTTCCGTTTGTGCCCCGCACGACCACGCGCCCTCCATTTACGGTCTTCACTTTGAGATCGATGTCGCGCGGCACTTTCACTTGAAAATCCATCTTCACGACGTACCCATCCTCGTCTCGCGAGTGCCGGCAGTCATCGCATTGGCACCGGAAAGGCCCGTTCACATAGAGCTTCAGCGCGCCCTCTTGCTGGGTAATGTCCAGCGTCACTTCTTTCTTCGCCTTTTCGAGCTTCTCTTTCGATTCCGCCCGCGTCGTTCTCTGAACGGTCAGCTCCACCTTGTCCGAATTGTCGGCGGATATCTCGATCGAGCCCCACACGTTGTCGATCTCGAGTGACTTCTGCCCGGTTGCAGGCATGGGAAAGGATTTTTGGATGTTTTCCTGGTCGCGGACCGGGTATTCGGCATCGTCATCTCTGGTCTTTGCGGAGACGACTTCGGGCCCTAGCCCCGCGCGCACCAAACTCAATACGCTCAGTCGCCGCCCGCTTGCTGAACTCTTCGTGGACCACATCGGCAGCAGCAGCGCCGCCGCGGCGTAGACGATCAAAATCGAGATCAGGGATTTTCTGCGCACGCTTTCCTCCTCAATTCAATTTGCTGACAGCCCACTCCGCTCGTTGCTTCACCGTGGGATTTAAATTCGGCGTTTGCTCAAAATTTCGCAGCCGCTGCGCCGCGTCCGGGTCGCGCCACTCCGTCAAAAGATCGATCAGCGCCACCTGCACCAGGGGAGATTGTTGCTGTTGCAGCGCGTCCAACACGCCTTTATGTACCTGCGGCTGACCAGCGTGCCGGCTGAGGGCATTGAGAGCCGCCAGCCGCACGTCCACGCTTCCGTCGAAGCGCAGCGTATGCAGCAGCGCCACCATCACCTGCGGATCGAGGTGCTCTTCCTGTTGGCTCCAGCTCACTCCCTGCAGGCGCTCGCTCGCCGACTGTTGCTGCAGCATCGAGAGCACCACCAACTGCCTCATGTTTGTCAGCTCGGTGTGCATTGCTGCTATTTCGTTCTGGCCCGTATCCGAATGAGTCGGCCTGCTCCCGAAATAGTTGCCGGCAAAAATTCCGATCACGAGCAGCGCGGCGCTCCACGCCACGGCTCCGAGAGGTGTGCGCACCCATTGCCAGATGTTCGACCCCGCCGCGCGTCCCGCTCGCCCGAATCGCGCGCTAGCTCTGTCGCTGCGCCCCGTCTGGTAGGCGTGCAGCGTCGCTTCGAATCGCGCCCTTGACGCCGCGCTAGGCTGCTCCTCGGGCAGCAGTCCCAGCTTTTTCCAAATCGCAACTTCGTCGCGGCAATCGGCGCACTGCGCCATGTGCAGCTCCACGATTTCGTTTTGTTCTTCGTTCAAACTTCCCTGCAGAAAATCCGGCAGGAGTTCTCCAATCTGTTCACACTTCATTTCCGGCCCTCCGGGGAGGTACAAACTTCGTGACTCCAGAATTTTTGTCCTTGTTGATCATGCCGCTCTCGATCTGGCGAAATGTTTGCCGCAGTTCCTGGATTGCCCGGTGTATTCGCGTCTTTACGGTCCCGAGATCGCATCCCAGAAGCCGCGCAATTTCGTCGTATTTCAATTCCTGAAAGCGGCTCAAAATCAAAATCTCTCTTTTTTCTTCCGGCAGCTGCATCAGCGCGCGGCGCAGGAGTTCCGCCTCTTCCGAATGCTGCGCGGAGTCTTTCGGCATCACCGCCGGCGCCATTTCCGGCTCGAACGTGATGTGCTTCGGCGTTTTTCTGTAATGATCCACTCTTGCATTCCTGGCGATTTGATAGATCCACGCACGGAACGGCGTCCCCGGTTGATAGCTTTGCCGGTATTTCAAAATTCGCAGAAAAACTTCCTGCACCAAATCCTCGCTGAGCGTCCGGTCGCCGGTCAGCTTCGAATAGAAGTTGTACAGCGGCGAGTGGTAGCGGTCGAACAACACTCCCAGCGTTTCGCCTGCGCCATTGCGCACTTCGAGCATCAGATCCTCGTCCGGAGCCAACTTCATGGTCTGGTCATTTTCCGTATCGGCCCGTTCTTGCTCTTTCATAGGGTGAATACCGCCCGGCGGAGAAAAGGTTACACCCCCATCCTACCGGTAAGCGGGCTGCAACCCTCTCGGAATCGCGAGGGATTTCGTGCTCGGAGATGCGGGATTCGAGGTGCGGGAAAGAGTAATTAGCAGAGTAAAAGGGAACGTTCGGAAAACGCGGCTGAACGAGAATTAGTATGAGGAGATTTTGATCGCTGCGTCAGCAGGAACGCAGAGCGGCTGCTAGCTCGAGGTTGGCCTGCAAGCGCAGGCTGATTTGGACCGCGGCGTAACGCGCGCAAATCACGCGCTCGCGTTCGCACCACTCGGCCAGGGACGGTAAGTGGGTGCCGGAGAGAACTCCAAGCCCTTCGATCATCCGGTAATAAGTACGCACTAGCGTTAGCCCGCTATTCTGGGGACCCAAGTCTGGGGTCAGCTCGTGCAATCCTGCCAGAGTCTCAAAGTCCTGGCCCTTCATGCACCCTGCGTCAAGATGAGCCGCAGCAAGCACGCGGTCGGAGACCGGTTGCGCTGCCACCCCCGCCAAAATCGCCCGCCAGTAATAGAGGGCGAATTGCGAAAGGGCAACGATGGAGATCGCAAGTAGCATAGCGGCGAACATCCCTCGGTAGCCTCTACCGACATTGTGCCGAGGATTGTGTGCTGCTCCAATAGGCCCGAAGTACCACGACTGTAGGACGCCCGGTGTCTCTATCTAAACATTGTATAATCAATGACTTGGAACTGCTGGTGTTTCAACGGCGCTGGTATGGTCATGAATGATCTTCCAGCCCTCGGGGAAACGCTGCCACACTAACGAGAACACGCCGCCGATATCTCCTTTGTCTCGTTTCAGATGCCAGCGCCCCAACACCAGGGCAGCATCCGGCGCGAGGAACCGAAATTCCAGACCTGAAAAATCAAGCTGTCCCATCGCCGCCCGATCCGGGTAGTTCTTCTTGTACCGTGCCACAACGCTATCCCAGCCGCGCGACACTCCGCTGCTCCCGGAAAACGTCAATTCCGGCGAATGCCAGTAGCCCACCAAGAACGCATCCACGTCTCCGCGGTTCCAAGCTGCTTGCTGCCCATTCAACACCGCTCCAATCGCGGCCTTATCCGCCGCGTGCGCCTCAGCCGCTTTCGTTTGCCTCCCCGCCCGCACCCCCGCCGCAAACAACAGGATAAGCGCGGTTCCTGCCACAACCCATCGAGAGCTCTTCGTCATCGTCTTGCTCCTCCCCAATTTCACACGCTCGTTCCCGAGGGAGCATAGGTCGCGAGCGCAAACTCCGCAAGCCCCACACCCGGAGGACACAGAGAATAAGGGCGGCAGAGAAGCTAGTGTTTCCGAATATGATAGAGGCCGGAACGCATCGCGTGGAGCAGGATCGCGGAGTGAATGACGGATTTTTTCGCCGGCGAATTGCCCGGCCGATCATGGAGCTGCTGCGGCAAGGCGTCACGCCGGAAAAGATGGCGCTGAGCCTTGCGCTTGGCGTGGCACTGGGCGTGTTTCCGGTGCTGGGGACGACGACTGCGCTTTGCGCGCTTGCGGCCTTGATTTTGCGGCTGAATCTGCCCGCGATACAGATCGTGAATTATTTTGTGTACCCGGTGCAGATTGCGCTGCTCATTCCATTCTTCCGGCTGGGGGAAAAGTTATCTGGCGCGCCTCATTTGCCGCTCTCCGCTGCACAGATTCTGGAGATGATTCATGCAAACTTTTGGGGCGCAACGCAATTTCTGTGGACGACAGTGTGGCACGCGGCAGCAGCATGGTGTTTGTTAGCGCCATTCCTCATAGCGATTCTTTATTTGATTCTGGTGCCCCTCTTGCGGCGAGTGGTGAAGAGACAGAGCCGAGTCACAAGAAACTAAACGCTAGAGGATATCGAGGACTTCTTCGTAGCGTTTGAACGGCGGAATTAAATAGGCGCCGGCAAGCTCGGTGCGGGACCAGGCTAACATCTGGCGGGCGACGTCGAACCCGCGTTCGCGGGCATTGACGCCGGCGGATTCGAGCGAAGCGAGAACCTGCTGCGGTATGACGATACCGGGTACTTCGTTATTCAGCCGCAGGGCCTGTTTGTAACTGTTGAGCGGCCAGATGCCGACGAGAACGGGAATCGAAGGCTTGCCGCCGAGTTTTTTCACAAAGGCGTGCCAGTGTTCGGGATCGAAGATCGGCTGGGTCATCGCGAAGTGCGCGCCGGCTTCGATTTTGGCGTGGAAGCGCTCAATTTCGTCATCGAGATCGTCGGCGACGGGGTTGACGGCCACGCCGATGGCGAAGTTCGTGGCACCGCCGAGAGTTTTGCCGGCCCAGTCCGTGCCCTGATTGAGGCGGCTGAGCACTTTGACGAGGCCGACAGAATCCACTTCGTAGACGCCGCTGGCCTCTGGGTAGTCGCCGACGGCTGGCGGATCGCCGGTGATGGCAAGGACGTTGCGAACACCGCCAACAGTCCACGCGCCAAGCAAAACGGCTTGCAAACCGATGATGTTGAAATCGCGCGTGGTGAGATGCGGGACGGTTTCGACGCCGCGCGCTTCGAGAGCGCCAGCGGTAATAAGTGCGTCCATGCCGACGCGCGCCATGGCGCCGCTGTTGATGTCGATGGCGTCCACTTTTTTCGAAGCCATGATTAAGTCAACTTGCTCGAAAATGCGGTCGAGCGAGAGGCCTTTCGGCGGATCGATCTCGACGCAGACGGTGAACTCCCCGGCCTGGAGTTTTTTCCAGAAACGGCTTTCCGGCTCGCGTTGCAAAACCGGAGCGGGCTTCGCGATGGCTCCGACGGAGTGATGCGCCGCGGTGGCTTTTGAGGGATGCAGCGACTTGACGGCTTCGGCCATGGCGCGAATGTGGGCAGGGGTTGTCCCGCAGCAGCCGCCAAGTATCCGGACGCCGAGCGCGGCGGCTTCGCGGGCAAAAAGTGCGAAATATTCCGGTGACGATTTGGGATAGACGATGCGGTCGCCTTCGCGCTTGGGTAACCCGGCGTTGGGCATCCCGCTCACGCGGAGTTCGTCGATTTCCGTGAGCTCACGCAATATCCTGAGCAAGGCTTGCGGGCCGAGAGTACAGTTCGCGCCGATGACCTGGACGTTTTTTCCCTTCAGTTGAGCGGCGGCATCGGCGGGGCGGAGGTCGCCGAAGGTAGTGCCTTCTTCGGAGTAGGTGAGCTGGGCGACGATGGGCAACCCAGAAAAAGAGCGGATGGCGTCCACGGCGAGAAGAATTTCTTCGATGTAGGAAAACGTTTCGAGGATGTAAAAGTCGACTCCGCGCTCTTCGAGAGCGAGCGCCTGCTCGTGAAAGACATCCTGAATCTCGTCGGGGGAAGGATGCCGGGATTGCACGCCCAGGCCAAGCGGGCCGATGGAACCTGCGATAAGGACTTCGCGGGGAGCAGATTCCCGGGCTTCTCGAGCGATCTTGACGCCGCGGCTGTTGAGGCGTTGAACTGCGTCAGCCAGGCCGAGCGGGGCGAGTTTAAAGCGATTTGCGCCGAAGGTGTTGGTTTCGATGATTTGCGCGCCGGCTTCGATGTAAGCCAGATGGATGCGGAATACGGCTTCGGGCTCGATGGCGTTAAGCTCATCGAAACAGCGCTGCGTGCCGACAGCTTCGTGCAACATCGAGCCCATCGCGCCATCGGCGATGAGGATCGAATTTTTCAGCCGTTCGTTGAAGTCAAGAATCTTCAAAGCTATTCCGCCTTACTTTTTTGGATCGCTTCGCGCCGGCACCTAACGCTTCTGTTCCATGAGGCTGGCGACGGTGCTCATCAAATCGTACTTGGTGAGGATTTCGAATTTTGCGCCGTCCATTTCGACGAACACGGCGGGATTTTCGTGGCTCAAAATGTAGGTAACGCGCTCGACGGGCGAAGTGCCCGGAATGCGCGGGAGCGGCTTGCTCATCACTTCACGGACGACGAGTTTGCGTAAGTCTTTCCCTTGAAGCGCCATCGTCAGGATTTGATCTTCGTAGATGGTGCCGATGGGAATGTTCTCTTCGAAGACGGGAATTTGCGAGATGTCCTGCTCCTGCATGGTCTTTAGAGCGTGGAAGACAGTCTGGTAGGGACGAGCGATGACCAGCTCGCGGACTTTACCGGACAGATGTTTGGCATTGACGACTTCAGCGGCGGTGATGTGCACGGCGGCTTCCACGTAGCCGCGCTCGCGCATCCATTCGTCGTTGTAGACCTTGCTGAGATAGCGCATGCCGGTGTCCGGCAAAAAAGCAACGACGAAGGCTTCGGAACCTAGATCTTTGGCAAGTCGGAGGGTGGCGGAGATGCAGCCTCCACCGGAGCCGCCGGTGAAAATGCCCTCGAGCTTGACGAGGCGGCGCGCGACGACGAAACACTCTTCATCGTTGACTTGAACTACGTCGTCGAGAATCTTCATATTCATGGTCGTGGGGAAAAAATCTTCGCCGATGCCTTCGACGACGTACGTCTTGGGCTTGATCGTCTCGCTGCGTTTGAAAAAATCGTAGTAAAGCGAGCCGAGTGGATCGACGCCAACAATTCTGATCGCGGGATTCCTTTCCTTTAGATATTTGCCGACCCCACTGATCGTGCCGCCGGTGCCGATGCCGCAGACGAAATGCGTTATTTTGCCTCGGCTGTCTTCCCAGATTTCCGGGCCTGTCGATTGATAATGCGCCTCGGGATTCATCGGATTTTCATACTGATTGGGATAGAACGAATTGGGAATTTCGCGTGCGAGTTTTTTGGCGACGGAATAATAGCTGCGCGGATCTTCGGGCTCTACGGCGGTGGGACAGACAATGACCTCCGCTCCGAGTGCTTTCAGGAGATCGACTTTTTCCTTGGATTGCTTGTCCGTGATGGTGAAGACCATTTTGTAACCGCGCACCGCGGCGACGAGAGCAAGGCCCATGCCGGTATTGCCGGAGGTGCCTTCGATGATGGTGCCGCCGGGCTTGAGCAGGCCGCGCTTTTCGGCGTCGTCAATCATGGTGATGCCGATGCGGTCTTTCACCGAGCCGCCGGGATTGGTGTAGTCCGCCTTGACGTAGATCTGCGGCTTGAGGCCTTGATTGATGCGATTGAGGCGCACGAGCGGCGTGCGGCCAACGGCTTCGAGGATGCTGTTACATAGCATGAGATCTTCTCGCGCACAGTCCGGCGAGGATCGCGAGCTTGGCCTGTGCCATAATTCGTTCAGTTTAGCATGCAGCCTCACGATGACACAGAAAGGTGAGGCGAAGGAGACGCATTTGGCACGGGAGAATATTTCGAGCGGTACGCCGTGGGAACCGATCGTAGGGTATTCGAGGGCGGTGCGCATAGGGAACCTGATAGCGGTTTCTGGAACAACGGCCACGGGGCCGGACGGAAAGATCGTGGGAGTGGGAGACGCGTACGCGCAAACCCAGCAGACGATCCGAAACATCGAGGCGGCACTGGCGAAAGCGGGAGCGGGGTTGAAGGATGTGGTACGGACGCGGATTTTCGTGACGAACATTGCGCACTGGGAACTGATCGGGCGAGCGCATGGAGAATTTTTTGGAGCGATACGTCCGGCGACGAGCATGGTGGAAGTGAGCAAACTGATTTCGCCGGAGATGCTGGTGGAGATTGAGGCGGACGCGATTGTTGAGGAGCCGCTACTGGTGACTCGTGACTGACAGATTTCTCGAGGCGTTGCCGTGGGTTCCCCAGTTCCTTGGACGAGAATAGAAACATGAGTACTGCGCTCTACGATGGATTTATTGCGGATTATTACGACGACTCGCCGATGGTACGCGGGCGAACGCGAGATGTGGCGTTTTATCGCGATGCGGTGAAAGAATTTGGCGATCCCGTGCTGGAATTGGGTTGCGGGACGGGGCGGATTACATTGGCGCTGGCGGAAGCCGGGCACCGGGTGACCGGGCTTGATATTTCCGAACGAATGCTGGAGCGGTGCACCGAGAAGCGTGCGGCGTTACCACGGGAGGCGCGCGAACGCGTGCATCTGGTGCAAGGGGACATGACGCGATTCGATCTCGGCGAAAAATTCCGCGTGGTGATTATTCCATTCCGCCCGATGCAGCATTTGTTGGAGACGGAGCAACAGATTTCGTGCCTGGAATCGGTGCGAAAACATTTGCACGCGGGCCGGCGGTTTGGGGAACGGCAAGGAAAGTTGATTCTGGACGTGTTCCAGACGGATGCGGAGAGGATGCACGACCCGGCGTATCAAAAGGAAGAGCCGGTGACCGAGTACACGATGCCGGACGGGCGGCGTGTGCGAATCACGGAACGGGTCGCGGCGTTTCACCGCGCGGAGCAGCGGAATGATGTGGAGATGATTTTTTATGTGACGGATGCTCATGGGAAAGAGGAGCGTCTCGTGTTCGCGTGGACGCTGCGGTATTTCTTCCGGTATGAGGTGGAGCATTTGCTGGCGCGGTGCGGGTTTCGCGTGAGCGCAGTGTATGGAGATTTTGACCGTGCGCCGCTGGTGGACAGTTCGCCGGAGATGATTTTTGTGGCGGAGGCCAAGCAAGAGTGAAGAGGGACACGGTGCGCCGTGCCCCTACGAAGAATAGCGCGGCAACTACCAGGTGGCGCGGATGCGGTAGCGGAGGACGGAGGTGCCGTCCTTGGCTACAGGGACATGGAACTGGGCGGCGAAGGCGGCGGTCTTGGTGTATTTGTAGGTGGAGCTGAGCATTTGCCAATCGCCGCCGATGGGCTCGTTGAGTTCCACCGTGATAGGCGTGTCCTTGTGGTTGCGCAGGGTGATTTCGAATTCCATTTCCCAGGTGTGGTTGTCGATGCGCTTGAAGTCGGTCTGCTTGCGCTCGGCGATGACGTCGAAGGCGTTGCCGATGTGCACGGTGACGTTTTCGTCCTTGGGAGTGTGGTCGATGCGGTCTTCGCCGATGAAGAGGATACCGCCGCGTGAATCTTTCTGGTAGACGCGGACGTTGCCAGCGGGGAGAGGAATGCCGAGGCCGGCTTTTTCTTCATTCTTGAATTTGTAATAGACCATGACGGGATCTTTGATGGGCGAGCCGGGAGCTTGCGCGTTGCGGTAGTAATAATTTTGGCCGTTGACGACGAATATTTTTTGGACGGGGACGCCGGAGCCTTCGAGCAGGCTGATTTGCTTGGTTTCCTGGTTCTCGACGGAGGTGCGGCGGCCAAGGGTATAGAGATGGTATTCGGAGAAGCTTTCCTGCTGGAATTGCGGAGCGGCGGCCCTATTCATCGCCATTTCCTTTGCGACCATGTCGGCTCTCAATCCACCCTGGGCGGCAATACGATTCAAGTCGCCGGCGACGAGCTGGAGGCGGGCGTTGTGGAAGGCGGTGCCGGAATTGTTAACCAGAGTGACCCAGCCGTCGAGGTCGGCTGCTTTTTCGTCGCGGGCGACGGTGAGAACGTAGTCGGAGTTCCAAGACAAGTTGGTGGCGAGGTAAGAGGCTTCGATTTGCTGTTTGCGGAGACCGGAATTTTCAAGGGACATGAGAAGCGTTGGGCGGTCGTAAAGATTGGCGGGGATGTCTGGGAAACGGTAACTTTCGGCGTAACCGCCGGTGACGATGTCGTTGCCGATTTTCCACACCTGGCCGTTGTTATCGGAGAGAAGCGTGGCTTTGATTTCTTCGTGCCTGGTGGTGCCATTCTCCTGATAGGAGCGGACAAGAGTGACTTCACGGCCGACGTATTTGTGGAGAAGCTTGGCGGGCTCGAGAAGATCGTATTCGTAGTTTTGTTCGATGACGCCGAGCTTATCGGGATCGGTCAGGGAGCGGAAGTGGACCGTGGCCGGATTGACAGTAGCGGCGATGTCCATGAATTTGAGGCGGAAAGCGCCGTCGGGGAGAGTGAGATTACGGACATCGCGAATGAGAGCGATGTTGGAATTGTAGACGGTGACGTTGAGATCGGTCTGGTCGCTGAGGCTGGTGGATTGATCGGGCGCGGTGGAACGTGGCGCTTCTTTTTCTTGACCAGCTGCCAGGTCTGCAAAGACGCGCTGCCTGCGGCAAGCAGGATAGAAGAAAGCTGCCGCCGCGAGCAGGGCAGCGGTGGTTGAGAGAATCCATGGAAGGCGGCGCTGCCATTTTGATTTGTGAATTTCCATTGTGTTCACCTCATTCAAGATTTCGCTTCAAGCTTAGAACGTTGGGGAGGGATTTCCTTGCACGAGGTGCGAGAGAATGCTTTATGTGCACTATTCACCGGGAACCGAATACCAAGTAACGCCGCCGTCCGTAGTCTGATACGTCTTCACGGAGCCTGGCGGCTGACCTGGCACAAACCAAATCGAAGCATGCATGGCGTCGGCGGCGCGAACGCCGACGAGGTCATTTGAGATTGGCGAGTCCAGTTTAGTCCAGTGGGCACCGCTATCGGTGGTACGCAAGATCGTGCCGGAGTTGCCGACCACCCAGCAGACTTTTGCGGATGGAGCGGATCCGGCCAGCAAATCAGTGTTGACGCCGCTCGTTTGCACCGTCCACTTAAGACCTCTGTCCGATGAATGTTCGAGAGAACCCGACGGACCGACGCGCCAGAGTTGCTTTCCATCCGGTGCGATAAAGACGTGAGGGTTTTGGAGCGCGGCGGCGCGCATCATGGCTTTGGCTTCGGCCCGGGATGTTGGTTCAGCGGAGACTTCAACGGACTCGGTAACCGCCGAAATTGCATTATCGTTTGCTACCTTTGGTTTCGCCGCTGCAGCGTTTGAAGCTGGCGCGGGCAGACGTTCTTTCTCTGCAAGGGGGCCCTCGACGGTTCCGCCGGCGATAAAGCCGGGTTGCGAAGGCAAAGGAGGCGGTAAGGTTTGCGGCGCGGCCGTCAACCGGCCGTTCTCCGGGAGTCCGGGTGCAGTTTGTGCGTCGAACTTCTTTTGATCGCGCGTTGCTCCGGCTGCGCCAGCAGTTCGCGCGGCTAGCTGTTGTTGTTCTTGCTTTTGCCTGCTCAAGGAAGGTCCGGAAGCGGTCTTCGCGGCATCTGCATACGGAGCTTGTTGTGCCGACTGCGCTTGCTTGCGCAACTCGTCGGCAACGGCATCGCGGTCTGACGAGACCGGGCCGGCGATTCCTCCAGCAGGTTGATCGGTGCGCTGATCTTTTTGTTTTCGTTCACCAGGCACGACGAGCTGGGTTTGTGGGGAAGAGCCGACCGCCGAAGGCTGCCGATTTTCAGCAACTTCAACGGGCGATCCCGTCGCGACCTGCAAAGGCTTCGGCGATCGCAAGGAAATAAATGCGATCAGGCCAGCGGCGATCGCGCCCGCGGGAACAAACCAGAGCCACCGCAAACTTGGCGGGCGGTTCGCACGGCTGACCTGCAGGGCATCGAGCGAGCTGACTTTCGCAACTGCTGCTGTGTTGATGACTGATACTCTTTCGGAAGTTTCCGGAGTGACAGGAACTTCGAGAGGCGTCGCAAGGTGCGCCAAGATGAGCTGGCAGTTGTCACAGCCCAGGACATGCTGTTTCCAAAGATTGCGTTCGTCGGAGGAGAGTGAGCCATCGTGATAAGCCGCAAGGATCTCGGCGTCCGGACAAGATTCGAGCGGTGCCGCGCCGAGGGCATTTCCGTCCATTTCGGAAGACGCAGAGGAGCGCAGATGGCGAGCGAGCGCTTTTTCAAAGCTCCGATTGCGGTCGTCATGCGCCATGGGTTTCTCCTTTCTTAGAACGAGAGCGGGCGGCGTTCTTGCATACGGCGGTTAGGCCGGGCTTGACGGGCTTGAATTTCACGGGTCAGGCCTCCCAGTTGAAGGGGTTGGGCGGCTGCGGCGCTGGAGAAGCTCTTCGAGATCGAAGGAAGCGTCAGCGGAGGAGTATTCAAGACACAAAGAGATCTGCGCGTCGCTGAGACCGATTTCGGCGGCGAATCCGTTCGCCGCGGGGCAGCCATTGCGAAGGGTTTCTTCGACGGTTCGACGCAGCGCCAGGCGAATGCGATCCAGATTGCGCGAGACACTGGATTCATGCTCGCCGAGCTGCTTGCCGATTTCAGCGAGAGTTTGTTCTTTGGCGTAGTACAAACGCAGGCGCTGTTCATCGCGGGGATCGAGAGAGGCGAGAGCCGCCTGCAAGGCGCGGACGAAAAGCGTGACGTAGCGCTCGCGATGAGGGTCGTCCGCCTGCACCGAAACGAGCGCAGGACTTTTAGGAGAATGGCTAATCGACTCGTCGTCCTCGAGGGATTCGAAACGCCGCCCCGCGCGGATGAGGTCGATATGGCGCTGTGCCAGGACGGCGCGGAGCCAGGTTTTCAGAGAGCTGCGGCCGTGAAAATAGCGGAACAAAGAACGCTCGCGGCGAGCGCCGTCGGTGAGGCCGTAGAGCTCGGCAAGGAGAGAGTCGGCGAGCTCGCGGGCTTCCGGTGAACCCGAGCGGCAACGAAGCACCGTCGCTGCCGCAGAGCGTAAATAGCCGCGATAGGCAGATACGAAATGCTCCCACGCAGCTTCGCAATTTTCCAGGCAAGCTGTGGCCAGGGCCAGGTCCTCGAGGTGCAGCGAGCACAAATACTCCTCTAGTTTGTCCGGCGCGAGGGTCCCGGTGGAAAACCGTTTCTCCGCGCTGCGCTCCAGCGCAGTTGTGAAGCTATCCCGCGGCAGGCCCCAGCGCTCGGCCTGCGCTTGTGCGTAGAGCCAATCGATCTTGCGCGATGAAGCTGCCACGATTTGAGCGAGCACGGGACGGCCAGCGGACTTGCTCCGTTGCGAGCGGTCTGGGGCATTTTCCTTCATCGACGATTCACGCATTTACAGTATCGCAGACCATCCAACGCCAAGAGTATCCCGCGCATCCCAAGAGCTTAATCCAGCATGGGAGGGCCGGTACGAAAAAGTTCGAACGCCCAAGGGCTGGATTGCGGTATCCTACTAGGGTTGCGCATCCCGCCCCGCAACTAGAACCGCCTCGCTGGGTTAGCAGACTGGGTGCGAACCGTGCGAACGCGGAAGCATTAGCGACTTCGCGACGCTAGTACGAAAGTCCTATTCGGACGTCCTCAGCCCCGTCAGTAACCTAGTACTGGAAAAGCGCACGTTCGAAAAAACTGACGAACTCCGGAACGCGCGGCCTCTGTATTGGCCGAAGTTCCTGGCAACGAAATTTCCCGAGGCGGCACGCGGATGATAACCATGCTTGCAGATCCACCACGAAGTAAGACGCGGCTGGGCGTCGGTTTGGATGCCGATCGGCGCCGCTTACCGAATGCAGACGCTTGGAAGACGGCCATCGGGTCAAAGCCGATACCCGCTCGCCTCGCCTTATTGCCGGATTCCAAACCCCGCTGGGACCGAATAGGGATCAGCGCGGGATTTCAGCTAGCCTTGCTGATTTTTTGTGTGCTGATTCCGTTGATCTATCCGGATCAGCTTCGGACAGCGCTGCACTACCAAATGGTTCAGATCGCGCAGCCGGAAACGATGGTTCCCGTGGCACCCCCGCCACCGCCGCCTCCAAAGGTAGTGAAAGCGAAAACGCCTCCCCCTCCGAAACCGAAAGCTGTGGAGCCCGTGAAGCTGGAACCGCAGAAGCCGCACATTTTTGAAATACCGAAGGCCGTAGTGCCGAAAGTGCAAAAAGTAGAAGCCCTGGCGCCGGAGATGCAGGCGCATCTCGAAGCGACGAAGATCGAAACGGCGACAAATCAACCAAAGCGCCCCCGAGATGAAGTGAAGCTAAATAATATTGGTTCGGGCAGCGCCGCGGCGGCGACCGTGAAAGCGCCGATCGAGAAAGTGCAAACGGGCGGATTCGGCGATCCGAATGGCATCCCGGGCAAAGGCGATCCCAAGCACGCGACAACTGCGAACCGGCTGGGTTCCCTTGCATTACCGGGCGGGCCAGGCTATGGCAACGGCACCGGAGGCGACAAGGGCATCCGCGGAACTGTGGCGAGCACTGGGTTTGGAAATGGCGTCGCAAATCCTCCGGCGGGGGGAGGCAAACAAGGGAGTGTGCATACTTCGGGCTTCGGAGACCAAACGGTAGCAGACGCACCAAAAAAGAAGGCGGCAGCAGAAGGACCGATCGACACGCCTGTTGACATCCTGGACAAACCGAAGCCGCAGTATACGGCGGAAGGGCGTAGTCTTAAGCTAGAAGGAGACGTGGTTATCGACGTGGTGTTCCTCTCGAACGGCACCATGCGGATAAATCGCGTCGTCAGTGGATTGGGCCACGGACTCGATGAGGCAGCGGTCCGCGCGGCCCAACAGATCAAGTTCAAACCAGCAAAGCGCGAAGGCCAGCCGGTCGATTTTCCGGCGCGCGTGCGGATTGAGTTCCGCATGGCCTACTGAGGGGAGAGAGAAATGCGTAAGTTAGGCATAGTTGTCCTCGGATTCGTCTTGGGTGGATCCGGGGCCATCGCCAGCGCTGCGGCGCCAGATCCGCAACAGGCGCGGACGATGGACCAGGTGATCGACCGGGTCGTCACGAACGAAAATCGTCTAAACCAGCAGATTCGGCAGTATTCGCCGCTGGTGGAGACCTACATTCAAAATTTAAAGCCCGACAAGGAGCTTGGCTACGTCCCCGCAGGCGACAAATATTTTCTGGGGCGCGCCGATTTCTCGAAGGGCGTGGCGCTGGTGCCTTTGAGCGACACGAGCGGCAGAGGAAAGAAAATCATCGGGTCGATTGGAAATTTCTTCTCGTTCGCGATGCAATTTCTTCCGGACGGCTTCCTTCAGATGATTTTTCTCGATACCAACGGCTTCGACAAGCAGCACTACAAGTTTGATTATGTGCGCCGTGAATTTCTCGGCGAAGTGCGCTGCCTGGTCTTCGACGTCACGCCGCAGGACAAATCCGGCAAAGGCCGGTTCCTCGGACGCATCTGGGTTGAGGATCAGGATTACAACATCGTGCGATTCAACGGCGCGTACAGCGGCGGAGGACACGCAAGCTGGTATTTCCACTTTGATAGCTGGCGCACCAACGTGCAACCCGGCTTGTGGATGCCTTCGTTTGTCTACAGCGAAGAAAAAGATCTGCACTACGCAATGAGCAAGAAGCTGGACTTCAAGGCGCAGACGCGGCTGTGGGGATACAACCTCGGCCATGCACAGCAGGAGCAGGAGCTGAGCAAGATTCTGGTTGAAACTCCGGTGCAGGACGATACGAAGACCGCCAACGATTTGACGCCGGTGCAGGCACAGCGTTCGTGGGATCGCCAAGCGGAAGAAAACGTGGCCGATCGCCTGGAGCGCATCGGCCTGTTGGCACCGCGCGGTGAAGTCGACAAAGTTCTCGAAACCGTGGTGAACAACCTCGAAGTTACAAACAATCTGGATATCGAACCGGAAGTTCGCTGCCGTGTGCTGATGACCTCGACTCTGGAGTCGTTCACGCTGGGCCATACCATCGTGCTGAGCCGCGGACTGATTGACGTGCTCCCGGACGAAGCGAGCCTTGCGACAATTATCGCGCATGAGTTGGGCCACGTCATTCTTGGCCATCGCATGGACTCCAATTTCGCCTTTTTCGACCAGTTGCTGGTCGATGACAAGGAGACATTCCGCCATTTTGGTTTCGCGCGCACACCAGCGGAGGAGGAGGCAGCCAACAAAAAGGCTGAGGAACTGTTAGCCAATGCCCTCAAGGATCCGCAAGTGGCAAAAAGCTGGCAAATGGCGAACGCCAGGCTCTTCTTCCAAGCCATGCAGACACGCCAGAAGGAGATCCCAAATCTGATCAGCGCTCACCTTGGGGACCGTGTACCGGGCATCGCCGACCTGAAATCGGCCGCTCCTGCTGATCCCAAGCAGAACCCGCAGATGATTGCGGCGTTGCCGATTGGCGGACGCGTGAAACTGGATCCCTGGAACGACAAGCTGGAATTGATCAAGAGCAAGCCGGTGGGCACTATCGCCGAGCGTGAAAAGATGCCGTTCGAATTGACACCGTTCATGCCTTACCTGACGCGTTTCGGGACGGAAGCAGGCAAGCCGATCGCCGCCAGCGCTACCACTCAGGGTGATGCGAAGCCCGGCGAAGCACCCCAAAAACCCAACTAATAATCTTGAGAGTTGAAAAATTTGGCCCGGTGAAGATTTCTTCGCCGGGCCTTTCTCTTCTTAGAGTTGAAAGGGCCTACCTCACCCGCACCAAGGTTTGCATGAGCTGGTAATTGAATTCCACCCCGTCGTAGAAATCCTGGACTCGGACACGCTCGTCCTGGCCGTGCGCCCTGCGGTTGTCGATATCCAGGAAAACGCCAGCGATTCCGTACGTGGGAATGCCCGACATGCGCAAAAAGCGCCCGTCCGAGGCTCCCGTGTCCATTACCGGCATGATGGGGAGCGGGCCCCAAACGCTGCTAGCCGCGGTTTCGACGGCGTTTATCAGATCCGGCCGCAGGGGAGACGGAGGCACACGCTCCGGCAGGATAAGATTGCCGTCGGCGTCGCGCTGCTCGACGAATTCCACCTTGATCTGAGGATCATCCACGACCTTAATCAATGTTTCTTTTATCTTGCCGGGATCTTCGCCTGGCAAGATGCGGCAATTGACGTTGGCGCGCGCGGTTTGCGGCAATGCGTTCGGAGCATGACCGCCGGAAAGCATGGTGGCGACACAAGTTGTGCGAAGAATCGCGTTGTAAAAGGGATTTTCCGAGAGCTGCGCGACGGCTTCGCCATCCAGGGGAATCTTTGCCGCCGCTTTCATTTCTGACGCAAGCGGGCCGCCTTCGATCCCCACGCTCTTTTCGAGCATGGAGCGCGTGATTTCATTCAGCTCCGCTGGAAAGTTGTAGTTAGCGAGCCTGGTCAGCCCCTCGGCCAGATGATAGATGGCATTATCACGCGTTGGCCGGGAGCTGTGGCCGCCGGGATTTTTTACTTCAAACTGAAAATCGACATAGACCTTTTCGCTCGCTTGCACGGCGCCATAGATCTTCTTACCTTTGACGCTCATGAAATCTCCGCCATCGAGATTCACGCAGAATTCCGCGTCTATCCAGTCGCGGTTATGCTTGAGGAGCCACTCGACTCCGTTGAAGTTCCCGCCCTCTTCGTCCGCCGTGAGCGCGAGGATGAGATCGCGGTTGGGCGTTAAACCCGATCTTTTCATGCGAATAAAATTCTCGACCAGAATGGCGGCGCCGTCCTTGATGTCCACGGTGCCACGCCCGTAAAAATACCCGCCCTTCTCGATAAATTGAAATGGATCGGTGGTCCAGTCTTCGCGGCGAGCCTCCACGACATCCAAGTGGGCGAGAAACAGGATTGGTTTCTGCTGTCCTGATCCGTGCAGGCGCGCGACGAGATTTTTCTTGCGCTCGTTGGGGCCGGCCACGATGACGTCTTGCCCAGGGAAGCTGGCGTCGCGCAAGCGCTTGGCCATTGCCTCCGCGGCGGTCGTCACATTGCCGACGGAATCCGTTGTGTTGATTTCGATGAGCTCCTTGAAGATTTCGCGCGATTGTTGCTTGGTATCCTCCTGGCCTTGTGCAAATGCCAAGGGGGCATGGAGGATGAGTGTGCAGTACAGCATGATCCAGTGTTTTCTTTGTGGCATTCCTGGCTCCTTGTGCAAATTCATTCCGGCGAATGGGACGCACTCTTCGTGGGCACCGGTGGCAAAGCAAGAGCCCTGCGAAGACATGCGGAGACATAGGAAGCGGCCAGAAAAAGCAGAATCAATCCCAGGCCCGGGTCAAACAAGAAACGCAGAACGAAGGCACCAAAAACCATGAGGCCGACCATTTGGGGCTTCATCAGGGGCTGAGCGAATCTCCAGTTCACGAACCGGGCAATCTCTTGCGGCCACTTGAAAACCCAATAGAGGTTGTAAATTGGAATGAAATGGAAGCCAACGGCTCGCGCCGGCGAAATCGGGTGCTTCCAACCGGGCACGTGCTGCATCACAACGTGATAGCGATAAACACATACAAGCCAATATACGCTGCCGACAAACATCACCAGAAACAAGTACAAAGGAGGAATGGGAAATTCGGCCTTGGCCATCTCCGGGTGGAGCGAGACTGCTACGAATTCCGCCACGATTGTGGCAAAACCCAGCAGATAGCCAACCCAAAGCTGCGGGAGCGGCGGCAGCTTTACGGAATGCATCTGTGCCGCTGATAGACCGTCCGGAGAATCGTCCATCCTATCCTCAAATAAACGCGCTTTGGCAGCGTAACGGTCGCCCCACAGGTCCGTCAAACAGTTTGAGATGCTGGAAGAGCCTACTCACATCGTATCCCCCTGGCGGGTTTGAAGTGTTTGAGTGAGAAGCGGCGTTTGGAGTTGGTGGTTTGCTTGGAGCGCAGGACGTGAGCGGGGCTTGTTGTTGTGGCTGTGGGAAAGTGGGAATCCC
>DATLVZ010000090.1:0-22552 GCA_035576885.1 Candidatus Acidiferrum sp. | reverse complement strand
AAATTGCGTTTGATCTCCAAGTTTTCCGCCACCACTTCGATAATCCAGTCGGCTTCCGCGCAACGCGCCAGGTCATCCTCAAAATTTCCGATCGACACTCGCTCTGCCAGTGCCGGCGTGAAGAACGCCGAAGGCTTGGATTTTTTCGCGGCCTCGAGCCCCGCGCGCACGATCCTGTTGCGTTCCGCGGCTGGCGCGTCGGGCTTCCGATCTGGGGGAACGATATCCAATAAAATGCAGGGGAGCCCTGCATTCGCCAGGTGCGCCGCGATTCGCGAACCCATGGTTCCCGCGCCCAACACTGCTGCTTTTTCGATTCGACGTTTCATGGTATGCCTTTTGCGGAACTTAAGACGATTGGACAGGTTACAAAACCGCTATCCCCTGGTCAAACGAACTATGGCTCTGCTGCACATGCCGGGTTACAGTAAAGTGAAGATGAGTCCTCGCAAGGCAAAAGACGCTATCGGCTGGCTTCAATCCGCCCGGGAAAAGCTGCGCTCCCTTGCGCTGCCCCAGGAACCCAAATCGCAGGAACGCCCCCGTGTCGGCCTGGCGCTTGCGGGAGGGTTTGCGCGTGGCATCGCACACATCGGCGTCCTGCGGATACTCCGCGAGGCCGGTATACCCATCGATGTGGTCTCTGGGACGAGCGTGGGCGCACTGATAGGCTCGGCTTTTTGCGCGGGAACGCCCCTTGAAGAGATGGAGCGCATCGGCGCGACAACTACCTTCACCGACTTCGGCCGCTGGACACCGTCCTGGCTCGGCCTGGCCACAAATCAGCGAATGGACAAATTTCTTGCCCGCTTCACACCCGTTAAAACCTTTGAGGACATGGCCATTCCCTTGGCGATCGCCGCGACGGACATCAATGCGGGCGTCTCCGTCTACTACACGCGCGGCCAGGTTGGCCCGCCCTTGCGCGCTTCGTGCGCGTATCCCGGTCTGTTCGTGCCCATTCAATTTGAAGGGCGCACGCTTGTCGATGGATTTCTGACCGCCCCGGTTCCCGTGGAAGGCGCTCTGTTGCTTGGGGCGGACATCGTGATCGCCGTGTATCTCGAAGCCGGCAACATCGAGCAGCCTCGCACCTTCACCGATGTCCTTAGTCGCTCCTTCACCATCATTCAACGCCACACCGACCTCACATGGCGCCAGCAAGCAGATGTGATCATCGAGCCGGATGTTACTCCTTTTGTCTGGGATGACTTCACCAGAACGCCGGACATGGTCGCGGCTGGAGCTGCCGCTGCTTTGGCCGCTTTGCCGGAAATTCGCGCCGCCATCAACGGGGAGAAGCGCGACTCCGCCGCGTAACCCCAGCTTCTAGCCAGTTCTATTTCCACTCAATCGGATTTCTGAGGACGGCTCTCGAGCGACCTGCACGATAACCGGTTCGCCCTCGCCCTTTCCCCGCTGCGTGAGCCACGCGCCAAGTCCCTCGGCAAAACGCTCCGGCGTCAAATGGAAACTGGCTTCCACTTTGCCCTCGGCTACGGGCAGCGTGTCGTCGAAGTCCGCGGAATTTGTGAAGTTTCGCATGCAGAACTGGTCGAGCCACTCGAGCGGGCAAGGCCGGCTCTCGCCGCGTATGACGACACTCACTTTGAATTTTTGCGCGTACACGCCGCCATCATAACATTGTGGCGCTCGCGTTTTGGCGAGACTAACTGACTACGATGCGCGCGGGCGCTTGACGCTGTGCGCGAGACCAAAAAGCTCCAGCGTCCAGATGAAATACCACCCGATATCTGTCTGCCACCAGCGCAATCCAAGACGCGCGGAACCTGCGTGCGAATGATGATTTGCGTGCCAGTTCTCGCCCCAGGCGGTAATTTGGAACGGACCTAGCCACCATACGTTCATGCTGGAGTCGTCGCCGCCCTCTTTGGAATGTCCCAGGTGCGTCAAACTATTCACGAAGCATTGCATGTGCAGCGTGTATACCAGACGGATCGCCCCCAGCCAGAAGAAGCCCATCCAGCCGAGGCCCAGGATCAGTCCGGAAAAGATGGAGAGAATAATGACAGGAGTTTCCAACTTGCCCCACGCCGTGTACATGCCGCGGGTGAGTTCGGGAGCCCAGCGATTCTTGTCGGCAGGTTGCGTTTGATAAAGCCAGCGCAGGTGCGCCCACCAGAAACCGCCTTGTTTGGGACTAGAGATGTCGTCCGGTGTGTCCGTCACGGAATGATGCAAACGATGGTACGCGACCCAACTGGCTGGATGGCCGGAGCCATTAAATACCGCCCAAAAAATAAGCGCCTGTTCAATAAACTTGTTGGTCTTAAGCGTTTTGTGGGCCAGCATACGGTGATAGCACACCGTCGTGCCGAGTCCGCCGAAGGCGATAAACAGGAGTGCCAAGCCGAGAACTTTCAGGCTCGGCAGTGGAAACAAAATCAATCCAACGACCGCCAGCACATGAATGAGTACGAGATAAGCGAAAACGCCTTCCTTGCCGTGCACTGGTTTCCAGAATGGGCGTTCCCAGGGACGCGCTTCCTGTGTGGCCGTTAATTCCATGATCTCTCCGTCGATCTGCGTTGTTGAAAATGTGAATGCCTGGTGTGCCGATCGCGCTAGGCAGGCATTACAATACCATTTTCCGAACGCGCAGGGAGCAAATCTGTCCCAATCTGGACACTAATCAACACCCGGCCTTGTGGCCAGTTCCTCATGTACTTTGCAGAATCCGCGCACACGCGCATGCCTCGCCAATTTGAATATGCGTGCAGACCTGCCCTTCCTTCTAGATGCTCACCCGAATATCAGAAGTACTATCGGCTCTGGGCTGCGTGGGAATGGAGAGCGGGAAAACTGCCTGTTTCACTAACTCAGGGTCGTGGAATCTCCATCGAGTAAAACTACGGCTAGGGCAGGAAAATTGAACTTATCATTGAACTTATCTCTTAAGATCTCGAAGCACATCATTAAGTTCCGCGAGGTCCGAGTCCAGTCGGTAAAACCCCTGGCGCCAGCTCCCGCTCGTCTCTTCCGCCGCGAATTTCAGGACGGCAAAGTCTCCGGGCCCGGATCGGCTGTCAGACAAGCTGGGAAAGTTTTCGCCAAAGAATGTGACGGAGTGCTTGCTAACAACCTGTTCGCATTCATTCACGGAGAGCACGGCTCGCAGCATCCCTTGATTCTTCGCATGCGGTTGGCAGAAGTAGAGATTGGGCATACCCATTAAGTGTCTGCTGACTAGTAAGAAACCGAAATAGTACGAAGGTCCTTTTGTTGGGGTGAGTGTTACCAAGCCGCCATCACTCGCACTCCTCCCGAGCCTTTCTCCCTTATTTTCGCCAATAATTGAGCTTTTTTGGCCCCGCACCTGCTTGCATTGCTCTCATGAGAGAGAACCCCGTAGGTTTACTAGGGGTGAATTCGTGGAAGACGAGCGACGGCGAACTCCCAGTTTGCCATTCGCAGCGACCGCTGAGGTCATCGGAAAGGGGACGCAAACTGGCGTTCCCGCCCCCGTGACGGAACCGAGTCTCTTCGGAAGCTACCTGGAGATATCGAATCCGCTCGAAACAGCAACGCAGGGCCTATTTAAGGTCTATACGGAGGCAAGATGTTTCGAAACGCATGGCATCGCCGGGTATTCCCAGCCGGATCAGGGAATGGGCGTCGGATTCCAGAATGTGAATCCACGCTATTTGACCGTCCCGAAACAGTGGCTCATCGAGGCCGCTCTAGCGAAATTCGGAAAGTGGGACTAAATTAATTATCCTGTGCCTACGGTTGTTAGAAGTTACTTATGCTGTGCCCATGCTAAGCCATCCGGCCCGTTCCCCGTCGCGATTTTGCCCGTCACTTCCAGCGTCTTCAAGTCGATTATCGCAACGGCGTTCTCGCCGCTGAGCGCCACATAGGCCCTAGCGCCATCCGGTTGTACCAGTATCCCCTCTGGTCCCTTGCCTACTTTCAATCGCGCACTTACTTTTCTTGTTGCTGCGTCCACTACCACCAAACCGGCCCCGCCATCGTCTGAGATCAGTACCAGCCTTCCATCGGGAGTGAACTTCAGCCGGTTCGAACGATTTGTCATCACGTCCAGTGTTGCCGTGACTTTTTTCGAGGCTACTTCGATGATCGATACGCTGCCATCCCCGGAATTGGCCGCCCAAACCTCCTTGCCGTCCGGAGAAAGATCAAATCCCTCCGGGCCCTTGCCAACAGGTATGACGGTGACGCTCCAGCCGTTGCGGCCGCCGCCCGGCTCGATCTCGCAGATGCTGTCCGATCCAATGTTCGAAGTAAAAATCCTCTTCCCGTCTTTCGAAACGGCGATCATGTGCGTGGCGTCCTGCCCAGTTCCGAGAACCCAATCCACTTGCTTAGCCGCAGGATCGTATCTCCCAATTACTTTGTTGGCTTCCGCTGTGAAATACACCTCCCCGCCGGCAAACGCGAGCCCGTGCGGCGCTCGCAGAGCTCCCAGGTCAATCGGAGCCATTGCCTTCTGCGCCACAAGGTCGACAACGGAAATCGTCTTCTTTTCGCCCTGCCGATCGGCGTAGTTGGAGATGTATGCGAGTTTTCCATCGTCGCTCACGACCACTTCATGAGGAGCGCTCCCGGAAGCCACTCGACCGACAACCTTTAAGGTGGCCGGATCGACGATTGCCAACTTTTCGTCGCTCTTCTCTAGCACCAGCAGCGCCGCTGACGGTGTTTGCGCGCCCACGCGAATTGCTCCCGCCAAGCCTGCCAAGGCGGCGAAACACCACACCATTCGCACAAAAAAGCCTCCAACTCTATAAACCTTCTCCACTGAGCCACCTCTCCGAGGATGCAAGGCAGGATATCACTTCTGCATTTCGCAGAGGACAGGCGATCGCAACCATCGGTTGCGGGTTTGTTTTCGAGTTAGCAATAATTCCCTGAGGATTCGCCGGGCTGTGAGCCTCCGGGAAATTAGACGTGTGTTCATCGATGTTTCCTACCAGGAACCACGGTAGGCCCATGCGGACGTTCAAGGTCCGCTGAGAGCTGCGGCAATATAGGCTGGGAACGCAGCGCTGAACCACGGCGATCTGGATAAGACCGCTATACTTGCCGCTATTCTTCTCGCAGCGCCACCATCGGATCTACTCTCGTCGCCCGCCACGCCGGAATCGCGGTGGCCACGAACGCCACCGCCGCTAACAACATCGGCACCGCCCCGAAGGTGAACGCGTCTGTCGTACTTACCCCAAATAGCAAGCTGGTCATAACGCGAGACAACGCGGCTGCGCCCACAAGGCCCACCAAGATTCCAATCCCTGCCAACTTCATCCCTTGCCGCACCACCACTCCTATGATATTCCCGGGCTGTGCCCCTAAGGTCACCAGCACGCCGATATCATGGGTACTCTGCGTCACCAGATGCGACATCACGCCGTAGAGGCCCACCGCTGCCAACAACAACGCGAACACCGCAAACGCTCCCAGCATCGTGCTCGAAAAGCGCTGTCGCGCCAGCGAATCGTACAATCGTTCCTGCATGGTCTTGATTCCGTAAACCACCACGTCGGGATCGACTGCGTGGATTTCGCCCACCACGGCTGAAGCCAGCCCCGCCGCTTCCGATGAGGTGCGTACCGCCAGAAACATTCTAGAATCGGAAAACTGTTGGTGCGGGAAGTAGGTCGCGATTTTGCCATCCGTCTCCAAGCCGTACTGCTTGACTACGTCCACCACACCCACAATTGTCATCGGCTTCTTGGGATCGAACCACAAGTGTTTTCCAATGGGGTCGCTGTCCGGCCAGAAACGCTGCGCGAATTTCTCGTCAATGATCACCACTTGCGGCTTATCCGCGTTATCGTCCTCGCTGAAAAATCGGCCCCTGCGCAGCGGTATCTCCATCGTCCGAAAATAATCCGTGCTTGCGATGCGAATATCCACCTGCAGCTCTTGCTCCGGAGGTGGAGTGTAACCTTCCACGCCGATGCTTCCCCAGCCTGCCTCTCCAGTCAATGGAAGCGCCGAAACCACTCCTTCGGCGAGCACCCCGGGCAGGTGGGCGACGCGGCTCTCGATTTCCTTGTAGAAATTGATGATTGGTTTAGCGTCTTTGTCGTTCTGATACTTCCGGCCCGCCGCGGCAACCTCCATTGTCAGCACATGATCAGTAGTGAACCCCGGCGGCACGCTCTGCAATCGCACGAAGCTGCGAATCAGTAGTCCGGCTCCGATCAAAAGCATCAACGAAAGAGTCAGCTCGGAAACGACGAGCAAGCCCCGCAAACTGTGCCTTCTTAAATGCAAACCACCGTCGCTCTGGCCGCTGCGTCCACCGGCTTTGAGCGAAGTGTTCAGATCCACTTTGACCGCACGCCATAGCGGTGCAACACCGAACAGAATTCCGGTCGCCAAGGAGACGCCAAGTGTGAACAGCAGGACCACACTATTGATTCCAATGTCATCCAATCGCGGAATGTTTCCGGGATTCATTGTGCGCACCACGTAAATACTCAGTTGCGCTACCAACAGTCCCGCCGCACCGCCGAGAAGTCCCAGAAGAACACTTTCCGTGAGTAGTTGCCGCGCCAACCGCTGCCAGCGGGCTCCCAAAGCAGTGCGGATGGCCACTTCTTTTTCTCGCCCTGCCGCTCGCGTGAGCAGCAGGTTTGCAACGTTTGCGCACGCGATCAACAGCACCAGCCCCACCGACCCGAGCAGTACCAGCAGCGCACGGCGCACGTCGCCGACCACTTGCTCTTGCAGCCCAACTACATGCATCCCGAAACTCGCGTCGCGCTTATCCTTTTCGCGGATACGGCTGGCGATCACATCAATGTCCGCTTGCGCCTGCTTCACCGAAACGCCCGGCTTCAGCCGCACCATAATGTTGTAGTTTTCGTCGCCCCTCCTCTTCACAGCGTCGGCTCCCAGCGGCAATGGCGCAAAGATATCCATCTGGTCCATCGGCGTTTCCGAAGGCATCACTTCGTTGGTAAGCGCGAAACTACCTTGCAGTATGCCTGCGACGATGAACGGGTTACTGTTGAGCACTATGGTCTTCCCCACGATCCCGGGATCTGCGTTGAAAAGGCGTTTCCAGATTCGCTCGCTTAGAACCGCCACATCCGGCTTGCCCGGCTTGTCCTCTTCCGGCAGCAGCAAACGGCCCAGTAGAGGTTTTGCACCGAGCATTTCCAACAAGCTGGACTGCGTCCGCACGCCAAATATCCGTTCCGGATGTTCGCGGCCTGTCAGGACGAACGGCCTGCTTTGCGCCAGCGCCATCTGCTCAAACGAATGATTCTCGTTCTGGACATCGATGTACTCGCCCGGCGAAGGCCAGTCGCGCAGGATTCCGATCGCTGGGGAATGCAGCCACACAGCAGCCAGCCTATCCGGCTGCGGATAGGGCAGCGGGCGAAGCAGCAGTGCGTCCACCACGCTGAAAATCGCCGAATTGGCGCCGATTCCGATAGCTAAAGACGCAACGATCACCAAGGTTAGCATCAGGTTCTTGCGAAGCGTGCGGAAGGCATACCGAATGTCTTGCAACAAGAGGTGCATCATCGCTCCCGGCTTTGAATGAATGATTCTATGACATGCCTGGCCTTCCGGCTAAGAAGGATTTTCGCTGGTGTTTAGCCGCCGCTCCTCCGATACCCCTACGTGGTTTCGACCTCATTACGGGCTACTCAAAAGCACGCTACTTGGCGATCAACGTCCAATCGGAAGCTCCCCACTACTCAACACTCAGCGGGATTCTCAGTCAGTCGCTCCTCGTATAAAATCCCAGTGACTCGCTTACATTTGGAGGCGGCCATGAAATTTGCAAAAATCGTGTTCTGGATTGCGGGCATCTGGGGCTTGGTGGTCATCACGCCTCTCTATTTCATGTATGACCTCATCGGCCAAAAGGATCCTCCACCCATCACGCATCCCGGATTCTTCTACGGGTTCGTGGGTGTGGCCCTGGCTTGGCAGGTTGCGTTCTGCTTCATCGCCTCGGACCCCATACGCTACCGGCCCTTGATGATTCCTGCTGTCCTCGAAAAAGCGACCTACGCCATCGCCGTGGTAACCCTGGTCTTGCAGAGTCGTATGCACGCTTCCGACCTGGTCTTTGCCTCCACAGACGCCCTCCTCGGCGTTTTCTTTGTGATTGCTTACATCAAATCCCCACGTCGGTAACCGGGCCCACATCCGGAAGGAAAGAATTCCCGTACATAGAGAAAGAGGGTAGGCAAAGATTGGTGCTTTAGGACTCTGACGGCAGGTTCCGTGATGCCCGTCACGGTTGTTCTCCTTTTTTTCGCTTGACGACCGCTCCCAATGGGAGGATACCAGTTGTGCCACAGCCCCGGATTGAGGGACGGGGTTTCAAGCCAGGGCGCGTTCGCGACCTTGCCCCCTAATCCATGGAAAAGTATTCCCAAACGGATGGATTATCCGCGCGGGGAATAAAATTGGGCGCCAACAGGTCTTTTGGGTCAACTGGAATTGGGGGCATCTCTGCGTCAGCAAAATCCGAAGGGCCAAGTAAGGCTTCCGATTTCGCTGTTTGGATGGGTCTGTGCGGGACTGAATCTTTTGGGCTGACGTTCCGTCTAAAACGGGCGGAAATGCCCGCGACTATAGAGAAGGCGCGGCAATTTGCGGAAATTCGAGAATGCGGGACTGGCTCACATACGCAAGTACGCTTGCCGCTAGAGATTATGATCTTCACGGTGGGCAATCCGCCGGAAGGGCAGCAGTAGCTTCAAAATAAACAGGAGGTCGGAGAGGGAAATGACAAAGACGAATAAGTTCCTGATTACTGGCGCGGCGCTTGCGGGCTTGCTCGCGGGAACCGGAGCCAGCATTCATGCTTCGAATCTGCTCACCGGGGCAAAGGCTTCGGCCACGGCCCAGGACGCAGACAAGAAGGCTGACAAGAAGGTGAAGGAAAAGCACGCCTGTAAGGGTCAGAACTCGTGTAAAGGCAAGGGCGGCTGCAAGTCCAGCGACAACGGTTGCAAAGGCAAGAACTCTTGCAAAGGCAAGGGCGGCTGCGCGACCGATGGCTCGAAGATGCCCGCCGAGGAAAAGAAGCCCTCGTAAAGCTGGTTATCTGCTGGCGCTTTATCAGTGATGGGGGGCCGGTGGCTTGGGTTCACTGGCCCTTTCGTCTTTCCACTTTTGTGTTTTCACCGCCCGGAGATGGAATGCCCTCGAACCGCTTCAACGGATTTACGGACTACGGCATCGGAATTGGTCTGCGCGCTCCGCACTACAACCACATTCTGACGCGCAAGCCGGTGGTCGATTGGTTCGAAATTATCTCAGAAAATTTCATGATCGATGGCGGGCGGCCGCTGCACATCCTGGATCAGATCCTCGAACAATACAAAGTCGTTCAGCACGGAGTCTCGATGTATTTCGGCTCGGCGGAAAAACTAAACCGCGAGCATCTGCGCCGGCTGAAGAATCTCGTGAAACGCACGAAAACACCTTGGCTTACCGATCATCTCTGCTGGGGCAGCGTAGATGGGCGCTATACGCATGACTTGCTGCCCATGCCGTACACCTTCGAGGCCGCGCGGATCACCGCGCAAAAAGTGCGCGAAGTGCGGGATTTCCTGGAGATTCCCATCGCCGTCGAAAACGTGAGCAGCTACGCGGAATATCACGATTCGGAAATGACCGAATGGGAATTCCTGGATGAAGTGGTCGAGCGCGCGGACTGCGGGATTTTGCTCGATGTGAACAATATTTATGTTTCGTCGCAAAATCATAATTTCAATCCGCTCGATTACATCAACGGCGTTCCCGCTGAGCGTGTCGCGCAGATCCACATCGCCGGACACTCGAAATATCGCAAGTACATTCTGGACACGCACGACCATCCGGTCATAGATCCCGTCTGGAAACTGTACGAGCGCGCCATCCAGCGCACCGGCCATACCGCGACGCTGCTCGAATGGGACGACAGCATTCCCTCCTTCCAGGAAGTTCACGACGAAGCGCTGAAAGCGAATAAATTTTTGCGCGCCACCATTTTGGCGGAAGCCGTATGAAATTGATGCAGCTCCAGCGCACGATGGCTCGCGCCGTGATGCAGCCGCTCACTGCTGCTGAACGGATGCAGCGGCGCGGTCCGGACGGCGGCCCCATGAAGCGCTACGCCTCGCGTTTCATCAAGCCCAACGACCGGCTCACTTCCTTCGAGCGTCTCGAAATTTACAACCGTCAATACTGGTTCCGTGTGCTCTCCGCTCTCATGGAAGATTTCCCTGGTTTGCGTGCGGTACTGGGCGAACGCCGATTCGATGAGATGGCTAAGGCATATCTCATCGCGAACCCGTCGCGCTCGTTCACGCTGCGCGACCTGGGTTCGCGGATGGAATCGTGGCTGCGGAAAAATCCCAAGTGGGCCGGAACCAATCAAACTCTTGCCCTGGATATCGCGCGGCTGGAGTGGGCGGATATTGAAGCCTTCGACGGAAAGGCCGAACCGGCGTTGCGCCAGGAAGATCTTTCGAGTGTCGATGCCGCGAAGCTGAAGCTGACCCTGCAGCCGTATGTGAGGCTGCTGAGTTTTCGATATCCGGTCGACGATCTTCTTCTCGAAGTTCGCAAAGAGGAGGAGGACACGGATTTCGCGAGCAACACGTTCACGGAGCGCAGGAAACGAAAGCGCGTCCGCGCCGTTGCGAAATTGAAGCCAGCGCAAATTTTCCTGGCAGTTCATCGTATCGACTACTCCGTTTATTTCCGTCGGCTAGATCAGGAAGAGTTTGCCATCCTGAGCGCGCTCCGCGATGGTAAGACTCTTGCAGCGGCCGTGGAAGGCGCTCTCCGCAAAAGCGCGATTGCTCCTGATGAGCGGCCTGCGCAGGTGCAAACCTGGTTTCAAACTTGGGCCGCGCTAGGCTGGTTCTGCCGCCCAGAGAAAAAGCGCGCGGCGCGCTGAGGCCTGTTGTACAGTTGCACATCTAAAATCTCGGGGTCCCCGTAATACTTCTGGCGGCCAAATTATCTGGAACATACGTGTTGAGCACTAATCTCTGATGAACAAACTACTGACGACTCTTCATGCGCTGCACGGAAAGTTTTTTCATTTCGTCGATTATCTCCAGCACCCTTTTCTGCTTTTCGTCCGGCTTTACTGGGGCGTTCAACTGATGCAGAGCGGCTGGGGCAAACTGCACAATCTCGATAAAGTGACGGACTATTTTACTTCGCTGAATTTGCCCATGCCGCACCAGATGGCTTTCTTCATTTCCTGTGTCGAACTTTTTGGCGGCCTATTCCTCGCGCTGGGCCTGCTTTCTCGCGTGACATCGCTCGTGTTGACGATCAACTTGATCATGGCGTACGTGATCGGCGACCGCGAGGCGCTGCTTTCGATCTTTTCCGATCCTGACAAATTCACCGCGGCGGCGCCGTACGTTTTTCTGGCTGCCTCGCTCATCGTTTTGCTTGCCGGTCCGGGGATTTTTTCCATCGACGCGCTCGCAAACAAATTCTTCTGGAAAACACCGCCGGAGAATAAAGCCGCCGCCTAGAGGGGCGCAGAGATGGTGCACGCGTGATTCCGCCACTTGGGATAGGATAGGTTCCGTGCAGTCATCGTCCCTATGGAATCTACCCTTGGTACCCGCCACGGTTTCCGAGAAGTCTGCAGCAAATTCGCCTGCTCCATGGTTTTGGTTTCGCTTCCCGCCATCCTTGTTCTGCTGTACTCGACTTGCGCAAAGGCGGCTGACGTGACTTCGACGGTGATGATTGGCGGCTCGCGAATCGACGTGACCATCGATGCGAGCGAAGCGGCGCTTTCGCAGACCGAGGTAATGAAGTGGGTGCAAAACGCGGCGGAATCCGTGGCCACGTACTATGGGCGCTTCCCTGTTCCTCATTTGACGCTCCGCGTTGTTTCGTTCGATGGAAATGGAGTGCGGCACGGGATGACATGGGGGCGCGAAGGCGGGCTGATTCGCATTTTTGCGGGAAGCAAAACCTCGGCGGCGGATTTTGCGGACGATTGGATGCTCACGCACGAAATGGTGCATCTGGCGTTCCCTTCGATGATGGGGGATGAGCACCACTGGATCGAGGAAGGCTCGGCGGTGTACGTCGAACCGATAGCGCGAATTCGCGCGGGGCACTGGACAGCGATGAAGATGTGGCACGACCTGGTGCGCGACATGCCGAAGGGCGAGCCGAAAGAAGGCGATGAAGGGCTGGACCACACGCACACCTGGGGACGGACGTATTGGGGCGGGGCGCTCTTTTGTTTTGTGGCCGACGTGGAAATTCGCAAACAGACGAAGAACAAGAAGGGCTTGGAAGATGCGCTGCGTGGCGTGCTGGATGCGGGCGGCGACATTCGCGAAGATTGGGATTTGGAAAGAGCGCTGAAGGCCGGCGACCACGCGGTGGGCTTGGATGTGTTGGAGAAATTGTACGCAGAGTGGAAAGACAAACCGGTGCAGGTGGATCTGCCGGCAATGTGGAAAGAGTTGGGCGTTGAAGTTGGCGCGGATGGCGCGACGGTGACCTTGAATGACGATGCGCCGCTGGCCGCGATTCGCCGCGCGATAGAGATGGGTACCTCGAGCGCGAAATCGAGCGGCAGGACGAGCTCGTCTGACGCAGGTGCGCCGAAGAAAGACTTGGCAGCTGCGAGGCGGCCTTTGGCGGTGTTTGCCGGACGGACCGCAGGATCGAACTGATGGGCAGTCCCACCCTCTCCCACCCCCGGTTTTTTGAAAAGATGTGATTCCATTGGATTTAGCGGGTGGGGGTCTGCAAAAGATGTGATTCTAAATGGGTTGTGGAGTACTGGTGATGAGGGGAGAGCAGCGGGCGGCGAAAAGCGGGAGGGAGGTATACGGCACCCCCGGTGTTTTGTGTAAGAGTGGCAAACAAAGGAGTTATGGTTGACGCAGCGCGTAAGAGTGGCAAATACAAGACTTAAAGTAGCTGTTTTTTCTATGGTTTGTGGACGGCGCGTAAGAGTGGCAGGGAAAGGACTTACGGAAAGACGGATCAAAGTTGACAGTTTAGAGTCAAAAGATCTGGGAGATGAGAACGCACAGGCGCAGAGATTACGCAGAAAGGTTGAAGTTGCTCGGCGGGGCTGGCGACTGACTATCACAACCCATGTTACCGCATACGCTAACACATTGTCAAGTGTTTACTTTTCAGCTATTCGAATCACCTGTGGAAAACTTGGGAAGCGCAAAGGCCCCACACGCAGACCCGGCGTATGGGGCACCCGGCTACCTTGTTTCATGTATACAATCCCGGGCGAAGGGGAATGTTTCGATTGAGGCGAGATTCGATGGGAAAGAGTATGTGGTGCGGGGATCGTCGCTGGTGGATGCGACTGCGTATACGCAGACGGACCGGCACAACATCGCCGGAGTCGGGAAGGAGAACGGGATTGTGACGCTGCGGGAGACGATTACGGCGCCAGAGGCCGAGGGCGGGGTGCTTACGCTGATGTTTGCGATTCTTTCGGAGGAGGGCGGGGACTGATGAACGGCGTTGCGGTGTTTGAGAGAGGCAGTGAGTAGTGGATAGTGGGTAGTGGCGACAAGAGGACATGGGAAGACACCGTGAAACGAAGTGCTACAAAGAAAAAATGAAAAGCAGATCCCCTGCTTCGCTCGGGACGACACACTTGCGCGGATCAGGCGACTTTGCGGGCGGATTTTTCGAGGAGTTCGTGGATCAGGGTTTGGTAGGGTTTGGATTGTTTGGCGGCCATGCGGCGGAGTTGGCGGAGAAGTTTTGGCGCGATGCGGATGGCGATGAGCTGCTTAGCGTTGCCAGTGGCGGGGCGGCCGACTCTGCGAGCGCGGCGGAGTTCGGCATCGGTTGATTCGGGGATGTCCAAGAGATCGAGTTTGCTATCCGGTATAGGCTTTGCGCTCTTTGCGTGTCGCTTGGCGCGCGCTGATGATGCGAATGAGTTCCTGGCCATGTATTAGCCTCCGCTGGGTGTACACCACGATGAGAATTCTGCCCGCGAGCGACGACCCGAGGCGTTTCGAGCGCTGCTCCGAATAGGAGTGCTCGGGATCGTCCCAATCGAGGGCATCGGGATCGACGAAAACAGTTGCGCCTTCCTCAAATGAGACGCCGTGTTTCTTGAGGTTATGCAGTGCCTTGCGGGCGTCCCAAGAGAACACATTTATGTATATACGCTAATTGGGAAGAATTGTAAACGGGGAGCGCTGCAGCTAGTTGGCGAGGCAGACCTGGCGGCTGATGTAGTCGCTGTTTGAGTTGGAACTCATGAACGGAATTTGCAGCGTGTAGCCAGTTTCCGTTTTCTCCAGTATTAGGCCGCCCGCCTGGAGATTCGGAAGCGTGGAGATGATCTGAAGCGGATAAGTTCGGCCACCGCGGCCTGCCAAAGTCAATTGAACGAGGCATTTGGGATTCTGCGTGTTGGATTGCGCGTCGAGAATTTTTAGAGACGATGTGCGCTGACCGGGCTGGGGATGTGGCATGGGCGGGACAATGCCGATGCCGCCGTCGTAGGCCACGGCGAGTGTGCTCTGCTGCGATGCACGAAGCGTGACCGGCGCAATTTCCACGCGAATGAAACTGCCAAACTCGCGAACTGAAAATTTGACCGGCTTGCCGTCGAGGCGGACGTTTTTCACACGCGCGGCTGCGGGCAGCGAAGGCGAAACGCTGGCGATGACGGGAGTTTTGCCATCATAGGTTAGCTGAAGTGTGGTTTGCGATCGTTGCTGGAGAACTTCGCCGGAAAGGCGGCCGTCGCCGATGGCGTAACGCTGGAATCGCAAGAACGGCCAATCCGCGGGCAGATTCGGCGAAAAGGAGACTTGGAGCGCGCCGTCCGACTCGCTGGACGGTCCCTGTGTTTCCAAGCCGAGCACGCCGCGCACGGCGGGCAAGATGACGCCATCAGAAGAAAACAATTGATGCGGGACGGCGAACTCTCCGGGAAGATAGCGATCTCCATTCATCAATTCCGGGACAGCGCCGGGCGAGGAGAGACCGGTGAGTTGCGCGACGCTGCTCCAATTGGAAAAACCGGAGAGCGGAAGCCCATGTTTATATTGCGACCAGGCGGCGAATCCGCTCATGAACGGCCAGGCGGTGCCGTTGTTGTAGCTGAGGGGATCGTAGAGAGGATTCTGGTCGGACAACCAGCGGACGCCCCAATCCGTGGCGAGGTTGGGCTTGGCGAAGATGGCCGCTGCCGAAGCGGCTTGCTGCGAATCCAACTGATCCGAGAGCGCGAGGAGCACACCGGGCCACACGCCAATCAGATCGGTGCGATGGCCATCGGCCGTGATACCAAACGTGAAAGCATGCTGCTCCGGACTCCACCAGTTTTTTTGCAGCGATTCGCGCGCTTTCGCGGCACGCTGGGTGGCGTCCTGGGCAAGCGATTTTTCTTCCTTCGCTGCGGACATCGGGGCCATGGCTTCGAGAGCGCCGACCCAGAATCCTTCGAGATAAATGTCCTTCACGACTTTTCCGCGGAGCACGCCGACCTCGACGGCGGCGAGTCCGGCTTTCGTGTTGTCCATGAGTCCGTCTTCGGGCGTGACCGTGGAAAGACAATAGGAATAGGCTTGCTTAGCTGATTCCCAGAATTCATTGAGGAATTTTGCATCGCCGGTGCGGCGCCAATATTGGCCAAGCGAGTAGAGATACATCGGCGTGCTGTCGGCGTGGTAATAGGCATAGTGAAATTTCCCAAACCAATCCAGCAGATCAACGCTTTGGGTCATTTCGTGCATGATTTTGCCGTCGGCGCGCTGGCGAGCCTTTAGAAAACGCAGCGCCTGAAGCGCGCCATCAAGGTCGCCTGCATCCTCCAAAGCCCAGGAGGACATCATGGCGTCGCCGCCAAACCACCAGTCAAATCCAGGTCTTTCGCCAACTCCCGAAGGTCCATAGCCGGCGATCAATCCGCAACCGTATCGAGGATGGCAGACCCAGCCGGAATCCAGCGTAACCTTTGCCCAAAGAAAATCTTGATTGAGCTCGGGATTGGGCGATTCGAAGGACAAAGTGCGATCGAGAAATTGGCGATCATGTTCGACGCGCTGTTGAAAAAGTTCCGCGGAGCGAGCTAGCACATCGTGATAGACGGCGCTCGCCTTTGCTTCGCTTTCCATGTTGAGAGCCATCACCAGCGGAGGAAGTATGGAGCGAGACTCGCCAGGCTTAGAACGCATGCGCAGAAGGATTTCGCCTGCCGCAAGCTGGTGATCGGTCACCTCGCTGTAGGTGCTGACACCGGGTGAGCCGACCAAAGCTGTCGGACCTTCGGTGGCATCCGTCAGGGCGAGGGCCTTTTCGTTCGCGATCCAGGAGCTGTGCTGGCCGCCAAAGCTCGCCGGCCACATGGGTTTGAAATCTGGGACAAAGGCGGCGGTAATGTCGAGCGGCTTCGAGGAATCCACGTCGAAATAGATGACGACAGCGGGTTCGTTGAAGGGCGTCCAAATAATCTCGCGGACTGAAAAATTCGGGTGCACGTAGACGAGAGTGGTGGATTCCGGCCGCGTAATAACCTGGCGGAGCAGCGTCTCGCCGCGAATGGGCTCCAATTGTCCTTCTTGCTGAAATTCGAGGCGAAAATTGTGGAGGAGCTTGATGGCGTAAATCCAAGCTTCGAACTGCCCGTCTTGCCTTCCGAATACCGCTGCTTTCCGCCCGGTGGCATCGAAAAAACGGAGAGGTTGCGGGGAATCGCGCAAGACTACACCGCTTTCCGACAGATTGGACGACAAGCGGTGCTCCTGCGCTGCAATGGAATTTGGGCAGAAGAAAATTCCCGCGATCAACAGCGCGCAACCGGATATTTCCGTGCGCCGAAGGAAGACTAACGTCTTGATGACGAAGCCGAACTTCTGCGCGGATTTCATTGCGGAGCTCTCAGACCAAAATTAGAACGAGATTTGGCACAGCGTGAGGGAGAGTCTACATCAAGTGTGAGAAGCGAGAAGCGATTCTGTGACGAGGGGTCGACGGAAACGGTTGCAAGACCAGAGCCCGAGCTTCAGCTACGCCTTGTGGCGGAGGGGGATGTTCACGGGAGGAGTGTCTTCGCTCTCGAACTCGGCCGGACCTGGATGCACGGCGTGGAATTCGGGGCGGGACTCGAGAAGGCGGACGCAACGGTTCCAGCGGAGGATGCTGTCGTCATTGCCGGCAGGGCGGATTTTTTCGGCTTCGGCGAAACAGCGCAGCGCCTCTTCTATGAGCGGAAGGAGAATGTGCGCGGAGCAGCCGGAATGGAGCTGGGCTTTGGCGCGGCGCTCGTGGAGTAAACCGGAGTAATAGTTGCGCTCGTAGGGATCACGCAGAGATTGAAAAATGGATTGGACTTCGGCGTAGCGGTCACCTGTGGCGCCGGTGAACTGGTCGGTTATAGCGAGGCCGAGCATGCGGCGCGCAAGCTGATGATCGGCGTCTACCACGAGGATATCGCGACAGATGGATTCGGCCTCTTCCGGTTCATTGAGGTAGCGATATAGCTCGGCTTTGGCGATGGCTTCGGGGATGCCTGGTTTAGAAATGGATTTCAGTTGGAGCGGCATAGAACCTCCAAGGTGGCGCGAAGTAAAGGAAGTAGAGGAGGTAAGGGAATTACAGGAACAGAAAGGATCGAAGCTGCGTCGTCCTCCACTCCTTCCAGGGAGCGTGGAGCATCTTACATGATTTGAGGGCACATGCTAAAGCATGCGCCACTGGATTAGGCTACAAGCCGCGAAACATGCGAAACAGCATGGTGAGCGGATCGTAGAACTGGTCGACGACGCGCTCCTTGAGCGGAATGATGGCATTGTCCGTGATGTGAATTTCTTCGGGGCAGACTTCCGTACAACATTTCGTGATGTTGCAGAGGCCTATGCCAAGGTCGTCCTTGAGCAGGCCAGCGCGGTTGAGGCCGTCAATGGGGTGCATCTCGAGGCCGGCGATGCGGACAAAAAAGCGCGGGCCGCCAAATTTTTTCTTTTCGTCGTGCTCGCGAAGGACGTGGCAGACGTCCTGGCAGAGGAAGCATTCGATACATTTGCGGAATTCCTGTACGCGGTCGACATCGAGCTGGGAGATTTTCCAGTCTGTGTTGGGGCGAGGCTGGAACGCGGGAATTTTTTTGTTGACGGTATAATTCCAGGAGACGTCAGTGACCAGATCCTTGACGCGAGGAAAGGATTTCATGGGCATGACGGTGATGGGCTGATCCTTGGGTAGATCGTCCATGCGCGTTTTGCAGGTGAGGCGCGGACGGCCGTTGACTTCGGCGGAGCAGGAGCCGCACTTCCCTGCTTTGCAGTTCCATCGGACGGCGAGATCGGGAGCGAGATGGCCCTGGATGTAATGAAGCGCGTCGAGAACGACCATGCCGGGAGCGACGGGCACGCTGTAATCAATGGTTTGGCCGCCGGTGGCGCCTTCGCCTCGGAAGACTCGTAACATTGCGTCGGGCATCGATGAGTTCTCCAAAATGCGCTCGGGCCGCTGAGCCCCAGTTTGCTGCAAACTGATGCCGGGCTAAAGCCTGGCGACTACAAATCTCCCGCGAGCATCGCGTTTCAAAAAAATCTAGTCCGCCATTACGAACTGCTTCAAATCATCGGGCATTTCCTCGACGGGAGATTCGTGGCGCTTCATTTCCTCGCCCTCGCGGACGATGATGTTGTGCTTTTTCTCCCAGACGGGATCGTAATTCGGGAAATCGATGCGGCTGTGGGCGCCGCGGCTTTCGGTGCGCGCCAGCGCGCTGAGCGCAACCGCTTGGGAAATGGTGAGCATGGATTTGAGTTCGCGAGCAAGATGCCAGCCGGGATTGAAAAGGCGCGAACCTTCCACGCTGGCCTTTGCCGCGCGCACTTTCAAATCTTCCAGCTCGGCGAAGGCTTTCTCCAAGTCTTCTTCGGTGCGGAAAATTCCGACGAGACTCTGCATGACTTTCTGCAGGTCGCGGTGAATGGCGTAAGGGCTTTCGGAACCCTTGTTGGAAAAGGGCGCCAGAAGCTCTCTTTCCGCTTCTTCAATTTGAGCGATGACGAGGCCGGGAGTGGAAACTTGCGTGGCATGCTCCGCAGCCGCAAGACCGGCGCGGCGGCCGAAGACCAGCAAATCAGAAAGCGAATTTCCGCCCAAGCGATTCGAGCCGTGGAGACCCGCGGCAGCTTCGCCGGCTGCGAAAAGTCCAGGCACCGTGGATTGAGCGGTTTCGGCGTCGACGCGAATGCCACCCATCATGTAATGACACGTCGGGCCCACTTCCATGGGGCCTTTGGTAATGTCCACATCGGCGAGCTCTTTGAACTGGTGATACATGCTGGGAAGCTTCCTCTTCACGTATTCGGCGGGCTTGTGAGAGATGTCGAGATAAGCGCCGCCGTGTTCGGTGCCGCGGCCTTCTTTCACTTCGGTGTAGATGGAACGAGCGACGACGTCGCGCGTGGAAAGTTCCATGCGCTTGGGGTCGTACTTCTCCATGAAGCGTTCGCCGAGTTTATTGCGCAGAATGCCGCCTTCGCCGCGCACGGCTTCGGTGACGAGAAGTCCCTGCACGCCGGGGGGCCAGACCATGCCGGTCGGATGGAACTGGACGAATTCCATGTCCATCAGCTCGGCGCCGGCTTCGTAGGCCAGCGTCATGCCGTCGCCGGTGTACTCCCAGGAATTGGAAGTGACGGGCCAGGCTTTTCCAATGCCGCCGGTGGCGATGACGATGGACTTGGCGTTGAAAACGATAAAGCGGCCGTTTTCGCGCCAGTAAGCGAAGGCGCCGGCGACGCGGCCGCCATCGGTGAGGAGGTGCGTGACGGTGCACTCCATGTAGACGTCAAAGCCGAGCTGCACGCCGCGGTCCTGGAGCGTGCGAATCATTTCGAGGCCGGTGCGGTCACCGACGTGGCAGAGACGCCTATATGTGTGGCCGCCGAAAGCGCGCTGAAGAATTGCGCCGCTGTCCGTGCGGTCAAAAAGCGCGCCCCACTGCTCGAGTTCGCGGACACGGTCGGGAGCTTCCTGCGCGTGAAGCTGGGCCATGCGCCAGTTGTTCAGGAATTTTCCGCCGCGCATGGTGTCGCGGAAATGCGGTTGCCAGCCGTCGGCAGAGTCCACGTTGGCCATGGCCGCGGCGATGCCGCCTTCGGCCATGACGGTGTGGGCCTTTCCGAGCAGCGATTTGCAGACGACGCCAACGGAGCAGCCTTTAGCGAGGGCTTCGATGGCGGCGCGCAATCCAGCGCCGCCGGCGCCAATGATAAGAACGTCGTGCTCGCGGGTCTCGTAGCTGGTGGTCACAGGATCCTCAGGTCGTGAAATGTGCCGCAGGCGACCATGCGCACGTAGAAATCGGTCAGCCCCACGGAGACCAGGCTGCACCAGGCGAAGAGCATGTGCCGTTCGTTCAAAAAGCTGATGCCGCGCCAGGCAGAATGGCGGGGGAGGCCGAATGTTGCGCAAGAGAAGCAGTCGAGTTTGCCTCCGGCGAGATGGCGGAGCGAGTGGCAAGAGAATGTATAAAGAGAGAGCAAGGTGACGTTCACGGTGAGAATCAGGGTGCCGAGACCGACGCCGAAATGCCCGTCGAAGAAAAAAGATCGCACAGCATCGTGCCAGAGAAAGAGGATGAACACGACCGCGAGGTAGAAAAAATAGCGATGAATGTTTTGGAGGATAAGGGGAAACGCCGTTTCACCCTTGTATTTGCGTTTCGAAGGCTCAGCGACGGCGCAGGCAGGCGGATCAAGCAAAAAGGCCCGGTAGAGAGCCTTGCGGTAGTAGTAGCAAGTGGCGCGAAAGCCGAGCGGACCAGCAAGAATGAGCAACGCGGGCGAGAAAGGCCACCAGTGATGGAGTGGGTCAATGAGCGGGGAATAGAAGGGAGACAGATACGGCCCCCACTCGTAGAATTTCCCTTCAAAGGCGCGTAGCGTGGCGTAGATGCTAAATCCGCCCATCAAAACGATAATGGGGATGATTTCGACCCACCAAGCGTCGCGGCGGAGAGTGCTTCCGAGCCGCGATTCAGGCAAGAGGGTTGGCGAGCCAGCCATCTAGGGACCTCCGGGGTGGCAGTCAGCGAATCAGCAACAAAATTATGGCAGACGGATTATATCCAAGACGCGGCGGAACGGCTAATTTAGAGAATGGTTTGGATTTCGGCGTCAAGGAAGACATGGGTAACCGGGATACCGTTGATGGAGAATTTGGTGCCGTCGGATTCGGAGAAATGGAAAAAGCGGCTGATGTGGTAGTCCTCGTCGAAGGAAGAAAAAAGGCGTTCGGTTTCCGCAGGGGAGAGTTGGAATGCGGAAAGCGCGACGGGCTTGCCGAATTCACCGGCTAGGTAGAGATAGCGTGAGACGAGATCGCTGAGCGGCATCAAGGGAGCGCGGCGAGTAGCTTCGGTGGACATGGAAGCTGTTCCGGAAACGAGCGTAGTGTACTTCAGGCGATAAGCTAAAGGAAACAAATGAAGTTATTGAGCCTCGCCAGATATAGAGTCGCGCGAGTCGATGAGAAAAGCGGCAGCAGGGCTGCCGCACTCCAAATCGCTACTTTGCAATATTATGCGGTGCACAGTAATGAGGTGGAAGAAATGGGGAACCAAGATTTGTCGGCTGGACAGAGGATTAGGTAAGATTGTTTGGGAATTTGAGACGAAAGGGAGGACAGGAAAATGAGTATTTCAGCGGGACAAACGGCGCCGGATTTCACGCTGCCGAATCAGGACAAGAAAGAAGTGAAGCTTTCGGATTTCGCGGGGAAGAAAAACGTGGTGCTGGTGTTTTACCCGCTGGACTGGAGCCCGGTTTGCACGAACGAGCATGTTTGCCTGGTGAATGACATGAAGGCGTTCGAAACGCTGGACGCCGAGGTGCTGGGTGTGAGCGTGGACAGCGTGTGGTCACACAAGGCTTTTGCGGACAAGATGGGGATCAAGTATTCGCTGTTGGCGGATTTCCATCCCAAAGGGGCAATGAGCGAGAAGTACGGCGTGTATTTGGGCGACAAAGGGATCACGGGAAGAGCCATCGTAATTGTCGGCAAAGATGGAAAAGTGGCGTGGGTGAAGAACTACGATATTCCGGTGGTGCCGGATGTGAAAGAAGTGGCTGCGGCGCTCGGGCAGGTGAAAGCAGCGACGGCGTAAAAAGAAAAAAATGAATTAAAGAAGCAATGACGCAGTAAAAGAAAGAATCTGGACGCGAAGGCGCAGAGTTCAGAAAGAAGTGAAGGAGAGCGGGCTGGCAATGGCCGGCCCGTTTTTATTTGGGGCGATTACTTGCTGTTGGTTGGAGATGGAGGGGCCGAGAGAGAACGGACAAAGAGGACGAGTTGCCAGCGCTGCTCTTCGGTCAAGCGTTTCTTGAAAGAAGGCATGGGTCTTCGGCCCTGACTGATTTGATAGAAGAGCTGCCCGTCGGTGACGCCACTCATGCGCTTGGCGTCGATGAGGCTCGCGGGCGAGGGGTAATACATGGCCGCGTCGGGACCATCTCCCTTTCCAGTTTCGCCGTGGCACTGGACGCATTTATCGAGATAGATGGCACGAGCGGCGTCGAGGGCCGCGGGAGAAGATTGGATGGGA
>DATLVZ010000089.1:0-31097 GCA_035576885.1 Candidatus Acidiferrum sp. | reverse complement strand
CAACTCCCTCGTCAACCGGGCCCCCTATTCACGCTGAAAAAATCAACAGCGACCCGTGGCCCCTATCCCGCGCAATAAAAACAAGCTCCCATGACCCTCTCCTGAGCATCAATCCACATCTGGTGAGAAATCCGCGCTAGTTCCTCAATCGCACGAAAAGAGGATTGCGCAGTTGGCTTAACCGCAGTATAGTCGTTTATCGATATACTGATTATCGATTACTTATGCCCAAACGAAAACTTGATCCACTGCCTTCAGCGGCGTTCCAGATCCTGCTCTCACTGGTTGGCGAAGATCTGCATGGTTACGGGATCATGCGAGAAGTAGAGGATCAGACTGAAGGCCGCATGCGGCTGGGCCCAGGGACGCTATACAGCTCAATCCAGAGCCTACTCGAAGCGAAACTGATCGAAGAGCTTGACCAGCACGAGGACGCAAAACTCAGCCACGAGCGACGCCGTTACTACCGATTGACCTCCGCTGGACGTAAACTCGCATGTGCCGAAGCTCAGAGACTTGCCGACCTGTTACGCGTTGCGCGCGTCAAGAAGCTGTTAAGGGGGGAGTATGTCTGAGAAAATCTACGCTTGGCTTCTGCGCCTCTATCCTTCCCATTTCCGCGAGAAATACGGGGACGACGCCCTCCAACTCTTTCGCGACCGCTCGCGCGATGAAAAAGGAATCGTCCCCAGCTTGCGTCTCTGGCTCGACCTGTTCGCCGATTTAGCAATCTCAGTCCCACGCGAGTATTTCCATGCCGAGCCGGAGCTTGTCGCCGCCTCGGCTCAGTATCCGTTCACTGGCACGCCATTTTTCTATGTTCTGAGGGATAAATCGCCACGTCCCGGCGCGCTGGTTTTGGGAGTTATGCTGTCGTTGGGCGCCCTCGTCACATTTTCGATTCTACTCAGCCAGGGTGGTCGCTACCGGCCACTAAGTGCCCCAGCCCGCCAAAACCAACATGCAGTATATGAGTCTTCGCCGGCCTCCGTGCAGCCGGCACTACAGGCCGCGGACGATGCGAGCTATTCCGCCTCGGGTGGAGTCGAAACAATCGCCTCAATATCTCAACAGCCAGCAATGGCCGCCACTCCCGCGAGGCCGATCGATGCTACGCCGCGTGATTCACAATCGCTAGTGCCCCTCGCGCCGAACAATTCGCTATGTCCGCAATCGTCAACTCCGCAGCCGCTCGATGCCGCCAACCCAATACAGCCCGATCCAAGCCCAACGCATCCTGATTCCACCCCAGCGACTGCTGCGGCCGTCCAAAACGCCAACCTGGATGCCGCCGAGCGACAACTCGTGATTGATGCAGTGGTCGCGAATCTGAAAGACCACTACATCTATCCGGACATTGCGCACAGGACAGCGGATGCGCTTTTAGCGCACGAAAAGGCCGGCGATTACGACGCGCTAACGGATGGCGCGGCCTTCGCCACTCTGCTAACCAGGCAGTTGAGGGATGTGAGCCATGATCTGCACCTGGAGGTGGTCTATAGCCAGGTTCCTTTGCCTAGCCACCTGACAGGACCAACACGAGAAGGCATCGCGCGTTACCGGGCGGTAATGGAGCAGCAGAACTGCACGTTTGAAAAGGCCCAGATACTGGCGCACAATATCGGCTATCTGAAGCTCAATTCATTTCCTGATCCTTCCCTATGCGAGTCAACGGCGAAGGCTGCCATGGTCGCTTTGAACGACGCGGATGCGATCATCTTTGATTTGCGGAACAACCGCGGCGGTTACCCGGGCATGGTGATGCTGATGGCCGCCTACCTCTTTGACCATCCAGAATACATGTACAACCCCAGGGAAAATACGGCGGAGCAGTCCTGGACGCATTCGCCTGTTCCAGGGAACAGACTCGCAAACAAACCCGTGTATGTGTTGATCTCGTCCAGGACTTTTTCCGGTGCGGAGCACTTCAGCTACAACCTGAAAATGCTGAAACGCGCCACGCTGGTGGGTGAGACGACGGGTGGAGCTACAGATGTGGGAAATTTTCATCGGATTGACGATCACTTCGGAATGGGTATTCGTGAGACCAGAGCGATCAATCCCTACTCAGAATCCGACTGGGCAGTAACAGGTGTGGACCCCGATGTAAAGGTGAAGTCCGCCGATGCGCTGGACACAGCAGTAAAACTGGCGGAGAGCAAACTGCGGAAGAAGTAGGCAACCTGGATCTCACGAACCGAGCGACACACGTTGTTACGCCGCAGACGGAGCACTTCATAATCTCGCGCAGAGATCTTTATTTTGGCGGTTCGACAATTTGCACGTGATGATGCTCCAGAAGATCTCCTGTCGCATGATCCACCTGCGTAACGGCAAGCTGAAAACTGACCTCCGATTGAATTAGATTCAGCTCCGCTTGTGCAAGTTGTGTCTGCGCGTCTAGCACAAAAAACACGGGTTCCGCGCCCAATTCGTACTTCCGTTCGTCGGCGTGCAGCGTATCTCTCGCAAGATCAACGGCTACTTTAGCGGCTTCCATCCCGAGCTTGGCTGCCTCCAGCGCATGGACCGCATTTGTAACTTCTAGCGAAATGCTCTGATTAGTTCCTCTTTCCTGATATTGGTCGCGGCGGCGGCTCACCAAGGAATCAGCCAGATTGGCTTCCGCATTGTGATTCTTTATCGGCAGTGCCAACGAAAGGCTCGCACCGTAGGCCGGATAGGTAAAAAGAAAAGACTGGCTCAAGCTGTTGCCTAATCCCGTGTTTCCAACCGCAGGATCATTTCCGCCGAGACCGTTCCCCGAATAGAAGCCAGAGAGCTCGAGGTCCGGTTTGAGGTTGTTGTGCGCCAGCCGAACGCTTAATTCGTCGGCCGCAAGTTGTTGGTGTTCCGCCTCCAGCTCAGGGCGGTTCGCAATGGCACGTGCGAGGGCGGTCGGAATATCGATGCTGGGCAGTTCCCCCAAAGGCTCGGGCCTGTCAGTCATCTCCAAATCGAGGACGCGAGTCGCGGGGTCAAGGTCTGCTCCGATTCCTTGGCGGAACTGGTCCTCGGCTTGTTTGACCGAGTATTCCGCTTGAATCACGCCAACACGACGCGAAGCAACTTGAGATTCTGAGCGATAAATGTCCAAGGGAGGCAAGGCTCCGAGGCTCAACGCCTTCTTGTCATGGTCATAACTTTTCTGGGCCTCATCCAGCGACTTTTGCTGCACCGAGAGATTTTCGCGGGCCAGCACTACACTCCAGTAGCTGCCAACAATTTGGAGAATAATGTTGTTCACTTCCGCGAGAAAGGACGCATGGGCCTGCTTCAGGTTGCGCCGCGCGATAAGAATAGGCGCACGGTTGGGAAAGAACCCGCGGTTGCGCAAGAGCGGCTGCCGCAGCGAGAACTGCAACGTTGTCGCGATGGAAGGATTCCGAAAGTTGAACGAGCTATTGGTCGAATTCTTGTCAGCAATAAAGGAGCCTTGAAAATTGGTGCCTGTTTGAAGCGTTTGCGAGTATCCGACCTGCGTCAACTGGCTCAAGGAATTCAGAATGGGTGCTCCCTGGAGCTGCGTCGAGGTAGGCGATTTGGTCCGTTGGTCGCTGAAACTCGATGTCAGCAGCGGATCAAACGGTGAATGAACACGGCGAAGATTGTTCTCCGCGGTTTCAATCTGGTAGCGGTCGATGTGGATGTTGGTGTTGTTCGCTAGAGCCAGCCGGATGCTGTCGTCCAGTGAAAGCACGAGTTTTCCGTTGGCGACGTGGTCCTGAAAGTCGTTCGGTGCGAGAAGAGGCGGCGCAAGTTTTTGCCTGCCGCTGATTCCCAGAACAGTTTCCAGCGGCGAAGCATTCTGTGCGCGTATCGAGGTGCAGCTAACTGCAAGGAATCCGATCAGAACAAATGAAATACGCACCGCTCTCATCGACCACCTCCCCAAGGATCGTCTGCTTGCAGACCGCGGCTACTCGTATCTGATGGCCTCGACGGGATCGAGCCGCGCGGCCTTCACCGCCGGATATATCCCGAAAATCAGCCCCACAGAGATGGAAACCAGGAAAGCCAGAAGGATCGACTCGATTGTAACCACGGTGGACCATCCGGCCAGCCAAGCAATCAGCTGCGACATCGCGAAGCCGAGCACCACGCCCAGTAGACCACCCGCGAAAGAGATGAGCGTCGCCTCGATTACGAATTGGCGAATAATGTCCCAACGCCTGGCGCCAATGGCCCGGCGCACTCCGATCTCGCGCGTGCGCTCCAATATGGCCGCCAGCATGATGTTCATGATTCCGATTCCGCCCACAAGGAGCGAGATGGAAGCAATGGCCACCATGACCGTGTTGAACAATTGCTCTGTGCGTTTTTGCTGAGCCAGCAATTCGGCGGGAACGATGACACTGAAGTCGCTCGCTTCATGATGCGAGGAGTTAAGAATCCCGCGCACCACTTCCGCATCCGTGGCGCTCGTATCTGCTGACACCAGATGCAGGTACATACCGTCGACTTCGTCCTTTAACCAGCTTTGCGAGTCCTCCAGCCGGTACAACACCGAATTCAGCGGCGCGTAAATCAGATTGTTCATGTCTTCGGTGCGGACCCCCGATGCGTCCGATTCGGGAGCGAGTTGCGGCGCGACGATACCGATCACATGGCACCACAGCACGTTGAGTTTTATGTACTCTCCGACCGCCTGAGACGCGCCAAACAAGCTGTCTTTGGCGGCTGCGCCAAGAACGCACACCGGCGCCGCTGCCGCGTTGTCGGAAGCGTCGAAGAAGCGCCCTTCCGTAACGCGCAGATGGCCAATTTCCAAATAACTCGGCTCAACGCCGTAGACGACCGGCATATCCTGTTGAGGCTTGGGAAGTATTTTTGTGGGGGTAAAGCGCTTCCGCGGAGTGCCTTCCTCGATGTCCGGCACATTCTGTCGAATAATCTGATAGTCGCTGAGCGTCAGGCCCTGCGAATTTTTGCGGACTTTCTGAAGCTCCTGCTCGTTTCGCGCCTCCTTGGCCTCCACGATCAGGTTGCGCACTCCTAGCTGCTCGATGAAAGCCATCACCTTCTGTTGGGCCCCGGCGCCGATAGAGAGCATCGCTACAACTGCTGCCACCCCGAAAATCATTCCTAGCATGGTTAAGAGGGAGCGCAGCTTATGGCTGGCCAAGTTCTCCAAACCAAGAGCAAGATCCGGAAGCCATTGTTCCAGGGATCGCGGCGTCGCCATGGACATGCGTTTCATAGCCCGCCCATTCGTTTCAATTGGAACTTGCGCTCAGGCTTGGAGCCGCGCTGCCACTTTCTTTGGGTTTCCCGGAACGTTTTTTGTCCGGGTTGACCAGCGCCACAACCGTTCCAATGGGGATGCCATCGAGGACCGCTCGCCCTTCGCTCAGCGCGCGGACTTTCACTTCCTGCATTTCGAATCCGCGGCCGCGCTCGCAATAAACGACTTTTTTGCCGTCATGTTCGAAGATTGCTTCGGCGGGAAGCGACACGGCGCGCGTGAGATGATCGCCAAGGATGTTTAATCTCGCCTCAAACCCAGGCCGCAGTCGAGGATCCGCGCGGTCCAATTGGATGTTCACGTCAAACTTATGCTTCGAATTGTCGTCCCAGAATTCGCGCGCCGTGGCTCCTCCGACCGACTTTACTTTGCCTGAAAAGGTCTCGCCCGGAAGGGCATCGATCGTTATGTCCACAGCCTGCCCGGTCTTGAGATTCGTACGGTCGGTCTCGCCTACCTGAGCGGAAATCTCGAGGTGGGAGCTGTCAATCACCTCCGCAATGGAGCTGCCGGGATTTGCCTGATCCCCGACGTGGTAATCCGGAAGTGTCATGCCGCCAAAAAACATTCCCCCGCTGGAATCTCGATTCCCGTGGATTACCATAAGCCCGTCGATGGGAGAACTGATGCGCATGTTCTTTATGTTTCGTTCGGCCTGTTCCATTGCCAGGCGCGCTTTGTGCCTTTTTTCTTCGCTGATGGCAAGAGCCGCCTCGTTGGACGCACTGTGCGAGCGAATGTCTTGTTCGAGCTGCACCAAAGCGCGCTTGGCTTCTTCAAGCGCGAGAATGTTCTTCTGAGCGTCGATCTGTCCTAAAATTTCGTTCTTGCTGACCTCGAGTTCCGCCTTGCGCACAGCATATTTTGCTTTCAGATGCGCCGTTTGATCTTCCGCCGTCTTGACCGCTGCGTCGGCCTTGGCTTTTACGATTTCCTGTTCGGCTTGCTCCAGATCGCTCCGGTTCTGCCCCAGGTTGTATTCTTGCTGGCTTGGATCAAACTCTAACACTACGTCACCTGTATGCACCTGCGTTCCGGCGGCTGCCAGCTGAATGATCTGGAGCGTCCCCCCCGCGATCGGAGGAGCCGAGATGCCTCTCGATTGCTGTGTTTGGAGCGCGCCCTTCGTGAACACCTTGAGTTGGAGATCGACTTCCTTCACTGTGGTCGTGGGAATTTCCGCGGTGCCGGCCAGAACCGTAGTTTGGCGGCAAGCGATAGAACTCCCACCCATCGCCAGGGCAAGTACAAACGTGATCGCGTATGCTGTACGTCCGTTCAAATAAGTCTCCTACTTTGCAGGCATCGGGTCCTTTAGTGCCAGCCGCTCGCCCGGTTGCAAACCTTTCGCAATCAAGGTTTCTTCGCCGCTTTGCCGCGCCACTTCCACCTGAGTTTCTTCGAATTTCGATCCCCGCTTCACATAGGCAACGGTCCGCCCGGCTTTTCTGAAGATAGCCGAGGTCGGGATGACAATTCCGTCGGGGACCCGATCCACCGCGATGCGGATCGTTGCTCCCATTCCAGGGGCGAGTCGGGGATCATTGCCTGCCAGGCTTAGTTCCACCGCGAAATTTCGCGGAATGGGCCATCCCGCTGTGAAGTCCATGCTCGCTGTCGGGCTGATCGTGTCGACGTGCCCGTCAAAGGTCCGGTCCGGAAGCGCATCGAGAAGCACCGTGGCGGCCTGGCCCAATTTCAGTTGGCCTCTTTCCGCTTCTTCCACACGCGCCACAAGCTTGAGCGCGGAGGAATCCGGCAGCTCCGCGATGGCTGCGCCGGGCCAAGCCCGGTCACCCGGCTTGAAGGGAGTCGGGCCGCCTTGTGGCTGCCAGTGATTCTGGAGCGCCACCACGCCATCAAGCGGAGCGCGAAGAGTGAGTGATTCCAGGCTTCGCTCGTCCTGCGCCACTTGGAAAGCGGTCTGCTCTCGTTTTTGCTTCTTACTGGAGATGTCGGAAACAGCCGCCGCGCGATCCGCTTTTAGCTTGGCCTCGGTTTCCTTTTCTTTCTGTTCCGCATCCGCAAGCTTCAACTTGGCCTGTTCGCCTTCAATGGCAGAAAGGATTTCCTGTTTGCTGGCATCCATTCGGGCTTTCTCAGTGTCGTATTTCGCGGTCATCATATCCGTGAGGTCTTGTTCTTCTTTCAATCGCGCCGCCGCGCGCGACTGCTGGATCTCCGCTTCCGCCGATGTGACCGCGGATTTATCTTCCGCAAGCTTTTGCTTCACCGTGGTCGGGTCAAACTCCACCAGAAAATCACCTTTCTTCACTTTCGTTGCATTCGCAACGAGTTTTAATATTTGCAGGTCGCCTGCCGCATAAGGCGCCGCGATTACCGCCGAGCGAATGGCTTTGACCTCGCCCTTAATTTCCACGTACTCAACGAATTCCTTGCGCTTCACGTCCGTCGTAGGAAGGTTTGCGGCCGAGCTCGCCAAACGGAAGGCCCCGAAGATGAGTCCGCCGACGATCAAAATGGCAACGCTTACCAACGTTTTCCATCTGGACTTCCAGGTATGGTTCGTCCCATTCATCGCCGTTCCGCCGTTCCCGGTTGTCCGACAGCGTCCCGCTGGATTACGTCTCCCTCTGCTAATCCCGACTCCACAACGGCATACAGGTCATCCCGGCGCCCTAATTTCACGCCACGCTTCTCCAGACCACTCGAGCGCTTCAGCAATACAATGGGTTTTCCCGATTCAAAGCTAATACTCTGCCAAGGAACCACGAGCACGTTGCTTTCCGAGCCGAGATCTAGGTCCATTGCCGCCGACAGGTCGGGCAACAGTCTTGGATCGCTTCCCTGAACGGAAAAACGCGCCGTGAACGTACGGACCATTTCGGAGAATTGTCCTGTATGGCCAAGAGGCGATAGCTCCTCGAGAATGGCCGGAAGACTCATCCCCGGGTAAGCATCTAAACGCATTTCCGCTTTTTGGCCGGCATGAACCTTCAGCAGGTCGACTTGATTCAGGTCGACCCGAACTTCCATGCGCGAGGGATCGACCACCTGAAGAAACGGCACCCCGGGCCGCACCTGATCCCCTTGCTGCACCGTGCCCATCCGCCCTCCGAGCCAGATGGTGTTGTAGACCACCACTCCCGCCATCGGCGAGTGCACGGCCATCTTCGCCGCGTTTCCGAGGGCGTAGCGCATCGCCTCTCTTGCGCGATCTCGCTGAATCTCCAGAATCTTGATCGCCGCTCTCGTCGCTGCACGCTTCAGCTGATATGTTTCCTTCAGTTGTTTCAGAGTCGCCTGCGCTTCATCCACGGCTTCCTGATTTTTTTCAGCATCGATGCGCGAGACAACTTCGTTTCTCTGGGTCTCAAGTTGCGCGCGCTTCAATTCGTCTTCTGCCTGTTTCATCGCCGTTTCGTCCTTTGCCAGGGCGATGTCTTCGTCAGACTGTTTCTGGGCCACCTGGCTCACCAGGTTGTCGTACGCGCTCTTCTTGTCGAGGTAGTCCTTCATCTGCGCTTGGGGGTCGAACTCCACCAAGAGGTCTCCGCTCTTCACGTGAGTGCCGGCAGGCGCCAGTTTCGTTACGACCATCGAGCCGACCTGCGCTCCCTCGAGTTTCGGCGCAAGCACGACAAAGGACCGAGAGGCTTGCGTTGTCCCATTCAGCCGCAGTGTTTGGGAAAAGTTCCTTCTCTCGACTCTAACCACGGACTCCGTCCGGTCTGCCAATGGGCGTCCTTGACGGAAGTGCACAAAAAGAAAGAGGATAGCCACGAGAAACAATACGGAACAGATGCGAAGGAGTAGCGTCTTGGGCTTGCCGCCGAGATGAGCTATTTGGCCCATTGCTTCATAAGACTTAAGAAATCTTCAAAGGTTATCCCGTTGAGACAGCTTGTTGGAGCTCGTTTGCCCCCAATTGGTTGTTTACGAGAATCTCCGCGCCTGTTATCTATTGACTAAGACAAAGTCTATCCCACTCGCAATAAGAACTACACTATGAATTCGAAACGCAACGAGGCCCCAAAACCATCCTCCAATAGTCCCCCTTTGGCTTAGTGTCTGAGTTCCAGTTGCTTGCTTCAGATTTTTAAAAAGTCGAAACCGAATCGCATGGAAAGAAAAACTCACTATCGCTGGGTGATTGGAGCCGCGCAGTATACGTGCGCGGAGTGGACGATGGAGAGTTTCGTTAAGTTTCGCTGAATATTAACTTCAATTCTTACAATTTGACACATCAGCGTGAGGTTTGTACCCTGCTTCACTCGTGACCCCGGTAGGGTTGCTGAACAATTTGTAAGCCGAGAGGCATCGCAACAACCTGAAGTACAACGCCCGACGGCCAAATACGCTTTGAGGGCACGGCATTCTAACTATGTCCAAGCGCAGCAAGAGCCATTGCAAAGCATGAAAACTGCATTTCTTAAATCAGCGAGTCGCAACCCCGCCTCCAGTGATGGAGGATTGCTCACGGAACCGCAGATTTTCTCGACAGTCGAGGAGGTCCTCGCCTCCACGCAATTTGTCGACATCCACACGCACTTGTATTCCCCCGCGTTTGGCAAACTTGGGTTGTGGGGCATCGACGAACTCCTCACTTACCACTATCTTGAAGCTGAACTTTTCCGCTCTTCCAGCATTAGCCCCGATCAGTATTGGGCGCTTTCCAAGCGCGAACAAGCCGATGCCATATGGCGAGTTCTCTTTGTCGAGAACACCCCTGTTTCAGAATCCACGCGTGGGGTCATCGCTGTGCTCAAAGCCTTCGAATTGCCCACGGATAGCTCGGACCTGGATGACGCGAGGGCCTTTTTCAAAGAGCAATCGATTGAACAGCACCTTCAGAGAGTGCTTCACATGGCGGGCATCAATTTGGTGGTCATGACGAATGATCCGCTCGACCCGGAAGAAGCCCGAGTATGGTCGAACGGAGTGGCGAACCATGAGCACTTTCGAGCTGTCCTGCGTCTGGATCGGATTCTCTGCACCTGGCCCGCCCACTGGCAATCGTTGGCTGCCCAAGGTTACCAGGTTGACGGGCAGGCCTCCGGCAAGTCTGCTGCGGAAGTGCGACGTTTCTTTTTGGACTGGCACGCACGCATGCAACCCGTATACATGGCGGTCTCTCTGCCGGACACTTTTGAATATCCGCGGGAGACGGTTGGCAATCGATTACTGAAAGAAGCTGTTCTGCCGGTTTGCCGCGAATTGAATTTGCCGCTTTCGCTCATGATCGGAGTTCGCAAACAGGTGAATCCTGCCTTGCGCCTGGCGGGCGATGCTCTCGGCAAAGCGGACCTGAAAGCTTTGGAGAATCTGTGCCGCGAGTTCCCGGACAACCGATTCCTCGTGAGTGTTCTTAGCCGGGAGAACCAGCACGAACTCTGCGTCTACGCGCGAAAGTTCAACAATTTGATGCCGTTCGGTTGCTGGTGGTTCATGAACAATCCTTCGATAGTGGAAGAGATCACCCGCGAGCGCATCGAGATGTTGGGCACTAGTTTCATTCCGCAGCACTCCGATGCCCGCGTTCTCGAGCAAGTCATCTACAAATGGAACAACACGCGCAGAACCATGTCGCGCATCCTCTCGGAAACCTACCGCCTTCTTTCCGAGGACGGTCGCGGAGTCACTCGAGGTGACATTCAGCGCGACGTTACCCGTCTTTTTCGTTCGAACGCAGAAGTGTGGACGGGCATGAGCGTACCTGACGCCCCAGCGCAAACTTAGCCGACGCGTCTTCAATTTGAAAAACATCGCCTATTTGTGAGGCCCCTTCTGGCAAGCCAGGTGCACCTGCGGTTTTGCTTGCGGTCGAGTCATTCGGCTTTCTAAATTCTGCCTGCCAGGCAGGTGTTGAGACGCGAACCTGTTCTGCGTCAAAATACGGTGTTCGAATCCCGGCTACCTATCGTTGGAGGACCAACTTGAAATTTGAAAAGGGGATCGTTTCTCGCTTACTGGTATCGTGCGCCCTCGCCTTGCTTCCTGAATGCGTCGCTCTACAGGCTCAAAACGCGAATTTCCACAACGCTCCGGCAGCCGTCAAGGAACAAAAGAATCCCTACGTGGGCCAGCATCCTGCCTCCGTCAAGGCGGCCTATCATCTCCGCTGCGCCCGCTGTCATGGCGAAAATGGGGAAGGATCAGGAAATATACCCGCATTGGCGACAGGCAAGGCGCAGAGTGCGAGCGACGGCGAACTTTTTTGGTACATCACAAAAGGTGATCTGAACAACGGCATGCCGGCCTGGCAAAATCTGCCCGCACAACAGAGATGGCAGATCATCAACTACATCCGGGTTCTCGGCAGCCTCAAACCTGGCTCCCCGCGCGTACAGCTTTCAGCCGACGAAGCTGTCGATACGGGCAAAAACGCTCTTCCACCCAAGGCTCCCTTCACCGACTACCGCTTCGAGAAGCCTGGCAAGATTCGAAAAATCACCTTGAAGGATTTGCCGTCTCCCCTCGCGACCCCTTCCTCTGGTAATGGTCCTCAACTCGTGCCCCGTCCGTCAAACGCTTGGCCACAGGTTCTTCCCGGCTTCAAAGTAGAACTCTACGCCACGGGACTGGATGAGCCGAGACTGATTCGCACAGCTCCCAATGGCGATTTTTTTGTGGCCGAAAGCCGCGCTGGAAAAATCCAAGTTTTCCGCGGAATCACCGCGGAGGGCAAGCCGGAACAATCCGAAACGTTTGCCACAGGACTGAACCGCCCCTTCGGCATCAATTTCTATCCCCCTGGGCCTGATCCGCTGTGGGTCTATATTGGAAACACGGATTCGGTTGTGCGTTTTCCTTATCGCAATGGTGATCTGAAAGCCAGCGGCCCCGCAGAAAACATCGCCAATCTTCCTTCGGGTGGTGGTCATTGGACCCGCGACATTCAGTTCACTGCCGATGGCAAGAAAATGTTTGTCTCCGTCGGCTCCGCCTCGAATATCGACGACCCCGATTCGTCTCCCGCCGAGAAGAATCGCGCGGATGTGCTTGAGTTCAATCCAGATGGTTCGGCAATGAGAGTTTACGCCTACGGCATCCGCAATTGCGTAGGGCTGGCCCTCAATTCGAAGACCGGTGAGCTATGGTGCTCCACAAACGAACGCGACGCACTCGGAGACAATCTCGTTCCGGATTACATCACTCATTTGCAGGAGGGCGGCTTCTATGGCTGGCCCTGGTGGTACATGGGCGGCCACCAGGATCCGCGCCACGCTGGCAAGCATCCCGAACTGAAGAGCAAGGTAATCACCCCAGATGTGATTCTTAACCCGCACAATGCTTCGCTGGGACTGGCCTTCTACGGCGGCAAACAATTTCCGGCGGAATATCAGGGTGATATTTTTGCTTGCGAACATGGATCTTGGAATCGTTCGGTCCGCGTGGGTTATGAACTTATTCGCGTGCCGCTCCACCAGACCGGCCACGCGACTGGCGAATACGAAGATTTCATGACAGGATTCGTCGTCGACAATGGGCACGTTTGGGGGCGCCCGGTCGGTGTTACTGTCGCTCCCGATGGCTCGCTGCTTGTTACCGATGACGGCTCAAAATCCGTCTGGCGAATTTCTTATACGGGAAAGTGACCTAGCCTCGGCTGAAAGAGGCGATATTTCGGATCATTCTGTGACGCGCAGCATCACCACGCCGTGGGCGGGTACTGTCGCTGAGTATTCCGAGCCATCCACCTTCACGTCGCTGTGAGACCAAAGATCTCTTGCGCGCGAGGGCGCGGATTTCAGTCCGAGTTCTGACCATTTGATCCTGATTTTTGCGGGCTCCCCACCGCGATTAAACATCGCAATCGCCTGACCACCGTCAAATAGTCGCCGCGCCCAAATTTCCTGCTCTCCGGATTTCGCGATTCGCCGGCCCTGCTGGCCCGCTGCATCTTGATCGACGACGATCACTTCACGGTTTGTGAGAATCTCGTGGATCTCCGGCGTCATGCTTCGTAGATCGTTTCCTGCAAGCAGCGGCGCTGCAAGAGTCGACCACAAACTCATGTGCGTTCTGTATTCGTCATCGCTCATTCCGCCGTTGCCGATTTCCAGCATGTCGGGATCGTTCCAATGTCCAGGCTTCGCCCACGCAGCCAGTTCATCTTGCGCAAAACCAATCTTGGTCATCGAATCCCACCTGTCGCGGATGTCGCCCGTGGTTCGCCATGCGTTGCCGCCAACTTCAGCGCCCCACTTCCACACGTCGGCGCGCCCATACTGGCAAAGGCTATATACGATCGGGCGCCCCGCTTTGAGCAGCGCATCGCCCATGATTTGGTACACTGCGCGCATCTCATCGTCCGTATAGAGGTTCCGGGCGCCGCACCAGTCATACTTCAAATAATCGATTCCCCAGGCAGCATACGTCCGCGCGTCCTGGTCCTCGTGGCCGTAACTCCCTTCGTATCCCGCGCATGTATTTGGGCCGGGCGAGGAATAAATTCCAATCTTTAAGCCTTTGCCGTGCACGTAATCGGCAAGCGCCTTCATGTCCGGGAATTTCTTATTCGTCGTGATAGTTCCGTGCGCGTCGCGCTCGCCCTCCCAGGTATCGTCTATGTTGATGTATTGATAGCCCGCATCTTTCATCCCGTTCGTGGCCATGGCCTCGGCCATTCCTCGGACGGCCGCATCATCCACTCGCCCGGCAAACTTGTTCCAACTATTCCAGCCCATCGGCGGCGTTCTGGCCAATCCGTTGTCGGCCACTTCGTGAAGCGCAGGTAGCGGCACGCGTGCGGGATACGCGCCTTCGCCGGGTGGCGCGCGGTGAGCGATCATCTGAATAAGCTCAGCATCGGGTCGTCGCCGCGTCGCCACGCGCAACTCGTCGCCCACCAACTTGCCTTCGTATTTCACACGGCGGTCGCTCGTCCCATCCATCATCCCCGCGGTCAGCGTGAAACCATCGGGCCCGCCAGTGCTTTCGACAATCTTGTAGTAGAACTGAGTCACGCGAATGGTTCCCGTTATGCGAGAGCCTTCCTCATGAAGATTCAGGTAGGTGGTCCGGAAAGTTCCGTCCGGCAATGGATCTTTCACCGCCCAGTTTCCGGTCAAGTCCGCGCCAAAGCAAGGAGTTGCCAGCAGCACGAGCAAAACAGTACGGAGTATTTTCATCTCAATCGAAGACTACAACAAACAAACTTCAGCTCAAAATGTTTTGCGCGCGTCAATCTTTCAAACAGTCTCAACGACATGTTTAGGAAGACTTGAGCGTTTTCGGCTCCCAGTCTTGGTGTACCCTATCCATTTTCGCGAGAATTCCTCATTGAGAGTTCCATACGACGAGCTGTTCGAAGTCCTGCTAAGCGTGCTGCTCAAACACGGGTTCGAGCAGCAGCGCGCCCGCCTTTGCGCTCGGCTCTTCGCCGAAGCTAGCTGTGACGGAGTCTATTCCCACGGCTTGAACCGTTTTCCGCAATTCATTCGCATGATTCGAGGTGGTGTCGTTGCAGTAGGCGCCGAACCGCGATTGGTCGCAAGCTTCGGTTCCCTCGAGCGATGGGACGGAAGAAGCGGCCCAGGAAACTTAAACGCGCACCATTGTATGGAGAGAGCGATCTCCCTCTCTCGAGAACGAGGAATTGGCTGCGTGGCTCTCGCCAATACCAACCACTGGATGCGCGGTGGCAGTTACGGCTGGCAAGCCGCCGACGCCGGCGTCATCGGCATCTGTTGGACCAACACGCTGCCTAATCTTCCGCCCTGGGGAGCAAGCGATCCACGTGTCGGCAACAATCCCCTGATTATCGCCGTGCCGCGCAAGAAAGGCCACGTCGTTCTCGACATGGCGATGTCGCAATTCTCTTACGGCGCTCTCGCATCCTACCGATTGCGTGGCGAGCAATTGCCTGTTGACGGAGGCTTTGACGTCACCGGTCGCCTTACGCGAGATCCTGCCGCCATCGAAACATCAAAACGCCCTTTGCCCATTGGATATTGGAAAGGTTCTGGCTTGGCGTTGATGCTCGATATGGTTGCCGCACTTTTGTCAGGCGGCAGCGCCACTTTTCAGATTCCAGCAGAACCGGAACGAGAGACCAAGCTCTCGCAGCTCTTTATCGCCATCGCCCCGCATACGCTGGGGCAAAACGAAAGTGCTGACAAGTTAACCGACCAGATCCTGGACTTTCTGCATTCACCTGCGCCTGCATCGGGCGAACGCGTACGATACCCTGGCGAACGCACACTGCAAACCCGAAAAGAAAATCTGCAGAATGGCGTACCGGTCGAGCCAACAATCTGGCGCGAGCTTCAAACGCTAATCTGAAATTGGTATGTTTCGGATTTTCGCAGTTGGCACTGCAAGTCCGTTCAGTATCCCAGCTTCTTGTCCACGACATTGCGCAACGGTTCGCTCGACCGGAATCGTTGATATTGCTCGATGAAAAACTTCATCGCGTTATCCAGCCAGTCCGGCGTATGGTCCGCGCAGTGCGGAGAGAGCAAGACATTTTCCATCCCGTAGAATGGATGACCCGCCGGCAATGGTTCATGGTCGAAGACGTCCAGCGCCGCTCCCTTAATTCGTCCACTGGCAAGCGCATTTACCATCGCCGCCTCGTTGATCACCGGTCCTCGCCCAACATTGATCACGACCGCGCTGGGCTTCATCGCCGCAAATTCCGCGTCGCCGATCATGCCACATGTTTCTGAAGTCAGCGGCGCAGCCACCACCACATAGTCGCAGCGCGGAAGCATCTCAAGGCGATGCTCAGGCGGGTAAGTTTGCTCGACTAGTTCGTCCGCTCCTCCCAATGGCGAGGCATGCCGCTTGACGGCGAGCACTCTCATCCCCATCGCCCTCACCCTCGCAGCCACGGCCCTCCCAATGTCGCCATACCCTATGATTCCCACGGTTTGGCCTGACACCGGCAAAACATCAAACCCCTCCCAAACGCCACGCATCTGATTCCGAATCATCCGCCGAAAATCTTTCGCGAAATACAAAATTGCGCCGAGCGTAAACTCGCCGAGAGATGCGCTGAATACTCCCACTCCATTTGTGAGCGGAACTGGACTTTCTTTCAACTCCGGGAACAGTGTTCTTTCCAGTCCGACGGAACGCGAGTGCACCCACTGCAAGTGCGGGCACATCCCGAACACTGTCTTGAACAAAGCGAGAGGGCCCGACCAATTGAACAACACTTGGGCGTTAGCGGCCTCTTGTTCGAATGCCTCCGCGGAATTTCCGACAATAATTCTTACTTCCGCGAGCTGCTGTCTAAGCATCGCAAGCTGCGGCTCACCAGGATTCGCTAGGACCAGAATCGTATCGTTTCTCATCGGTGTCGAAGGAACAGCGCAAAAGATTACACCATATTCGCCGCGCGCTGAACCCTTGCCATTCAGTTTAGAAATATCAAATTCGGCGTTTAATCCTTCGAATTTGACACCGCAAAATGAGTCCTCCTAAACTACCTCGTTTTGCAACGACCTCGGATGGTTGACCCTGCGGTTTCAAAGTTCTACGGTTGGATGCATCGAGTTACAGAGTTCGGAAGGAATTTATGCCGCCAAGAGATTCCAAGTCCTTAAGAAGCTACCGCTGGTACGGCCCTGACGACCTGAGATCATTCGGCCACCGCTCCCGCGCCGCATCCATGGGTTGCACGCAAGCCGACTACGCAGGTAAGCCCGTCATCGCGATTATCAACACCTGGGGCGACATCAATCCTTGCCACAGCCATCTTCGCGAGCGCGCCGAAGACGTAAAGAAGGGCGTATGGCAGGCCGGCGGTTTTCCCGTCGAAATGCCCGCGTTCACGCTCGGCGAAACTTTTCAGAAGCCGACCACCATGATGTATCGGAACTTGCTAGCGATGGAGACGGAAGAATTGCTGCGCTCCTATCCCGCCGATGGCTGCGTCCTGATGGGCGGGTGCGATAAAACCACTCCGGCACTTTTGATGGGCGCGATCAGCATGAATCTCCCCGCGATCTACGTTCCTGCGGGGCCGATGCTTCGCGGAAATTGGCGCGGCCAAATTCTCGGGAGCGGCTCCGATGTCTCCAAGTACTGGGCAGAGCGCCGCGCCGGCAACATCGATCTGCAAGCCTGGACCGAAATCGAAAACGGCATCGCGCGCTCCGCCGGAACATGCATGACCATGGGCACAGCTTCCACCATGACCAGCTTGACCGAAGTTCTCGGATTCACGCTTCCCGGCGCTACCTCGATCCCCGCGGTCGATGCCAATCACCCCAAAATGGCCAACCGCTCGGGACGCCGCATCGTCGAAATGGTCTGGGAGGATCTGAAGCCGCGCGATGTTTTGCGCGAAGCTTCTTTCAATAACGCCATTGCCGCAGTGTTCGCTCTGGGAGGCTCGACGAACGCCGTAATTCACCTGCTTGCCATGGCCGGCCGTGCGGGTATAAAGATTTCGCTGGATCGTTTTGATCAGTATTCGAAAAAGACGCCCATGCTCGCGAACATCCGTCCAAGTGGCAAGTACCTGATGGAGGATTTTTATTACGCCGGCGGACTGCCTGCTCTGTTGCGGTCCCTCTCTCCGCATTTGGATCTCACTTGCCTGACCGTCACCGGAAAAACGCTCGGCGAAGATATCGCTGGCGCGGAAATTTACAATGCGGACGTAATCCGCACTCTCGATAATCCAGTTCTCGCCTCCGGAGGCTTGGCGATTCTCTACGGAAATCTCGCTCCCAATGGTGCTGTCATCAAAGCTTCCGCAGCCGAGCCGAGACTCCTCAAGCACACCGGGCGTGCAATCGTCTTTGACAGTTTCGATGAAATGAACGCCCGTCTGGACGATCCTGCTCTCGATGTGGATGCCAACAGCGTCCTTGTGCTGCGAAACGCTGGTCCAAAAGGCGCTCCAGGTATGCCCGAATGGGGAAATCTTCAGCTTCCACAAAAGATCCTGAAAACCGGCGTCCGCGACATGCTCCGTATCTCCGACGCCCGAATGAGCGGCACGAGTTACGGTGCCTGCGTGCTGCACGTCTCGCCCGAATCCTTTGTCGGCGGCCCGCTCGCCCTGTTGAAGGAAGGTGACCTCGTCGAACTCGACGTGCCCTCCCGTCAACTGAACATGCTCGTGAATGAAGATGAGCTTGCTCGCCGTCGCGCCGCCTGGCGCCCCAAGGAAGGAATTTATCCCCGCGGCTACGGCAAATTATTCATGCAGCACATCAAGCAGGCTCACGAAGGTTGCGACTTTGATTTCCTGGAAGGAACGGCACCCATCCCCGAGCCCGAAATTCACTGAAAAGCGATCCCACCATCGACCGTCACGAAAGGCAGAGAAATCCTCCGCTAACTTGTCCCCTCTTCACCTACCCTCTGCAAAGACGGACGCCCTGCGCCGATAGCCAGCATCAAAATCCCGGAAAGGCAGAGACTTCCCACTAGGTACAAAAGTCCCGCCGTAAAGGAATGCGTCCGGTTGACCAGATAGCCCATCATCATCGGCCCGAAAAAGCCTCCGAGATTTCCGACCGAATTAATCAATCCGATGGAGGCCGCCGCGGCGGATTCACTCAAGAACGCCGTCGGCACGGCCCAAAAACAAGGATGGAATGAGTAATAGCCGGCTCCCACCAGACAGAACAGCGCGACCGCGATCGCGAGACTCGAACCGTAAATCACTGCCAGTAATAGAGAAACTCCACAGAGGAAAATCGAAACCGCCGCATGCCAGCGTCGTTCCAAGGTCCGGTCCGAATGCCATCCGTTCAATTGCTGAACCAAAAATCCGGCAAGATAAGGCAGTGCCGCGAACAGTGTGACCCGCAGGTCGCTTTGCCCGGAAAGCCGTTTCAGAATGCTCGGCAACCAAAACGCTACTCCGTAGCCTCCTGTCGTTGCGCAGAAGTAACACAAAGTCAGCAGGATGACGTCGCGTTGCGCAAACGCTTGCCAGATCGTGTAAACACGAATTTTCTGCTTCGCCTGTTTTTCCTTTTCTAGCTGGCCATTGATCCAGTCGCGTTCCACCGGTAACAGCCACTTCGCGTCTCGCGGCCAATCAGTTAGATAAAAAATCGTGATCACGCCAAACACGACCGCGGGAATTCCTTCCAATATGAATAGCCATCGCCATCCACGCAATCCGTACCAGGTAATTCCCAGCAATAGACCGGCGAGAGGCGAGCCCACGACGTAGGAGAGCGGACTCGCTGCGTAAAAAACGGCGATGGCTTTCGCCCGGTCCTCATAACGGAACCAGTGCGACACATAAACTATAATGGCTGGGAAAAAGCCCGCTTCCGCGGCCCCCACCAGAAATCGCACCACGTAGAATTCCCGCGACGTGTGGATAAACGCCATCAGCGCGGTTATGATTCCCCAGGAAATCATGATGCGGGCAATCCAGCGGCGCGCGCTCCATCGTTCGGCAATCAACGCGCCCGGAATTTCCAGCACCAGGTATCCGATGAAAAACATGCCGGCGCCCAGTCCGACCACCTTGTCGTTGAAGCCCAGGTCGTGCGGCATCTGCAGCGCTGCGGCGCTGACATTCATCCGGTCCAGAAATGCGATGATATACAGCAGGAATAGAAAGGGAAGTAGTCGCCACGCAATTCGCTTTCGCGCGCGTTGTGCGACGGCCAGTTCACGCGGTGTGACGGCCATGCTCCCTCGATTCGCGGTTTCTCAAAGAATGGCGCAGTTATCCTGCACTATTTTTTCGCTTTTCGCGGCGTAAAATTTGCGCCGCGTAGTATACACAATAATGAAACGCGCCCGGTCTCCGAATTATAATCGTGCGGGCCGTGAAAGCGTGGCTGGGCTTCGAAGGTTCTCAAGGAAGATGAATCAGACAATCTTTTTCCGGAGTTGAAATGCGGGAGCATGCGATTGCCGCCATCCCCGCGGATGGCATCGGTCCAGAAGTGATTGCTGCCGGCCTTGAAGTCTTGCAGGCACTCAGTCAAAAGGACGGCGGTTTTCAGCTAAGCGTCGAGAGCTTTCCGTGGGGTTCCCACTACTACAAAAAACACGGCGTAATGATGCCGCAAAACGGCCTCGAACTCTTGCGGCCCTTCAGTGCAATCTATTTCGGAGCCGTCGGCTCCCCCGATATCCCCGACCACATAACTCTTTGGGGTTTGCGTCTGGCGATCTGCCAGGGCTTCGACCAGTACGTTAATCTTCGCCCGACGCGTATTCTCCAAGGCTTGTCATCGCCCCTGCGTGACTGCAAGCCCGCCGATCTCGACTGGGCGATAGTCCGCGAAAATACCGAAGGCGAATATTCCGGACAGGGCGGCCGCGCCCATCGCGGGTTTCCCGAAGAGGTCGCCACCGAGACTTCCATCTTCACCCGCCGTGGCGTCACGCGCATTATGCGGTTCGCTTTCAAACTCGCGCACGATCGGCCGCGAAAGCTGCTTACCGTTGTCACCAAATCCAACGCGCAGCGCCACGGCATGGTCCTCTGGGACGAAATCGCCGAAGAAGTCTCCACAGAATTTCCAGATGTCACCTGGGACAAGATGCTCGTCGACGCTATGACCACTCGCATGGTCGCCAAAACCGCCAGTCTCGACACCATCGTCGCTACAAATCTTCACGCCGACATCCTCTCCGATCTCGCTGCGGCACTCGCAGGCAGCCTCGGAATCGCTCCCACCGCCAACCTCGACCCCGAACGCCGCTTTCCTTCCATGTTCGAGCCTATCCATGGCGCGGCCTTCGACATCACCGGCAAAGGCATCGCCAATCCCATCGGTGCATTTTGGACCGCCGCGTTAATGCTCGCCCATCTCGGCGAGGCCGATGCGGCCCAGCGATTGATGCAGGCAGTCGAATTCGTCACAGCTTCCGGCCCGCTCACCCCCGACCTCGGCGGCAGAGCGACAACCCGAGAAGTCACCTCCGCGGTCTGTGACGCGATCCACAGTTCGAATTCATAAGCAGCCAACTTGGTTTCGCCGGGCCTCCTGACTTGACTTCAGGTGTAACCTATTCGGCGCGTTTCGGGCGCAGATAAAATTTCAGCATTTAAATTTTGGCCGGACTCAAGAAAATGCAAACGATGATCGCAGTACTGCTCCTCGCCGTTACATTTTTCTCGCCGCAACCCGATTCATCTCCAGCGTTGGCGGGCATCGCGCACGTCGCTTATCGTGTCGCCGACGTTCAGATATCTCGCGACTTTTACCAGTCTTTGGGCTTTGAACAAGCTTTCGAATTCACCGATCCCGGAAAGCCTCCTGTCTCCTACATCAAAATAAACGATCGCCAGTTCATCGAACTCTATGGCCGTTCCAACGAATCTCAAACCACCGGTCTTCTCCATGTCTGCTATGAAGCCGCCGACATCGAATCGCTCTGGAACGAATATGTAAAGCACGGCTTGCATCCGCCTCGCAGCCGCAAAGCCCGCGCGGGCAACCTGCTTTTCGTCCTTCACGATCCGGAAGGGCAAACTCTCGAGTACACACAATATCTTCCCGGCTCGCTTCATTTTGATGATCGTGGCAAACATCTCGGTGACCGCCGCGTATCCCAACATCTGCTGCGTGCAGTCATTCCCGTGCAAAATGTTGACGCGGAACATGGCTTCTATACATCCAAGCTGGCGTTCCGGGACGTAGTCGCCGAGGACACGATCCGCCTGCGCCTTCCGGGAAACTCCGGCGACGAAATAGCCCTCGAAGCCACGACTCCTGCAACGAAACCCATCATCGTATTTACTGTGGCAAATCTCGCTCGCGCCGCGGACCGATTGCGGAGCCGCTCACTCGCCGTGAAAACCGGCAAAGATTCAATCTCTGTTATTGATCCCGACGGCGCGATAATCTTGTTCACTTCGGAAATGAGCGAATCGCGAGTAAAACCGTAACAGGCATCGAGACAGTACTCCGCTACTGAAATATACATTTAAGGCAGGAAAGGAAACTTAAGGCGCCGATGAAAATGGATATCCTGGCTTTCTATCGAACCTCAGCCTTCAAAACGGTTGTGCTGTTACTCGTCGCACTTGCACTTCCTTGGCCCGCTTGCAACGCACAACAGAAGGAATTCAAAAAATGGCCCGCCGGAAGCTCCCCCAAAGAAATTGGCAAGCGCGTCGCAGAACGTTTTGCCTCCGGCTCGCACACCAATTTCAACCGGAGCACCCCGCCCGCCCACATCACCTATCCGGAATCCGTGGCGTGGTACGGCGCGTTGACCTTCGCCCAATTAAGTGGCGACACTGATCTCACCTCCCGCCTGATTTCCCGCTTTGATCCCCTCTTCACCGAAGAATCCGCGCTCGTGCCGCATCCTGTCAATGTGGACAGCACCATCTTCGGTTCCGTCCCCCTGGAAATCTACATCCAAACCAAGCAACAGAAATATCTGGCCATGGGCCTTTCCCTCGCCGACCAGCAGTGGGAAAATCCCACCCCCGAAGGCCTGACCAACCAAAGCCGTTTTTGGATCGACGACATGTACATGATTACCACCGTGCAAGTGCAGGCCTATCGCGCCACTGGAGACGCCAAGTACATCGATCGCGCAGCTCTCGAAATGGCCGCCTATTTGGACAAACTTCAGCAACCAAACGGACTTTTCTACCACGCTCCCGATGTCCCGTTTTTCTGGGGTCGTGGCAACGGCTGGGTCGCTGCGGGCATGGCCGAACTCCTGCGCTCGCTCCCCGCAAATCATCCTCTGCGCGTTCGAATCATGGAAGGCTATCGGAAAATGATGGCGTCTCTGTTGAGGTATCAGGGCAAAGACGGCATGTGGCGTCAGTTGCTCGATCATCCAGAAGCTTGGCCTGAATCTTCGTGCACCGCGATGTTCACTTTCGCCATGATCACCGGCGTCAAGAACGGCTGGCTTGACGAAAAACACTATGGCCGCGCCGCTCGCAAGGGCTGGCTCGGCCTCGTCAGCTATCTCGATCCCAACGCCGGCCTGAAAAATGTCTGCGAAGGCACCAACAAAAAAAATGACCTCAGCTACTACCTTAACCGCGCGCGTAATACCGGCGATCTTCACGGTCAAGCCCCGCTGCTATGGTGCGCGTCCGCACTTCTTCGTTAGAGAGAGAATTTGCACCGTGACTATCCAGTTGGATCCAGGCTCCTGGTCTGGAGCCCGAGTCACCAGTCACGAGTCACCAGCCACCGGTCGCTTTGCGCTTTCCTTTGCACCCCCATTCAGCTTTAGTCCGGCTAAACCACTCCTTTAAATTTTCGGGATTGACATGTTTAGGACTACGCTTCTAATGTCCCCTCACTGGGTGTATTCAAGCAGTTGATTGCGACTATCCAGCAAACTGATGGTCAGAAGCGAGTGCTGCGTCTCGTTCGTCTCTAGGTGCGAAAGGCGTTGCCGTGTGTTCGAGGCACACGCTACGCCGCAGCCGGCGGGCACGGCCAAAACGATGGTCCTGGCCGGCCCGCGAAAGGGAAAAACAAAAATGAAGAAGAATGTGCTGATTGTTTTTTTCGCGCTTCTATTTGCTCCCCTATATTCGCACGCGCAAGGCTTGGGAAGCATTCTTGGCAGAGTCACCGACCCCGCCGGTGCCGGCGTCCCGGGCGCACAGGTCACAGCCACTCAAGAAGGCACGGGATTTTCCCGCTCCGCCATCACGGATACCGATGGGCTTTACGTTCTCCCCTCTCTTCGCCCCGCGGTCTACAACCTGACCGTCGAGGCCAAAGGCTTCAGCACCTCCAAGTCCAGCGGCATTACTTTGCTGGCCGATCAAACGCTTAATGTCAATATGGGCATGAAGTTGGGCACCGTCGCTGAAGTTGTCACCGTAGAGGGCAATGCCCTGCAAGTGGATACGGCCACCTCCACTCTCCGGCAAGTCATTGAGCAGAAGCGTCTCGTCGAACTACCCCTGAACGGCCGTAACGCAGCACAACTCTCCTTGCTTGTCCCGGGCGTCGTCGTCTCCACAAATGGTGGCGCCGATCAGGGACAAACCAAGACTTTCCCCGGCGCCGTCACCTTCTCAGCGAACGGTGCGCGCCAGGACATGATCAGCTATCAACTGGATGGCGGCAATTATCTGGACGAGTACACCAACGTCAACCAGCCCTTTCCGTTTCCGGACGCTCTTCAAGAATTCAGCGTGCAAACCAGCAATTACACAGCGGAATACGGCCAGAACGCTGGCGCTGTGGTCAACGTCATCACTAAATCCGGGACTAACAATTTTCATGGCGATGCGTTTGAGTTCCTTCGCAACGCCGTGTTCAACGCAAGAAACTTCTTCGCCCCACTGACTCAGAATGGCGTGCCGACCAAAGACATGGGCCGGGATCAGTTGAAGCGCAATCAATTCGGCGGCACCGTTGGCGGCCCCATTCGCCGCGACAAGACGTTTTTCTTTGCCGGCTTTCAGGGCACTCGTTTGCGCAACCTCGGCAATCCCACCAATTCAACTGTGCCGTCTCAAGCGGATATAAATGCCTTCACGGCGGGCGGTGGTGTTATCGATCCTGCTGTCTCGAATCTCTTGGCCCTCCTGCCCATTCAGCCGACCTCCGAGTCGGTGACCTTTGTCCGGCCGGTGAAGCAGAACTTCAACGACGTCATCGGCAGGGTTGATCACGCCTTCAGCCAGAATGATCACCTTTCCGTCCGCTACGACTTCAACTACTTCAGCAACGCGGCCGTTTTTGTCCCCACCAATATCCTGACTTACGCGGACGGTTCCAAGATCACCAACCAGAACTGGCTGATTCACGAGTCTCACATTTTCAAGCCAACACTAATCAACGATTTTCGATTTAGCTATGCGCGTGAAAAATCCAGCCGCGGTCCGGCCGCTACCGTGCCCAGTGTCCAGACCCTCGGTTCGTTGATTCCGTTTCAGCCGCCCGTGCATGCCATTCAGCAGATTCGCGTCAATGGTTTTTTTAGCTTTGGCGATAATCCTCCGGCCGCGTTCGTCAGAAACAATTTCACCTGGAGCGATGACGTTAGTTGGGTTAGAGGAAAACACGACTTCCGATTTGGCGGCGTTATTGAGCGGAGCCGCGTTGACCTGGACAACCTCTTCTTCCAGCCGGGGGAGTTTAGCTTCCCCAGTCTCAATTTTTTCCTTTCCGGCAGGCTTGGCGACTACCCCGGCCAAGTGGCATTCCGCCAAGGTGCTGGGGAGTTCAAAAATAACCGCGATATCTTCGCCGGTGTCTACGTCCAGGACAATTACAAAGTCACTCGCCGCCTGACAGTCAATCTCGGACTGCGATATGAACCTGCTCTTCCTTGGCGCGAAATCAAAGGACGAGTGCAACAGTTCCGTTTGAGCGGTCTTCTTGCCAATGTTCGCTCCACACAATTCCCCAACGCTCCTCCAGGCGTGTACTTCCCTGGCGATCCCGGCGTTCCCGCAAACGGCGTCGGCTCCAGCCTCAAGAATTTTGCTCCGCGCTTGGGATTTGCCTACGATGTTTTCGGCGACGGCAGGACCAGCCTCCGTGGCGGGGCGGGCATTTTCTACAATTCCCGCATCACGGGTATCATCAACAACCGTTTCGTCGATCAAACCCCGTTTAGTCCACAGCTCATCTTGTCAAATGCAGCCAAAACTTTCCCCGGTACGCTCACGGATCCCCTTTGTACCCTTAGTGCAACCCAGACTCTGCAAGGTTGCACTCCGCAGGCAAATCTCTTTCCTGCTCCGTTTCCGCCGCCCTCTAACTCGGCTTTTGCACTCGGCGGCCTCTACTTGAGCTGGGACCCTGCTCAGAACTACCAGGTTCCTACGGTGTACAACTGGAACCTCAGCATCGAGCATCAATTGCCTTCCAATATCCTCGCGCGCGCTGCCTATGTCGGTTCTCACAGTTCGCATCTCACGGAAACCATGAATCTGGACCCCTCTCCCTTCTCTCCCACAGGAACGAAGGGCACCCTCAGGCTGAATACTATCGTCGCTTCCTTGGGCATCACTCCGAGCAACTTGTTTGGCACGGTGCAGCAGGACTCCCAGGACATCAATGCCTCGTACAACTCGCTTCAACTTTCCGTTGAGAAGCGCATGACGCATGGCCTGACAATTCTCGGGAACTACACTTGGTCCAAGAGCATCGACGACCTTGCACCAGGCGCAGGCGTCACAGGCTTCGATAACTCCTCCGCTCGGCCATGGGATGATCCCCTCCGCCATCAATTTGATCGCGGACCATCGGAGTTTGACCACACTCACCGCTTCGTGGCGTCCTTCGTCTGGGAGCTCCCCAGTTTCTCGGCTTCCAACGGCTTTCTCCGCCGCGCCTTCGGCGGATGGCAATACAGCGGCGTTGTTTCCGCGCAAACCGGCCGCCCCTTCACGGTTCTGCAGGGCGCGGAACTCTCCGGCACCCAACTTGGCACCGATCGCGGAACGCTAGTGTCAGGCGTCAACCCGTATATCTCTGGCGCATGTCCCACCACAGCAAACTGCGTGAGTTGGCTCAACAAGGCGGCGTTTGCCACCACGGCAGCCTCCCTCGGCACCTACGGCACAACCGGCAAGAACGCCTTCCGTATGCCCGGTTACTACGATTGGGACATGGGACTCTTCAAAAACTTTACCTTTACGGAGCGCTGGAAACTCCAGTTCCGCGCTGAGTTCTTCAACGTTTTCAACCGCGCCAATTTCTTTGACGAGGGTATTCCCTCTCAGCCCAACCTTGGCAACTTCCAGAAACTTAACGGCAGCACTTTCGGCCAGTTTAGAGCCGGTCAGGTTGGCGATCCGCGTATCGGACAACTTGCACTTAAGATCTTCTTCTAACCACACCCCAAAGAGGAAGGGTCGGGGCGCCTTTTACTTTTAAAGGAGGCGCTCCGATTTTTATTAAGTCGCTCTCGGCCCGGTTGACTTTCTGCAGTAACCGGCATAGATAGAATCCGTGGTTCGTACATGATTTCAGGATGCCCTAGCGGGATGTTTCGCAGGCTCTGGCGAACTGCCGCCTTCGAAAGCCTGCTGGCGCTGACTTTTGCAGGACTCGTCCGAGAGAATGTTGAGGGGTAACAAAAGATGAAGAAACTGTGGTTATTGTCTTTGATAGCGATTCCTTTCCTCGCGGTGGGATCCCAAGAGTCGGTCCCCGCAGGCTTCGAACATTGGCCAATCGCCTCCGCTCAATCCATGGCCCATGTGCTCGCAGCCGAGGCTACCAAAGATCCGCATCATTTCGCCGTCAAGCAGCTCTCGGATTTTCCCAATGAAGCTTTTCTGTTAGTTCACAGGGAAGCCGATGGATCCCCCGAGCTTCACGAGACTCAAGTCGATGTGATGTTCGTGCAATCCGGCTCCGCCACCCTTGTTGTAGGAGGCACGCTGCTCAACGCGGAAACTGTTGCGCCGCATGAACAGCGCAACGGCACCATTCAAGGTGGCACTCGGCAGAAACTCTCGGCGGGGGATGTCGTCCGCGTTCCTCCTCGCACGCCACATCAGCTCTTACTCGACGGCGCCCACGAGATCACCTATTATGTAGTCAAAGTAAAGGGCTACTAGTTCTGCTCGAAATTTTCTAGACCGCAGCGGCTTAGCGATGAATCCTAGCGGCCCAGCCGCCTCCCGGCGCTAGATGGATTTTTAGCCTGGCCGAGTTGGTGACCTGTGTCTTCACCAACTTGTAGTCGCTGGCGAAGCGGTCGGCATTCACGCCGTCCTGGTAGGCGTCCACCTGGAAATTGCCTTCGGGCAAGAATGGCAAGTCAATTTCCAAATCGCGCGGCGTCCAGTTCGTCATCGCTCCGACGAACCAGTCCGTGCCGTTCCTGCGAGCGACTACGACGTACTGCGCGATTCTTGCGTCCAGCACTTTCGTTTCGTCCCATACCGTGGGCACCGCAGCCAGAAATTCCATCGCTTCCGGCTCGCGCAAATAGTTCGACGGACTGTCCGCCAGCATCTGCAACGGGCTTTCAAACACTACGTACATCGCCAGTTGATGGCAGCGCGTGCCCAGGCTCATCGGGCGTTTGAAGACCGGGGCAAAACTATCTTTTTGCGCGTTCAGCATCGCGCCGGGCGTGTAGTCCATAGGACCAAGGAACATTCGCGTGAACGGCAGCGTCACATTGTGCTCGGGTTCCGTTGCGGCGCTCCATTTGCTCCACTCTAGGCCGCGCACTCCTTCCGCGCTGATCAGGTTTGGCCACGTGCGCGTCATAGAAGCCGGCTTCTGGTCGCCGTGAAAATCCACGAGCATCTTGCGCTTCGCCGTTTCCCGGGCTACTTTGTGATAGTAATTCATCACCAGTTGGTCGCTTCGCTGCATGAAATCGACTTTGATTCCCGCGACGCCCCACTTTGCATAGTGATCCAGCGCGGGGATTAGCTGATCGTCAAGCGTTTTCCACACCACCCATAAGATGATTCCGACATTTTTCTGCCGTGCGTAGGCCGTCAGCTCGTCCATGTTGATATCAGGAACGACGTCCAGGACGTTCCCGAGTTTGTACCAGCCCTCGTCCAGAATGATGTAGGGAATCCCGTACCTCGCCGCGAAATCGATGTAGTACTTGTACGTTTGCGTGTTTACTCCCGCCTTGAAATCCACGCCGTAGATATTGTTGTAGTTCCACCAATCCCATGCCACCTTGCCGGGTTTGATCCACGAGGTGTCCTGCACCTGGGACGGTTTCTCGAGCAGCCACACGAGCTGATTCGTCAACAAGTCCCCGTCTTTTTCCGCGATGCCCATCACACGCCACGGAAACGTCCGCGTGCCGTTCGTTACCGCGATATAGTCCGCGCTCTCCACCACTCGAAAATCGCGGTCGTTTTCCAGCTTTTCCTTCAACGGATAGGGCGGAAAAGTTCCGGCTAGTCCGTTTCCAGCTGTGCCGCGCAGCCAAAGTCCGGGATAATCCTCTACGTCCGATTCCGCGAGGGCGATTTTTACACCGCTCCCTGCATCAACAACCGCGGGCAAGGTGGCGATAAACGCGGGTGCAATTTCGCCGAGATGCTGCGGGACATATCTCCGCTCGTTGTGCGAAAAAAAACTGTCTTCCTGTGGATAGTACGTGAGGAAGTTAGCGGGGAAGCGAAAGCTAACTTCTTCGCCATAAATTTTCACTTGAGGCTGAGGAAGCGATGTCTCGAACCGGTAGGCGGCGCCTTCGTTGTACGCGCGAAACACTACGGCGTAGCCGCCATCCAGTTCGATCCGGAGCTCGTTGAAGTGTTCGGAGATTTGAGCAAATTTCTGCCGCACTGCAGGCGCTAGCACATCGTTCACGCTGCGCTGCTTGGACTGAATTACTTTTGCTTCGTGTCCCAGCGTCTTGTGATCGACGTCCAGAGAAAGTGCGCAGTTCTCTAGCAGCGGCTGGCCTTTGAGCAAGACGTCATAGCGGACGCTTTGTGCTGTGCGAATTCTTATTTCGATTCTGCCGTCGGGAGAACGCAGATCGTAACTGGATTGGGCAAACGCGCCAGTTGCGAAACCGAATGCCGCCAGTAAGAACAGGCAAACAGGGAAGCACAGTGTCTTCGAGTAGTTTCTTCTGCGCGAGAACTTCATCGATGTTCTGACGCCCTCAGGCATCTGCGCCCGGACCAATCGCCACGACAAAATAGTTTGCGGCCGTAGTTCCGGAATTTGTAATTCCATGCTCATCGTTCGAGCGGACGAAACCTACGCCGCCCGGTCCGAGTTCGTAACTCTTGCCATTCACGGTTATTTTCACCGTGCCTTCCCGGATCAGCCACATTTCGGAATGGACATGATGGTGCGGCGGATGCGGAGCGCCGCCGGGAGGCAGCGTCGTCTCATGCACTTCGAGCGCTTCTCCTGTGGCGAGCTTGCCCTTCAGCACGTGGCGGCTCTGCACGCCGTTGGATGTTCGGACCGGCAGCTTGTCGAAAGGAAACATCGCAGAAGGCATCGCCTTGTCTCCCTGGGCCGTCGCCTCAAGCGGAAGCAATGCGGGAATCAACGCTGCGGGAAGCATGGAACACAAGTCACGCCGCGAGATGGACATGATTTCTCCTTTGCCTGTTCTTGGCCAGCCGGTTCGGGAATTCAAGCCCAGCCATGCGAAAGGCCGTTCGAGTTCGGGACAAAGAAACATCAGCACGAAGCGGTTTGTCAATACACGAAATTGCTCCAAACCATCCGGCGGTGTAAAGAAGTGACGGGACAATTGCAGGCTTTGGAAAACCGCGAGGGAGAAAGGCCGATCGTACGGGAAAACTTGGGAATGAATCGAGTCAAGTCCTCTGGTCTGGACAAGAGGGGCGCTCGCCCGCGCTGGATGTTCACCATGGAAATTCTTAGTCGAGCATCTGATTGACAATTTCGCCCCTCCCCCTCCCCGGTTTTTTCGTAAGTGTTCATTCTAAAGGGTTTTAAGCCCTGTGTTTTGGAAGTGTTCATTCTGCTGGGGTTAAGGATGTGTTTTTTTTAAGTGCGGATTCTAAAGGAGATAGAGACAGGGGCGGGGTATTTCGAGGATTTGGGTTGGGAGGAGTAAGTCACCCCCCTGGGGTATTTTTTGTAAAGATGTGATTCGATGGAAGTTAGATGGTAGGGGTCTGCAAAAGATGTGATTCTAAAGAAGATAGTGGGTAGTGAGTTGTGAATAGTGGTCAGTGAGCGGGGAAGGAGAAAGGAGGACGGGCTACGGAAGGGCTCGGAAAGGGGGTGGAGCAGGGACGAGATTTGGCTGAGCAACACGATACATGATATCACGGAAGTGGATTACTGTCAAGATACAGTACCTGGGTACTTATCATTCGAATGAGACGCCGGGAAGTTGAGGGGATAGAAGGAGTTGGCGGGGAATTTGTAGTTTGGTGAGACAGTGAGACGCTTGAGGGAACAGGGCGTAGACTATCGAGGAGAAAGTCAAAATCAGTTGCCGTGGCTTCGTCACCCTCCCGCCCGGTTGGGACAACGTTTAGAATGCGATCCATCGCGGAGTGCCACCTAAG
>DATLVZ010000088.1:0-98837 GCA_035576885.1 Candidatus Acidiferrum sp. | reverse complement strand
GTTTATCGCTCTTATGCCGACCGGATCCGTGCAACGACCAATTTGCTCTCGGATGCCCAAGTGGCGATTTACCCCGTGGATGCCCGTGGGCTTGTGGGAAACGTGATTTCAGATCCGAGCGATACAGGCCGGGATGCGAGCGGCAGAATGGCGCTGACCGTCGATGCGCATATGAATGCAAACAGTAAGGAAATTTTCGAGCGATTCAATAAGGAAGACAGTCTGACCAAAGTTGCCGACGAGACCGGCGGACGCGCATTTCTGAACACGAATGACTTGGACCGCGCCATTGTCGAGAGTGTGCGCGATAGCAGCACCTTCTACGAGATTGGCTACTACCCCACTCGCAAGAAATGGGACGGCCAATTTCATACCATCAAGGTGAAGGTTGACGCGGACGGGCTGAAGGTGCGGCATCGCCGCGGATATTACGCCACCGATCCTGAAAGCTGGCGGCACAGCGATGCAAAAGAGATGACGGTGGCCCTGGAAAAGGATTCCATCGCCTCCACGAGCGTGCTCTTCTATGCAAGGGCGATGCCGCCGCCTGCGAATGGAGAAGTGAGAGTCGAATTCCTGGTAGACACTCACACGATCACCTTCGAGACGACGGCGGAGAACCGGCGTGAGTGCAACCTGGAATTTCAAGTGCAGGCCTTCTCTCCAGACGGCAAGCTGGTGAAGGCCGAAGTGCAACAGGCTGATGGTGCGCTCAAGCTGGACACTTTCGACAGGGTCAGGCAAAACGGTCTGCCGATGCCCGTAACCATCAAGCTCCCGCCGGGCCAGTACAAGCTGCATCTAGGGGTTCGCGATAATCATACCGGCCAGTTTGGAACCTCGGAGTTGCCGCTCATCTTCGGCCAGGCTCCGGCACATTAGCTGTTATCCCTATTACTTCGAGGGACTTTTATCCAAGCCAAGCCGGGATCTCTTGTCTTTCAGGTCCTGATAGGTACGGAGAGCTTTCTCCGCGTCCTTGAGACGACCAGCGCGACGATAGGCCAAACTGAGCTGGTAGTAACCGTAAGACTGGTCCGGTTGCAATTGCGTGGCGGTCTCGAGCTGCCGGATCGCGCCAGGTGTGTCGCCCTGGTCGAGAAGCGCCTTTCCCAGTTGATAGTGGGCATCACCATAGGATGGCTTCTGCGCAAGGACGCCGTTCAGCAGCCGAATCGCCTCTTCGGCCTGATGCTGCTGAAGTCGCACATAGGCTAGCTGATACATCGCCGGGATCGCATTCGCATTGAGCGACAACTCCGCGTTAAATTCCTGCGCGGCCTCATCCAGCTTGCCTTGTTTAAAATAAATCATGCCCATGGAATAGTGCGCCTCGGGCAACCGCGGATTCATCTCGATTGCGCGCGCAAACTCCGCCAGCGCCTCCGTGTACTGAGACTGTTCGGAGTAAGCTTGGCCAACCATGAGATGTACTTCGGGATTATTGGAACCGTGCTCCAGCATCCGCGAGAAGAGCCGGCCACCGGCCGCCGAATCCCCGCTGCGCACGAGCGACACGCCGGCGGCATAGAGCAGACCAGGGTTATCAGGCAACTCATCCAAGATTGAGCGGAACGTCTCCGCACTTTTCTTGAATTGGTCCGTCATATAATAACTCAGGCCCAACATCTGGCGAATGCTTGCATCGTTGGGCGCTCGGCTAAGCTCGCGCTCGAGCGGGCCAACGGCTTGCTGGTAGCGTTCGGCGCGGAACGCCGCCAAGCCCCAGTTGTGGTCCAATCTCTGAATGTTTGGGTTCCAACGCGCAGCTTCCGCAAATTCACTCGCGGCATCGGGATAGCGGGAAGCACGAGCGTCTATTACCCCAAGATTGTGGTAAGCCTCTCCCAGCAGTGCCGCCATGCGATTCAGGTAGTCGGCTTCTCCTTGGCTCGGGGGCCCAGCCGCGTGCGGCATTTGCAACAACATGGCGCGCAACTCCTGCGGGCCAGCCCGTCCGATCTTCTCAGCTTCCCCAGTCCCGGCAGAGGTGTTAGCTTTCTGCAGCGAGTCCGGCTTGGGCGATTGGCCACGGAGGTGTGCTGCTTGGGCCATTTCGGCCTCTGCTTCTTTTGCCCGGCCCAGCTTTCCCAGCGCCTGGCCTGTTAGTTCGTGAGCAAGCGCAGGGTCTGCTTGGTCTCCTTTCTGCCCGGAAATGGTGGATGATTTCTGCAGCGCAGTTACGGCTTGCTCAAACTTCCCCTCATCGAAATATGCCTGGCCTAACCGAAACCGCGCGTCAGGATCATCCGGACGGGCGCTGACCGCCCGCTCAAACCACTTTTCGGCCTCGCTGGATTTCTGTTCGCCGGCAGCGATCATCCCTAGATAGTAGAGGCTCGTGTAATCATTGGGGGTTATCGAAAGTTCGGCCAGGAACTCCTCGCGGGCCTTCGCGTAATTGAGGGGGCCTTGCAGGTAGTACGTCAAGCCGAGTGATGATCGCAACCGGGGTTTTTTGGGTTCAAGCTGAAGGGCTTTCGAAAAATGGGAAGCCGCTTGTTCATAGTATCCGGTCTCCCGGTAGGCAAGACCAATCAAGACATGCGTGCTCGCATTGGGCTTGTACGAAGCCAGCATCTCGTCAAAGATCACACTTGCAGCAGCAGGCTTCTTGAGCTCCAGGTTGGCTAGGGCCAGCAGGTAGCCCGTGTCGAAGTCCGGCTGCAGGCCTACTGCCGATTCCAGGCGTTCTACCGCCAGCTGGTACTCGCCTCTTATGAAGTAAATCTTGCCTGCGAGGTTTAAAGCGCGAATATCGCGAGGATCCTGTTGCAGTGCGGTTTCTATCTCAGCCTTCGCTTTGTCGAAATCCTGGGTTTCAAAGCGGGCGATGGCCAAGTCCACGCGGATAGTCACATTCGCCGGCTCAATCTGGGTCGCTCGGGTGAGCAGATCGACTCCTTCGGCATACTCCCGGTGCGAAATGGACAAGTTTCCCAGGTGTTGCAAAGCCACGGCGATGGCTTCACGATACGCAACGGCCGCTTTTTCGTAATCGCCCGCGAGCTGAAACGTCTGCGCCGACTGAAAAGTGCTCTCCGGAAGGTTTGACTCGTTCCTTGAGCCGACTTTCTCCTGAGCGCGGCCACCTGAGGTGAGTAGAAGGCACCAACCCATCCATAGACCGAGCTTTGCGAGAATTCGATTTTGAAACATCACATACCTTCGTAATTTGGACAGCTGGTCCGTCCGCCGTATTTATGGTCGAGCCCCGGCTGCAGGGGGAGGGCCAGCCGAGCGTAGACGCTTTTGTCGCTCATCTTCAGATTGTCGGAGTCGCTGATACTTTTCCATCTCAATCTTTGCAGAGTCTTGCAGACCCAAACGTGAATACGTCAGGCCCAACTGATAATGATACTGGGAAACATCGGGAGCGAGTTTAATAGCCTGCTCCAGTGCCGCCCTAGCTTCCCCCAAGTTGCCGATTTGCAAGTACAAGGTCCCCAGTTCCTCCCGAGCCGTCACATTCTCAGGATTATCCCGAACCGCCTGTTCCAGCTCTCCGCGTGCAGCTTCGATGTTCCCTTCGCGCCGGAATATCAAGCCCGAATAATAATGGGCGTCGGCGGAGTGCGCGTCGAGAGCCAGGCATCGCAGCAAATCCTGTTTGGCTCCGGACAGGTTTCCCATCTTGAATTCCACTATTGCCAGTAGAAGTTGGCTGCTGGCGTCGTTAAGACGCACCGCCGCCAGCTTGCGTGCGATCGGCTCCGCCTGCTCCGGCAAGTCAGCCTCAACCAGCGTATAAGCTAGAACGTACTCATTGTCGGGATTATCCGGCTGAGCGGCGTCTAGCCTTCTCGCAGCGGCCACCGCCTGGGCACGATGGCCTGTTTTAAGCAGCGCCAGGCTGAGCTTCTGCAACACCTGGGGACGGTCCGCCTGAAGCTCGTCCGCGCGACGGAGCAGGCGAATCATCTCGTCCCACTGATTCATCTGCGCTGCGAGCTGGGCGGAATCGAAGTACAGATCGAAGGACTTGGGCTGTAACTTTCGCGCATGGGCAAGTAGTTCGAGCGCTTCCTGCGGACGCCCTTGCGCAGACCGCACGCGGGCGACTGTCTGCAGGTAGACTGCTGATGCTGCTCCCGGCTTAAGGGCCTCGACAAGACGTGCCGCGTCGTCCACATACCCGTTGCGGAGGAGCACCGTAACGAAATCTCGCAATACATCCGGATCTCCGCCGCGATGCCGCACCAGCGAGGTCATCAAGGACGGCACTTGAGCAGGATCGCCTGCACCGAAAAAATCCGCCGCAAGGATGGGCAGGAGTTCCGGGGCCCGGGTTGGCGCAGGAATGCGCTCCACAGCGGCAATCGACTCTTTATACTGGCCCCCTTGCTCATACAAAGCGGCGAGCGCGCTATTGGCCGCGATGTCGTCCGGGGCGACGGCAATGACTTTCGAGTAGGACTCTATGGCCTCGGAGTTCTTCCCAAGCGAACGGTACAAATTGCCCAATCCACGGTAGGCCTGTACATCATCCGGATCGAGCGTCAGAACCCGGCGAAACAATGCCTCTGCTTCCGGCAGGCGTTTTTGGCGCAGTCGAATTTCGGCCATGAGGTCAAGCGCCCAGCTTTGGTCCGGCTTCTGCTTCAGGATGTTCCACAGCTGCTGCTCTGCCTCGTTCAGCCGGTTTTGCCTGACCAGTTTGAAAATAGCGGTGCGCGGCGGAGCTTGTGCCCACGAGTGCTGTGAGAGGATAGCGATGAGGATCAGAACCCCTGCAACGAACCGAAAATAAAGGCGGATCCAGTTCGATTCGCGCGGCAAACCGCTTTGGACCATGCCTCTCAACAAAACTAATCGCCCCCCGTTTCAAATTTGCAGCTCGCGTCAGCTTACAATGGTATCGTAATCAGGCCCAGGTTGAGTTGCCCGCCACGCTCTTTGTCCCGCTCCGCACAAACAAAAAGCCGGGCTTGACTTTCGTCAAACCCGGCGCAAGCGTCCCGCGGCTCCCGCACGAAGTTAGAAGATGAACTTCAGCGCGTATTGGATTTCCCGGTTGCCGCTTTGACTCGTGAATTGTGGCTGTCCGAACTTAATCGTGGGGTCCAGTTTGCCACCTGCAATGGCAACACAGGTCGTCGGATTAGCCTTGCAAGGCGCTCCTGAGGCATTCACCGCGTAAGTGCCGCCATCGGCGCCAGGAGTAGCCGACGTTGAGAACGGCGAGTTGAACGCCAGGTTTTGCCCATTAAATCGAAACTGCGGGTGATTGAACACGTTGAACATTTCCAGGCGGAACTGCATCTTTATTCGCTCGGTTAGTTTCCAATTCTTGAGAATGGCAAAGTCGGTGTCATTCACCGGAGGACCCGGGCACTGCCCTGGTCCTGTGTTTCCGAAGGTACCTAGCTTGTAGCCGTTCCAGGTAAATGCGAGAGGGTTAAGCCACTGGTCTCTGGGAGAGTTGCTCAGATGGCAGGGCTGGTTTAAGACGCGCAAAGGCCGCCCTGTGAATGACCCGCTCGTGGCCGTGCCGGATGCATCTCCCAAGCCGTTATTACCTTGGATGGTCAACGCATTGCCGCTGGCGTAGTTCACGATGGAATTGGTCTCCCATCCTCCCGCCACCTGACGAACAAAATTGTTCGATTTCGTCAGCGCTGGAAGATTATAGACTAGCGTGGCGCTGAGCACGTGCCTGCGGTCAAAGTCCACCGGCCCGCGATTGGCCCGGTGGTTAGTGTTGTCCGCGAAGACCGTCCCCGTTCCAACGTAACCGAACGTGGTATCACCTAAATTCTTGGAAAAAGTGTACGCCACCTGTAGCATCGAGTTATTCTGGAACTTCGTCGTGAACATGGACTGTAAGGAATGGTAGATAGAGTCGCCAGTGTGGCTCCATTCTGTTAACTGCCCAATTGGACTGGGAAATGGGAACGGATGCAGGGACGTCGTGCTTCCCCCCGTAACCGCAAGCTGTGCCGCCATCAGACGATCGGCGAAAGGTATCTGATTAGCATCAACGGCATTTTGTAAGTGAATTCCCCGGTTGGCCACCCACCCCACTTCCAGTTTGGTGTTCCTCCAGAGCTCCGTTTCCGTCGTCAGGTTCCACTGCCAACTGTTGGCTTGCTTCGCGCTGGGGTCGAGGCCCTGATGCGGTAACCCGCCCAGAGAGGCTCCGAACTCGCAGCCAGAAGTGGAACAAATGCTTTGATTTCCCGGATTACTACCGGGGAAATCGTTTGCAGGAGATTGCAGGAGTGGTCCAGGTCCGTCCAGCGTTCTTACGGAACCAGTAGCGACCCCAAAAGGTGGATTGTTGGCCCGCATACTGATAGCCAGCAGCCGGTCACGCGAGAAGAATTGCCCGACGCCAGCGCGGATGGCAAATCGTCCCGTGCCAAACACATCCCAGGCGATACCGACGCGCGGCGCAATCATGTGATTATTGTTGTTGATCAGCGAGCGGTTCCCGAAAAACGGCGGAGTGACGACAGAGCCTATGGAAGCGCAGTCGTTCTGCGCGCCCTTAGCCAATATCATGCCGCGGCACGGGTCGTTAGCTGGCGCCGAGCTTTCCGATGCGTAGACTGTGGGCGAAAAGCCGGCGAGCTTGTTGTCGTCCAGGTACGGGGCCCGAATGAGCGACCAGCGGGCTCCGAGGTTTAATGTAACTCGGCGACTCACTTTCCAAGTATCCCCGCTGTAGAATTCGTAATCGCGCCACCGTACCAAGGCAAAATGATTTCTTTGAACTTCGTCGTAACCGAACGTCTCGCCACGCAGGAGATAGTCCGCATAGTAATTGGTTGTTCCAATTCCGCAGCCAGCTCCCCATCCCCCGCCACAGAAGTTGGGCGACGTCCAACCGGGGCCCTGATAATCTACCGCTGGAGAGAGACCGTTGGCGTCCCCTCCATTCCATAGCTCTCCGCCTTCGTCACCAACGGTTTCATCTTTGGCGTTGCGGCTATACAGGAAACCAGCCTTGAACGTGTGCCTGCCGGACACTTTGGAAAAATCGTCCTTCCAGACAAAGAGGTCTTGGCGATTCGTCCAGGGCCCCTGAATGCCCAGCAGCCCTGCGGGCGCGCCGCACCAGCAAGTTGGTTCCGGGACATTGGTGCCATGAGATTTGTCAGTGAACGGAAAGAGGCGCGGCATCACGGCGTTGATGCTGGCGTTAAGCGCTGGGTTATCGCCCGACGGAGTAATAGAGATGCGGTTTCCCGACCAGGAGAACTGAAAATCATTGACAGCGGTGTTGCTGATTGTAGTTGTGAGTCTTGCTACCGCCATCTTACCGGGTTGGTTCCAGGAATCAGACAGTGCGGGAAAGTCACTGTCTCCCCACAACCCGGCCGCCTCATCTGCATGCAGATAGTTCAGCCAGGAGTCTTGAGTGAACCGGATCATCAGACTGGTATTGTGCGTGATGTTCCAATCGCCCCGGATGTTCTCTTCGCGCCAGTTTGTCGGAATTTCCACCTGGGTCACCCAATTGTCGCCGTTGGAGTTCGGTATCGTGAGGTTCGGCTTAGGCAGCGTAGCTAGGTAAGCCTGGCCTGCAGGACTGATGCGGTTGGAAGGTATGATGTTATTGGGAAAGGGCTGGCCAGTCGCGGGATCCACTGGCGTCGGTCCGCAGGTGGGGTTGGTGAAATCGCCTCCGAGTTCTGCCGACGTCGGCACGCAGTGGTGCTGTACTCGGCCGCGCCTCTCGCGGTTCCATTCCTGAGACCAAAATACGAAAACTTTGTCCTTTTTGACGGGGCCGCCGATAGTGTAACCGAAATCATTGCGGCGCAGCATCTGTTTGTCGCAGCCAGGCTGCCCCGCGCACTCTCCCAGGAAAAAATTCTTGGCGTTCAGCAGATCATTTCGGCCAAAGTAGTAGAAGTCGCCATGGTACCGATTGCTCCCGCCTTTAGTGACGATGTTGATCTGGGCGCCGGAGGCCCCACCGTATTCCGGTCCATAGCTGTTACGTTGAATCTTAAACTCCTCAATGCCGTCAATAGAGGGGTAAATGAGGATGGTGCGCTGGGAACCGATGTCGTTGTTCCCCGCTCCGTCCACGGTCCACTGGTTGTCCACGGAAGGTGAACCGCTGAACGAAATATCCACGCCAGCGAACAAGCCTTTATTTTTGTTGTCGAAGCTCTCGCCCACCGACGCTCCAGGAACGAGAGTGGTCAACTGCACGAAACTCCTGCCGTTCATCGGCAATTCCCGAACCTGCTCGCCGGTCATGATGTTCCCCACGTCGCCGGTCGAGGTATTCACAACGACTGCGTCGGCCTCCACGGAGATCATTTCCGAGGCCGCGCCTAAATCCACCTTCAAGTTTAAGTTGGTGACGTCGGCAACGTGCAATTCCACACTGTTCAGGGTCAGTTTCTTGAAGCCGGCCTTGTTTACCGTAATCCGATACGTGCCGGGATCGAGTTCCGGGAATGAAAAGCTGCCTTGCTCGTTGGTCGTTGATTCGCGAGACGCGCCAGTGCGATTATTGACTATGGATATCGCTGCACCGGCAACCACTGCTCCGCTTGGATCTGTCACTGTCCCGGTGATCGTGCCGGAAGTTTTCTGCGCCGAGGCAGAAGGAACCAGAACCAGCAAGCCGGCGAACACGATTGCACAGATCGCGAGCGCAAGAACCGAAAAAAGGGCACCTGGCACGCGCGAGCTTTCAATTACATTATTAGTGTTTGAAAATTGAATCTTCATTCGCCACCCCACGAGGAATTTTTCACGAAGAAACAAATAAGAAATCCACGCTTCGTAGCCGCAAGCCACGGTTTTCTATTTGTTTGGAACCCACCACAGGTTCGCGAAAAGACCCGATCCCCTAAAGCATTTCGGGACATAATGCTTTTGTACTAGTGGCGGTTTACAGCTCTTGGGGGCGTCTTGTCAAGCAGAAATATTGATATTCTAGATGAATTAATGATTTTTTTTCGCAGGCTGAGGACAGGTGGGGTGGTCCCCCGGCTTAACGACAAGGGCAGAGGGCGGTACTGCAGCCTGGTCCGTTGTCCTGAAAAGCTGCGAGGGCTGTAAGCAAAGACACCGCCGGGCTGAACTACTGACAGACGCCCCTTGATCCTCCCAAGTCAAATTGGGATCACGAGTTACGGGAAGGTGACCGGTTTGACGGCCGACGCCAAAGACCATCCGCGCAAAGCGTGCGGCCCCGCTTTCCTAGTCCGCTTTCAAGGTTAGTTTTAGGAAAAGTATGCTTCCATGCGGTCAAGAAACGCGATGTCCACCTCCAACCGGTGAGTGTCCGTTTGGCAGAGCGATCGGAAACCTGAAAGCTATCTGGATGCATGGATCGAAGCAGGTCGAACACTGTATTGAGTTGTGGGCCCAGGAAGCGGAGCGGTAGGGGTCGCCTGAAGCTCAATCTCGTAACAGTGGGTCCTCCTTTTAGGAGATTATCTTCGAACAGGCGACATTGTCGTTCTGTTTGTAGATTGGAGCCGCAGTAGAACATTGCACTTTTCAGCTCCGGTACTACATTTTGGCGCTCTCTGGGCTGTAGAGTTTCCAGGACCTGCGGAAGGGTGGTTCGCGCCTCGTGCACAGAAAGCGGGTGGGAGAAGTTGCTGTCTTGTGCCAAACGGAGGTTTCCGCGCAATTGCGAAATACGCTAAACCACCGTACAATGAAATGCTCGTGAGCGGTTCCCCGCGGTTTTAGGGCCTGTAGCTCAGGTGGCTAGAGCGCGCCCCTGATAAGGGCGAGGTCGGTGGTTCAAGTCCACCCAGGCCCACCATTCCCGAGAAATGCGAAGTTCAAAGCAGGACCTGCCGGGGAATCTTCGTGCCCGGGTGATTCTTCACTTTTGACGAACGGTTCGCCGTAATGTAGGTGGCCGAGCTTCGGATCTGAAAAGGGCAGTTTTCAAGCTGCCGTGATTCGCAAAGCAATCCAGATGAGCAGGCTCGGACCAGGAAGTTCTCACCCTCGTTCGGACATTGTGTGGGCGAAAATCCGCTAATATTCCTTCCGAGAGGACCAGCTGTCGCGAAACAAACGTCCGAGTTTCGACGTTACTACCTGCAAAGAATAACCTGCCGATACCGGCGCAAGGAGTACAATCATGGATAATTGGGGCCAGCATCTCAGGTTTGCCGCGAGGCAATTGCGGCGGAACCCTGGGTTCACCTTGGCGGTCATCATTACGCTGGCTCTCTCGATTGGTGCGAACACCGCTATCTTTTCGTTGGTGAATGCTCTCATGCTGAAGAGCTTGCCCTACTCCCATTCGGAGCGGATGGGAACGATCTATGCGCACGTGACTGGTCCCGGCGCTTCCGACGAGCGCACGGGCATCGATGGCGAGAAGTGGGAGTTGCTGCGCGACAACGTTCCCGCGCTGATATCCGCTGTTTCAGGGGGCATCTCAGGCGTCAATCTTAAGGCTGGCTCGCGAGTGGAGTACATCCACGAAGGGCGCGTCTCGGCGCACTATCTGGATGTCCTGGACGTTCGGCCTCTCTTAGGCCGCAATTTTTCGGAGGACGAAGACCGTCCCCATGGGTCCAAAGCCGCCATCCTCAGCTACAGCCTCTGGCACAACGCCTTTGGTGCTGATCCAAGCATTCTGGGGCAGGCCATCTTGCTAAAAGGTGATCCTCACATGGTCGTCGGCGTACTGCCGCAGGGCGCGACGACTCCCTTGAACGCTGACGTCTACACGAATCTCCAGCCCAGCCGCGAGGGCGAAGGTGGGGGTACGAATTTTGAAGCTATCACTCGACTGCGTGATGGGGCGAAATGGCAAGAATCGAACGCCGAGATCAACCGCGCTTGGGCCATCCGTGCCCAGCGCTTTGCGAAGAACAGCCCGGGGTCGCAGGTCGCCTACTACTCCGTGCCATTCCAGAAGGGCCAGACTGACTCGCTCCGTCCGCAGGTATTGGCACTCATGCTGGCCGCATTCTTCATTCTGCTGATCGCTTGCGCCAATCTGGCCGGGCTGACGATGGTCCGCATGCTGCGTCGCACTTCGGAAGTCGTCACGCGCCTAGCGGTGGGCGCCTCCCCCTGGCAGATTCAGAAACAGTTCTGGATCGAAAATTTGCTGCTGGCGCTGCTGGGCGGAGCTGTTGGTATTGGCGTGGGCTTTATGGCCCTGCGCAGCCTCCTGCTACTCTTGCCAGAACACTTTCTCCCCGTCGCCAGCGTACCCCTTGACGCTCGAGTCATGATCTTTACTCTCGTCGCCACGCTTCTGACAAGCCTCCTGTTCGGAATGTTGCCAGCGCTGGCCGCGCGAAAGGTGGATTTACGAGCCTCGATGGCTGGGCGGTCCGTGGCCAGCGCCGGCAGTCTGCGCCTTCGCCAGACTCTGATCGCCGGCGAGGTCGCTCTAACCGTCGTGCTGCTGTCTGCTTCCGGGCTCCTCATCCGCACCCTGGTTCACCTGGAGACCCTGGCGCCGGGCTTCAATCCCAACGGAGTGATGGCCGCCAAGGCTTCGCTCGATGACGTCCGGTTCCACGATCCCGCAGTTTTCCGAATGCTGCTGGACGAAAGCACGGCTGCCATGCGCCAAATTCCGGGAGTGCAGAATGCCGCTGTGGGGCTAACTCTGCCTTACGAGCGCGCCATCAACGACGGGGTCACCCTCAGCGACGGCAAAGAAGCGGGGCGGGAGGATGGGACGGATGTGGTCTACGTCACGGCGGGATATTTCGAAACGTTGCAGATGCCGGTGGTCGCGGGCCGCGCCATCACCGGTGCTGACGCGCCAAATACGCAGCGCGTGGCCGTCGTCAACCAAGCCTTCGCCCGCAAATTCTATGGCGGAAGCAATCCAGTGGGTCACTACATCAATAAAGACACGATGATTGTTGGCGAAGTAGCCGACGTGTCCGTTTCCTCGGGTTTGTACGCAGGCGCGCCGCTTATGAGCGAGCAGGCGATGTACATCCCTGCCTCCCAGGTGGATGCGCACTTTCTAGCGCTGGTCCATGTATGGGTTCAGCCTGACTGGGTTGTCCGCGCGTCCGGGGCGATAGGAGGATTGCCAGCCGAGATGCAACGGGCGCTGGCCAGCGTTGATCCCAACCTGCCTTTCTCTGGGTTCTACAGCATGAAGGACCTCCTGGCGCGGACCCTGGCGGCACAGCAAATCGAGGTGGCACTGCTGGGCGCAATGGCGGGGCTAGCACTGCTGTTGAGCGCGGTCGGTATCTTCGCGCTGGTCGCCAATACGGTTGCGCAGAGGACGCGGGAGATCGGAATTCGCATGGCTCTGGGGTCCACTGTCGGCCAGGCAATGGTCGAGATCGGCTTTTCCGGAGCGGGGGCGTCCCTACTGGGTGTTGCTCTGGGTCTGGCGCTATCCGCCGGAGCGCTTCGAGTGATGCGCAGCGTGCTTTATGGAGTAGGCGTTTACGATGCGCCGACTCTGGCTGCAGTGGTGCTCACCCTCGTACTAGTGACGGTGCTGGCGACGGCGCTGCCAACCCTGAAAATCGCGAAGATCGACCCGGCCACGACATTACGCGAGGAATAGAATTATCGAAAAAACGCCGAAGCACAAAACCGCCGCCGGGCCCCGCACCATAAGTCCATGCGGCCAGTTAACCGTGGACTGGCTCAATGGCTTCTGATTCCTATCGAACCACTCGTTCAAATTCCTGGAGTTAATGACCCGCTGGCTTTTGCTCCGGGGGCGGGGGCATGGGTGGAGGAGTGAACTTGGCGTCGTCCACAGGCACGTTTTGCTGCAACTGGCTAATTTGAATCGTGAAGCGTCCGCCCGGGCGGGCGAGCGTCCAGCGGAAAGGAATCTTTACGCCGCCCTCTTCGCGGTAATCGGCGTAGTCGATCTGAGTGGGCATACGGCCAAAAGCGGTTTCCGCGTAACGCACGAGGCGAACCAACAAGCCGGATCGCTGATCGACGTATAGCCGCAAGGGCGGCTGGCCTTCGCCGCGGCCAATCACAAGATAAGTCTCATGGCCGTCGATTTTTTCACCGGGAGCGACAATGAACTTCTTGTAGAGCGACTTCACGTGCGCGGGGAAATACAGATCGGCGTCGATGCGGGCGGCGTCGTTCTCCGCGACAGACATCATGTGCGGATGTCCAGCGTTACTCAGCCAGCCCTGTTTTCCGTCGAACGCCGTGATGCTCTCGCCGTTGGGCATATGCATGATGGAGAGCCGCTTGTCCGGAGCTTTAGCGTAGACCTCGATGGGAAGCTGATGGCCGTCGGCGTTGATTTCCCCTTTTTCCACTCGGCTGGTCACCTTCTGCAGAGCGGCTTCACCGCCGACGGCGGCCAGATACTTATCAAGCAGCTGGTCGGCAGGAGGAAATACCGGCTTTGCATCTCCGGGCGCTTTCCCGCGTTCGGCTTCGACCTTTGGCTCCTCGTCGCTAATGATGGGAACACCCACCGGTTCGGCGGCTCCGCGATGGCACGAATAACAGGTAACCTCGCGGTGCCCCTCGAAATTCTCCTTGTTGATGGCGAACATCATCTTCATCATCTTGCGCGCGGTGACTTTCGCCTTTTTGTCGTCTTTATCAAATTGCATCTTCTGGCCTTCGCGGACGTGGCAATAATCGCATTCGACGCCCAGCGAAGCGGTGATGAATTGCATGGAAGGAAACACCAAGTCCGCCGGCACTCCCTTGAGGGCTTGTATGTTCTTGAACTGCTCCTCGGCGAGTTTCGGCGCGGCGGACGGCTGCGCCGCGCTGGATTGGGCCCTTGCTCCGGCGATCGCCAACCCTATACTTAGCACCAATCCACAAAGAACAATCGTTACGTTGCGTCCCTTCGAAATCATTCCAAGCCCCCTGAACAATAAATTTTTCGAGAAAAAGTGTACCAGAAAGAGGACGGCGCCCGCTCGCGCGGAAATCGCGGCGGCCGCGGCTCAGGCAGAGAGATCGCCGCGCTTGGCGAGCGCGGTAATGCGGTCGGCGGCGCGGAAAGCCAGCGCCTCGATGGTCATGGTGGGCTGGCCGCGCCCGGAAGTGACCAGGCTGCTGCCGTCGCATAGAAACAGATTTTTCACGTCATGCGTCTGATGATCGGAATTAATGACGGACGTCTTCGGATCGTTGCCCATGCGGCAAGTGCCGAGAAGGTGCACGGCAAATTGCTGCTCCTGAGCCGGGTATGACCACTTTTTCACAGCGCCAGCAGCATCGAGAAGTTCGGAGGCACGTGTATTTAACCAGTTGGTCAGACGCAGATCGTCCGGGTGATCCTTATAAGTCATGCGGAGCGCAGGAAGCCCCCAGGCGTCCTTCAAGTCCGGGTCAAGCGAAAAACTATTGTTTTGAACAGGGAGCGAGGTTCCGTGACTAAAGATCTCCACCGTTCGGATGAAATTATGGCTCAAAACATCCTTGAACCCCTTGCCCCAACGCGGACTGCCCGGCGGGAGACTGCCCAATGCGAAACTGATCGGCGTCATATCAAAGCGCGCGTCTAGCCCACCGCCGCCGCGGAAGCCAACTTTTTCCGGATCGAGCTCGTAAAAATCGTGAAGAATCCGGCTGACCGCAAAACCTTTGTAGTCGTTGAGCGGTTGCTCGAAAACGCCCGTGGCGACTGTGCCGCTGTTGAGCATTAAATGTTTGCCGACAATGCCACTGGAATTCGCGAGGCCATCGGGAAACCGCTTGTTGGCGGAGAGCAGAAGCAGCCGCGGAGTTTCCGCCCCGTTCGCGCAAACCACGACTGCTTTGGCTTTCTGGCGCTGCACGTTTCGCTTTTCGTCGAAATAAACGGCTCCAGTGGCGCGGCCGTTGGCGTCCAACTCGATGCGGTGCACGTAAGAGTTCGGGCGGATTTCGCAGCGTCCCGTTTTTTCCGCCATGCGGATGGCCGTGGCGAGGGAGCTCGACTTCGCGCCTACTTCGCAACCAAAGCCAAGGCAGAAGCCACAATTGACGCAAGCGCTGCGCCCCGGTCGCGGCTGGGAAAGGATCGCCATAGGCGCGGGAAATGGATGCCAGCCGAGCTTGCGCGCAGCGCGCTCGAAAATCACGCCGCTCGATTTCACGGGAAGCGGCGGCATCGGATAGGGCTTCGAACGAGGTGGGTCGAACGGACTGGCATTGGCCTGACCGGATACACCAATCTCCCACTCCACTTTGGTGTAATAGGGCTCGAGGTCGGCGTAAGTTATGGGCCAGTCGGCCAAATCGGCGCCGGGGGTCGGGCCAAACCTGCTCATTTCGGTAAAGTCAATTTCGTGGAAGCGCCAGAAGTTCGCGGTGAAGTGCACGCTCGTGCCGCCAACAAGCCTGCCGTACACGAGAGCGCGCCGCGGCTTGGCTTTCTCGTCCGGCGTCTTGCGGAAGGTGTTGGGCTGAAGGTCGGGATGATTCGTCAGGAGGTCCTGGTTGAGAACTTTGATTTCGTCGTGAACGAAATCTTTCTCTGTGAGGTACGGACCCTGCTCCAGTACCACCACTCGGTAGCCGTTGCCGGACAACTCTTTGGCCAAAATGCCGCCGGCCGCCCCTGAGCCGATAATGACGAAATCGACCTCGTCCGTCGTCTTATATTTGGGCTGCTCGGGGATCATGTTTTGTCTTTGTCCGCAGCTGGGGGATTCGGCTGCCAACCGGGATAATCTTTGTCGTAATAGCCAAACGGCGGCTGGAACATGTGCGCATCCTCGCGGCCGATCACTTTCCAGCCCACGCCATCGCGATTGCCGTGTTTATCGGAATCAGGGTCAATCAGAAATCCCATCACAGTGTGAACGCGCACCGTTTCGAAAAACGACTGCGCCGCTGCGCGGCGACGGAATGGCCGCCCTCCGCCAACAGAGGATTGTTCGTCCAATGAGTTCAAGATCTCGTCCTGTTGCTCGAGCGCGGCTGCGGAAAATTTCTCTGCGCCTGGAAACGTCTCTCGCACATGCGCCTGCAATTCGGACAGGCCCTCGGAATAAATCTTCTGGTTGTCTTTCGCAAACGTGACGAGCGCCCGGTCAATGAAAAATACAACTCCTGCCTCGCGGGCACCCGGCGTATCAGTCGTGGGAATGATGCGGGCGGTGATAGCCTCGATTTCTATAGCCTGCTCGGAAGAAAAGAATTCGAACTTGGCAGGGGCGCCGAGTTTAGCGGCTTGGTGCGCATGGTTGGCGGCCGATAGCATGGCTGGCCAATGTGCGGAAATCCAGGCGGCCGACATACCCCGCAACCCCTGCGACAGAATTGCTCGGCGTGTGAGAGTGTACTTCATGAGTTTGTCAGGCAAATGCGAACGCAGCGAATGTATGCTGCCGGGCTGGCAGGGTCAAGAAGAAACCACCTGAGCCGCAAACGGAATTTAGGCCGATTTGGCTTGCGTGTTTGCACAGTGTTGCGAGCCTAGTGTACGATTTCGCTCACGCGTAGAAAAAGTCAAATTCCCGATTGGTTGCAGCAAAAGAATGGCTACCTTTACAGGCGCGATTGGAACCGGAAGCAAGTGGCTGCTCGACAAGATCGTCGGAGTTCTGGCGGCTACGGGCGTCAATCCAAATTTTCTGACGTTCCTCGGCTTGGTGGTAAATTTCATCGCGGCGGCAAATTTCGCCCTGGGACATTTCCGGATTGGCGCGTTTATCATCTTTTTCGCGGGCTTCCTGGATATTCTGGATGGCCAAGTCGCGCGGCGGCAGAATCGCGTGACCGCATTCGGCGCCTTTTACGATTCCACTCTCGATCGCTATGCCGACATGGCACTCTACATGGGCCTGCTCGTGTATTACTCCGTGAGCGGGCGTACGCCCTACGTAGTGCTCGCCGCCGTTGCGACGGCTGGCTCGGTGATGGTCAGTTACGCCAGGGCGCGCGCGGAGTCGCTCATACCACTGTGCAAAGTCGGCTTCATGGAGCGCCCCGAGCGCCTGGTCTTGCTCATTATCGGCGGCGTGATGAACCGCATGGGCGCGGTCCTCTGGGTGATTGCCGTTGTTTCCACCATCACCGTCATCGATCGCATCGTGTTCACCTGGCAGGAAACGAAAGCGGGCCGCACGATTCCGTGGATAAAATTGCCCTCTTAAGATCCTCACTGGAACACAAGCCACATTCCTAACAATTACGTTTGAAAGTGTTTCAGCCACTCTTCGACTGGCGCCGAGATGACTTCCCGCACGCGGTCGCGCAAAGCCGGGACATCACGCTTGGTCATTCCTTTGGTCTCGACGGTGTCATGCAGATGCACCGTGATGGTCGCGGGCCAAAGCATCCAGTGGCCGGTACGATGATGCTGAAAGGAACCGACCAGGCTCACCGGGACAATCGGTATCCCAAGTTGTTGCGCAACGCGAAAGCCGCCGTCCTCAAAGGCGTCGACGTGGCCGTCCCTTGAGCGCTTGGCTTCCGGAAAAATGATGAGGCTCGTTCCGCCGTCAACCGCGTCCTGCGTGAGTCGCCACATTCGCTTGAGGTCGGAAGAGCGCCGTACGTCCGGTACAGGAACGTTGCCAAATCGCTTCATGAGCCAGCCATAGGCCGGGATTTTGAAGTGGGATTCCAGTTCCCAGCCCCGAACGTATTGCGGAATGGCGCAATAAAGCATGAAGGGGTCAAAAAGATTGACGTGATTCACCATGAAGAAGCTAGTTCTCTGGGGGTCGAAACCCTCGGAGCGTTTCACCTCCACGCGAGCTCCAGAGAGAAATACGATCCGGCGGCAGAAGGTGCGCTGAAGCCAGTCGTGCTTGCGCGGGTTCAGAAAGATTCCGAGAAAGACGAGCAGCGGCGCGGCCAGGAAAAAATGCAAGCCGCTGAGAATCCATAGAAACGCGCTGCGCAGGACAAGCAGTCCGCGCTTCATATGTAGATGTCCACGGCCGCGGGAATCACGTCCAGGGAAATACACTCGAGCGAGGCAATTTCGCCGTCGATCAGGATATCCGCCGGAACATGTGCACCAAACTCGATGCGGCGGACTGACCGGCGCGAAGCAAGAGGATGTTCGATGTGCGTGCCGTCATAGAGCCTGGGGAGCATTCGGAGCAGTCCGATGCGCCCGATCGGTCCCCAGCGGACAAATTCGATTAAGCCGTCCGTTGGATCGGCTTGAGGCGCGATGAGCATCGTGCCACCTGTGTATTTGCTATTGTTAAACGACAGAAAAAGGCAGCGGCTTTCGTCCCAGCCCTGATCTTCATCGCACCGCAGACGAAAAGCGCGGCGCCGCAACTGAACGACGCGCACGAACACTCCCAATAAATAGCCGAGATAACCAAAGGGCTTAAAATAGCGATTGGTCAGCGCGCCCACGTCCGCAGTGAAGCCCAAACTGAGAAGGTTGAATGAATATACCTCGCCTTTGGTGTGGGTAAGTCGAAGGAGGTCGACCGGCCGTTTTCGGCCCTCGATAAGGGCTTGAAGAGAATCCTCGGCGCCGTGCTGCGTAAAATCCCGGAGGAATGAATTGCCCGTTCCTAAGGGCAAAAATCCGAGGGCGATACGTTCCTTGACGCTGGCGAGTCTATAAGCTCCATTCAAAATTTCATGCGCCGTCCCGTCGCCGCCGACGGCGATGAAGCGGCGGTATCCCTGTTGGTATGCCTCGCGGGCAAGCTCCACGGCGTGGCCTGACCCCGTCGAAGCCACGACATCGATTTTCAATCCCTTTTCCCGTAGGCCAGCCAGCGCTGGACCGGCCAGCTTGACAGAGCGGCCGCCACCGGCGGCTGGGTTAACGATAGCGAAGAATCGGTTTTTCAACAGCGGCTCATTTCTCTTAATGCTCGCGCCGGAACTGCATTATATAGGCAGAAAAGCTGCGGCCCGGTCGAGCCTCGCGATCTGTTCTGCAAGCGCGTTCCTCTTTATCTTAAGCGAAGCGGTGCGCGGAAAATCCTCGTCGCACAGAACCACGCCGTGAATGCGTTTGTAATTGAGAAGCTTGCTATTGCGCGCGGAAATGTCGCGGCGGAGATCTTCCGTGTAAGTTTGGCCGGGCTCGAGATGAAGCGCTAGCAGCAGCTGCTCGCCCACCATCGACCGCTGCGGCCAAATGTAGTTGGCGGCGAAGACGCAAAATTCCCTTACAGGAAGACTCTCGAACACCGCCTCAATGTCCTCCGGATAAATATTCTTTCCTTCCTCGGTGACGATCATGTTTTTCTTGCGCCCGAAGAGTTGCAAATGGCCGGCGGCATCAAAACGGCCAAGATCGCCGGTCATGAGCCAGCCGTCCTGAATGGCTTCGGCAGTGAGCTCAGGCTCGTTCAGATAGCCTGACATGATTGTTTTGCTCCGGACGGCAACCTCGCCGATGCCGTCAGCGCTCGCATTGACGATGCGAATTTCCATCCCGGGCAGAGGCTTGCCGACGGTGTCGGCGCGAAAGGGCTTGAGATCGTTCACGGTGATTGCGGTGCCGGCTTCCGTCAGGCCGTAACCGTTGGCGACCGGGATTCCTAGATCGTAAAAAAATTGCAGAGTCTGGGGTTCCGTGAACGCACCACCAACAATGATGGTGCGTAGCTCGCCGCCGAAAGGGTCGTGGACTTGTTTCAAAAGACGGCGGCTCAAACCGAGCCGCGGCCGGTTTTTCGTAAGTGCTCTATTGATGGCAACGAGTGCGTTGAAAATTCTGCGCTTGCCGGAAGAAAGCTCCTCGAACCGCGCCTGTAATCCTTTCTGCAGATTTTTCAGAACCAGCGGCACGAGGCTGACGTACGTGATCTTGTATTTAGAAAACGCCTCGCGCACAAACTCTGGCCTCAGCGTCCGAAGATGCACCACGGCCGCTCCGCAAATAAAAGGCCCGAAGAAGCCCACCATGAAGTCAATGGCGTGATTCGTCGGCAGAATGCTGAGGTACCGTACGCCAGGCGAAAACGGATAGAGGGACGTAAGCGCGACGCACTGCTCAAGATAATTCTCGTGCGTCATCATGCAGCCCTTAGGGCGGCCGCCTGTTCCTGAAGAATAGACAATGCACGCCACGTCCTTTCGATTGCGTGGCACAAAAGTTGGTTCGCCGCTGTCCTTAAATTCTTCCCAGCGCCGCGCCCCGGCAAGATCAGCTTTCTTGGGCGCTTCCGTCACAAGAACTGTACGCACGTTCGTCGTAGTGTTCCGTCCACCAGCCGCGCTGAGTTGACGCCAGATCGGATATTCCGAAATCAGAACGCTTGCTTCCGAGTGCTTGAGCAACTGCCACTGCTCATCCGGCGTGAGTTTGTAATCGAGGGGAACCAGAACGCCGCCGGTGTAGAAAACTGCGTATGCGGAAATCAGCCACTTGGACTGGTTCGTCATGATGATGCTAGCTCGAGCGCCCGCCCCGAAGCCCGCATCTTGCAGCGCCTTTGCGAACGGATGCGCACGGTCCTTGAAATCCCGGTACGTCAGCCTCTCTTTCTCTCGCTCTCGGTCGGATTCAATCAAGCACACTTCGTTTGAAAATTGTTCAAGCGCATCCTTCAGAGCCGCGCCTATGGATTGATATTTGGAGAGGTCCAGCATTACAGGCGGGATTGAATCCGCTCAGAAAGGGTGCGGAAGTCGCTTACGCCTTGCACTTCATAATCGGGCAATTCGATGCCGAAATGGTTTTCCAGCCGGCTTAGCATTTCGAGCGTTTGCAGGCTGTCGATTCCGAGCTTTTTGAAAAAGTCGTCTTCTGGGGCGAGCGAACCGGCGGGCACATTAAAGTGCTTCGACGCCAGATCGAGGACTTCCTGGGTGGTCTGCTCAAGCGTGCGCATGGATGTCTAAATTTACCATTTTCCCAGCGAAGAAAGAAAATCCCATAGCCGCGGGTAGCCGCAATCAATCCTAGCGCTTGCTCTAAGGCAGATAGGGCATGGCGTCGGTAGATTCGACAAATTTTTTTAGCGCAGCCATTACTGTCGGGCGTGCAAAGAGTTCGCAGAAGAGATCGATCTCGCGATACAGCTCGTCGACCGGAACCGGCTTAATGAATCTCTTTGCCGCCTCGCGTGTGACCGCATCAAACTTCGTGATTTGCGCCGCAGCCGCACGCGCTGCCCTCAGAGTCTCGCCTTCCGCCGCAAGTTGAGCGACCAATCCCGCTACCTGCGCGCGAGCGGCGTTGACGCTGCGGCCCGTAAGGAGCAAGTCCCGTATAAAACCATTGCCGACGTCACGTCTGAGACGTGGGATGCCGCCGAATCCAGGGATCAGGCCGAGCCTTAGCTCGGGAAAGGCAAACCTTGCCATCTGGTCAGCTACGATGATGTCGCATGTCAGTGCTAGTTCAAAACCTCCGCCAAAACAAATGCCGTTAACTGCTGCTATGGTCACGAACGGGGCGGCATCGATGGCATTAAACACCGTGTGAACGCGCACAACAAACGCTCGGACGCCAGCTAGACGGTCTTTCTCGGACAGCTGCTGCGCACCGTGATAAAGCTCTCGAAGGTCGGCGCCGGCGGAAAAACTGTGTTTGCGGTTGCTGGAAATGATGCACGCAGCGGTATCAGGTGTGAGGGCTGGAAATGCGGCGACAAATTGTTCGAGCTCCCCCAGCATGGCGGTACCAATTTCGTTGGCAGGCTCGCGATCGAGTGTCAGCTCAATTACGCCATTGTGGCATTCCCAGCGAAGCGTCTTGCCAGTAAATGACTTCACGCCCCGCTCCCGGCGGCCGCTTTGCTTTCCAGAGCCTCAGCGTACATCGCATTGATTTCTGCCGCGAATCGCGCGCTGATGGCATCCCGCCGCAATTTGCCCATCACCGTCAAGAGTCCGCTTTCGGGTGTAAGTTTCTCGCCGAGGACGGTGAAATTGCGAATTTGACGGTAGTGCGGAAGCTCTGGATTCACGCGCTCCAGCGCAGCTTGTACCTCGGCGGGCTCGACCGGACCCGTTACCAGCACGCAGAGAAAACCGCGTCCGTTACCGACCACAACGACCTGCTGCGCCGTGGGCAGCAGCCCGGTCAGTTTCTCTTCGATGGGCTCGGGTGTAATCTTGTGGCCCGAGTTGAGCACAATCAGATTCTTGATGCGCCCGATGATCCGCCAATTTCCACGCACGTTCACTTCACCCTGATCCCCGGTATGAAACCAGCCATCCTGCAGCACTCGCGCCGTTTCCTCCGGACGGTTCCAATATCCAGGGAAAATATTCGGTCCGTGGACCAGGATCTCCTCGTTTTCGCCAATCTTTATCTCGACGCCATTGACCGCTGTGCCCACGTACCCCGGTTCCACAGGAACGCGAGGATCGTCCAGCGTGCAGATAGCGGTTGTCTCCGTGAGGCCGTAGGCCTGCAAAACGGGAATGCCGAGCATGAGGAAAAATTGCTGGGTTTCCGGCGCAAGTGGAGCCGATCCGCAAATCAGCGCGCGGATGTTCGGTCCGAAGCGCTCTTTAATCTTGCTGAAAATAAATTTGCGGCCGAGACCCAGCCAGAGAGCATCTCCCGCGCGTCCTCGGCCCACGTGATTCCGGGTCCATGCCTCGCGCGCCTTCGCATAGAGCAAGCGGATTGGCGCGGCCCGCTTCGACAGCGCTTCTTCCACACCGCGGCGCACGCGTTCGAGAAGTGTGGGCACATTCAGAAAATAGTGCGGGGATGCGAGGCGAATTTCGTCCGCGAGCTTGATTAGATCCGTTGACAGCGTGAGAACGCTTTCCCGCGAAAGACAAGTGAGCAAAGTAATCCACGAAGCCGCAAAACTAAACGGCCCATAGTGAAAGACGCGATCCGGTTCGTGCGTCGCCCCCATGAGCAGATCGAGCCGCTCCCGCGTGCACGCAAGCATGTGCGTCACGTTGCCAACATTCAGGCAAACACCCTTGGGCTCTCCAGATGTGCCGGACGTATAGATGATGGTGGCGAGTTCGTTGTCCAGGCGCGGGTTTGGTGCTTCCAGGGTCGCCTCCGCGGCGGGATCTTTCAGAGCTTCTTCAAAGAGGACCAGTCGCCGGGCGTTCGACCATTGCGGCGGCAACTCCCTTGCCACGGCTTCGCCGAGCGCCGCATCGCTGGTAAAAAGAAATCGCGGCAGACAATCTTTCATCATCGCAGCTAATTCTACCGGCGACTGCCGCGCATAAAGCGGCACAACGATCACTCCTTCCGCCAGCAATGCGAGATTGAAAGCTACCCAACGTGCGGAATTGGGTGCGAGCAGCGCGCAACGCTCGCCGGGTTGTAGCCCGGCGCGCCGCAAATGCATGCGCACGCGCTGCACCTGCTCGAGCAATTCCCTCCCGGAAATGCCGATGAACTTCTCTCCATGAATTTCGCGAAGCACGACGTGGCTATCGGCCCGCTCGAGTTGCGCGAAAATGTCCTCGATGAAATTCGGCATGGTGGGTCAGATGCCGCAGCTCATCATCTTGCGGCAGTCCCTGCTACAGAATGTTGCGGCGTGGCGGAAGTATCGTAGCGGTCGACAAGTTCCAACAAAGTGTCGCTCAGCGGCGGAAGGTAGTCCTCCCAGGAAAGAATTCCGGAGCGCAGCGGGAATTCCGGATACGTGCGGCGCATGGCGTCTTCCAAAAATGTGCCCATGCGCGCCATGACCTTGAGATTTTTCACCACGGTCTTTCCGATGCCGTCGCGCACCGATTCCGCCTCCGCCACCAGCGTATCCATCATCTTCAGCATCTTCGGCTCGAGCTCCGGATCATCCACAGTAAGGAACAGATGATCGTGGCCCCGCTCGCGCATGAGATTACGGATGCGTTCGTCCATCGTGACTCCGCCGGACGCCACGAGCGCCGGCATCGACGTCACAATGCCGTGATAGCGCGACGAAACCATAAACGAGCACTCCCGAAGGATAGACACCATCTGAAACATGTCGTAATCGTCGGACGTGAAAATCGGCAAGCCCGGCAACCCGGCGGCAATATCGCGGCAGGCCACGGCGTCCAGCCTTTCCATCGCCACAAGAACCGGAAAAACGCGATGCCGCTCGCGAAACGCGGCGGTCGCTTTCGTGAAAGCGGAGATATAGTGCCGATACTTGCGGTCTACCTCCGAGCCCGAAGTGAAGAAATAAGGTCCGCGATACTGGCTTTCCTTGTACGCTCCAGTAGTCACTCGCGCAACGAGCTTTCCGAGCGACGCGCGCACGGGCCACACAAATGGATGAATCGGGCAGAGCGCAAGGATCGGCGTATTTCCATCCCACCCCGCATCGCGCAGCGCCTTGCGCGCGTATTCTGGCGGGTGTGGCTCGAAAGTCCACGCCGTGTCGGTGCCGAGTTCGGTGGCAATCCCGAGTTCGCTCAGCACCGTTTGCGATTCCAGATTGCGCGTGATAACCAGTGATTCCTTCACATAGCGCGCGCACATTTCGCGGATCAGTGAATCCATATGGCCGGCCTCCGCGCCATAGGCGAGCGAGAGTTTATTTTGCGCGGATGCCAATCCCAGCGAGCCCACAAAGAAAGTGGTCAGCGCATTCGCGAATTTGCTCTTGAACATCGACCCTTCGCACGCGATCACACCATGATGCGCGCCGACTTCGCGAAAAAGAAATGGAGGAAAAGCGTCCGGAAGATGGGCTTGCCGCGTGCCCTCGAAATAACCGCGGGTCCGGTCGAAATTCATGGTTGACACGCTGAAATCTACATTCTCCGCGCCCAGAACATGCCGGACCTGCCGCAGCATTTCCTGCACGCGCACGTCCGAGCCGGTGTTTCGCGTGCCGTTGTAGCCCGCAAAAAGCAGCCGAAGTTTTTCGCCCGGCGTCCAGCGCCGGCCCAGGCCAAACACCCAGCCCCACCGCCTGATTTCGATCAGTGCGCTGACCCAGGCTACAAGAAGAAAATCCGTCATGCCCGAGCGCCTCCGGCCGCTGCGGTTTTTTCCGGCGTGTCCCCAGCCATTTCCATGTTCGGCCACGGCTTAGCCGGATACCGAAACTTGTTTTCGCGGCTGAACTTCAGCAGCGGAAACGCATACGTTGAAAACTTTGCCGGAGCTTCACCCAGCTCTGCCACCACGCGCGAATTATCGAACACCGTGTTCCAGTCTAGATACGGCCAGAAAACTCTTAGAAGCGACGCTCCGTGCGCCACCGCGCCCTTCCGATTTGAAACCCAGTTCACCGTCCTCGAAAACGTGCGGCCCATCCACGGCCAGTACGCCGGACGCCGCCAGCCGCCCGCCTCCGCGAGCGCATTCGTCAATTCGTTGTAGGTCTCCGACCCCGTCCCGGCAGACAAATGATAAATGCTGTGAGCCGGTTCGGCCTTCTGATGAATCGTCACGATCGCTTTGCTGACGTAATTTGCTGGCACGATGTCGATTTTATCCCGAGGACGCAGCGGCAGAACGGGCATCCGCACAAGAACATCGAAAGCTCGCACCATGTCGAACTGCGACGTCTCCGGCCTGCGGCTGTCTCCCAACACAATCGCAGGGCGAAATACCGTGTACGGCACGTCGGCAAGCAACTGATGCAGCATGTGCTCGCCGAATTTCTTTGTGCGCGCGTAGGGATCGTAGTCCGAGCGCGCCCAGTCGATGGCCGCGTCTTCCGCTACGACCTCGTTCCGCCGCTTGCCCGCGACCGCCACCGTCGACACATGCGAATACCTCCGCAGCCCGTTACGGTTTTGCGCCCGCCGCGCAAGCTGAATCACTTCGAGTCCGCCGCGCAGATTGACATTGAGGCACTGTCTTTCCGATTTGCGGTTCAGGGATGCTGCGCAATGAATGATCGAATCGGTCGTGTCGACAAGCGCATGATACTCGTCGTCGGCAAGACCAAACCGCTCGCTCGTCAGATCGCCACGAAAAACTCGCACACGCGAATGGAGATATTCGCAGAATTCGCGAAACTCAAAATGAAGCTGCAGGGAAGTCCACAACCGCTCCCGCGCTTCTTCCTCGTTCTTCGCGCGAACCAGAAGACTCACCCTGTCGCGGTGTTCGGTAAATAATCCCGCGGCGACGTAGCTGCCCAGGTATCCGGTCGTGCCGGTTACGAAGATCGCCATAGTGGGTCCGACGGCGTAGAGGAATTTGACACAACAGCGGCCCGGGCATGTTCAGGAGACCAATCCAATTCGCGCGGAGCGCGCGATTCAAGCGGACGGCCCTCCATCAAGGGATAGCACCACCGGCGCAGCGCCGGAATGTGCACGTTGATCCAGTAGTCCCACCAGTCGATCGATTCGGGAGCAAAATCAAAAATCGCTTTCTCTTCCGCCGAAAGCGCCGCGGAGAGCAGCCGCGCGTTTTCGCACTCAAAAACATGCTCGTTGTGAAGTATAAATGGCTCGTAAAGTTCGATTAGCTTTTCCGCGCGAATCAGTTCGCGCTCCTGTTTCGCCAGCGGCGCTTTCTTCATGTGCAGCGAAACTGCAGCCCGATTAATCCCTGAAATGAATGCCTTCTGCATCGGAATCGACAATCGCTCGTACCGCTGCTTCGAAACGGGTATCGTCTCGAATTTCACTTTCAGCCAGTGCTCGATTCCCTGCTGCGTCCGGTAATGTTTTCGGTGCGCCAGGCCCGTCAGCTCGATGCTTCGTCCCATGTTCACGGGATTGATCGCCGAAGTCGCCAGCTGATACATCCGCGCGTGCCGCCGCAAAATCACCGCAGCCGCGATCAGCGTCATACCCCGGCAAACCATGTCCACCGGAATCACGTCAAGGCACTTGCGTTCGTTCGAAGGCAATTGCCGAAAATTGGTTCCGAGCAAGTACGAGAGCGGACCAGAAGTGTTGATGCCCTCATTCCAGCCGGCAAAGGGAGCACGCTGCGAACTCTCCACAATCGAAGGCCGTACAATGGCGATCGGCAACTCCGCGCTGCTGCGCGCGAGAATCGATTCGCCGAGACTCTTGGTAAACGTGTAGGTATTCGGCCAGCCCAGATGTTGCGCGCGCCGCAGCCCGATGCGCACTAAGCGGTTGCGCGCCCAGCGCAGCCGATTCCTCTTCAAAACGCCATCCAGCTCCGTCGCAGGCACAACCGAGGGATCGCCTCCCCGCCCAAGCGCCTGCCGCCGCAACGCTTTCGAAAGCTCTGAGCTTTCCGCACGCTCTTCGACGCGCCTGACCGTTTCACGTAACGAAGCGATTTCCTTCTCGGCATCAAATTCCGGATCGCGAGATGGATTATAGTTGTCTTGCAACTCTTCCGTCACGCGCCCGTCCCGCATACCCACAACGTAGCACGTCGAAAGGTGCATCAACCCCGCGTGGTCGCATTTCCGCAGAAATTCCAGGAGATGAAGCGTGGCATCCACGTTGGAAGCCAGCGCATCACGCAAATCCGGATTGAAATCGGTCAGCCCCGCGCTGTTCACCACCAAATCCAGCGATCTTGCCAATCGTGCCTGCGTCGCCCCATCCAATCCCAGTCCCGGTAACCCGACGTCGCCTTCGACAACTTCGACTTTCTCCTCGAGCAGCGCCCCCAATTTCCGTCCATGTTTCTCTTGCAGCCTATCGAATGCTGGCGATTCCTCGATAATTTTCTGAAACCGCCGCTGCGCCGAAGTCGTCCTGTTTCGCCGAATGAGCAGCGTAATCTTCCCGATATTCGGCACGTTTTCCAGCAGGTCCACCAGCCAGACTTTGCCAATAAACCCCGTCACGCCAATCAACAAAATGTTCCGCTTTGTAAGCGTTTCACGCACCGACAGTGGTCCGCTGCGCGGCGCCCCGCCAAAAAGCGTTACGGATGTGCTTGCGGCCAGTGCGGGACGCACAGCCGTTTGAACGGCGGTTTCGAGTTTCCCCGGATTCTTGGTCCAACCAAGCTGGCGCAGCAATTTCTCTCGGGGAATACGGCCATCGGTCGCGCCGCTAGTTATCCAGGCGAAAGGCCCGCGCGGGCGCACGACGGGGTCAAGCAGACGCCCGGTGGCGCGGCCGTTGCGAAATTCCATGCGGTTGGAAATAAACGATTCGATGCCGAGGTGCTGCGCAAGCGGCCGCAAAATATGATCCAGGAGCTGCCCCACAAGCACGATCCGCTCGCCGCTCTGCCCCACTTCGAGCAATTTCTCGACCGCCTCGCGCCGAAGCTGCGGCTTCAGCACATAATGAAAATATTCTTCGCCAAGAAGGTCCAGCCGGTCGCGGCTAACGCCTCGCAGCAGCGTGTGCAGCAGCCTCGTGGCCAGCGTCCGGTTCACCGCATAATCGATCGGCCGGGTCATCGTCATCCATGCAAATCCCGCCCGTCGCGCCCACCTCTCCGCAAAACTCTGCGCATTCCACGTAAAAAAGCCCACCGGCCGCAATGCCCCCAGCTCCAGCAAAGAGCCCTCGACGCGCCAGTAGGTCACCAGGCGCGCCGCCGTATCGCCGCTCACGCGTTTCGAGTTGGAAGCTGGGTTAGCCATTGTCGTCGTATGCCATTGAAAATAACCGGACAGCCTCAGGCCGCTCGTGCAAGGTAAAGCAAATCTGCGCTGAAAGTTTGAATAATGATTCGCACCCTAAATCAGTTCATTCAGGATCGAATTCCCAGCCGCCGCCCGCCTGCACACCCCCGTGTGTGCCTCGACCTGCGCGGTCGTCGGCTGCCTTGGAAAGTGTAAAAGTAGCATCCTCAGCGGCTTATCGCAAGACATCCGCCTATTCGCGAGCGCGTCGATTTCTGTTAATAACGTTCGCAGGTGCCGCCTGCCAATGGCAAGGAGGGTTGTAATCTGTGGTCTGTTACTTGCAACCCGCTTTGGTGAATTTTGTCTTCACTCTTTGGAGAGCCTTTTCGTTCTCTTGCCGGACGGGCTCTAGCGGAATTGTTTTACCGTACGCGGTGTAACTATCCCCCTGAATGTAAGACATTTCTTCCTCGAAAGCCTTCACCGCTCGCCCATAGTACTGACAGCCAAGGGTGCTCGACAAGTCGCCAGCCGTCTCAAGACCGCGCCCCGCACCATACAGTTCAACGTCGACACTACCCTTTTGGTGAACCGAAAGATCTTTATCGTAATAAGCGACGGCTTGCTGTATCCACTCCTCCTTATGTGTGGCGTCTTTAGAGGCTTTCATCAGATAGGTAATTGCAATCTGGTCGTAGAACGCCCAATTGTGCGAGGGAGCCACAGGGTGTTTTTTCATCCAATCCTGTGCCACCCGTATCGCCTCGTCGTACCGTCCCTGTTGGTTGAGTCTAACCATCAGAGAAATCGCATCGCTTCCCTTTTCCGGCGTGCTCGGATGGCAGCCGAGCAGAACGACCGTAAAGAGGACGAGGACTGAAATTTGTCGGCACATGGAATGAGGACCCTTCCTCTTTCGGGTCTACCTATGGAGGCAATCTAGCTTAGAAGCATTGGCACAGAGGTTGGTTGAGTGCGAGACGGAGACTTCAACCAAGGCTGGCGCTAGACGCCCCAACCATACCGCTCGGCGTGCTCCAGCGTGCGCTGCATTTCTTCGCGCAGCATTTCTGTGAATACCGATCCGCCGATGGTGCTCGCGCCGGGCTGCGCGATGTCCGCGGTGCGGTAGCCACCGGCTAGCACGCGGTGCAGCGACTGCTCGACCCAATCCGCTTCAAGCGACAGCCCAAACGCATCGCGCAGCATCAGCGCCGCGCTCAAGATCGACCCAACCGGGTTGGCGGAATCCGTGCCCACAAGCGACGGCGCGGAACCATGAATCGGCTCGAAGAGCGGCGCGCCCGTCCCAAAGCTCGCCGAAGGAATCAACCCGATCGAGCCCACCAGCGCCGCCGCCGCATCGCTCAAAATGTCGCCGAACATGTTGCTCGTCAGCATCACGTCAAACTGCGAAGGCCGCAGCGTAAGCTGCATCGCCGCGTTGTCCACATACATGTGCTCGAGCTTCACCGAAGAGTAGACGCCGCTCATGGCGCTAACGGTCCGCCGCCAGAGCTGCGAACTTGCCAAAACGTTGGCCTTATCCACCGAGCACACCCGCCGCGAGCGATTCTCCGCTCGCGCAAACGCGAACGTCGCGATTCGCTCAATCTCCGGCGTCGAATACGACTCCGTATCCCACGCGCGCTCGACACCATTTTCCGTTTTGTTGCCGCGCTCGCCGAAATACATCCCTCCAGCCAGCTCGCGCACAATCTCAATATCCAGATCGCCCAAACGCTCCGGCTTCAGCGGAGAAATTCCGCGCAGCGGCTCCAGCACCTTCACCGGACGCACATTGACGTAAAGCCCGAGCCCTTTGCGCAAGCCAAGCAGCCCGCTCTCCGGCCTCTTCCCCACCGGCAACGAATCCCACTTCGATCCTCCGACTGCCCCAAGAAAAACCGCGTCTGCTTTTTTGCAGGCATCCAGCGTCTCGTTCGGCAGCGGTGTGCCCGCGGCATCAATCGCCGCACCACCAAGTGGAAATTCGTGCAAATCAAACTCGTGATTGAATTCGTGCGCACATTCGCGCAGCACGGTCGCCGCGGCCCGCGTAACTTCCGGTCCGATACCGTCTCCTGGCAAAAGAACTATGGTCTTTTTCATTTGGGTCCCCAATTACTTAAAACTCTCACGCGTTCCTCACTGTTTGCCCCATTACGCCGCCGAAGTGGCCTCCGCCGCAACCGCCGCAGGCCGCCGCCGCATCACTTCATGCGCAATCGCCACCAAATCCCGCGGCCGCACCTGCTTTGCTTCATCCGCCAGTGTCGTCACGCGCTTGTAGCACTCCGCCAATTCCTCTTCGCTCGGCTCATAGCCCAGCGTGCGCAGACTCACTTTCAACGCGTTCCGCCCGGAGTGTTTCCCGAGCACGAACGACCGCGAAGGCACTCCCACCGACTCCGGCGACATAATCTCGTACGTCAGCGGATTCTTGATGATGCCATCCTGGTGAATCCCCGCTTCGTGCGCGAAAGCGTTTGCGCCCACCACTGCTTTGTTCGGCGCCACCACCGCCCCGGTGATTTCCGTCAGCATCCGGCTCGACCTGAAAAGCTCTTCCAGCTTGATGTTCGTCGTGACGCCAAAGCTTTCCTTGCGCACCGCCAGTGCCACGGCAATCTCTTCCAGCGCAGCGTTACCGGCCCGCTCGCCGATTCCGTTGACTGTGCACTCAATCTGCCGCACGCCGGCGCGAACCGCCGCCAGCGAATTCGCCACCGCCAGCCCCAAATCATCGTGGCAATGCGCGCTCAACGTAATTCCCTGCGGATCGTCGAGATGTGCGCGCACCTGCTCGAACATCGCGCCGTACTCGTCCGGCACTGCATAACCAACCGTGTCCGGCAAATTCAAAATCGTCGCACCCGCATCCACCGCCACCTGGCAAACCTGGCAAAGAAAGCCGATGTCCGTCCGCCCCGCATCTTCCGCAGAAAACTCCACTTCCCCAACGTGCTTGCGTCCCAAGCGGATCATCGAAGCGATAGCTTCGAGCGCCTGCTCCCGCGTCATGTTCAGCTTTACGCGGAGATGCAGGTCAGACGTCGCGAGAAAAACGTGCAACCGAGGCGCTGCGGCTGGTTTCAGCGCCTCAATGGCAGCGTTCACATCTTGTTGCTTGGCTCGAGCCAACGCCGCAATGGGCACGGTTCGAACTTCCTGCGCCACCTGCTGCACCGCCTCGAGATCGCCCCGCGATGAAATCGGGAACCCCGCTTCAATGACATCCACTCCCAGCGCCGCAAGCTGCCGCGCCATGCGGATCTTTTCCTCGGTGTTCATCGAGAAGCCGGGTGACTGCTCGCCGTCTCGCAGCGTGGTGTCGAAAATTCGTACCGAGTCCATGGAATCCCTCCAAGTTAGTAGTAGGACAGAAAGACTGCCCACGGTCAAATTTATCTTTGTTCTACTTTTGATAATCTTGCCTTATACTGCCTCAACAGGGGGATCACCGTGGATCTCGGGGAACTCCAGGTATTTCTGATGGTCGCCAAGGAAGGCAGCTTCTCCCGTGCCGCTGAGCGTCTCTACCGCACCCAGCCGGCCGTCAGCCTCACCATTCGCAAGCTGGAGGACGGCCTTGGCCAGCCGCTTTTCGTTCGCGGCGCGCGTCCAGTACGCATGACCGATGCCGGGACTCTCCTGAAAGATTATGCCGAGCGCCTGATCAATCTGCGTGATGAGGTCAAGAAGGGACTCAGCGAACTCGAAGGTCTGACCCGCGGCGAGCTCTCCCTCGGCGTAAACGAAAGCTCCATCCACGCCCTGCTGCCCGCTCTGGCCACCTTTCGCCAGCTGCACTCGGGCGTCCTGGTCCGGGTCCATCGCATGTTTTCGCGCGATATCCCCCACGAAGTTCTTAACTATCGCCTCGACCTCGGCGCCGTCTCCTATGTCCCGCAAGAACCGCAGCTCCAGGCCACCGAAATCTTGAAGGACGAGCTCACTCTGGTCGTTCCGCCAAAACATGTGCTCGCGAAAAAACGTGAAGTCAACGTCGAGGACCTTGGCAACGAAGACTTTATCGCCCACAGCGTTGAGTCTCCCTATCGCCGCCGCGTCATTGAGCTTTTCGCTCGAAACCGAACCGCGCTGAAAATGCCCATCGAAATGCCCACCATCGAAAGCATTAAGCGCTTCGTGCAAATGGGCATGGGAGTGGCGATCGTGCCGCGCATGTGCGTGCGATGGGAGATCGAACACGGCTGGATGAAAGAAGTGAAAGTTCGGCAGATGAATATGCCGCGCCACGTCTATCTGGTCTCGCGCCGCGGTGCGCGTCTTCCCCAGGCCGCCGCCGAACTCATTCGCATCTTACGGGAAAATTGAAAAGCCGAGCCGCTTGGGCGGACTTGGCCCATGCCGTCCGAAACTTCTACCTCGCTCGGTCCGGCCTTCCCGCCATGCACATGACCGTGGAAAGCATCGTGGCGCAGTGGTTCTCCGCTCCTCCTTTGCGAACGAACACATCCGCGCTGCAAATCTTCAGTGTCTTCCCCGAACGCACCACGCGGCCCCGCGCGATCAACTCCTCGCCATCCGCCGGCGCAAGAAGGTTCATCTTGTATTCCACCGTAAGCACCGAAGAATCGGCAGGCATGAGCGTGTAGGCAGCGTAGCCGCAAGCGCTGTCGGCTATCGCGCCGGTGACGCCAGCATGAAAATAATCATGCTGTTGAGTCAATTCCGGACGAAAACGTACGCGTATCTGCGCGCCACCTGCCTCCACGAACACCAATTCCGCGCCGAAATGTCTCATCAAGCCTTGCCGCGCAAAACTCTCCCGAACGCGCCGCTCATACTCCGGATCTTGCACTTCAAATCTTGGTTTTCCTTCCATGCGCCTGAGTATAACAGCGCGGTGGGAACATCCCCTCCTCAAGCAATCCCCACGTGCACTCTGATTCTTTGCCTCCGGCGCTTCTTCCCAGTCGATCCGTCCCTCGGAATCTCCAAGAAAAGAGTCCGATATGCACTCTTGAGTGTATTCAATATATAGATATATTTTTGTTGACGGGAGGCTTGTTTCGTCTTACCTTGGGTTCGTTGCAGTTTCCCTCTCGGATCCCATGACGCGCCGCTTCTTGTAACGGCCAAGGAAGACGCATGGCCCATGCACGAGCACTTTTTCTTATTTTTACTAAACAGCTATATTCCTGTACAGAGAATTATTCGAAAATTCTGATCTTTTTCGCCGCCTCTGTTTCGGCAGCCGCGAACGTCCCGTCCGCTCTTGCTCAGTTCCAGCAGCCCTTGGTCTTCTCCTCCGCGGGCGCCGTCGCCGTTCGCAACGACCAGACTGGCACGCTCGCTCCAGTCGCCGGATCTCCCTTCACCGCCGTCAACCAATCCTTGACCCTTGACGTCCAAGGCCGCTTCCTATTCGCTGTCGGCCCCAACAACATCCGCATGTTTCAGATCACCGATTCCACAACTGGCGCGTACCAGGAGGTCGCCAATTCACCCTTTGCTTCGCCGAACACCAACCAGCCGGCGTTTATCGCCGTCGAGCCGAGCGGACAATACATTGCGGTGGTCGACCGCGTGGGACAAAATCCCGGAGAGGCTTTGGTCGAAACCTTCCAGATCTCACCTGCCGCCGTCGGTGGCCCCGCCCTCATTCCCGTCGCGGGTTCCGCCACCGAACTCGACTCCACTCCAGTCGGCGCTGCTCAGCCGCCCGGTAACAAGGAATTCCTTATCTTCATGGGCCCCAACCCGCTGTCCTTAGACACCACGATCAACCAAGGCTCGGAGTTTCAAGCTCTTTCCATAGATCCACAATCGGGTTTCATTACCGGTCTTCAACACAACTCCGCTCTTTCACAGCGCGGCGACTGTTTTGCCATGGATCCTCAAGGCCGCTACTACGTGACCGGCACACAGAATAATCTCCTCGAGTTTGGCCTGGTCCAGCTTCTCGGAATTGGCGGAAACGGACTCCTGGGCAACATCCAACTGCCTCAATTCAACTATCCCGTGAGCCTCTGGATCGACAGCACGGGAACCTTTCTTTACGTCGCTACTTCGAATCTTCAAAACCCGGTCAGTGTGAACATCTATTCCGTGAATCTGCAAACCGGACAGCTTACCAAAACCTCGAGTTCTCCTTTGCCTGGCTTCACTTCTGTCCCGGCTTACTCCCCAGACCCCACGGGCTCTTTCGACTATGGCTTTGGCGCGGACCAGAACACCGCCATCGCTTATACCGTCGACCCGCAAACCGGCTACTTCGTGCAGACTGCCAACTCCCCGTTCACCATCCCGCAAATCAACGGCTCTCTCACCTTCAGCATTCCACCGGGAGGGCAAGGCGTAAGCGGCCCCTCGGTCTTACTGTCGGCCTCGAGTCTTTCCTTTGGCTCGCTCCAAACTGGCACGTCAAGCATCCCGCAAACCATCACGCTCACCAGCAATGGCGGCCAGGCGCTCAGCATCAATTCCATCGCTCTCTCCGGCCCGGATGCCGCTCAGTTCCAGGAAATGGACACCTGCCAGGTTCCTTCCGCACTTCAAACCACGAAATTCTGTTCCATCAGCATCACGTTTGCGCCCACCGCTACCGGCCCGCTGCAAGTCACGCTTTCGATCGCCGATAACGCCCCGGATAGTCCGCAATCCGTGCAGCTCAGCGGCAGTGGCGTCGCTCCACCGCCGCCGGCCTCCGCCGTCACCGTATCCCCAAATCCCGTCAGCTTCCCCATCATCACGCAAGGCACCACCAGTTCCCCCATCGCCGTCACCGTCACGAACTCCGGCAACGCCACGCTCAATATTTCTTCAGTCCTTCTCGCCGGCAACAACGTTACCGACTTCAGCATGACAAACGGCTGCAGCGGTCCCTATGCTCCGAATGCCAGTTGCATGATCACCCTGACTTTCACGCCTCTCGCGGCCGGCCAGCGTTCCGCGATTCTCACAATCTCGGACGACGCCCAGAATTCGCCCCAGTCTATCCAGGTTAGCGGTTCAGCCACGGCTGCTCCCCCTACAAGTCCTGCCGCGTCTTTCTCTTCTACGAATCTTTCGTTTGGCGTGATCACGCAAGGCACGATTGCCGGGCCGCAAACGGTCACGGTGACGAGCTCCGGCGGGTCTTCCCTGCACATCTCTTCTGTTGTTCTTGGAGGAGCAAACAGCGGCGAGTTCACCATGACAAACGGCTGCACCGCCACCGCCTATGCGGTGAACGCCACCTGCGCGATCAGTGTTTCTTTCGGGCCGGTTGGCGCGGGATCGCGCTCGGCTACCATCACACTCACGGACGATGCGCTAAATTCACCCCAGACCATCAATGTCGGCGGGAATGCAAGCCCGGCAATAACCATAGGGCCAGCCCCGGGTGGATCTGCCTCAGCAAGCGTCAGCGCGGGACAAACGGCAGTATACAATCTTCAGATTACGCCCGGCCCGGGCTACACCGGCAGCGTCACCCTTGCCTACAGCGCGCCGCCGCTTGGCGCAAACATTCAGGCGCCGTCCACGTTGCAAATTTCGAATGGAAATGCTGTCGCGTTAACAGTGATGCTGACGACCAGCGGCAGTGCCGCCGCGCCGCCGTTCACTTTTATTCCGCGCGCCACGCCACTCCCTGCACTGCGCCTGGTGCAAGCTCTGGCACCCTGCATCCTCTTGCTTTTCTTGCTCGCGTTTGCCACATGGCACGATTCAGGTCTGCGCCCGAAGCGCCTGGCGTTTGGTGGCGCCTTCGCTACCATTGCCGTCTTGCTGCTGCTAACCACGACTGGTTGCGGCGGCGGCAGCACAAGTGTCGCTGCACCCCCGCCGCCTCAGGTCGTCACACCCCAAGGATCATCCATTATCGTGGTCACACCTTCAGCAATGTCGGCATCCGGCCAGCCACTCCAGTTGCAACCGATTCAATTGACGCTAACCGTGAAGTAGCGGTCGCCCTACTTTGCAACCGAGATGCGGTAGATTTTTCCTGCGCCATCATCCGACACCAGCAACGACCCATCAGGCGCCACGGCCACTCCCACCGGTCGGCCATCAACATCTGGCCCGCTCGGGTTAGGCACCATCCCGGTCAGGAACGGCACCGGATCAGCCGACGGCTTTCCATCCTTGAACGCCACAAACGCGATTTGATATCCCGCTCGCGACTCCCGGTTCCACGATCCATGCTCCGCCACGAACGCCCCGCCCCAGTAGCTCTCCGGAAATTGCTTCCCCGTGTAAAAAGCAAACTGCAGCGGAGCCACATGTGCTCCGAGCAGCACATCAGGAATAATCGCCCGCGCAACGAGCTCCGGCTTCTGCGGCTTCACCCGGTCGTCTACGTTGCTTCCAATATAGCTATACGGCCAGCCGTAAAACCCGCCGTCCTTCACCGAAGTAAGGTAATCCGGCGGCAGATTGTCTCCCAACTCGTCGCGTTCATTCACGCTCGTCCACACTTCCCCCGTGACCGGCTCGACCGCCAATCCCACCGGATTCCGCAGTCCGGTTGCAAACAGTCGCGCGTTCTTACCGTCCGGATCGCAAATCGTGATCGCCGCGCGAATCGGGTCCTCCCCCACGCCGATGTTGGAGCCCGATCCCACCGAAACAAACAAGTGTTTACCGTCTGCCGAGAATGCCACGGACCGCGTGTTGTGGCCGCCCGATGGCAATTTCATGAGGGGTTCCGCTTCGCCCAGCCGTTTCGAGGTCTTCGGGTCATACCGGAATCGCACCAGTTCGTTCGTGTTCCCCACATACACATAGTCGTCTTTGAACGCAATTCCGAAAACGCGCGTTGTCCCCGTTGCGAATACCTCGCGATCCTTCGCTCCTCCCGTGTTTTGCGGATCTCTCAGGATGTCGATCTGGTTCGCTCCCGTCTCCGCAACAAAAATATCTCCGTTCGGCGCCACGGCCAGCCAGCGCGGAGTCTTGAAGTCTTCCGCAAACACGTTCACGCGAAATCCTTGTGGCACCGTTGGAAGAAAACCCGGAGGCGGCGCTTCCTTCCTCGGGCCGTTGCCCGCCGACTTTGTTGTGTAAGGTGCCGGAAGCTTTGGCTTCTGCCCGTGGGTTACTTGCGCGGAAAGAAGCGCTGGTAAGATCAGAAAACTGCCGACTGCGGAAACAGCGCAAAAACGCATGGTCATTAAACTCTCCTCACTTCGTTTTTCGTTCCTCAGTATAATGCCGCGCAATCGCACACAGTTCCAGCTTTGAATTTCGCAGGAAAACTCGTCACGACCGCGGTATGGGTTCTCGCCGACGCCCGCTCCAAAACCCGCGAAAAAAACGCTTTGCAAACCGACCTTTTCTGTAAACAATATCCTCCAATAGCAATCCTCCATGACGGAGAACTTTGACATCGTTGTCATCGGCGGCGGCATCGCCGGTTCCTCTCTCGCCTATTCCATGTCCAAAGCCGGCATGCGGGTCCTGGTCCTTGAGTGCGAAACTGAATTTAAGGATCGCGTCCGTGGAGAGATACTGACTCCCTGGGGTTTCGCTGAGGCGCAAACTCTCGGGCTTTCCGACGCACTGCAACAAGCGGGAGCTCGTCACTTGCCATGGTTGAACCAATATCTCGGCCCACAGCAGATCGAGCGACGCGATTTTGTGGCCACTACCCTTACGAAGACGCCCTTGGTTACCTTCTATCATCCGCGGATGCAAACTTCTCTCTTGCAAGCAGCGGAAGTCGCGGGCGCCCAAGTGCGTCGCGGCGTCGTTGTTACCAACATTTCGCCGGGCAAGCCACCCCGCGTCATTCAAAAGGCCGGCAACCAAACGGAAGAGATCACCGCTCGTTTGCTTGTTGTAGCTGACGGGCGCAATTCCCCGCTCCGCCGCCGGGCTGGCTTTCAGGTGCAGCGAGAGTCGCAATCCCTCTGCATCGCGGGCGTGCTAATGGATTCCGTCCCGATTCCTACAGACACTTTTCACATGTTCACGAATCCCGCGCTCGGTGAGATTACTGTTTGGGCTCCCGAGGGGGATGGTCGTGTGCGCACCTATCTTGGCTACTGGGGAGAAAGTCGTCCTCGCCTGCATGGCGATGCGGATGTCGCTCGTCTGTTCGACGCTCTCCGCTGGACAGGAATCGTCGGTGATTATTTCTCAAACGCGAAGCAAGCCGGTCCTTTGGCCTCTTTTGATGGCGCGGACAACTGGGTAGATCACCCCTACAAGGATGGCGTCGCCCTCTTGGGCGATTCTGCTGCCTCAAGCGACCCGACCTGGGGGCAGGGGCTCGCTCTTTCGTTGCGCAGCACCCGCACGCTTCGCGATGCTCTGCTCCGAAATGAAGACTGGGACGCCGCCGGACACGAGTATGCTCTCACCCACGACAACTTCTGCGGAAAGGTACGCACCGTAGCCGGCTGGTTCCGCGAATTTTTCATGGTTACCGGCCCTGCTGCGGACGCTCGACGCGCACACGCTTTTCCTTTGATCGGCCTGGATCCCACTCGAGTTCCAGATCTGCTCTTCAGCGGTCCTGACTTCCCCATTGCTTCCGATTCACGAGCGCGATTCTTCGGCGAGGACGTAGCCGCCGCGTCTGTCTAGAGCTGGGAGCCGCGTTGCCTGCTTCTCCCTGGCTTTCGAGGAAGTGCCGGGCCCGCGCAAAGAGTTCTGTTCCTTTTGCGCGGCCTGCCTAAAATCCGAAAACGTACAGCACGCGGTCCGCGCTGATCGCGATGCGCTGCTTGCCATCCACCGTGAACGAAATGGGATTCGCGGCGATTCCGCCCCCTCCCTGAAAATCCCACAACGCTTTCCCAGTCCACGCGTCGAGCGCGTAGAAATTCCCTTCATCCGATCCCGAGAATACCAGTCCGCCTGCCGTCGAGAGAACTCCCGCCCACGGCGGCGAGTGCAGCTTGAAATTCCACTTCGTCTCCCCCGTACTTGCATCCAGCGCGCGAATCTCGCCCCACGCATCGTCCGGTGGCAGTTCGTTCTCTCCCCCGCCTGGGAAGAACGTCCCGGGTTTATATTCCGTTTCCCGCTTGAAGAAAACCGAACCAATCTCGCGAACGGCAACGTAAAACAGGTGTGTTTGCGGGCTATAGGAAGGACTGAACCATACCGTCGCCCCGTTTAAGTTTGGCCAGACCAGCGCGCCTTTCTCCGTTGGCTCCGAATCTCCTGCCAGGATTGGCCGCCCTTTGTCATCGAGTCCTTTCGCCCACGTTTGTTTGGCATACGGCTGCCCCGCGATGAATTCTCCGGTGACGCGATCGAGCACGTAATAAAATGCATTTCGGTTGGCACTGGCGATCAACTTGCGGTCCCGGCCTTGAATCTTCGCATCGAACAATATGGGAACGTGCGCCGCGTCCCAGTCGTGCGTGTCGTGGGGCGTAAATTGAAAGTGCCATCGCAGCTTTCCCGTCTCGCTATCCAGCGCAACAAATGAGCAAGTGTAAAGGTCGTCGCCCTTTCTCGCGTCTCCGTTCCAATCCGGGCTTGGGTTCCCCACTCCCCAATACACCAGCTTCAGCTCCGGGTCGTACGCTCCCGTCACCCACGTCGGCCCTCCGCCAGTTTTCCAACTCTCGCCCGCCCAGGTCTCGTGCCCCGCCTCGCCGGGACCAGGAATCGTCCAAAACCGCCAAGCCTGTTTCCCGCTCTTGGCATCGTACGCCTCCACGAATCCCCGAATTCCCGCCTCCCCGCCGCTCACTCCCACAACAATCTTTCCCTCGATCGCCAGCGGCGCCAACGTCATGCTATATCCCAATTTGTAGTCCCCGACCTTTGCGCTCCAACGTTCCGCTCCGCTCTTCAAATCCAGCGCTACCAGATAGCAATCCAACGTCGCTACATACAGCTTGTCGTCGAGTACCGCAGGGCCTCGGCTGACTCGTCCAAAGCCAATGTTGTGATAGTCCTTCGGAATCTCACGATTCCATGTCCACAGCCTGCGTCCCGTGTGTGCATCCAGCGCCGCGGCCCAATTCGGCCCGGTGATGTACATGATGTCGTCCAGGACGATCGGCGAGACTTCACTTCTGTCGTTTGGAAACTGGAACGCCCACTTCACCTTCAAGTTCCCGACGTTTTCCGTCGTAATCTCATTCAACGGCGAAAATCGGTGTCCCTGCAAATCTCGCGAATAGCTCAGCCAGTTCCCCGGCTCCTTGTCGGCATTCACAATACGTTCGAACGGCACTTGCCCAAAAACCGCACCGCACAAAAAGGCGCTCAGCAGCCCCGCGCAAAACGCTCTCATTGTTTTCCTCGCTGCGAAGCCAGGTACGCCACCAAATCCTCCATCTCCTTCACGCTGAGAATTCCATCGAACGGCGGCATTGGAGTTTCTCCCCGCAGTTTCTTCAACTCCTTCAACTCTTGCTTCCGCAAGTTGTGAAAGTGCCCCGCAGCGTCCTTGACCTGAATCGTAAACGAATCTTCATTCGCCCGAATCCCTTCCATCGTTTCGCCTGAAGCCGTTGTCGCTTTCACGAAAAGGAAGTCCTCCGGCAACACCGAACTTGGTTTGCTGATCGCTTGTTTCAGGAAGGAAGCGCTACGCCGGTCCCCGATCCCCGTCAATTCCGGTCCGTACCCCTCACCCCGTCCTTCCAATACATGGCAGCCTCCGCAGCCGCTTTTGGCATAGACTCCTGCGCCACGCACTGGGTCCCCTGGCAGAGGGTCCCGAGGAATTTTGCTCAGCGATCGCACAAACGCAGCCAGATTCGCCACGTCATCCTCATCGAGAAACCAGCCCTCGGGCATACTAGGCGGGAAACCCTCGGCGATCACTGACTTGAGCGCCTCGTCGTCTGGAGCATGTGCGAGATGCACCCGGTTTAGCCCCGGCCCTCGGCCTCCCTTGCCGTCCATTCCATGGCACAACGCGCAGTGCCGTTCGAACAATCGCTTCCCCGCAGCCGCAGCCCCACGTGCGGCCTTTTCTTCTGAAGGCGTCTGCCGTGCCCGAACCGTCGCAAGCAATCCAAAGCCGAGCAATCCGCTTAGAACGATGAACTCGAACGTTTTTCCCCGCACTGTTGTCACCATGGAACCACCCCGAATGAAATCTGCTCAGTGTTTTGGGAGCCTAACCCTGGGTCGTTACGCTGTCAATTCCATGTCACATCGTCCATCTCATATCGTCCCCAGGCCGCGCAGCATCCGCAGTGGGTCATATTCACATCCGCATGCTCCTCCTGATTCCTGGCCCATTCGAGGAAGCTTTCTACTTTACATCGACATGTACTTTGTGCTATAGAGTCAGTGGAGGATCTCCCCATGCAAACCGCCAAACAGTTCCGATTTTCCGTCTTTGCCATCGCCGAGTGGGTAATTGTCCTGCCCGCAGCCGTATTCCTGGCGGCAGCCGCCCTGCGTCTACTGCAACCTCGCCAATTTGAACCCGCGCATACCAGCTGGATCGTATTCGACTGGACGACCACGCATATCTCGCGCTTCGGCGCCGCGACGCTGTTCCTCGTCATGCCCGGCACGGTTGTATTCGCGGGTTGCGCTGCGCTTGTGCGATCTTGGCGCGAAAATCAGACCTTGCGTCAGGATGCCGTCCTTGGGCTTTCCATCTTCCGGCGCCATCTGGGGATGGCTCTATTGACGACCGCAACCTTGCTCGCTGCGGCTATCCTTTTGTTTGCCGTCGCTCACCTCGTCACGGACTAAGGCGCTCGAAGAGGCGCGACGCACCTTAACCCGTCACCAAAACATCCAATCTACTGCGGCACGCGTATACTTCGGTGGAGCACCGTTCTCGGAGTCCTAACCATGCGAGCCTTTATGATTGCGGTGTTAATTTTTGTGGGTATCGGGGTCCTCACCTGGGCCACCGCGGGACCGAACGATGGCCGCGCCAATGCCGAGGCCACCTTTCCGAAACCCGCCGTCGACGCCCCTCTAGCGCCTGCCAAAGCACAAGAAACGGCCGTCGTCGCCGGTGGCTGTTTTTGGGGCATTCAAGCCGTCTTCGCCCATCTGAAAGGCGTCGTCTCCTCTACTTCCGGCTACTCCGGCGGCGCAGCAAACACGGCGCACTACGAGGATGTCAGCACGGGAGCCACCGGCCACGCCGAATCCGTAAAAATCGTCTTTGATCCTTCGCAAATTTCCTACGGCCAAATTTTGATGATCTTTTTTTCCGTGGCCCACAATCCCACTGAGCTCAACTTCCAGGGTCCCGACTACGGCACGCAGTACCGCTCTTCCATTTTCTATTCGAATGACCAGCAAAAGAAAATCGCCCAGGCCTATATTGCTCAGCTCGACTCCGCAAAAGTCTATCCGCAACCCATCGTCACCCAGGTCGTCCCACTCCAGGCCTTCTACCCAGCCGAAAACTACCATCAGAACTACCTCAAGCACCATTCCTACGAACCGTACATCGTGATCAACGACCTGCCTAAGCTCACCAGCCTCAAGAAGCAGTTTCCCAGCCTCTATCGCGGTGACTGATTCGCACTGCCTCCCCTCCGGATTGCACAGCGCAGTCATTTCATCTACTTCCTCCGTCTAACTTTCAATTTTCTGGGTATCTGAATAGGCACACTCAGGAATAACCCCGAAGCCCCTCAGGTTACAGTGATTGGGGACTGCTGCACGCGGGCCCTTAGAGCATTCGATTTGCAAATAGAAAGAGGTAATTCTGATGAGAGCAATTCTATATGGGGTATGTCTGCTCTTCGCTCTGACTCCCGCAGCCAGGGCCCAGGAGCCTCATAGTCACGCTGGCTCAAAACCAGTAAGAGTTGAATTCAAGAATTCCGATGGCCAGAATGTGGGAACAGCGCTGCTTTCGAGCACTTCCAAAGGAGTCAAAATCGCTCTCGACATCAAGAATCTTCCGCCCGGCGAGCACTCCATCCACATCCATCAAGTGGCAAAGTGCGATCCGCCTGACTTCACGTCCGCGGGCCCGCACTTTAATCCCGGCGGCGCTGAGCACAACCACGGTGCGGCTCCCGCAGGCGACATTCCAAATTTCGCGCTTATCGTCGCCGCCAACGGCACGGCTCACGTTTCGGTGGTCGCGCCCCATGTCACCCTCGGCGACGATGACCACTCCGTCTTCAGCAATGGCGGAACCGCAATCGTAATCCATGCGGTATCTGGCGGCACTGGCTCTGCAGCCCCGGCGCGCATTGCTTGCGCCGTTGTCACCAGGCCATAGGCTGACCGCTAGTCTGGGCGGCGCTTATCAACTCGGCTACGGGCGCTCCGTCACCGGCTTGCCACCGCCGCCTGGCACACTTCTCTTCCGTCCTCCATTCGCTTCGCCTTGCAGCAACTCCTCGAGGCTCGGATACGCGTAAATGGTCGGCGCGTTATTTTGCATCAGGCCTCCGGTATCCGCCGTCGGCCCATAGTTGCTGTGCAAATCAAGCGCCAGCATCCTCAGCATCGCCATCTGCTGTCCGCGATGGTGCGCTGTATGCGCGATCCGCCTCGTCATCACCCACGCTCGGGAACGCTTCACATCAAAGAACATCGTCTCGCCTTCCCACCACGCTTCATCTTTCCTGCGCAACGCCTCCAGCCGTTTCCCGCTGAACTCCGCATATCGCTTCATGAATTCCAGCCGCGTCTCCTCCGACGGCAAGGCTGGCGCCCCCGCTTCGATCCCAAGCATGTTCCGGAACCACAAGTCTTCGCTTACGCACTGGTGCACCATCTGCTCGCGCACGCTCCGGCCCCGCGAGTCTTTCGCGTTTGGCCGGAATGTCAAGTCCGCGTCCCGAAACTCGCTCCACACGCTTACCACCTTCACTCGTTCCGTCTCGTACGTCTCCACAAGAAAGGCGTATCTCATCATCTTTGATCCTCAACACAATCTCTCCGTCTCCGTACCCCGGTAGCTCTTGCGCACGATAACACGGAAAACTCCATGTCCTCTTCCAGGAAGTGGTCCTTACTTCGCTTTAAACCGGGCTCAGACTCAGGCTCCACCCTGACCATTACCCCGCAGTAATTTCCTCGCCTTCCGTTGCCATTCTCAGTAACGGTTGACACGCCCCTTCGTGTGGAGTATTTATTCCCTCACGCGCGCCCCGCCTCTGCCTCCCTTGTTTCACCGCGCGAAAGTCCTAATCTTCGAGGAGCCTTTATGCCAGACAACGTTCCACCCATTCCAGCGGGATTCCATTCTCTTACTCCGGCCATCACCTGCAAGAATTCAGCGGCCGCCATTGACTTCTACAAGCAAGCCTTCGGCGCCACGGAAATCAACCGCATGCTCGGCCCCGGCGGCAGGGTCATGCACGCCGAGTTGCGCATCGGCGACTCACACATCTTCGTCTCCGACGAATTCCCTGGAATGTCCGCTGCTCCCACACCGGGCTCGGTCCCTTCTTTCTACATCTTCCTGTACACTCCGGACGTAGATAAAGTGTTCAACCGCGCCGTAGCCGCCGGCGCTCAAGTCGGCATGTCCGTCTCCAACATGTTCTGGGGCGATCGCTACGGCAAACTCACCGATCCCTTCGGCCACGGCTGGGGGATCGCCACTCACATCGAGGACGTCGCCCCCGAGGAAATGATGCGCCGCTCCGCCGAGTGGACTGCCAACATGACCAAAGCCGCCGCTTCCGGCCAAAGCTAGCCGCCCCGCATCTTAAACGCATTTTGCCGCCGCCCTTCGTCCACGGAAGGGCGGTGTACCTTCATTTGTCTCGGCGGCGCGGTATGTATCCACGCTTCTGCTGCAATCAGGTGCAATACAAACCCAATCCAGAACGCAATGCCGAAGAACTCGCCCGGTGTTAACCGCGAAATGGGACTCGTCGCAAAAAACAATCCAATGATCGGCCGGATCGTGGCAACCGCAAGTCCAACCGCAAAAGCGCGAATCATCCATTCGCGGTGCAGCGCAATCTCATGCCGGCGTACATGCCAAAACGCCTTGCCCAGCGCGAATAGAAAAAATGTCCCAAACAGCGCCGTGGCTGCCGCCTGATTCGCCCCGCCAATCGCCGGCATCCAGAAGCTCATCACCAATGCCGAGACTCCGATCACCAGCCCGCAAATCACAAAAACACGCCCGCTGAAGCGGTGCCACCGCAGATGCCGGGCGCGCATCGTCGAGCTGAATTGCAGCGGACCCAGGATCATGAAAAGTAATCCCGGCACAATGTGAATCAGCGTAAGGATCGGATAGTGCGCGAACAAATCATCAAGAGCAGCAAACTGCGCCAGACGGGGATTGGAGTTGACCGCCGGCGGATGATAGCCGTGCACCACGATTGGCGCCAGATGCGCCATTCTTCGCGCCGCCACCGCAACTCCGATAAACGCCAGGAAGATTACGGCGCTCCACAGCGCCCGCTGCCGCCCTATACCAGTCTTCATACCTACTGCTACGTCTCGTCCGCCCCTGGCCTTTCAATAGCGGGATAAAATGACCAAATCTCATCGGGGCATCCCAATGCCAGGCTGGCAATCGAACTCCGAAAATGCGAAGACTGCTCCCGCCTCCGCTCTCGCTTCGATTCGCGGCAGGAGCGCGATAAATTCTGATTTCACTTGCCGGTGTGACTTCGCCTTGCAGCCCGTGCAGCCGATGCATACGAATTCAGGATTGTAATTCTTCGCCTCCCTGATAATGACCATGGTATAATGACCATAGTTATACCGGAGGCTTTGGATGAAGAAAATGGCCGCGGGTTCTTTCAAAACAAATTGTCTCGCAGTCATGGATGAGGTCCAGGCCAAGCGAGAGACTGTCATAATCACCAAGCACGGCAAGCCAGTGGCGAAGCTTGTCCCGGTCGAGCCACAAGGCGATGACATATTCGGTTTTCTTCGTGGCAAGGCTACGATCATCGGCGATGTGATTTCCCCTGCTTTGTCGCTGCGTGAATGGGGCAATCTCAAGTGATTTTGCTCGATACCCATGTTGTGCTCTGGCTGACGACAGACCCCGGCAAGCTATCGGTCAAAGCCACGTCGGCCATAACAGATGCCCGCATGAATGCAGACGGCTTGGCTATCTCCGACATCACTCTGTTGGAACTAACCACGCTCACCAGCAAGGGCCGCCTTCGCCTCGACATCAGCCTCGAATCCTTCCTCCACGAAATCGAGTCACGCTTCGTTGTTCTCCCCATCACCGCCCGTGCATGCGCACGCGCCATGAGTCTGCCACCAAGCTATCCTAATGACCCCGCGGATCGCATTATAGGCGCCACGGCTTTGGTCGAAGGACTCCCGTTGCTTACCGCCGACCGCGAAATCCGCCGCTCAAAATCAGTTCAAACCATTTGGTGAGATCGCTGGATAGCGCGCCAATAAAACTCGTGATTTAAGGACACAAACTACGGTGCTTGGCGGTTTCCACAAGTCACGAGTCATGCCCTGCAGCCGCCACTCACGAATCACCAGTCACCGCCTAGTGTGCTAGCATTCTCAGGCCTTGTCGAAGAAAACTCAGAAGAACAGCCTCCTCTTCTCCGTCGTCGTCCTTTTCGCTATCAACATCCTCAATTTCTACGACCGCCACGTCCCCGGCGCCCTCGTCGAGCCCATGCGCAAGGAGTTTCACCTCAACGACACGCAGGTCGGCCTCCTGGGCAGCGCGTTCATCTGGCTCTACGCCATCATTGGCGTTCCTCTCGGCCTCATCGCGGACCGCTGGAGCCGCAAAAAACTGCTCGCATGGGGTGTCGTCGTATGGTGCGCTCTAACCGCATCTGCTGGACTCGCCACGACGTACGCACTTCTGCTGTTCTCGCGAGTCGGCGTCGGCCTTGGCGAAGCGGCCTGTGCGCCCACCGCAACCAGTTGGCTCGGTGATCTCTTCCCCCCAGCCCAACGCTCCCGCGTCCTGGCCCTCTTCATGATGGGCGTCCCGATCGGTGGCGGACTCGGCTATTTGATCGGCGGCCCAGTCGCCCAAGCGTACGGCTGGCGCACGGCCATGGTTACTGCCGCCCTTCCGGCCCTGTTGTTGTTGCCTGCCCTCCTCCTGCTGCGCGAGCCGCAACGTGGCGCCAGCGAACCTCCAGGCACGGCACTGGTCACCACGTCCATTTGGAACGTGCTCCGTATCCCCACGCTTTGGTGGATTATCGTGAGCGGCGCGCTGCTGAATTTTTGTGCCTATGCCTGGGCCACTTTCCTGACCGCGTTTCTTAGTCGCGTGCACGGCCTCTCCGTCGCCAACTCCGGCAAAGTCGCCGGTACGCTTTACCTTCTTGGGGGAGTCAGCGGCGGCTTGTTTTCCGGGTATCTCGGAGACCGCATCAGTCATCGCCGGAAGGATGGCCGCCTGCTTTGCGCCGCGTTCATGGCGCTCGTCACTGTGCCACTCGCGTGCATCGGAATCCTGCAACCGGCGCACTCGCTAATCATGGCTACTGTGTTTCTAGGCCTGATGTACGGTTCGCTGTCGAGTTACTACGGCTTCGTTTACTCCGCCATTCAGGACATTGTCGCTCCCAACCAACGCGGCACGGCGATGGCAATCTATTTCATGGCGATGTACATGTGTGGAGCATCCTTCGGACCGCTCCTCACCGGCAAATTGAGCGATGTGCTTGCGCACCGCGCTGCAGCGCTGGCCGGCTCGGCAACCGTCACGGAAACTTTTCGTGCCATTGGCCTTCAGCAGGCCATGTTGATCATCCCGGTTCTCTGCACCGGGCTCGCCTTTGTGCTGTATATGGGCTCGCGCACCATCATTGCCGACATGGCGATGCGGGATTCTCCCGCTCACGTCGCGACGGTAGACGCGTCTTAGCCAAAGATGGTTAGAATGGTTAGACGGGGTGAAGGATGAAAGCCGGCAAACAACAAAACAAAAAGCCTGATGCACAGCTTCCCTGGGCCAAGCGCATTCAGCGCGAAGTCATCGGTTGGATATGGGTCGTTCTCATCTTCTTGCTGGTCAACGGAACGCTTGGCCAGGCGCGTGTGATTCCGTCGGGGTCAATGGAGAACACTCTCCTGATCGGCGACCACCTGATCATGAGCCGTATCGGCTACGACGCCGGCGTTCCTTTCACTCACTTGCATCTTTCGCTGTGGCGCAATCCGAAGCGCGGCCAGCTCGTGATTTTCACCCCCTTTGTCCCGCAGGAAACTTCGGACATCGTGAAACGCGTCATCGGCCTTCCCGGAGAAACGGTGGATATTCACGACGGCAGCGTGTGGATCAACGGACAAAAACTTTCCGAGAGCTACACGACTGGGCCCAGTGAGCCTTACGATTTGCACCGGCCCTATAAGATTCCCCAGGATTGTTATTTCGTAATGGGCGACAACCGCGGAAATTCCTTCGACAGCCGCTTCACCGGCTGCGTGCCGCGCAAAAACATTATCGGCACTCCGGTGATGATCTACATGTCTCTCGACGCATCGCCGGAAGCCTGGGAATCCGGGCAACTCCGCGAGCGCTTCCTCGCGTATGCGAATGCCGTGCTTCATCCGGGTGAAATTAGGTGGAGGAGGCTCTTCACGACATTTTGAACGCGACCCTTGGTTACGTTTCTTGACGAAGGGAATTGGATGATATGAACGAAACGGCCCAACAGTATTCCCAGCGGATTCTCAGTCACGTGCAAGGAAGAGACCCGCTCAAGGCGCAGTCTGCCACCGCTAAGAAATTAGAACGGCTGATAAAGGGCGCGCCCGCTTCCAGGCTGCGCAAACGGCCCGCGCCGGAGAAATGGTCTGTTAGCGAAATCATCGCGCATCTGGCCGATACGGAGATCGTCATTGGATGGCGCATCCGCTCCATCCTCGGCGCGCCGGGAACACATATTCAGGCGTATGACCAGGATGCGTGGGCGGCCGCTGGACTCTACGCCAAGCGAGACCCGCGCAAAAGCATCGAGCAATTTCGCGCCGTGCGCGACGCTAACCTCGCGCTCTACAAATCACTTTCGACGGAACAGTGGAAGCGCTATGGCATACATGCGGAGCGCGGCGAGGAGAGTCTCGAACGGATCGCGCTCATGATCGCGGGGCACGACATCAATCATATTTTGCAAATTGAGCGCATTCTCGCGCCGAACAAATAAACTTCCACATCGGGGCATTGCGGGACCTTATTCATCGCCGCGAACTCGCCACCAGTCGAGCCGCTGAAACTCCGCCAATTTTTCGGGGCCGTGATCGCGATACCAATTCTTCCAGGCCTGGGGGTCGCCCGGAACATTCGCGTCGGTGATTTCGCGCAAAGCCATGTAGGACCAGCCGAGCATTTGCGCGCTTGCGGTTGTATCAGACGCAAGATCAAGAAATTTCGGCACCATGCGCATCCGCTGCACGCGCGTGAAGTTTCCGCAGTCAGACAAATTACAGCCCGCGCGGTCCCGTACGTTGTTCGAAGGATCATGCGTGAAGGACTCGAACAGCTCATCGAGCGTCTCGTCCTTGCCGAGATAGCGCATTCCTTCGACGGCCCACTGCCGGACGTACGCGTCCGGATCGTGTTTCGCGTAGTCCAGCAAAACCGGATGAATTCGATCGTACGCCACTCCCCGGCCGGCGAGCATCCCCAGAAAATAAACGGCCGCGGCGCGGTATTTCGAATCCGTGCGCGCGCGCTCGATCAACATTTCGGCGGCCCGCTCATTTTTCTGCCAGCCGTCCAGCGTGAGATTGATGTCCGCATTGGCGTAGCGCACTCGGAGATCGCTCGAAAATTCCGACCGGCGCTCCAGTTGCTTCATGCGCTCACTCGAACGGATGTGCCCCACCCAGCTTTCGACTTGCTGTTCGAACAGCTCAAGCGCGCGCTGGTCGTGCTCGATGGCGCGTTCGAACAATTCTTCCGCTTGATCCTGAGCAGGCAGAGCGAGCACGCGCTCTTCATCCGCATCGGTCATGGAGCCCGCAAAAATGCGGCGTGGTGGAATAGCGTTCACAGGCGCAGCCGAGCGGGATCCGTTTGAGAGCGACCGGTTCGCACGAGAAGCGCTTGCCACTGATTTCAAATTGGAGAATCGCCAGCCCTGCCACGCAAACATGCCAGCGGTGAACAGGGCGAACACCGCAAAAGAGACAACCGTCGACGCGCGCGATGGAGGCCGTGTTTGGGGCCAGCCGGTGCGCGAGGATCCTGGCTGCAAAGAACCAAAGAGCTGCTGGCCTGGCTGCAGCGCGCCGGAAACGGCTTGGCCGGGCTGGGGAGGCGGGCCGTAAGGTGAATCCACTTCCACGCGTGTGTCGACCTTCAGGCCGGCGAGAGTTTCGATCTGCGAAACGATCCAGCGAGCTTCCTGACGGCTCGCGATCTCATCCGCGAGCGTAATCCGCCGTCCATTTTTTGTGCGCAGGCGAATGGCATACATGGATTCTCCACTATTGCCGCCTTGCTGCCCGCTCGTGACCGCGACAATGGCATCGATTTCAGAGATGGCGAATCGCCTTGCAGACCCGATGCCGAGAATCTTTGTCGTGGAAATAATTTCGCCGTTGCCGACCCGGATCCGTGATGTTCCCAAGACAACGTGAAAACAAATCAAAATCAGCAAGAGATCAAAAAAACCAAAGACAACGCCAAAAAGCCAGGGAGCACTGGAACGAAACAGGAAAAAAACAACGCCGCTCCAGACCGCTGTGAAGACAAGAAGAAATAGTGCGCGGGAGGGCGTGCGAAAAGCCGGAAAGTAAAATTCCGTGCCGCCCGCTTGCGAAGAAATGACGACTTTCGAGTGCGCAGGCGCGGCTACCGGCGCCGAATCGGTCACGCTGGAAGTCTCAGCTGAAAATCGATAAGTTTCCGACGAGGAAGCAGCGGACGACGGTTCCACGGACGTGGATGTCTTGAACACAGGCAACTCGAAGTCGTCCGTATAATCAATGCCAGGAACATCTGCCTTAGCGTGTAGAAGCCAGAGAACTTGATCGGACGTGTTGTCGTGATCCGTCACGTAAGCGTCAGGCGGGATTTCGAAATCCACCGGAATTGTTCTGCCAAGCGGATCCATCCCGATGGCTCCAAACGGCACGTTCTGATCCGTCTGCCAGAGAACAGTTTGCACCGTGGAGCGGTTGTTGCCCGATCCGGTAATCGTTCTGCGAACACAAGAGAGGCGAAGGTCGATGCCGTGCGACGCGTCTTCGGCGAGCTTGAGATGAATCCTTCCAGCGAGCCGGCCGCCTGGGGATAATGGCAGCGAGTAAAGTTCGAGATAAGTACTGCCGAACCGTCGATGGCGAAGACTTGCGCGCAAGGCCGCGACGAAAAGAATAACGCCAATGAGACAAAACCCCAGAACCAGGAATACGCGCGGGTCATTGCGGGGGGCGAGTTGAGACATGACATTGACGGCGATCGGAACAAGCACCAGATTGCAGAAGATGCAAACCACCCAAACTGTAATTTCGCTGTTCTTGCGCAGGCTTTCCGCTCTACGGCTGGCCCAATCCGCGCGCCACAGCCAGGGTGACGAGGGATTTGCCTCTTCTACGGCAGCCTGCTTTTTCAAACGGCCGTAGCCGAACCATGCCGCAAAGATGAATCCGGCGCCAATCGCGGAGATAAACAAAGCGATCGCTGCACCGGCGATCGTGCCGCTGACGCCTGGATTGCGCCCGCTCGCCAGAAAGGTGAACAGCGCGAGCAGCCCGGGGACCAGAAACATCAGCCCGAAAAACACCATGAAAGCCGCCGCGCCTTTAGAGGGTTTGGTCATACAACTAGTCTAGAATTTGCTCTCGCTCGCGGGATTGAACCGAGGTACAGGTTTGTTCTTCTAGTTATACCTGGCCAACCGAGGAAAGAGCTCAGAACACAAGCGCGGCCCGAGAGCCAAGCACGCGATGAGAAGTTCTGATCCTTCGATCTTATTGAGGCTCGCCAAATATAGAGTCGTGCAAGTCGATGAGAAAAGCGGCAGCAGGGCTGCCGCACTCCAAATCGCTACTTCGCAATATTATGCGGGACTCAGTAGCTCAGGGGGCGGCGACGCTTTGGAGCTGGCCGAAGGCGGGTGCGACGCCGAGTTGTTGAAGCATGCCGAGATAATCGATGCTGAGGTAGGATTCCATAATCTTGCCATTCGTGACGTGGTTGATGGTGATCCCCTCGAGAGTGAACTTCTTGTTTGTCGCGGAAATTCCACGAAACTCTCTCTTGTGAGTGCCGGAAATGACCCATGAGACGACGACTTTATCGTTTTCGGAGATGTAGTCTTCCACTGTGAATTGCAGGTCGGGGAAGGCGGCAATAAATTGGATCACCACGCGTTTATAAGCGTCAGGGCCAACGGCCGAGCCGGTGAGATACGGGTCGTTGATAGCATGGCTCGGAGAGATCAGTTCGTTCACGACGTCAAAGCGGCGTTTGTTCCAGACTTCTTCGTAGAGGCGCCGAACGATGTCCTTTGCTTTCGTTGACATGTGCGTGCTCCCAAAATGAAATGATGCGAGCTCCTCAGAGATGGGCCATGTCGCAAGAATCCGCCGAGGAGGGAGTGACGGGGTGAGTCTCGGCAAAGGGTACTCCCAATAAGATGAGTTTTCAATCCGGTTCGCCGCGCGCGAGTGCATGTGGCGAGTTCGCGAGACGATCCCAATTCTCAGGCGAATCTCGCGGTAAGACAGGGTGGGTTAGGCCCGGGAGCCGGGAAGAATTTATATCATTCTATCATTCTGTCATAGAATGATAGAGTGAATCGGCATGGCTACAATTGAGATCCCCGACTCCCTGTTCGCGCGGTTGCAGAAGTTGGCGGTGCCACTGGTGGATACGCCGGCTACGGTGATCCAGCGACTTCTGAACAGCCATGAGGCTGAGACGGGCCAAGGCGTCGCCACCGCGGTCGCGGTGCGGACTGAGCCGCTGGAGCAGAGGCGGGCACGGCCTCTGAGCGAATCTGAACCGGGAAAGGTGCCGAGCCTGAGGCACACGCGGATACTTGCGGCTGAATTCGCGGGGCGTAAGGCGGATGGGTGGAATAGTTTGGTTCATGTAGCTCATATTGAGGCAGTTAGGCGCCTGGGTTCGGTGGAAGCCGTGCGGCGAATCAGTACCGGCAAGATGATGCTTGGGCACGCTAATTCGGACCGGGCAAAAGCGGGTTATCGGTACGTTCCCGAGATTAATGCCTGCATTCAGAACGTGGATGCGAACCACGCGTGGTCGAACACTTTCCGCCTGGCGAAAGCGCTGAAAGTACCAGTAGAAGTCGAACTCGAGTGGCTGGATAAGCGCGAGGCGGCGCTTCCGGGGAAGACGGCGCGGTTGTTGTGGAAACCGAAGGACGAAAGTTCATCGGAGTAATTATCACCTTCGTAGGAGCTGCTTCGAGAGATAAATCGATCCAGGAAAAAGAAAGACCCGGACGTAAAACCGACTTATGAGGCAGCCGCAATTTTGTTGCGAAACGCGGGTTTCCGATACAATAGGCGCCTCCCGTTGGAGGGCAAACCATGATGCGACACCTCGAAATTGATTCGCTTTCCGAAGAAGAACTCATTGAGTTGAATCATAAGGTCGTGGCTCGACTGAGGTTTCTCCATCAAATGCGTTCGCACAGCGCAATGCTGGACTTTCGCATCGGGGAAAGAGTGAAGTTCCATCCCGACGGGAGAGCCTTAATGTTCGGAACGCTGACTCGCTATAACAAGAAGACGGTCACGGTGGTCACCGATGCCGGGGAAAACTGGAACGTAGCGCCGGGGTTGCTGAGCAGAGTCGATTCCGCAGAGGCTCGGAAGAGGAAGCCGGATGATGACGGAATCGCGCAATTCCCGAACCGCACGGCTGAGAAATAAGGGCAGAAACCAGGTGTCCTCGGGCACTCTATTCTAGAAGCAGGATGTTTTCTCCTTTTTTGACGAAGGGCCTGATCGAGGGTGACCAGCCGGTCGGTTTCTCAACATACTCGACGCGGTCGTCCTGCATCCATCGGTCGTAGACGGACGGAGCTTCGGTCTGAGTCAAAACATTGTCTTCGCCCATGACGGCACCAGTCGTCAGCAGGCGCAATAGTCCAAACCGGGTGAAACGGGAAAAACAGGTGCGCGAATGATCTTCGAGTTGCTCAAGCCAGACTCGCGCAGAGGGTTAGTGAATGTGGTGCTGATAAGAGAGCGAGACAGACGTTGATATCAGGGGAAAAAAATCAGATCGTAGATCTTGGCCTCGTCGATGTCGAACTTTGCGGGCGCTTTTGAGGTGATAAGCGGGAAAGTCACACGCCGCGAGCGCTTTTTGGAGCGTGGGCGGAGCTCCACTTCGACAGTGCGCAGGATGAGTTCCTTTACCGAGCGCTTTTCGCGGGCAGCCTTGGACTTCCGTTCGCGGTAGAGCGAATCGGGAATGCCGACGGTCGTGGGCACAGAGGTATTGTGCCAGATTTATGGCTGAGAAGAAACGGCTAAAAGATGAAGAGGAAAGACCTGGACGTAAAACCGGCGCCTGGGTACCCGGCGAGCTATCCCCAACACAAACAAAAAATCAAATGTGGGAAAACGTCCCGTCTGTTCCCAGATTCCAGGTTCCAAACCCTTTGCGTGGACCAAGAGTGCCGATGCGATTCTCAGCACTATTGGACGGTTCGCTGCCCGTACTCTGGCCGCATATGGCGCAAACAATATATAAGAAATCAGTGACTGAGGAAATTAGCTGCCCTCTTCCCGGCACGAGCGGCTTCTCAGCTTTTCGCCGCAGCGTTTCCTCCAGCTCCACAAGAAAACGCCCCCGAGTACGTCGGGGGCGTTTTGACATGCAAATACTCTCGGAGTATTGCAGCCGGTTACCGCTGAGGCGGCTTGGTTCCCGCGGGTGCAGCGGGTTTAGCCGCTGGCTTAGGAGCGGGCTGAGTCGCGCCTGCCTTGACCGGATAGGCTTGATCGTAGAGGCGAACGATTTCCTGGGTGACGTCGATCTGATTGGAAGCGTAAAGAATCGGAGAATTCTGCCCGGAGGTATCCAGAACCACGCTGTAGCCATTCTCGCGGGCGTAGCGATCCAAAACGTCTACCATTTTGCGCCCGATGCGTTCGAGAACTTCCTGCTGGGCGGCGTTTGCGTCTTCCTGAAAATCAGTCCGCCGGCGGTCGAGGCGCGCCGTGAGTTTCTGACCTTCCGAAGTCAGCCGCGCTTCTTCTTCCTGGCTCAGCTTGCCTTGGCCTGCCTGGAGCTTTTGCTGCAGATCATTGATCTGCTTCGTCAAACCATCGATTTCAGCCGAACGCGGCGCAAATTGCGATTGAAGTTCCGCGGACGCCTGCTTGCCTTCCGCGGTAGTCCCAATGGCTCCGCGCAGATTTATGATGCCCACCAGCTTGGATGCCCCTGCAGCGCCTGCCGCTGGGGCCGCCTGCGCCCAGGCTGCGCCAGTGCCCATCAGGCATGCCGTAGCCAGAGCTGCGGATCTCAATACAATTCTCAAATTCACTTTTTTCTCCTTGTTGTGGATGACCCCGACGAAATCGAGATCAACCGGAACCAATTCTTCATTGGCTTGAAAATGTTTCGCTTGCCGACACGTTCTGCGGGCACGGCGCAAACTTTGGAGTATAGCCGAGGGCCTTGCCCCGCTGCAATCGGAAAGCTTTCGGGGCCCAAGCGCTTTGCGTTCTTTCTGCTCACGTGACTTGCAGCCGCATCCCTTAGTTCGGCATCGGGAAAATCAACAGCCGATTGTTAGCTTGATCGACGATAACGGCAAGATTCGTAAACTGGTCGATGGCCACACCAAACTGCCCCGATCCCGGCAGTCCAATGGTCTGAACAGTCTTCAACGGTCTCGAGTTCGTATCGACGAGGGATGCAGTCTTGCCCGCGAGGTTGCTAGTCAGGATCGCCCCCGTCTGCGGATTGATTGCCAGCGCAGTTGGATTAATGCCAACGTTAACACTGATGGCCTGGCCGGTATCCGGGTTAAACGACGAAATTACGTTCCCGCCGCTTGAACTGGCATAGAACACGCCTTTGTGGGTCAAGCCGGTATTGACGGTCGGGTCAAAAACGAGGCCGGTCGACGGGGCTGTAACAAGGCCAGTCGCAGCAGTAGTGCTAAGAGTCGGGTTGCTCGCCCCAATGTCCACCACCTGAAGCGCTCCTTGGGGAGCAGACCCGTTAACAAGTTGCAGTGAGGTGACGACAGCAATGCCCTGATTGTTGGTGCCGCGGTCCGGGTCGATGGCCACCGCCGTTGGTTGTTGGAAACCGCCAATGCTGACAGCGCTTAGCGAAGTAGGTGGAGCGCTGCCGAAGAGCAAACCAAGATTAATTTCAGAGACGGTGTTTGAGCCGGTATTCGCGATAATCGCAGCGCCCGTTGTGTCGTTAATGGCCACCCCTGCGGGGCTCGTGCCAGTGGCGACGGAAGGAACGGCGAGGGAGTTTGTAAGTAGATTGACGATCGAAGCCGTACCATCGCCATTGTTGGCGACGACAGCCAATCCGAAGTGCTGGCTCACGGCCACGCCTTGCGGTGTAGCGCCAACTGCGATGGTGTTGAGAATGCTGCCGAAGTTGGGATTTTTCACTGTTTGACCACTGACGGTCACGGTCGGATTGATGTCCACCACGGAGATGTTGTTGCAGCCACTATTGCTAACCACGGCGATGGGTGAGAACGGCCCGTTCATTAACTGGTCGGCGATGGCCACGGAACTGGGGTGTTGAGTGTTTGGCATAGTGGGAGCACAGGCGGGGGTCATATCCACTACCTGGATCACGAAAAAGTCCGTGGCGTTAGACTGAACACCATTTCCATTAACCGCGTCGAGCGCAAACCGGTGGGGGAACGATAAGTTCGAAGCCGGAATGGTGACGGTGAGTTGCCTGCTACTCACAAATTGAACGTCGCTCGCGGGAATGGCAGTGCCGTCCAACCGAACCTGGGTTGCGGCATCAAAGCCCGAACCGAAAACCTGCACGCCGGCCAAGTCCGTAGCGGAGGTGAGCGTACCTTGGGGGACTGTAGCGTTAGGAATGCCCCCAACCACGCCCAATCCAGGATTGGTGCTCGGAACGACAATTTCCGAGATCTGTGCTGCTTTTAGGGCGTTCGCGGGAGTCGGCCCGAGATTGACAATGCTGATGTTTCCACTCCCGGACATCACCACGAAGGCCTGGTTGGTCGCGGGATCGACGGCGATACCCCCCCAAAGTGTCAGAGAGTTGGTGGTGCCATTCTGGACCGACAACGTGGCCTTGCCCGTGCCGGGCACGGAGATCAGCGCATAACGCGACGCGGTTACAGGATCGGAAACAGAAACCTGATTCTGCCCAGGATTGTAAGAGACGATGGCGTTCGAATAGGGCTGCCAGGCGATGTCCGCAGTGCCTAGCAATTCGGGACCATTGGAGCAAGTGGTCGAATAAAATGTGCAACCAGAAAAGAAAGATATCGAACTAATGGTCTGGTCTAAGGCGTTAAGCAAGTTAATCTGGGGACCGTTGGAGCCCGTTGAATTGGCATCGGCAAGCGCGGCTGTGTTGGTAATGGGATTGATGGCTATGCCTTGACTCGTCTGGGACAGGCCGCCAAAGATCAGATTGGGATTGCTATAAAAGACCTGGGCGGGCGTGACTCCGTTGGCGTCAGGTGTGAGAGTCACCGTCCCACTGGAAGTGGAGTTCAAAATGTAGGTGAAGGACGTGTCGCTTGTGGCGGCGACGTTGAAGACGCCATTGAAATTCGCGCTAGTGCTATTGCCGGAGGCTCCTGGTCCCGGCACCCCCATAATCAGAACTGTCCCGGAATTGCCAGGAATCAGCCCATTGGAAGTCGTGGTGGTGACCGTTACGATTCCGGCGGCCAGGGTGAGCGACTTGATGTAGGCAGAAGTGGAAGCCTTGGTAACATCAATGCCTCGAACAATACCAGAGCCTCCGGGAGTTACAAGCGCCAGATGTCCGTGCGGCTCCATAGCAATCTGCGGATAAGCGCCTGTATTTAGAGTGACCTGGGCGAATTCGCAGGGGGGTGTCAGAGACGAAGTGATACATCCAAAGGGATTGGCTCCCGTATTTAAGTTAAGGAGGAACCCCAGGTTGGCGACCGAGGAAGCCGAGGTCGAGGAATAGGCCACGAGCGCCATGTTCGTGTCCGGGTCCACGCCAATCGAGTACGGCAAGGGGGCAGGAGAAACTTGGCCCTGCAGCGCGTTCGAGAGATCAAGGGTGAAAGGGGTCCCCGGAGCCTGCGCCGGAGCGCCGGGAATCGGTAGAACCGTGACGCTCTGACCCAGATAGCTGACCACCGCGACCGTGTGGTTGTTGCGGTTAACGGAGAGACCAGTCGGAACTTTACCTACAGGCACGGGGCTCCCCATAGGAGTCAGGGTGCCAGCTCCGATGTTGTAGAACTGCACTGCGCCAGGTTGAGTGACGTCGGAGCCAACCTCCGCGACAACCAGGACTCCAAGAGTGGGATCGATATCTACAGCGCTAGGATTAACTCCGGCGGCCACGAGATTTGCTCCGACGGTGGGCGGATTTACCGAGTAGTTGGGAAAAACGGCCAGATTCGTAACGGCGGGGTTGTCTTCAAAGGGGAGCGGGGGCTTTGTGCGAGCAATGGAGAGCGAATAAAGTCCAGGATTGCCGGTATTTATGGGACCGCTGGGGAATGCGACTTGCAGCTGTCGTGAGAAGGACAGAAGCTGTCCCTGGCCGTCGGTCTTGGCGGGAATCGTGGTGCCTTGAAAAAACACATTGGCTAACAGGCCGCTCGGCCCAAAATAGCCGCCGTCAATCGTGAGTCCGATATCGCCGGATGATACGGCTCCCTGGATAATGTCGCTCGGAGAGGAGTCCAAAGCCGTTGGGCGTACAGGAATAATGTTGTACGTGAACACCCCTCCTGTAGTCGTCGTCACCGGCTGGCCGGGATCGGTGACGGAGACAGTCACTGGGCTGGCGTTCGCTTCCCCTAGATCCTTTGCCGAGAGCCGGATCCGGGCGCCAGAGGAGGGTGGGCTGGGGACGGTTGCCGTAGGGATCGGAAATAGTATTTTAATTTGGCCAGATGCCGAGTTGAGTGTCGTTTGGCCGTTGTTTGCGTCGGTCAGCGTGATGATCGAGGCCGAAGTGATGTTCGGGGCATCGAGATAGATGTCCCAGTAGGCGGCACCCTGAGGAGCGATGGTCGGGGAGATGCCGTTAAAGGTAATTGGGCCGCCCGCAGTGATGGTGATCGTCGCAAAGGTAAAGCGCGAATTGTCTTCCACGGAAGTCGCGACAACGGTGACGATCGTGGGTGTGGTGCTCGCGCCCGAGGGTGTACTTGCTGTCGGAACAACGGCAGGAGCCGTATATACGCCGTTCGCGTCGATGGAGCCGCATCCTGTGGCGTTGCCACTCACGGTGCAAGTAGCGAGGGACTGATACGGATTGGGATTGGAGGAAGAAGCTCCCGTGGTGGGAGCTGATTGCGTGACAAGCCAAGTCACGCCCTTGGATTTAAGGTCATTGGTGAGGACCGCGGTGAAGGGCTGCTGCTCATTTGTGGGCACAGCCGCAGTGGGGGGAGTAACTGTTACGCTGATGCCCGAGTCTATGAATAGGTTGATGCTGCCGGTCCCATGCTTGCTTGAATCCGCAACGGATTGCGCGGTAATGATAACAGTCAGCCCGGGGAAGGTAGTTTGATCTGGCAGGGCCGACGGGGCAGTGAATGTAGCAGTTCCCGTTGTCTGTAGGTTGGAGAGAGTGCCAAGCGAGCCGTCAGAAGGGCAGGCTGCTGGCGTAGAAGCCTTCGGAGTTGGGTTGGCAGTAGTGGGTAAAGGCGTGGTGGTGTACATACATGGCTGCCAGTTGACCTCGGTATTGGTGGGACCCACCACGGTTGCATTGAGGGTCGTCGACTGGCTCAGGATGAGCACATTGCCAATGGATGAGGAGACGGAGACGGTAGTCACAGTGGCGCCGCTGCTCCCGCTGCCCCCGCATCCGCTTGAAAGCAAGCAGGGCGCTAGCACCGCCAGCGTCAGGTAGCTCGAAATCTTCCACAACTTCATTTCCCTAGCCTCCCCAAGTCAACCGCGCCGAAATTGCCGCGGGTAACCGGACAATTTTCCCAGACTTTTCCAAGTTCTCCGCCGCTCCGGGCGGCTAAAACGTCTTTCCTACGGTGAATCTAAAAGTTGTCTTCGGCTCGAAGTAGTTCAACCGCCCGGGATTGTTCAAGAACCCCAATTGCGGCGCAATCTGGCTTTCCCAGAGATTCGGACTAAGCCCATCCAAGGTGTTTCTCCAAGTATTAAGTGTGCCCTGATTTACGAACGGATTTGGAGCTGAGATCTGTGAATATAATCTGTTCAGATTGTAAGCGTAATAAATCCGAAACGGCGCCTGCACGATCGGAAGATTTACGCCAAATTCGATCCCCGCCGAATCTCTTAAACGGAAATTTGTTCCGGAGGCAATCCCCAGAGTCTTGGTAAGCGGGGCAATCGGAAAGTTAGCCGTAATGTTTGCGATGCCCGTGGGATCGAGGTGCAGGGCATCGGTACGGAGAATTCCATCGGTTCCCGCGTCGGCGAAGAGAGCCATGCTGACGGGACCCGCGATGGGAATGCGATACTCGATATTGCCGGAAGCTTGAAAGTCACCGCCTGGCAAGGTTGCGGTATATACCAGCACAGGAAGGTTGAAGGAGCGCAAAGTGCCCGCGGAAAGAGGGTCGTGATAGAAGAGGGGTTGCGCGGACACAGTCGGAATAAATACCACCGGAGAGATAGATCGAATATCAAATCCGCGAATATCGTTTTCGCCGCCCATATAGAACCGGCTGAATGGGGGCACTTCCTTGCCTCCAAATCCGGTGACGTAGGCGGTGGTGAAGTGTAAGCCGATGGCATTGCGACGCTTGTTGATGGGGTGAAAGTACTTGATGTCAAAGACGTTGGTAAAGGTGTTGACATTGCCGCCCAACGGCCCGCCCTGGAAGGACAGCGAATAATAGATACTCTTGCCCTTGGTGGCGTTGATCGGATTATCGATGGTGTTGTAGCTGATTGACGGCGTGATCGAACTCGAGATGATACCGTTCAGGGCGCTCGGCCCGGCGATGGCGCGGAATTGCAATTGCTCGAATAAGAGCGAGGAAGCCTGATTAAATGCAGTGATATTCGTGCGCGTGAGACCGTAGGAGAGGCCAAACCTGGCGAAAGAGAAGCGCTTCATGGGGTAGCTGGCGAAAGCGGTGAACCCCGTACTGTTCTGGTCGTAGTTCTGGACGAATTGTGGGTTGACACTGACCTGTTGGCCGTAAAGAAGTGCTTCCTGCTTGGCTTGGTTAAAGTTGTATTTGCTGGAAAAGACGGTGAAGCCGGTAGAGATGGGACGGTCGAATAAGTAAGGTTCCGTGAAGCCGAATTGCAATATGCGCTCTATTTCACCAAATTGCGCGGAAAGAGTCAGCGTTTCGCCCAAACCGAGGAAGTTGTTGGTCTGATAAGTGAGGCCGATAAAGCCGCCGGCCAACCCGCTGACGCCACCTTGCAGACCGATGGACTGTTTCCCTTTTTCCTTGAGCTTCAAATTAATGTCGACAGTGCCATCCTTGGTGTTCTTCTGCAGCTCCACGGCTTTGTCGGCATCTATTTTGTCGAAATAGTTCAGCTGGTTGAGGCGCAGGACGCTGATGTCCCAAAAGCGTTTGTTGAAGAGCTGTCCTTCGTCGATCAGCAACTCACGACGAATAACTTTATCGCGGGTTGTGGTGTTCCCACTGAAGTTGATGCGGTGGACGTAATATTGTTTTTGTTCGTCGAAGCGCAGCGTAAGGTTAATCTTTTTCGCCGCATCATCGATGTCGAAATCCGGCTCGGCGGTGAAATCAATGAAGCCGTACTGTCCGTAAGCATCCGTATAGTTCTTTAGAGCTTTGCGGAGTTTGTCCACGTCAAGAATATCGCCTTCCTTCAGTGGGAAAAGCGCCTTCAGAGGTTCCACCTTGAGCGACAAAGCTTTGTCCGGGTCCGAACTGACAATCTTGAGCGTCCCCATCCGATAGCGCTCGCCCTCTTCGATCTTGATGGTGATATTGACTGCTTTACCGGTGTGCGGGCGCAGTCCGGGAACTGGAACACCGTGGTGCACAACGTCTTTATTCTCCAAAATTGGGCCGTTGGGAGCCACAACCACGCGGAAATAGCCATTGTCCTGGTACAACCCGCGCACGCCTACTTCGAGGTCCTCGTTTAGCTTTTCGCGATCGTAGGTCTTGGACAAGACGGGGATGTCCCAGAAGTACAGTGGAATTCCGTACGGGCGGTCATGTCTCATGGACCGGATGAGTTTGCGGTCGCTGAAAGCGTGGTTCCCGACGAACTTAATCTTGCCGACTTTAACCTTGGGGCCTTCGACAATTTTGAAGACGAGAATAACAGCATTACTGGAGGCGATGCGTTCATATTGGGGAGTCACTTTCGCAAACTGGCGGCCGTGCTCTCCCAGCAATTCCTTCAGTACTACTTCGGCCTTTTTGATTTTTGTGGGATCGAATGGACTTTCCACGGAGAGGCCGACCTTACGCTCCTTAAAGCGGTCGAGAATATCCGATTCCGTAACCGAATGAATGCCCTCGTAACGGATGCGCCGAATTTGCGGGCGTTCCCTCACTTCGAAAATGATGATCTTGGCGTCGGCGCGATCAGGGGAATCTTCGACGCGCAGCTTTACATCCTCGAAGAACTGGGTGTTCCAGAGGGCCTGGAAATCGCGACGCAGGGTCTCTTCATTATATGGATCACCTTCGCGGCTGAAGATGCGCGCCTTGAGGGTGTCGCTGCGGATTCTCCGGTTGCCAATGAATTCGATGCGCTCGATCACGAATTGCGGCTGGCCGTTGGGGGCCTGAGTCGAAGCTTGCGGCTCGCCGGTTAGTGCGGAATCGTCGCTCGAAGAATCCGAGGAAAACGAAGATAGTCCAGGGGCTGCGGACGCAGACGCGTCTGCAAGGAGATTTTTGTGCGTTGCCGCAGGCGAACTGGCCGCAAAAAACAGAAGAGCCGCTGCGATCCAGGTAGCCCGAGACGCCAAAACTCCAAATGGCAAACAGACTCTGCTATAAGCGGCCGTTGAGGTCTTCAGGGCCGCGCCCCCAAAACACAATTTGTTTTTCTCCCGCCGGACCCGGTGTGGGCCGGTCGTTCGCTGACCCCGACCTGGTCGAGGTCTCCCATGCGTTGTGTCAGATTCGCTAGTGGATAACCGGGGTTGCCTCAACCACGGGACGGAATGCCAAGCCTTCTCCCCCGACGTAAATTTGCAGCGTCGCGGGCCTCTGGATTCCTCCCTGGATGAGCGCCTCCGAGAGCGGATCTTCGACATATTTCTGAAGAGCCCGCCGGAGCGGCCGTGCCCCATAGTTACGGTCCGCACACGTTTTCTCGAGGATCCACTGGCGTGCTTCCGGCGACAGCACAACCTGCACCTGCCGGTGAATCAGCGTGTCGTTCAGCTGGCCCACGAGCAAATCGATGATGCGGAGCAAATCTTCGTCGCCGAGCGCGTTGAATATAATCACTTCGTCCAGCCGGTTGAGAAACTCCGGATTGAACGCCCGTTTCACTTCGTTCATCACCATCTCTTCGATGGACTTCTGGCTGGCTTCATCAGCGCCAGACTGGAACCCGATGGAGGTGCGCCTCTGCAAGTGCCGCGCACCAAGATTGGAAGTCATGATGATGATGGTGTTACGGAAATCCACGGTGTTGCCGAGGCCGTCCGTTAACTGCCCGTCTTCAAACACCTGGAGAAGAATGTTGAAAACGTCCGGGTGGGCCTTCTCGATTTCATCCAAGAGGATGACCGAATAAGGCGTCCGGCGGACACGCTCCGTCAACTGCCCGCCTTCTTCATAGCCTACATACCCCGGAGGCGCGCCGATGAGTTTCGATACGGAGTGCTTCTCCATGAACTCCGACATATCGAAACGTACCAGCGATTTCTCCGAACCAAACAGGAATTCGGCGAGGCGCCGCGCGACTTCGGTTTTTCCGACGCCAGTGGGCCCGAGGAAGAAGAAGCAGCCCACGGGGCGCAAAGGAGACTTAAGGCCCGCGCGGCTGCGGCGAATGGCGCGAGCCAGAGCAGTAATGGCTTTGTCCTGGCTGATGACGCGCTTGTGCAACTCAGGCTCGATGCGCAGAAGTTTCTGCTGCTCGTCCTCTTTAATAGAAGTGACGCCGATCCCCGTCCAGCGCGAGACCACTTCCTCGATGTCCTCGCGGGAGACGATACCGGTTGAGGCATCATCCAGCTTGTAGCGCTCGCGAAGCGCGCGCAGATTTTCCTTTTCCTTGCGCTCTTCCTCAGAATAGAAACGGGCCTTTTCAAATTCGTGATTGGCGATGGCTGTTTCCATGCGATGGGTAATAAATTTCACGCGCTTCTGTACTTCGCCGACTTCATCGGGGACGGTGGCCTGTCGCAGCTTGACGCGCGCGCCGGCTTCGTCAATCAGGTCGATGGCTTTATCGGGAAGGAAACGGTCAGGAATGTAGCGGTTCGAAAGATAAACGGAGTAGCGCAGCGCTTCATCCGTGTAGCTGACAGCATGAAATTTTTCGTAGCGTTCGCGCACGCCTTGGATGACCTGGACGGCTTCTTCTTCATTTGGTGCGGGAACTTTTACGGCCTGGAAGCGCCGCTCGAGCGAACGGTCTTTTTCCACGGATTTGCGGTACTCGCCGGGGGTCGTTGCGCCGATGCACTGAATCTCTCCGCGCGAGAGCGCCGGCTTCAAAATATTTGCAGCGTCCAGCGAGCCCTCCGCGGAGCCCGCGCCGACCAGTGTGTGCAATTCGTCGATAAACACTATCGAGTTCTGGCTCTCCATCAATTCTTTCATGATGGTCTTAAGCCGCTCTTCGAATTGTCCCCGATATTTCGTACCGGCAACGATCAGCGAGAGATCCAAAGACAGGATGCGCTTATCGGCCAGGAAGGGTGGGACGTCGCCGTCGGAAATGCGCTGCGCGAGACCTTCGACTATGGCCGTCTTGCCGACGCCAGGCTCGCCAATCAATACGGGATTGTTCTTGGTGCGGCGACAGAGAATCTGGATGACGCGCTCTACCTCGTTTTCGCGGCCAACCAGCGGGTCAAGTGACCCTTCGCCCGCAGCCTGAGTCAAGTCACGGCTAAACTCTGCCAGCAAGGAAGTTTCCTTGGGCCGTGAAGCAGTGGTCTTCTCGCCGGAAGTACGCGCCAATTCCTCGCGCAAGGTGGAGAGACGGAGCCCGCGCTCCATGAGGATCTCCGCCCCGAAACATTTTTCTTCCCGCAGGATTCCGAGCAGCAAATGTTCCGTGCCCACGTGCTTGTGGCCGAGCCGTTCGGCTTCTTCCGCCGACATGTTCAGGATGCGCTTGCACTCCGCACTCAGCGGGACTTCGACGGAGGTCGAGATGCGCTCGCGAATCGTGATGCGCGCCTCAATCTCTTTCCGGATCGATTCGATCGACCCCTGCTGCCGCAGGAAACGGTTGGCCAGAGCTTTATCCTCGCGCATCAATCCGAGCAGCAAATGCTCGGTCTCGATGTACGGGCTGCCATACTGGCTGGCTTCGTATCGTGCGAAAAATATGACGCGACGCGCTTTTTCTGTGTAGCGTTCAAACACGTTAGCTCGCTTCTCCCTCGGGGGCCCCGCTCGCTGAGGCCGCAGCCCGGCGAGTTTGCAGAACGCCATGTTCAAGTCCGAGTATCCGGTCGCAGCGCGCAGCAAGTTTCAAGTTGTGCGTCGCGATCAGCGACGTCAGCCCATGCGTGCGATGCAACCGTTCCAGTACCTCAAACACGGCCCAAGCATTCTGCTCGTCCAAGTCCCCGGTAGGTTCATCTGCCAACAGCACGCTCGGCCCAGTGACGAGCGCCCGGGCCATCGCGACGCGCTGCTGTTCCCCCCCGGAGAGTTCCCCTGCTCGGTGATCCGCCCGGTATTCCAGGCCGACCTCCGCGATCCACTTCCGCGCTGTCTCCAGCGCGGAGGCGAATTTCTCGCCGCGCAGCAACAACGGCATGGCTACATTTTCTGCAGCCGTAAAGTCAGGCAACAACTGATGGCGCTGCCAGAGAAAACCCACTGAGCGGTTTCGATATTCCGCGAGCGCCGTGTCATCATTCGTTTCAATGGCTTTATTTGCGAAGTATACTGTACCGCTTGTTGGCGTGTCTAGCGCGGCAAGCAAATGCAGGAGAGTGCTTTTGCCCGCTCCGGATGGAGCGACGATGGCGACCATCTCTCCTTGCTGCAAACTCAGGTTGGCATCAGACAAAACGGAGAGACTCTTCTCGCCGATCCCGTAGATTTTTTTCACATTTCGCGCTTCCATAACCACGGGAGCCATGCTTCGTGCACTCGGACCACTTGTCCGTAGTGTATGACTCGCGTTGTCTTGTGGCTGGGTCATTCTAGTCCCAAGGCTAATCCTCTATCGGCCAGGTTGCTTTAATTCTCTCTCTTTACTTAGATGCCATTCGTCCTAGAGCCGTGACCGTCACCGGGTGTCTGGTGCCCTTAATAATTGCCCAAGAGTTTCCCATTTCAACCAAACGGCTGCCCGTCCCCTAAACGCCCACCAAACGGCAACTTTGAAACATCCCTAAGTTTCTTTTTTTCAATAGCTTGTAGCGAGCCCTGGCACGCTGGGAAGGTAAGGGCAACACCCCAATCCTGCCCGCTTGCCTCTGCACACTTCTACGTGCAAACCATGCGCCAAATCCTTGTGAACAGGCCCTCCGGTGAGCCCCCACCCACCCCAGCTATTCGTAGCGGAGAATCTCTACTGGTAACAACTGTGACGCTGCCCGTGCCGGAAGAATAGTCGCCCCAACGGATATCCCCATCGCGGCCAAACTAATCCACGCGCCATCGAGCACGCTCGGATGAAATGGCACATAAGAAACCGCATATATCTGCGGATCGAGAGGTATCAAATGATAGGTTCCCGCAATCAGCGCAAACGCGTACCCAGCGCAGAGCCCGATCAACGTTCCGGTGAACCCGATGGCGATTCCCTGCCACAAGAAAATCTTGCGAATCTGGTCTCGCCGCGTTCCCATGGACATCAATACCGCGATGTCGCGCGCTTTATCCGTCACCATCATGGACAGCACCACAAGAATGTTCAATCCCGCAACAAATGTAATCAGCCCGATGAAAATGGCGGTAACCAGTTTTTCCAGGCGTAACGCCCGGAACAGCGCCACGTTTTGTTCCATCCAGGTGCTCGCCAAAAAATCGTGCCCGGCGATTTCTGCCGCTTGCCGCTTAACGTCTCCCGCGCGGCCCGGATCATCGAGCCAAAATTCAAGAGCATTGACGACGTCGCTCACGCCTGAAAGGGACTGCGCCGCGTGCAGCGTCATAAAGCACCAGTTCTTGTCATAATCGTAGAAGCCAGAACTAAAGATTCCCGCCACGCGGAAGCGACGCGTACGTGGAATCAGACCAAATGGGGTCAGTCTGCCCTGAGCGCTTGTGAGAGTTACATAGTCGCCGGGCGCCATCTTCCAATCGTCTGCGAGCTGCTTGCCAACCAATAAGGCATCAATGCCATCTTTGTCCGGAGTGAAATCGAGACTTCCCGCAACGATGCGCTGCAGCGCCTCGTCTCCGCGGCGCTCGCGCTCTGGCTCAACGCCTTTGGCAACCACTCCAAGCGCCTCGCCTCCAAAAGACAGCAGCACTGTCTGATACGCGGCAGGAGTCACGGAACGCACTCCCGGTATGGCAGCAAGCTTCGCGGCCAGCGCTTCGTAGTTACGGATTTCCGAACCAGGTCGCGTCAATGAAACGTGCGCGGTGACACCAGACAAACTTTCTTGTAGCGTCTCACGAAAACCCGTGTTCATCGCCAGCGCGATTACCAGCGTTGCGACGCCAGCCGACACCCCGAGAATGGAAAACAACGTCACCAGCCGCAGCACCGCGGGCCGGTAAGGCGATCGCAAGTACCGCCGCGCCACAAACCATTCAAATTGCATACGAGAATCGCATCTGAGTCAGAATACGTTACGCGCTATCGGTTTCGGAAGCAGAGTCTGGGTGAACTTCTGGCCGGAGCAGCGGGAAGAGAATCACGTCGCGGATGGAAGGCGAATCGGTCAGCAGCATGGTGAGCCGGTCGATGCCTATGCCTTCGCCGGCGGTTGGCGGCATGGCGTGACAAAGCGCTCGAATATAGTCCACATCCAGCTGCTTCGGAACCTCATCGCCACCATGAGCAATCTGGGCAAGAAAGCGCCGCTCTTGTTCCCCGGGATCGTTCAACTCCGAGAAGCCATTAGCCACTTCCATGCCCGCCACGTAAATCTCGAATCGCTCCGTCAGCGACGGATCCTCGGGCTTCTGCTTGGAGAGCGGCGAAATGTCCGTCGGAAAATCGTAGAGGATCGTCGGCTGAATCAATTTATCTTCCGCCATGGTTTCAAAAAGCAGCCCTGTCCATTCGCCGTCCGTTAAGACGCCCTTTGAGGCCGCGTAAGGCGCGCCCGCGGTTTTTGCCCAAGCGTTATAGCGCTCCACTGCCTCTGGTGCGCCGCCGGCTGATGCGAGTTCGACCTCCGTGGGCGCAAGTCCGGCAGCCGCAGGCCAGAACCTCACGATTGCCTCGCGCATGGAAAGCCGCTGCAACCTTGAAAAATCCAGCTCTTGCTCACCGTACTTCACAGTCGTCGACCCTGTTATTTGCTTCGCCAAAAGCGCGAACAGTTCCTCATTCATCTCCATCAAGTCCCGGTAATTGCTATAAGCCTCGTAGAATTCGAGCATTGTGAATTCCGGGTTATGTTGGGTGGAGATGCCTTCATTCCGGAAGTTGCGGTTGATCTCGTAAACTCGGTCAAATCCGCCCACCGTCAACCGCTTCAGATAAAGCTCCGGCGCAATCCGAAGATAAAGGTCGATGTCCAGGGTATTGTGGTGGGTGACGAAAGGCCTGGCCGCCGCACCACCCGGTATGGGATGCATCATCGGCGTTTCAACCTCTATATATCCGCGCGTATCGAAAAATCGCCGCATTTCTTGAATGATCCGGGCCCTCGCCACAAACACCTGCCGAGATTTATCGTTGGCGATCAGGTCCAGGTAGCGTTGCCGGTAGCGTAACTCCACGTCGGTGAGCCCATGCCACTTTTCGGGAAGCGGGAGTAGCGCCTTGGCAAGAAACGTCAGCTCTTCCACCCAAATCGAGAGTTCGTTGGTCTTCGTCCGAAAGAGGTGTCCGCGGACGCCTATTAAGTCGCCGAGATCCAATAATTGAAAAAGCGCAAAGCCGCGCTCGCCTACGATGTCTTTCTTTACATAGATCTGAATCCGTTTGCCAGACCCCTGTATATGCGCGAAGCCCGCTTTGCCCATCAAGCGAAGGGAAACTAGCCTCCCTGCCAGGCGGATTTCGTGCTTGTCAGCTTCTAACTCCGCGGCTAATTTTTCGCCATACTTATCCACAAGGGCTGCTGGAGTATGCGTCCAGCGAAATTCTCTTGGAAACGGTTCATACCCCAAGGCCTGAATCTGCTCGAGTTTTTTCTGGCGCTGCTCAAACTGTTCGCGCGGCTCAAATTGCAAAGGAGATCCTTTCGGAGCAATCGCAGGCGAGTATAGCGGTCACAGCTACGTTCGGGCAACATCCTGCACATCAGGCTCATTCTCACGCAGTGGGTCGCTGTCCGCGCCGGGATGCGCACCTCTAAGAAAAGCATTCGCTGGAAATTAGAATTTGTTATACTTGCCGCCTTGTCCCTGGGGAGATACCCTGTGAAAGACCGTGTGCGCGCCCTCTCAGCCCGCGGCGTGTCGGTCAAAGATGACTGGCGCGCCTGGTTACCGGAACTAAAGGACCAGGCATTTCGCTCATACGCCCGCCAGCTGGAAATTTCATATAACATGTTGAGCATCGCCTTGGACGAAGCGCTGGAACTTCGGCAGGGCGGACATTTGGCTAAGGCGAGCCAGGCAGCCTGCGTCACGCTGGATCTCTGTAACCGTTTCGCTCACCCTTTGGTGGCCTTGCTCTGGTCGCTTGGCGAGCATGCCAAACATTATGGCACCGTTCCCAACGCCGCTCCTCTCGATCCGGCCAATTTCCAGGGGACGCGGGGTCAGCGTGCAGCACGCCTAAGCAATTTGCTCTGCCGCATCTTGCTCAGCGAGCGCTCCCAGTTTCTCTACAAAATAAGCACGCTAGGGGAACTGGTGGAAGATCTCAATCAGGATTTTTGTACTGCCGGTGCAGAGATTGTCAACGGCGTCCCGATCGAGTCCGACGCCGAGTGGCAAGCGGTTGACGCGGCTCACTATGACCTGAATACCTGCCTTCGGGAATCCATCGTCCTATTGAAATCCTTCCTAATGGCGCTTCCCGAGGACGAGTTGGAACCATTCCAGGCAACCGTGTGTACGCAGATGGGTGTTCCCAGGCCAAGGAAACCGACACTCAGCCAGCGCTTTGTCCGGCATAGACGAATGGCCCCCGCCGGGGGAGAATAGATCATCCAGCCTGAAGGCCGGCACCCGGCTCAAACTGCCGGGGAATAGAATAGTGTCCTCGCATGTCTGATCAAGGACATCCCGAATTTGCGAGGACAACTCCAGGAGGTATTCGGCGCATCCGAACGGTTGGAAGCGCCGCAATTGGACCGTTGGCCCGGAACCGACCAAGCGAGCCCAGTGTGTCGACAGCTCTACAGCCGCCGAATAGGGTGAACGCTGCTCAGTCACCTAAATCGGCGACTGAAGCGGAATACATCCGTCTGGCCCAAGCAGGAGATGCCCCGGCGTTCGAGCAGCTTTATCAGCTCCACAGCCGCCGCGTATATGCCTTGTGCTTGCGGATGGTTGGCAACCCTTCGGACGCCGAAGACCTGATGCAGGAAGCATTCCTGCAACTCTTCCGCAAGATTGGGACCTTCCGTGGCGAGTCAGCATTTTCGACTTGGTTGCACCGGATGACCGTGAATGTGGTCCTGATGCGTTTGCGTAAAAAGTCGCTCCCTGCGGCTTCCCTGGAAGAAACGACGGAACCCGATGAAGAGACTGGTGGCCCAAGAAAAGATATTGGCGCGCCCGACTTGCGGCTCAGCGGCGCCGTGGACCGCGTCAATCTTGAGCGCTCTATCGAAAAGCTTCCTCCGGGATATCGTACCGTGTTTGTGTTGCACGATGTCCAGGGGTTCGAGCACAACGAGATAGCGGGCATTATGGGATGTTCGGTAGGTAATTCGAAGTCGCAGTTGCACAAAGCGAGGACGCGTCTGCGCGAGTTGCTTCAAGAAGATTTGCGCGACCAGGCACGAGCAGAACGTCACGCCGCAAAAACGCAAGCTGGGCTCAGCGATTAAGCTAGAATGTAGCCAACTGCTGGACCCTGGAAAGCGTCTTATAAGGTAAGAGTTGTCGAGCGGGAAGGCTACCCAGGTCCTTTAGCCGCGGAGCGAAGTGCCATGCAGTGTAAAGATATCGAACTTGTTTTGGAGCAGGAGGGCCTCGAACCTCTTCCTGAAGAGGCTCGCGCACATCTGGCGGAATGCCACGACTGCCGTAGCTACGTCGCGGATCTTACCAGTCTTGTTGACGCGGCAAGGAAGCTGCCGTGTGAAATCGCCCCCCCCGATCGCATTTGGATCTCCCTGCGTGCTCAATTGGAGGAAGAAGGCATTATTAAGTCCCCGGCGGAGGCGGCTCGAGCCCAATCCGTTCCTTTCTGGAAATCGATCAGCGACTTCTTCCGCAGCCGCGCACTGGCCACTGCCATGGTTGGCATCCTCCTAGTTGCTGCCACTGTTTTCCAAATTCGCCGTGATAGAATCGCACCTGTTGCGCCGCCCGTCCAAACAGCCACGGCCGAGGTTCCACCTCTCGTTCAGAAAAACCCTGTCCCTGCACCATCCGAAGGGTTCGACCGCGCCGCGCGGGCCCTCGATGATCAAGAGCCTGTAGCCACGGGCATGATTCTCGCAAGCACTTCTCCGGTGGACATTTCGTTGCGGGACAATTTGAAAAAAGTGAACGAATTTATCGCCGATTGCCAGCGTCACCTTAAGGAACAGCCGCAAGATGGGCTGACGCGCGAATACTTATCGGCAGCCTACGAACAAAAAGCAGAATTACTGTCCGCGATGATTGAGCGCGGAAGGAGCGTAAACTGACATGTGCCTTCAACGGATGGGGATGACCCCGGCCCAGCCGCGTTCTTGGGTGAAGCGAAGCATCTTGCCGGTTTTGAGCGCCGGACTTCTACTCGCGAGCGTCGCGCCCGCCCCAGCAGCCGGCGCCGGGCAACACATCGAAAAGCAGTTCAACGTTTCAGGACGCCCCGTGGTGGTGATTCACAACGTGGCGAATGGCCGTATTGAGGTCAAGTCTTGGAAGAATAAGGAAGTCGACATAGTCGGCACACAGACTTCCAACAAAATTGGATTCGAGATCGAGCAAGTAGGCGACCGCGTCGATGTTACTGCCAACATTCTGGATGCCACGGCTCAGCCTATAGACCTCGAAGCCAATTTGCAACTTACCGTTCCGGAAGAAACCGAACTCCAGCTCAAGAGCGAGACTGGCTTAATTTACGTCGAGCAGGTCACCGGCGACATGAAACTGGAAAGCTATGGCGGCGACGTCCATCTCAAAGAAGTTTCTGGCTACATCATCGTCAAGACCACCAGTGGCTCCCTGGTTTGCACGCAGTGTGCCGGGAAGCTCGATTTCAGCTCCATTGGCGGCGACGCACAGATTCTTCAGCCTCAGTTGAACAACGTAAACCTTATGACCACGACGGGAAACATTCTCTTCGATGGAGACTTTGTCCGCACAGGCCTCTATTCCATGAAAAGCGGCAAGGGCCTCGTGGAAGTGCGCTTCTCTAGCAGCGATTCGTTTGACCTCAAGGCTCAGACCGCGATGGGCGTCGTCGATAATCAGGCTGCCGCATTTCTCAAGCCGGATTCTCACGGCGTGAAGCACATCGCTTCCAAGTTCACCCACGGCCTTTTCGGCACCGTCGGAATGGGCCTCGCGAAAGTCGAACTCTCCTCCTACAGTGGTACAATCCGCATTATGAAGCGCGATTAATTTTTCGTGCTCCGGATCAACTGGCCCTTCGTGGGCGCGTTCTGCAAATAACAGTGACTCAACCTCCTTCTTTACGCGGCGTCTCCGCCCGTCCGCAGGTGATTTGTTTTGCCGGCTTCATGGGGTCCGGCAAAACGACAGTTGGCACGCTCCTGGCACGGCAGCTCGCTTGGCGTTTCGTCGACCTGGATGAGCGCATAGAGAAATCTGCAGGCCTGACCATCCCGCAGCTCTTCGAGCGCTTCGGTGAACCCGCCTTTCGCCAAATCGAAGCGGATCAATTGCGTGCCGCCTTGGGCCGCGCTTCCGAGCACAAGGAACCTACTGTCTTGGCTCTCGGCGGCGGCACCTACGCACAGCCCGGCTGCCCCGAATTTCTTCGAAGCGCCGGCGTCCCCGTTCTGTGGCTTGATTCGCCCGTCGAACTTCTGCTCGCCCGCTGCATGACCATGACCGGCCGGCCTCTTTTCCGCGACGAGGCCAGCTTTCGCGCTCTCCATGCGCAGCGCCTTCCTTCGTATCAACTTGCGGACTTTCGCGTGGACAGTTCCGGCGATCCCAGCCAGGTCGTCGCGGAGATCCTCCGTCGTGGCATTGTCGCCGCAGGTGGCAGCGAAGCACATCTCGTCGTCGAAAACCCAAATTCGTAACTGGCTTTGGCTAGAATAGGCAGCGGAGGTTCTTTCTCCGCCAACGTTTTGCCGTGCTTCGCTGCAGCAGGCGAAGGGGGATTCCATGAAAACAAAACTGCGCGGCCCGCAAGCCAATTTGTCGATTTGCCTTATAATGCTTTTGATTTTTGCTTGCGCCACAGCCGGCATTGCCGACCAGAAAAAGAATGACGCCTCGCCCGGGGCCTCGGTCTTCGCTAAGGATGGAGGCAAACTCACTATCAAGCTCGACGGCCAAACCGTCGGCCACGAAGAATTCGAAATCGCACCGTCGGCGGGCGGCTGGCTCGCCAAGGGCAGCGCCGAGATCAAGCCCTCGCAAGGCCCGGCCAGCAAGGTCACCGGCTCGCTCACTCTTCTGCCTGATGGCGCTCCCGTCAGTTACCAGTGGACTTCCCACGCCGAGAAAAACAACAGCGCGAGCATCCTATTTGCTGAGGGGATCGCGAAAATGACTCTGCAAATGCAAGGCGCGCATCCCTTCGACCAGACCTTCACCTTCGGCACTCCGCTGGTCGCCGTCCTCGATAACAACCTCTACCACCAGTACGCCGTCCTCGCCCGCCTCTACAATTGGTCCAAGCGCGGCCCGCAAACTTTCCCCGTACTCATTCCGCAAGAACTCATGCCCGGCACTATCACCGCCGAATCCACCGGCTCGGCCAGCATCGATGGAGCAGCTTATGAAGGTCTCCGTGTCAATACCATCGACCTCGAAATCGACTTGTACCTCGATTCGAACCACCGCCTGATGCGCCTCGAAGTCCCCTCCGCCAAAGTCTCCGTCGTCCGCGAGTAAGGACGGAGCACTGACTTGAATCCGCTAGCGCGAAAAATGGCCCTCGGACTTCTAACTGTCTTGCTTCTCGCCCTGACGCTTTGGTCCGCAAATCAGGCGATGGCTCAGTGGTTCTTCGCCGATTTCCACAACGAATCCGCACGGGGCCACGAAAGTTTGGGCAATCGTTTCGCGTTGTTAGCAGTGTTACTCTTGCTAGGATTCCTCTATGCGCTCCGCCTGTTAGTCAAAAAGAAAAACGCGGTGTGACTAAAACAGTCACACCGCGCTAATTTGTGCTCTGCTCCCGAAACGAAAAGCTTACCGTGCCACAGGCCGCTGAAATACCGGCCCCGTGCCAGGCCGCCGCAGCACATACCCCTGCGGCTGCCCATGGGAATGCGTAAACGCATGCCCATTCGAATGGACGGCGCCAATGTGTCCGTTTTGCCCGTTGCCATTCGCCGGCGCGGGCTGCGGCATCCGCGCCGGATTACCGATAGGGCGTAGAGTGACCGGCGCTGCAGTGACGTGATCGCTGATGGCCTGCAGCCTCTTCAGGATGGACTGCCACTGTTCCCAATCCAATTGGCGCAGGAACGGCCGCAATCCCTGAATGAAGGGATCCTCGAGCAGCGCTTCGCCGTCGGATTCCGGAATAAAGAAGCGGTTCAAACCCACATTCAACGCTTCGGAGATTTTCTCCAGCGTGCCGAGGCTCGGCGTCATCTGGCCGCTCTCGATGCGGGACAAGTAGGAGCGCGACACCTTTGAGCGCGACTGCAGCTGGCTCTGGGTCATCGCGCGCGATTCGCGCAATTGGCGAATGCGCTGGCCAATATTCTCGACCGTCTCCTGGTTGGCGAACTTTTCGGACGTGGGTTCAGCGGCTGCTTCCTCCGGAGGTGCCGGTGGAGGAATCAGGAACTCCAAACGCTGAGGTAAGGCGCGCACACATCGGCGGCAGTTTCCCGTGCGCGTCCGGTATTGGACGAGACCACATGTCTTACAGCGAATGACTTCCCTATCCATTTCCAACGAATTCATAGTTTCTTTATCTGCTATTTGTACGGACACCGGTACTCCTCGCTGACTTTGCCCGGCGTGCGGATAGTGGAAGGAACGTCGGAACGTCCTACTGGGGAAGACAGAAACTGGCGCGTCGGGAGTATCGTGCGACTAGCCGTTTTCTGTCAAGAGTATTTTTGAACTATTTTTGTATATGCAGTCTTTTCACCGCATCTCTACGAATAATTTTCGCCTGTCCCTCCGGCCACTCACTTCCCTATTTTCTCAACTCCACAAGCCCTTGTGGATACCTCCGCGAGTCACCATTCCACTTGTGCCGCTCTTGCCACAGGAATCCGCCGCCGGTGTAGGATGGTCACTGCTCCAATTTGGAGCACCTGCTTGGAGAACGCATGCCGGAACTCCCAGACATCACTGTTTACATCGAAGCCCTCGAAAGTCGCATCCTCGGCCAAACCCTCGACGCCGTCCGCATCGTCAGCCCTTTTCTTCTCCGCACCACAACTCCGCCTCTCGCCGAAGCCTCCGGTAAAAAAGTCCTCCAACTCCGCCGCCTCGGCAAACGCATCTGCATCGGGTTCGAAGCAGATCTTTGGCTAGTTCTCCATCTCATGATCGCTGGCCGCCTTCACTGGCACCCGCTCGGCGCAAAGCCCGGCCGCATCAAAGTTTCTCCGCCGCGGGGTCTCGCCGCCTTCGATTTTTCCAACGGCTCTCTTCTCTGGACCGAGGCCGGCTCCCAAAAACGCGCCTCCCTTCACGTCGTCTCCGGCGAAGACGGTCTTCACTCTCTCGATCCCGGCGGCCTCGAAGTCCTCGACGCCAATCTTGAGCAGTTCGCCGCCGTCCTTCTCTCCGCAAACCACACTCTCAAGCGCGCCCTCACCGACCCTCGCCTCTTCAGCGGCATCGGCAATGCCTACTCCGACGAAATCCTCTGGGAAGCCAAACTCTCGCCTCTCGCGCTGACGCAAAAGCTCTCGGTCCCGGAAATCAAGCGCCTCTACGCGGCCATTCGCGCCAGCCTCACGCACTGGACCCATCACCTCCGCGCCGAGGCCGCCGGCAAATTCCCCGAAAAAGTCACCGCCTTCCGCGAAGGCATGGCCGTCCACGGCCGCTACAAACTTCCCTGCCCTCGCTGCGGCACCAAAATCCAGCGCATCCGCTACGCCTCCAACGAAACCAACTACTGCTCCACTTGCCAAACCAACGGCAAACTCCTCGCCGACCGCGCCCTTTCCCGCCTCCTCCGCGAAGACTGGCCCCGCTCCCTCGACGAACTCGAACTCCTCATCTCCAAACCCAGGTAGTCTTCAGTGGCACAGACTTCAGTCTGTGCCGATTGTCCGCCTTTGCTGAAATTTTTCGCGGCTCTCGCTAGTCTAAGAGACAGGAGAAACTCACATGCCCAACCCTGCAGAAAACCTAGCCCTGGCCAGGCAGTACCTCAAAACTATCGAATCGGGCTTGACCGGCGGTCAACTCGCCCAATTCTTCGCGCCTGGAGTGATCGTGGAAATCTTTCCCAGTAAGTTTTTCCCGAATGGCAGCCGCGATGACTTGGCGGGCATCCTTGCCGCAGCCGAGCGCGGCAAAAAGGCAGTTTCCAGTCAGACGTTTGCGGTCAGAAACGCACTCTGCAGCGGCGATCAGGTCGCCCTGGAAGTAGACTGGACAGGCATCCTGGCCGTACCCTTTCAAAGCTTTCCAGCAGGCGGCCAGATGCGCGCCCACTTCGCCACCTTCCTGCAATACAAGGACGGCAAGATCATCTCTCAACGAAATTACGACTGCTACGAATCTTAAGCCGTCTCGCCCACGCCAACACGCGGTAGCGCAGCACTTTCGCCCATAACCGTATACTCGGTTATTTCGAAGCGCTGACGAACGGACCCGGAAAGGACTGGCGACCCATGAACATAATCTCACTCAATGTCGGCCTCCCCCGCGATGTGCTCTGGCATGGAAGGACTGTAACGACTGGCATTTACAAAGAGCCCCTCGAGGGACGCGTCGCATTGCGCACTCTGAATTTGGATGGCGACCGCCAGGCCGACCTCACCGCCCACGGCGGCGCGCACAAAGCCGTCTACTGCTACCCAATCGCTCATTACGACTACTGGAAAAAGGAATTGCCTGGCCGTGATTTGCCGCTCGCCGTCTTTGGAGAAAATTTCACCACCGATGGCTTGCTGGAAAATTCAGTCCATCTGGGCGACCAGTTCCTCATCGGCTCTGCACAAGTGGTCGTGACCCAGCCTCGCCTTCCTTGCTACAAACTTGGGGTGCGGTTTGGCTCCGACGACATGGTGAAGCGCTTCCTCGCCAGCGCCCGCACCGGTTTCTATCTTGCCGTCACCCGCGAAGGAGAAGTCGGCGCCGGCGATGAAATCAAACAAATCGTTCGCGATCCAAACGCCGTCCCCGTGTCCGAAATCACTCGCCTTTACATCGCGAAAAGATTTACCGAGGAAGACGTAACTTCGGTCCGCCGCGCTTTGCAAGTTGCCGCATTGCCTGAGAGCTGGAAGAACTACTTCCGAGACCGCCTGGCAAGAACGAACCTCTAATCGCGCCCCGGCCGAGTTGCGCACAGCTGCGAGCTTTGCATCGCTTCGCCGGACTGGCGGCTTGCATTTCAGTGGATTCCTCTAGACTGGGCAAATGTGGCGGGGACCCTTTTCAAGTGAGCCGAGGTAGAAGCGTATTCTGTCGACCCCCTGCGTCCTTTCATTCCCGCACAACTCACTATCCACTACTCAGTTCCTCCTGCGTTACACTACTGGCTCCGTAATCTGGAGAAACGCATGCCCACACGCGACGATGCCTGGAAGCTGCTGTGCGAATTCACCGAATCGGAGAGTCTGCGCAAGCACATGCTGGCCGTCGAAGCTTGCGTGCGCGCCTACGCGCGCAAACAGGGCGCCGATGAAGAGCTTTGGAGTATTGCGGCGCTGCTCCACGACTTCGATTACGAACGCTGGCCCAACAACGAACACTCCGCCAATGCGGGGCATCCCGCGGAAGGCGCGAAAATTCTCCGCGAGCGCGGCTACGCGGAGGAAGTCGTTCGCGCGATCCTCTCGCATGCTGATTATTCCGGCGTTGTGCGTCAATCGCCGCTCGAGCACACGCTTTTCGCATGCGACGAAATCGCCGGCTTTCTCACCGCGTGCTCTTACGTCCGCCCCTCGAAAAGCATCCTCGATCTCGAGGTAGACTCTGTGAAGCGCCGCCTCAAGGACAAAGCCTTCGCCAAAGGCGTCAGCCGCGACGACGTCCGCAAAGGCGCGGCAGAGCTGGGCATCCCGCTCGAAGAGCACATCGGCTTTTGCATCAACGCTATGCGCGAGCAAGCCGACGCCCTCGGCCTACGCGGCAACATCGGCGCACAAACGGCATCTTCCTAGATGGACGGAGAGTATTTTGGCACTCACTCGTAACGCAGAGCGATAAGCGGATCAACGCGCGTGGCGCGGCGAGCGGGAACGTAGCAAGCCAGCAGAGCGACGGCGGCCAGGAGCATCGTCACGCCGCCAAACGACGCTGGATCATACGCGCTCACGCCAAAGAGCAAGTGCTGTACAGCGCGTGAAAGCGCCAGCGCGGCAGCCAATCCGATCGCCGTGCCAATGAGAAATAATTTGAAGCCCTGCGAAAATATCATCCGCAAAACGTCGCTCGGCTGCGCGCCCAACGCGACGCGCACACCAATTTCCTGTGTGCGCTGAGTCACCGCAAACGAAAGCACGGCGTAAATTCCCAGTGTCACGAGCAACAGCGCCAGCCCCGCGAAACAGCTGAGCAGCGAAGCCTGCATTTTACGCGACGCGAGATTCTCGTCGACGAGATCCTCGAGTGGCATCACCCCCGCAACGGGCTGTTCCTTGTCCACCGACCAGATCTGTTGCCGGACGATTTCCGCAATTGCCATTGGATCCCCGGAAGTCCGAACAGCGAGATACTCAGGCTCGAACCCGAAATCCTGCTGCTGATACGGCAGATACATCTCCGGCCTCGCCGGAACGTCGAGGCCAGCCTGGTGAACATCGCTGACGATTCCGATTACGGTAATCCACGGAGATTTTTCTTTGTAGCCGCCGACTTTGAAGCGCTTGCCGATGGGATTTTCGCCGGGCCAATAATTCTTGGCCATGGTTTGGTTGATGAGCGCCACGGGGAGAGTTCCGGCAGCGTCGCGCAATTCGAATAGACGTCCATCGATGAGCCTCATTCGAAGCGCGCGCATGTAATCCCTGCTGATGATGCGCGTATTCGGGATGAGCACATTTCCCGGAGCGGGCTCGGGTTTTCCTTCAATCGTGATACCTGTTGCGCCGCCTGAATTCGTAAGTGGAACCCACGTGGTGTACCCGGCAGCGATAACTCCGGGAAGAGCTTCGACTTTCGCTAGGACTTGATCATAGAAAGCCGCTCTCGGCGCGAAGGCTTCATATTTTTGACGTGGCAGCGGCGTGCGCATCACAAGCACATGATCGGCGCGAAAGCCGGGATCGAGGTGATAGAGATTCTGCAGGCTCCGAATCATCAGCGCAGCGCCAGCGAGCAAGACGATTGCTAGAGCGACTTCACAGATGACGAGAACATCGCGCAGGCGGTGGCCTCCAGCGCCGACGCCGCTTTGCCCGCCGCCTTGTTTCAGCGAAAATGCAAGTTGAAACTGCGAAACGCGCGAAGCCGGGATAACTCCAAATAGGATTCCCGTGGCCAGAGAAACGATCAGCGTGAAAAGAAGAACGCGCCCGTCGACACCGGTACCCGCCATCGGCGCGATGCCATTCGGAATCAATGCAGCGAGAAACTTGGTTCCCCAAACGGAGAGAAGCAGTCCCGCCGCGCCGGCGAACAACGAGAGCAAAATGCTTTCCGTCAGCATTTGCTGGATCACGCGGCCGCGAGTGGCGCCGAGCGTAAGCCGCATGGCCAGCTCGCGCCGGCGTCCGGTGGCGCGCGAAAGCAGCAAATTTGCAACGTTCGCGCAGGCGATAAGGAGAACAAAACATACGGCTCCAACGAGCATAAGAATGGCTGGGCGGACATCTCCAGCAAGTTCTTCGCGAAGCGGAACTGCGAATGCTCCCACTTTGGCGTTCGAATCCGGATGCTCCCGCTCCAGCTGCTTCGCGATTGTCGCGAGATTGGCATTCGCGGTCTTGAGCGAAACGCCGGGCTTGAGTCTGGCCACTACTTGCAGAAAGTGATTCCCGTGATTGCTCAATTGTCTCGTTGTGAGGCGAGGGGGAACCCAAAGTTCCGTTTCGCGGTCTGGAAACTGGAAGCCGCTTTTCATCACGCCGATGACAGTACATTTCTCGTAGTTTAGCGAAATGACTTTTCCGACGATCTGCGAATCGCCGCCAAATGTTCGCAGCCACAGGTCATGACTCAGAATTGCAACACGGGGCGCGCCGGGAACATCATCCTCAGGTCGAAAATCGCGGCCGAGAGAGGGACTCACGCCGAAAACCGCAAATAGATTCGCTGTGACCCATTTTCCAATGAGCTCTTCGGGGTTGCCGTTCCTGGTTAGATTGAATGAGCCATCGGAAATCGCGGCGACATCTTCGAAGACCTGGTTTCGCGACTTCCAATCGGAATAGTTTCCCGGGGCGGGCGTGTCTTTGGGGAATCCGTAGGCAGAGGAGTCTTCCCAGACCATCACGAGACGATTCGAATTGCGATAAGGCAGCGGGCGGATGAGTACTGCGTCGGCGATACTGAAGATGGCGGAGTTTGCCGCGATTCCCAGAGCAAGAACGGCACTGGCGAAAAAAGTAAAACTGGGGCTCTTGTGAAGCATGCGCAGGCCGTAGCGGAGATCCTTTAACAGATTATCGAGAAGATTGACGCGCCGAGTATCGCGGCACTCCTCCTTCACTTGCTCAAGACCGCCAAATTCGCGCATGGCCGCCCGGCGCGCGTCTTGCACCGTCATTCCTGCGGCGAGGTTTTCCTCGACTTGCCGTTCGATGTGAAAGCGCACCTCCGAGCTAAGTTCCCGCTCGGCTGCATTCCTTAGAAACAGAGAGCGGAGCCAGTTAGCTATGGTTTGCAGCCGACGCATCATGCGTCCCTCCTCAGCCTGTCTTCAAAACAAGCCCGATCGCCCATGAAAGACGTTCCCAGTTCGATTCCTCGGCTTGGAGATATTTCTGGCCGGCCCGTGTGAGGGAATAATATTTCGCGCGCCGATTATTTTCAGATTCGCCCCATTTGGATTGAATCCATGCCTGCTGTTCGAGCCTGTGCAGGGCCGGATACAGGGCCCCCTGATTCACTTGCAGGACATTTTTGGAGACGCGGCGAATCCGCTGCGCGATGGCCCAGCCGTGCATCGGCTCGAGTGCAATGGTCTTAAGGATGAGCAGGTCCAGGGTGCCTTGCACAAGGTCCGTAGGTTTGGTCATCGGACTTCCCCTTAGTTACTGACAAGAATGATGCGGGCACTCCTGTCAATAAGCAAGGGGAAGGATAAGATGAATAGCTCGGTGCGCCAGAAGCGAAGGGAGTCAAAGGCCTGACAGGTTTGCTCTTCTCTCTCGTTACCGGCTGCCGTTGATGCGATAATCGGCTGGAAATGGATTCCGATCGATTTCGCTTCGGGCTCTTCGAGTTCTGCCTGACAATTCGCGAACTACGGCGCGAAGGTGCGTTACTGCGTTTACAGTCCCAACCCGCTCGTGTTTTGGGATGTCTGCTTCAACATGCGGGGCAGGTCGTCTCTCGCGAACAACTGCAACGAGAAGTATGGGGCGATAGTACTTTTGTCGACTTTGAGCGCGGTTTGAATTTCTGCATGGCGCAGATTCGGTCGGCGCTGGACGACGATCCCGCAGCCCCACGATTCATTCGTACAATACCAAAACGCGGCTATCAGTTCGTCGCGCCCGTCGAATTGGTGGCGCAGACGGCCGCGGAATCGCCAGAAGTTGTCCGAGGTGGACACAAGATTTCGCCTCGGTTGTTTATAGCGGGCGTCTTCGCTTCGATTATGCTTTTGGGAATTACGTTTGCCGCCGGTTACCGTTTGAAAATGCAACAGGCCGGGAACAGGCTGCCTGTGGTGGCGGTCGTGCGCTTCGACAACGAGACCACAAATCCAGACATGACGAGTTTCAGCGATGGGCTGACCGACTGCGTCGTCGAGCGACTCGCGTCCTTGAACCAAGGGCAATACAAAGTGATTGGCAACGCACAGATTTTGCGTCGTCCACGGGAAGAGCGCGATTTGAAGTCTATTGCATCAACATTGGGAGCCGGGTATGTCGTCTTAGGGCAAGTGCAACGCAACGGCAGCCAGACCCGCATTCTTGCTCACTTGATCCGCCTGTCTGATCAGACACATATTTGGGTCGTGCGCGTGGACCGGGCACTCGACCATCCGCTGGAGGTCGAATCCGAGGTGGCGCAGAAGGTTGCCACCGAGTTCTCGCCAAGAGTTGCTAAAGACGCCAGCGGGAGCGCCTTATCGGAAGCTCCAAGCCACTGAATCTTCTTTGGTTAGCGCCTCACCTCTTTCTACGACGCAGCTTAGCTCATTTGATTTGCGCAGGGCGGCTTGGCAGTGCATTCTCCCCTCGAGAGTTTGCACAAAGGAGCGTCACCCGATGCAGAGTTCTTGGCCACGCCGAAATCTGTTGCGCATTTCATCGTTAGCACTCCCGTTTATTGCGTTGCTACGCGGACAAAATCTGTTTGGAGGGGAGCGACCTGGCGATCAGAGTGGCAGCGACCGGCCTGTACCTGATCTCTTTCCAACCCAACCGCCGGAGCTGGCCCGAGAGATGGTCACCGTTGCGCACTTCGATCTAAACCGCGTGAAGGAGTTGGTTGAAGCTCGCCCCTCGTTGGCACGCGCGGCCTGGGATTGGGGTTTTGGAGACTGGGAAAGTGCGTTGGGCGGGGCCTCGCACATGGGAAACAGAGCCATTGCCGAGTACCTGATTTCCAAAGGGGCAAGGCCGTCGGTTTTTTCAGCTGCCATGCTTGGGCAGCTCGAAGTCGTGAAGGCCTTCGTCACAGCCCAGCCTGAAGTCCAGCGCATTCGCGGACCGCACAGCATCAGCTTGCTGGCGCATGCCAAGGCGGGTCGTGAACGGGCGCGTCCGGTTTTCGATTATCTCCAAGCACTCGGCGGCGCAGGCGCCGAGCCGCAAGTTCCACTCACGGAGGAAGAAGCGACCGCCTACACGGGTACCTATGACTTCGGTATCGGTGCTAGCCAGCAGATTGAAGTGACCTTAGAGCGAGGGCAAGTTCTCTGGACGCGCAAAGGCACCATGGGACGTCCGCTTTTCCACTTGGGGAAAGGGGAATTTTATCCGTTGGGTGCGGAGGCCGTGCGCATCCGATTTGAGGAAACTGCTGCCGCGATGGTGATGACGCTGAAAGACGCCGATTGGGAATTGACGGCGCAACGCAAGATGAAGAAGTGATCCCGCCTCCGGTGGCCGAGATGTGGCAGCATCAAAATGGGGAGAGGCCAAAAGCCTCTCCCCATTTCGCATTACTAAACGCCATTTAGAATTCGAAGCGCAGTCCGAATTGAATCCAGCGTGAGCCGGTGTTGCGGTTGGCAGGAATGTATTGGGTGTTGACGACACCGAAGTTCGCCAGGTTAGTGGTATCGAGTACCGGGTCAAGGAATGTCGGGTGGTTGAAGGCGTTGAAGAAATCAAACGAATACTCAAGTCCGACGTTCTCGCGAATCTTGGTGATCTTTCCGACGCGCAGGTCGAGGTTCTTGAACCAGAATCCGCGAAGCGGCTGACTGCGTCCGGTGGATGTATCTGAAGAAAGCAGGATGGGCCGGAAATCATTCAGTGCCGCCGAGGGATTGCTGAAATAGTTGATTCCCGAGCCGCCTGTGGCCGGATCGCTGTTGGTGCCGACCCCGTTCGAGCCAGTAACACCGGTGTGGACGCCGCCGTTCAGGGAACCGGGCTTGACGAGCGGGATTTCTCCGGTCGAGAAAGCGAAGATGGCGCCGCCGCCAAAAACCTGGTTGCTTTCCTGCACGAGTAGCGGCACGCCACTGCTCAAGCGAAGAACGCCCGCGACGTACCACCCGCCGATGACCTTGTTGACGGCTTCGTGGCTGCTTCCGATCCGGTGCCCGTTGCCAAAGGGCAGGTCGTAGTCAAAAGTGGCGTTCAGCACGTGAGTGCGGTCAAAGAATGAGTTTCCATACTCGATGCCGGGGTCAAAGCTCGTGGCGTAGTAGCTTGCGGAATTCTGTACAGCTCCCACGGTGTCCAGGGACTTGGAGAACGTGTAGTTCATGTCGTAAAGCACGCCATGCCAGGGACGATTGCGAAGAGTGACTACGAGGGCATGGTAGTTCGAGTAGTCCTTGTGTGAACGCATGAACAAATCGAAAACCTGGAGGTTGTTGAATGTGGGCAATCCAAGATTGAAGTGGCGGTAAACGTCCATGGTGATGAAGAGATTTGTGACGTTCCCGTTCTGGAAGGAAGCCGCGTTTCCACCAGCGATGCACGCCGTGGCTGTGATGTTGGTGGCCTTCATCGTAACTGGGTCTATCGGCCCGCAACCAGTTCCAAAACCAGGAAGCAGATTCTCGAACCAAGGTTGAGTGGCAACGGTGCCGTTTGCGCGAATCGCCGTCGCGACCGCATCGAACGCTTGGGCGAACGTCTGGCCGCTCAAGTTGTCCTTGAAGAAATACGGAGCGGAGTTAAGGTTGAAGCTTCCGGCAAGATTTCGGCCCAGCCGGCCAACGTAGCCGATTTCCAGGATATTTTGCCCCGGAAGTTCGCGCTGGAGGGTGAAGTCGATCATGTGGCTTCGGCCTACCTTGAAATCAGGATCGTTCTGAAAGCTCAGCGTTTCACCGTATGGAATCGTCGGAACGATGGGAGAAGTTAGCGATGTTGGATTAGGGGGGATCGGAATTTGACCATCCACGCCGACGCGGAAGCTGGCCAAGCCTGGATCCGCACCCGTTCCTGACAGGGGAACGGTCGGGTTGCAGCCGTTCGCGGCGGCTTGCGTGGCATTGCAGAGCGGAGTGACAACGTTGATGGTTTGTGCAAAGCCAACCCCCAACATTGGGATAATAACGCTTTGGACGGTATTTACGCGGTCGTAGGCGATGCCGTAGCCGGCTCGAATCACGGTCTTCTTGTTCCCAAAGAAATGGCCAAGCACGCCGTCGTTGAATCCAGGATTCCAGGCCAACGAAACACGCGGAGCGACGTTTCCGTAATCCACGTTGAACACATTGTTGCGGCCTGACTTCTTCACCGGGATATAAGAGAGGGTGGGATCGTAGAACTGTCCGGCATTGGCTGCTGCCGCTTTGGCTTTGAAGTAAGCCGTCGTGTCAAGAATTACGTCGCCCGCATCATGATTGGCGACCAGAGTTTGCTGGCCATTCAGTTCCTGCGGGGTTGTCTGCCAGCCATACCCGAGACCGTAGGTAAGAGTGAGTGATGGCGTCAAACGCCACGTATCTTGGACAAAAAATTCATACATCCGAAGGGTTGTCTTTGCGATCAGGGAGGTGCCGAGTGGCTTGGGATTCAGACTACCGTCGCGAACGGCGAGAATGCCCACATTGTCGATTAACCCGAGTGATGCCGCATAGAGGCGGTCCCAACGCTGCACGTCTGTGGAGAGGAGACAATTTGTCAGGAGAGTGGCCGTGCAAGTAGGCGGGCGATCCGCTGGAGAGCCGCCCAGAAAGTTAACGTCACTGTCCATGGCTGCGACCAAGGAGTTTAGGGACCCTACTACTTTATCATCGCGGTCGTGAATGGTGGGCAACCAACGGATGTCTGCCCCAGTGGAAACGGTATGCTTCCCTTTGGTCCAAGTCAGCATGTCGTTGTATTGCTTGTTGCTATCGTAAATAGCTTGGTGACGTGCGCGCTGGGTGTCAACGTCCACCACGGTATCGATGAAGCCGGTTGCGGCCAGGCCAGGGGCAAGCGCGATAAAACCGTCCGGTGTATTCGTTCCGGGGAGAGCCAGTTGGGTGGCGGAATCCCGAGGGCGAACCACAGTGTAGTCCTGCCGAGCGCGAATCCACCCCGCGCGGAAACTATTTGTCAGGTTGGGGCGAATCTGCCAGTCCAAGCCGGCGTACTCGCCGTCACCGCGCAGATTTTGATTGCTGGGTGTAATTGGTGTGCTTCCCCGCAGGTCCACCTGGAAGTCATCAGGAGCAACATTTCGTGAATACATGTAACGGCCGAAAAACTGGACCGTATCCGTGAACTTGTGGTCAAGTCGGAACGAGATGAAGTCGGTCTTGAGCGGCGCAGCCAAATTCAAGCGATCGCCCAGTGTGTTGGCGCCGTCACCGATGGCAGTGTCCGTTCCTACTGGCATCTTTCCCCACAGCTGCGCAATCGTGGGGCTGATCCCGACTCCACGTGGATCGCATGCAGCATTTCCGTTTGGACCGCAAAGCATGGAGGTCTTCAAGTTGTACGGCACAAGATTTCCTGAGGCGTCCTTGAACTGGAGGATTCCCTGGCGCAAGAGGTCGCTGGGCATGATGCGGGTGTCCTGCAGCGACTGCGGAAAGCGTCGAATCTCGTAATTGGCAAAGAAGAAGGTTTTATCCTTCCGAAGTGGCCCGCCGACCCATAGGCCGCCGCGGTTGTCGTGCGTAGGCGGTTTCTTGATCTTGTTGCGGTTGTTGTCCCAGGAGTTGGCGTTCAGGGCCGAGTTTTGGTGAAACCAATATACGGACCCATGGAACGCGTTCGTTCCGCTCTTGCTGATGAGGGCAACTTGGCCGCCCGAGGAGCGCAAAAATGTCACGTTTTCGTTGGTAATCTCAGCGCGGAACTCGTCGATGCTCTCTACACCTATAGGGATGATCGGCTTCTCAGCGCCGCCTCCGGCGATGACGTTGTCGGAAATATCGATGCCGTCCATTACGATGCTGTTCTGGTCGCTTCGAGCCCCCGCGATCGTCCCACCGCCGTTTCCGAATCCGGTCTGATTGCTGTCATAGGGCGTCGAGCCGGGCTGCAGTGTGAGGAGTTCGCTGGCGTCGCGGCCCAGCGTCGGCAGTCGCGTCATCATCGTGCCGCTAACCACGTTACCCATGACCGCATCAGTGGTTTGCAGTTCCGCGCTGGCACCCGCGGAAACTTCGATGATCTCTTTCGTTGAACTTACCTCGAGCGTGACGTCGTAGGTGTAGCTCTTGGTGACGTCAACTTTAATATTTGAAAACGTGACCGTGGCAAATCCAGCTTTCGAGATGTTTAGCGTGTAATTTCCAGCGGAGACGTTCGGGAAAACATATTGGCCGGACCCCCCTGTGGCGGTGGTCTTTGTGTCGTTGGTTGCCACATTCACCAACACGACAGCTGCATCCGGAACGACGGCGCCACCCTTGTCCATCACCGTGCCAAGAACAATTCCTGAGTTCGAGGTTTGCGCCTCACTGGCGATTCCGAGCCCTAAAACTCCAAGAACCCATAGTGCAGCAGAAAGAAAACGAACCAAGAGTTTCATAATCCCCCCACGCTTTAGCTGGCTGATCAACCGCGGAGTGGCCCTTCGTAAGACATCTCATGGCGTCGTCGTGCGACAGTCATGCCCTTCTACCTGGATGCAGAAGAGCACACCACTACTGAAAGGCAAAGATACACGAACGCCTGAGATGTGAAACGATGGCTGACCACTCGCAGGGCCCCCACCACTAAAGATGAGGCACTGCTTACACCAAGAACTCTGCGAGTGTCAACGCCTGATTCATGGAAGCAAAATAAATGAAACGCCTGTTGCTTTCGGCGGAACGTGCCTCATCGTGGCTTCTGAAGGTTTGTCTGGAAGACGAAAATCGAAACGTAATCGGAGCTTGGTTTGCTGGAGATCAAAGAAGAAACAGTTGATGAATACCGGTCCTGAAGGAGAACCGTGCACAAAAAAAAGGAGGCGGGACAAATCCCGCCTCCTGGCCGGGGTTAGAAAACGGAGACTAGAAGGAAACGCGCAGACCGAGCTGTATCCAGCGGCTCCCCTGTGTGCGATCGGCGGGAATCAATTCCTGGCTGATCACACCGAAGGTTGCCGGATTTTGAAGGTTCAGCGATGGCTGGAAGAAATTGACATGGTTAAACAGGTTAAAGAAATCGGCAGAGAACTCCACCTTGAACCGCTCGTGGAAGGAAGTAGATTTTCCAAGGCGCGAGTCAAAGTTCCACAAGCCGAGTCCGCGAAGCGGGTTGCCTGTTCCGTCCCGCCCGTCGGTGGCGATATTGACGGCCCGGAAAGCGGCTGCCGCGGCGTCCGGGTTCCCAAACAGGTTGAGGCCGGTGCCTTGGGGAGCGCCCGAGCAGGAGGGTCCGTCTCCATTGGAGCCGAAGCCGTTGGTACCGCTGCAAACACTGCCATGGAGGCCAGCGCCGAGCTGACTGGTGCCGGTTAGCGGAATGGCGTTTGTGACATTCCCAAAGAAACCTCCCCCCAGGTCGCCGTCCGAAACGGTAAGTGGAGGACCGCTAGCGGCGCGGAACACGCCGGAAACGTACCACCCGCCGATGATCTTGTTGATGAAGCTGTTTTGGAAGCCGAATTTATGACCCTCTCCAGCCGGCAAGTCATAGTTGAAAATAGCGTTGAAGATATGGGTGTGGTCGAAGAGCGACGGCCCATACTGGAAGTTCGGGTTGAAGCTGCTAGCGTAGGTCCCCGCGTTGTTCTGCACCGTCCCGACTTGGTCCAGCGACTTGGAGAACGTGTAGTTCATATCAAATTGCAATCCATGGGACGGCCGCTTGCGGAGTGAAATAGTAGCCGCGTGGTAGTTGGACAGATCATTGTGCGTGCGCATGAACAGCGCAAAGTTGATCTGATGATTGTTGAATGTAGGCATGCCAAGAGCCGCCCGGTCGGCATCGATTTGACCAAACACGTTTCCGACGGACTGGCCGATAAATGCAGAGGCGGCTTCGTTGGCCAAGCAGGTCGTTGGGCTGGTACAACCGGGACCGGTAAGGCCTGCCAACTGATTGTTGAACCAGGGCTGATCGGTGACCGCCTTGCCGGTCGCGAGTTCGTGCGCGACGTTGTCGAAGGCCTGAGCAAACGTTTGCCCTGACGCTTTGTCCAAGAAGTTGTAGGGAGACGAGTCGAAGTCAACGCTATTCGGCAAGTCCCGCGCTATTCGTCCTATATAGCCGATTTCCATCAGCATGTTGCCGGGCAATTCTCTCTGAAGGTTGAAGTCGATGCTGTAACTGCGGCCGACTTTGAAATTGGGGTCCACGGCGAAGGACAGATTCTCTCCGCCGAGAGCCGGAACGATCGGGGACGAGACTGCCGGTACCGGCGGAACGGGAAGGTCGCCATCCACGCCGACACGGAATCCAGACGCACCGATATTGGACGCACCCAGAGCCGCGTTACACTCCGGACCGGTTGCCCCAGTATTCAGGTTGCAAGGTGGCGTGGGCAGTACCAAGGTTTGCGCAAAACCAACCCCGAGTTGCGGGATTTCCACACTCTGGACGTTGTTGATGCGGTCGTAGTAAATGCCGAACCCGGCACGAATCACCGTCTTCCCGGCACCAAACAGTTTTCCACGCTTTCCATCGGTATAGGAAGGGCTCCAGGCCACGGAAAGGCGGGGCGCGATGTCACCGTAGTCAGTGTTCCAGATGCCGCTTCGGCCAGAGTCCTTGATCGGAAGATAGCCAATGGTTGGGTTAAAGATTTGCCCAGCAGCGGCAGCTTGTTCTTTCTGCTGGATGTAGCCGGCCGCTGTGAGGATTTGACCATTACCGTTGTTGATTTCAAAGGTTTGCTGGCGGTGTGCTTCCGTCGGAGGTGTTTGCCAGCCGTAACCCAGACCATACGTGATAGTCAAGCCAGGCCGGATGCGCCAAGTATCCTGCGCATAAAAGTCGTACGCTTGCTGGTTGGTGTTGGCAATGAGTGGCGTGCCAAACGGCTGAGGCGCGAGGCTTCCGTCGCGCACCGCCAGGACGTTGACGTTGTCCACGATGCCGAGCGTTGCAGCATACAAACGGTCCCAGCGAAGAACATCAGTCGGTTGCAGGCAAAAGGTTGTGAGAGTAATGCTGCAGGACGGCGGCCGGTTAATTGCTGGAATGGTCTGGCTCGTGCCGAACACGTCGGCATCTTCTGTTGCGACTAGAGAGGCCAGCGAGCCGACCACTTTATCGTTGCGCTGCGCTATGAGCGGCAACCACCGAACGTCACCCCCGGCGGTTATGGTGTGGCTTCCTTTGATGTGGGTGAAATTATCCACCAGTTGCTTGTTCCGCTGGAAATTGCCCTGCGTGCGGGCACGCTGAGTATCAACGTCAATGGGTACGTCAATGAGTCCCGTAGCGGCCAAGCCCGGAGCGAGGGCGACGAACCCAGCTGAGGTATTCGTTCCCGCAAGCGCCAGGGTGGCCGCGGAAGCGCTGGGGGACACGCCAGGGAGGAAAACGCGGCTGCGTATCCATCCGAAGCGAATGTTGTTGCTGGTGAATGAATTGAAGGCATAGTCGAGCGCGCCAATAGCGCCGTCGCCGCGTACGTCGTTTCCGCTGGTGACTGCGGTTTTCCCTCCGAGCGTGTCAATCTGCGGATTGTTATTGCTGAGCGCCAGGGCTCGCGAGTAGATGTAGCGGCCGAAGAAATGCATCTTATCCGTAAAATTATGATCCAGCCGGAAGGTCACGTAATCGTCTTTGATTGGTGCCGCGGCATTGGCAACAAAACCCGTCGTGTTATTTCCGTCGACCCCGGGAAGACTGGAGTTGTTACCGGCGGGGTTCAGCTTATATAACGTCTGGATCGTCGGGCTGATGCCGACGCCCCGTGGATCGCAGAGGAGATTTCCGTTCGGACCACAAGCGGTCGAAGTAGCTAGGTTGTATTGCCTCACCACTCCACTGGCATCCTTGAACGACAGGATTCCATTCCGCAAGTTGTCCGTGGGAACGATGTGGCTTACCTGTTCCTGGGAGGGAAATCTCCTGACTTCATAATTGCTGAAGAAAAATGTCTTGTCCTTGATGATCGGTCCGCCGACGCTCACGCCTTCGCGGTTGTCCTTGAACGCGCTTTTTCTCGTGAAAGCATTCCCATTTCCGTCAGGAGTATGGTTCAAATCCCAGGAATTCGCATTGTAGCCATCGCTCTGATGGAACCAGTAGCCGTCTCCATGTATCGTATTCCCGCCGCTTTTGCTCACTAGCGTAATGTTGCCGCCGGAGGATCGGCTGAAATCGATGTTGGAATTCGAAACGCCCACTCGGAACTCTTCCAGGCTTTCTACTCCCGTAGGTATAAAGTTCTGGGCCGTTGCGCCCCCACCCACGGTGTTGTCCGTTATGTCGATTCCATCCAACGTGATCGAGTTTTGGTCGCTGCGTGCGCCTGCCACCGTGCCGCCGTTATTTCCAAAGCCACCGTTGGCCGGCGTGTCATACGGGGTGGTTCCCGGCTGGAGTGTTAGCAGTTCAGAGGCGTCACGCGTCAGCGTTGGCAACCGCGAAAGAGTGGTTCCGCCAATCACATCGCCGACCTGCGCATCCGTGGTCTGCAGCTCTACCCTGGCCTCCGTCAAAACCGTGACGGACTCGGTCACCTGCCCGAGATCGAGCCTAACGTCCACGGTGTAGCTTTTCGTTACGTCTACGTTCAAGGAAGTGACGGTAGACGATCGGAAACCCTCCTTCTTAACCGTGACTTCGTACTCTCCGGGAGCGACGTTGACGAACGTATATTGTCCGGCTCCGTTCGTGGTCTGAGTTGCCTGGTTATTTGTAGCTCGATTGCGCAGAACCACTGCAGCGTCGGCAACTGCGGCACCGCTCGGATCTGAAACCGTTCCGATAACGGTTCCTGTGGTCGCTGTTTGCGCCCAACTAACGGCCGGAAGAGTGCATACGACCGCAAACAAGAACATGCAAATGGCGAAGCAAAGACTAACCTTTCTCACGAAGACACCTCTTTCCCCAATCAAATAGGGCATCGGGTAAGGAAGGAAGCAGAATGGGCCACAAGTGTACTTACTGCAGTCTCATTACCAGGACGCGCTGCATTATTACTGATTGTGAGAAACCCGCATTTGCCCACGCCAACCCCGTACCACCCCAACCACCCCGGAACCCACACCCCGCTAAGAAGGGGTGTCGTTCATAAACTCGTCAGACGCCGGCTTTCAAGAAATGGTTTCTCTGAAATCCGCGAAGTTTTCTGAAATAAATCTAAAGATTTTCTTACTTTCCGAAAAAAGTATTTGCAGGAGATCGCCGCTGAGAAATTGTAGAAAAAAGGGTGCCGCCTACATTTTTTTGGATAAATAAATTTCGACAAGTTCACGATGTTACGTCATCAAGGCGTGGACTCGGGCGATGCGGAAAATTTGAAGGCCCCCGTCGTGCGCGGCGCGGCGTAAACGACGGGCAGCTTGTACTTGAGAGTTCTTCTTGATCTTCAGGATTGTAATCCTGCGAGCGTAATTTCTTCCTTTGTTTCCGGGGGGCCGTAGAGATTCTACTGTTAACTATATTTCGTTCCACTCGATGCGGATGATGGTTTCCGGAACGCCGAAATCAAGCTAGAATTGTAAGTGATGCTCACGCAAATAAATGGAACTGATGCGGCTGCTACCGGCCGTCCTCGACGCAAGACATACGCCGTGCGCGTTGGACACGTGCTGGTCGGTGGCGGCGCGCCAATTGTCGTGCAATCCATGACGAACACGGATACTGCCGACGTGGCGACCACGTTCAAGCAAACCGTGGAGCTTGCGGAAGCCGGTTCCGAGCTTGTGCGCTGGACTGTGAATGTGCCGGAAGCTGCGGCCGCCGTGCCGGAGATCAAGAAGCGGTTGCTGGACGCTGGCTGCAGCGCGCCGATCATCGGCGACTTTCATTACAACGGACATGTTCTGCTCACGAAATTTCCGGACTGTGCGAAGGCGCTGGACAAGTACCGCATCAATCCCGGCAATGTCGGCGCGGGCCAGCGGCGCGACGAGCAGTTTTCCACGATTTGCAGAATTGCCCGAGATAACGGAAAGCCGGTGAGGATCGGCGTAAACGGCGGCTCATTGAATCAAGAGCTCGTCATGCACAAGATGCAGGAGAACACGGACAAGAATCTGGGGAAAGAATCCGAGGAGATCATAAATGATTGCATGGTGCTTTCGGCGCTGCAGTCCACGGAGTTGGCCCTGGAGTGCGGGCTGCGGCACGACCAAATCATTATTTCGTGCAAGACTTCGCGGCCGCGCGATCTGATTACCGTCTACCGCGATTTGTCCAGTAAGACGGAGCAGCCTCTTCATCTAGGCTTGACCGAAGCGGGAATGGGGATGAAGGGCCAGATCTGGTCGGCGGCGTCCCTGGGCGTTTTGCTCTATGAAGGAATTGGCGACACCATTCGAATTTCTCTCACGCCGAAGCCCGGCGGCGATCGTCGCGAAGAAGTGTATGCGGCCTGCGAACTGCTGCAAGCGCTCGGGCTACGCTCCTTTTCGCCGAGCGTGACAGCCTGCCCGGGATGCGGGCGAACAACCAGCACGACTTTTCAGGAATTGGCGGAACGCATCCAGAACTACATTCGAGACAGCATGCCCATCTGGAAGACGCAGTACGAGGGCGTGGAAACGATGACCCTGGCGGTGATGGGCTGCATCGTGAACGGGCCGGGCGAATCTAAGGCTGCAAATATTGGCATCAGCTTGCCTGGAACCGGCGAAGCGCCGCGCTGCCCGATTTATATTGATGGAAAGAAAGATGTGACCCTCGAAGGAACGTATGACGAGCTGGCGGCCGCCTTCCAGGCGCTCGTCGACAATTACATCGCGAAAAAATATCCCCGCAAGACAGCGGAAGCCGTGGCTCCCGCGGGGCGCTGAAAGGCTCCATGAAAATCAGCCGGGAAGATGTGCAACGCGTTGCGGAACTTGCCTATCTGGACTTGAGCGAGACCGAACTGCAGATGTACCGCTCGCAGCTCGACGAAATACTGGAATACATCGGTAAGTTGAACCAACTGGATACCTCAGGCGTCGAGCCAATGGCGCAGGTTTTGGCCGACGACCAGACCGCGGACGCGACTCTCCGAGAGGACCTCGTGGTTCCGTGTATCGTAGCCGGAGATATTCTGAGGCAAGCCCCGGATCCGGAGCCACCGTACTTCCGGGTTCCGAAAGTGATTGAGCGATGAGTGCTGGGACAGACCTCCCTGTCTGTATGTATTGGCTTCAGGCTGAGGAAACACAAAGTAGTGGACTGGCAAGAATCCTTATCCCCTGGGACTTGATGTGACAGCGAAATGGACGATTGACGGAGTCAAGGAAGCCCTGGCGGCCAAGAAGGTTTCGGCGCGAGAGTTGGCTGCCGATTTCTATGCCCGGATTCGCGAGCGCAACGCAGAGCTGAATGCCTACCTGACGCTCTCCGAGGATCGCGCCTATGCGCAGGCGCAGCGCATCGACGCTCTTGTCGCCTCCGGGAAACCGCTTCCTGCTCTGGCCGGCGTACCTGTGGCTATCAAGGACGTGATCAGCACCCGTGGGGTGCGGACTACGTGCGGTTCGAAGATCCTTGAACATTACGTCCCTCCCTACGACGCAACCGCTGTGGAGCGGTTGGAAGCTGCTGGCGCAGTCATCCTCGGCAAGACCAATTGCGACGAGTTTGCCATGGGCAGCTCTAACGAAAATTCAGCGTATGGACCGGTGCGAAACCCGGAAGCGCTCGACCGCGTTCCGGGAGGTTCCAGCGGAGGCTCGGCAGCCGCAGTCGCCGCGGGGCTGGCTGTCGCAGCGCTTGGAACGGATACGGGCGGTTCAATCAGGCAGCCAGGCTCGTTCTGCGGAGTTCCCGCGATGATGGGGAGCTACGGACGTGTGTCGCGCTACGGGCTAATCGCATTTGCATCTTCCCTGGACCGTATCGGCCCTTTTGCAACCAATATCCGGGATGTAGCTGCCATCTTGAAAGTCATTGCAGGGCGTGACGCGAACGATTCTACCTCGACGACCGCACCCGTTCCGGATTATCGGGCGGTGATGGAAAATCCCGTCAAAGGGATGCGTATCGGCGTCCCAAAGGAATACTTCGGCCAGGGGATGGACGACGAGGTTCGAAAAAAGATTGTGGCCGGAATTGAGGTATTCAAAAAGCTCGGGTGCCAGCTCCACGAGATTCACATGGCTCATACGGACTATGCGATAGCGACCTATTACATTATCGCAACGGCCGAAGCCAGCTCCAACCTGGCTCGATATGACGGAGTCAGATATGGCCTGCGGGTGGAAGACGATTCGCTGCTCGCGATGTACCGTAAGACCCGTGGCGCGGGATTTGGCGCCGAGGTTAAGCGGCGCATCGTGCTAGGAACTTATGTTTTGTCGGCCGGCTATTATGATGCGTACTACCTCAAGGGACAGAAAGTACGCGCCCTGATTGCACAGGATTTTCGAGATGCATTTACGAAGGTGGATGCGATTGTTACGCCCACCTCCCCGGTCCCCGCTTTCAAATTGGGAGAGCGTACGAACGACCCACTCCAGATGTATCTGGCTGATATATATACGGTTACAGGATCGCTCGCAGGCGTACCCGGCATCTCTGTTCCCTGCGGAAAAATCTGCGGAAAGTTGCCGGTGGGGTTGCAGATTTTCGGCCCTGCCTTCGGCGAGGCCAGCGTTCTGCAGTTGGCTCACGCTTTCGAACAAGCTGGCGGCGCCGTAGTTTAATAGGCCTGCATGTGTATATTTAACTTCCCGGGTAAATATGCTCGTCCGTCCTGCCCCTAGCTGGCGGACATGGAGGTCGCAGTGCCCCCGAAACTCGATTCCCTCATTGCCAGCATGGCCAAAACACAGGCAGGGCTCTTGAGAGCCGCTGATGTTGTCCCGATTCAAGAGTGGAGGACGAGGCCCGGCGAGGGGAGATGGTCCGCGGCGGAATTGGTCGCTCATTTGATGATGGTGGAACGCGCAGTCATCGGGAAAGCGGACCGCGTGGCACAGAAGCCACCTAGGCACGTTTCCTTATTAAAACGGATTCACATGCCGATGGCACTCGTGGAATCTCGCTTGATTCGCCGCAAATCGCCGGTACCTATAGACACCAACTTGCTTGGAGATAAGGAAGTAATGCTCGCAGAGCTGCGGGAGGTGAGGGGCCGCTCCCTGGCTTTCTTGGAAGAAACGAAAGGCCGCGACCTCAGTGAATACCGCTGGGCGCATCCTGCGCTCGGGACTTTGAATACCTATCAATGGATCCAGTTCCTGACAGCTCACGAAGTTCGCCACACAAAACAGATGCGAGAAATTGGAGCGAGTCTACCGAAAGCCATAGAGAGTTTGCAAAAGTAAGACATTTTTGCCCTCATATTTCCTCTTTATTTCCCTTCGTACCACGGCCTTCTGATTTCGAGGAAAAAGAGTAACGTCTTTTTACACAGGAGCTTGGAACAAAAGTACTAGCCTTTTCGTTATAGCTTGTGAGAACGGAACTACTATTGCTCTACAAAAGGTGCATCGAGTACGCTGCAAATAGCATCAAAGAAATTGAAAGCGGTTGTTGGCAGGACAGTGTGCAAAAGAGTACAAGGAACAAGGCCATGGTTACCGTCAAATCGAGCCAAAAGATTTTTACCGACACGGAAATTGCTAGCTTGACCGGCATTTGCGTCGATCACATCCGCAATTTCGCAAAAAGCCGCCATCTGGGCTTCATCGCGCGGGCCGCGGAAGCGGCGGGCAAGCAGGCGGACCAATGGCTGTTCACGCTATCCGATTTGATGGTGCTGGTGACGCTGTTTCCGCGCTGTACGCACTAAGCACGCAAACTCGCTTACAGTCAAAAATGGCTCTTTCCGGTACACCGGAAGGAGCCTTTCGCTTTCTTGGGACAGTTGCGAGGCAGTAGGTACCGGGGTATCCTCGCCAGAGGGCAAACCGCCCCAGCAGGTCGGCATCTGATAGCCTAGAAACGGCCATGAATCTGACTTCTACCACCATATTGATCCTTCAGGCGTGCTTGTTGTGCCGGGGAGGAGATACCTGGCAGAGTGCTCCCGCAGACCAATCCCCGACGCGGCAAGAAGCGCAGAATGCCCCGAAACCCGCAGCCAAACAGCCGGATATCGGGGAAGAACTTACAGGGCTGCCTCGCGGCAAGAGACTGGTCCTCAAGGACGGAAGCTTCCAGCTTGTCCGCAACTACGAGAAGAGCGGCGAGCGAGTGCGCTACTTCAGCGTGGAAAGAGACGCGTGGGAAGAGATTCCTTCGTCGATGGTGGATTGGGACGCCACGAGAAAAGCGGAGGCAGCCGACGAGAAAACGACCTCGGCGCTGCTGGAAAAAGCGCGGATTCAAGAGGCCGCGTCGAAGGCGGAAGCGCCCGTGGACGTGGATGCTAGCTTGATGGTCGGCCCTGGTGTGTTCTTGCCTGACGGAGAGGGGATGTTTGCGATTGAGGGCAAGTCCGTGAAACGGCTTGAGCAGGCCGGCTCGCAAGCGAAAACTGACAAGAGAACAGTCCTCAAACAGATCCTTTCGCCTATTCCCATCGTCCCGAGCAAACGCAATATTGAAATTCCGGGAGCACGGGCCGCCGTGCGGCTCACGAATGCGGTGCCGGAGTTCTATCTGCGCGAGCCGGCACCGGACCCGGACCAAGATTCGGCAGTGCTCAGAAGCAGCCGCCAGGGCGTGGATGGACCGGATGTCGCCCTTGTGCGAGCAAAGGTCAAGGGAAACAAGAGGATGCTGGAGTCCATCCGGAGCCTCTTTGGGCAGGAGCTGTCGCAGGACCGAGTGGAAATTGCGATCCAGCGCTGGGAAGTGGCGCCGGACATATACCGATTTACGCTGAGCGCTCCGCTGCCTCCCGGTGAGTATGCGCTCGCAGAAATCTTGCAGGATGGATTGAACTTGTACGTATGGGACTTTGGCGTGGATGCTGCTCCCACATCCAAGGCCGCTCCGCACTGAATCGGAATCATAGAGTTGCTGGTTAACATGTGCGGATTGGCGGATGGTTGACATTTTAGACCGGGCGGATGCCTGACAGTTTCTGGTCGTTCTGTTCGTGATGCGGGGCTGCCGGGGAGGGGGACGCGTCCCCCTCCCCGGCAGCGGTGGCGCGTCCGGTT